>NZ_BSSF01000010.1:0-356585 GCF_030268985.1 Microbispora sp. NBRC 16548
AAAGCACGAGGAGTCGCCGGCAACCAGCCCTCGCACACACAAGACAACCACCGAAGTGATCGAAGAGGAGTGCGCCGAACCGCGCCGACACCACAAGATTACCAGGGTCCGGCACCGCCATGACCCGGTTCGAGAACAACGCCCCCACCGCGCGGGCTATTCCCCGCCGGGACCGGCCCGGCCCGGACGTCCGGTCGTCCGACACACCAGCCCATGGCGGCTATTCCCGCAGGTAGGAGCCGGGAGCGTGCCCCGTCTCCCGTACGCGGCAAAACGGGCGAGCAAGCGGGGACAACCAGATCCGTCTCTCAGGCATCTACTTAGCGCCGCGGCGATCAGCCGGCAGGGCACGGACGATCGGGGAGGCACGACGTGAGGGACGACAGCCGCGCATGGCCGTCGCCCTCGCGTTCCGCGACGGCTCCAAGTGGCCGTCGTTGTCCCACGCAACCGAACGTCAAGCCGCTCGCAATCGCCCCGCGCTACGAAGACGATGCGGAAGTCCCCGTACGGCGCCAACCCGGCCGCCCGGACTTTCGTCGCTGGAGGTGGCCATCATCATGCGGTCGGAGTTCGACGACATCCGTGCCCACATCACCGCCGAGCCGCCGCGGCCGAGCGAGTTGCTCGAGCTCGCGCACTCACTGCTCGACGATCTGGAGCAGTTGCGAACCCGCGAGGCGATCCTGCGCTCGCACTACCTCGCTCTGCTGACCGCCGCTCGCGCCACCGTGGCGGCCGACGGCGCCGGGCACCCGGTGCCGCTCACCTTCCTCCAGCACGAACTGGCCGAGCACGGGCAGCTTCCCGACGGTGAGCAGGCGCAGCGGATCTTGTCGGACGCCGTGGCCGCGCAGTCCATGCTCGCTCACCTCGACGAGCCCGCGGGACCCCGGCGGTCCCGCGCCGCCCGCGGCCCCCTCTGCGGCGGAGTCAGCCGCAGTCTGCGGGGCTGAGCGGCTCAGCCGCCGGGGATGAGCTCGTGCACGAAGACGACGTTGGGGTAGGCCGGGTTGTCGGTGTACCCCTGGACGTTGCCCAGGTAGGCCCGCTGGTAGTTGGACACCCACGGCACCGCCACCACGGCCTCCTCCTCGATGAGCTTCCTCTGGAGTTCGGCGTACGCCCTCTCCGCGGCGGGACGGTCGTTCGTCAGCAGTGACGGCAGACGGTCGATCTTCGCGTCGACGTCCCTGTCCTTGAGGTAGGTGAGGTTGAAGGACACCGGCTCCGCGCTGTGGAAGACGTTGAGGAACCACGAGTACGCGTCGGCGTAGTCGGGCCACCAGTACATGACGAGGATGTCCTGGCGCTTGGCCGGGTCGGCGGACTTGCCCTGGTCCCACTGCTGGGTCCACTGCATCGCCTTCGCATCGAGCTGGACGTTCAGCTCGGCGAGCGCGCTCCTGAGCTTGCGTACGAGCAGTTCCTCGTCGTCGTCCCCCTGCGCGTACGTCAGTGTCAGGCGCAGGGGCCTGCCGCCCGGGCCGTACCCCGCCTCGTTCAGCAGCGCGGCGGCCCCGGCCGGGTCCTGCTTCTGGGTGAGGCCGGGGGTGTGCCCGAGCAGGCCCTCGGGGACGAGACCGGAGGCGGGCGCCCCCGCCCCCTTGAGCGCGGCGATCAGGCCGTCGTAGTCGACGGCCTTCTGCACCGCCTTGCGCAGCCGTACGTCCGCCAGCGGGCCCGAGGCGGTGTTGAACAGCACGAGCATGTTCTGGAACGACGGCACCTGCAGCGTGCGCACCCCGGCGGTGGTGCGAGCCTTCTGGTACAGGGTCCGGTTCAACCGCCGTACGTAGCTCGCCTCGCCGCGCAGCAGCAGCCGGTAGGCCCTGTCGAGGTCGGGCGTCACGCGGAACTCGGCGTTCCGGTAGTGCGGGCCCTCCCAGCCGCCCCAGTAGCCGTCGAAGGCGCGCAACAGCAGTTCCTTCTCGCGGCCCTTCTTCCAGCTCGCCACCGTGTAGGGCCCCGAGCCCGCGTCCCGGCCGGCCTGGAACCACTTCTTGAGGTCACCCGTGCCCGCCGCCTGGGTGTCGTAGATGTACGCGGCGTAGTCGGACGAGGCGATCAGGTCGAGCGGGGCGGCGTACTTGAGCCGGAACTCCACGGTGAGCGGGTCCTTGACCGTGATCTGCTGGACGGAGTCCCAGATGTAGGCCGCGCCGGCCCCTATCCGCTTGGTGCGCTCGATGGACGCCTTGACCGCGGATCCGTCCACCGGCCGCCCGGTGTGGAAGGTCATGCCGGAACGCAGGGTGAACGTCCAGACCTTGCCGTCGGACGAGGCCTGCCAGCGCTCGGCCAGGCGCGGCGCGGCCCTGCGCGTCCGGGGGTTGTACGTCGTCAGCGAGTCGTAGATGTTCTGCATCGCCATGATCTCGTTGGAGTACGAGCTGGCGGGGTCCCAATCGGTGACGATGTCGAGATTGGACAGGTAGACGAAGGTCGAGTCCTTCGTCGACGGAAGGTTCGCGGCCGAGATCTCCGGGACCTGACCTCCGCCGCATCCCGCGAGGGCCAGCACGGCCATCACTCCCAGCACGAGTAAACGGCGCATGCGTGCGGGTCCTTTCCGTGTCTACCATGATCGACGCTACTGCAAGATCACGATCAGACACGATATTTCCGGCTAATCGATCACAGAGCCCTCATCCGACCCACCCCACTGCTAGTCTCTATCCCTGTCGCAAAAAGGTTTTATGTGAGGCTTGTCCCTCACTGGGCGAGGTGCCATGAGTCCGCGCAGGCGTGACCGGCCGATCAGGTCCCGGCTCATCGGCCTGCTGCTCGTACCGCTCTTCTCGCTGATCGCCCTGTGGGCGGTCACCGCAGGCGTCACGATCGGCGAGAGCCTGAGTCTGCGTACGTACAACACGCTGTGGTCCACGCTCCGGCGGCCCGCCGACTCCCTCATCGTCGACCTGCAGGCCGAACGCCTGACCACGGCCCGATACCTCGGTTCGCACCGGACGGCCGGCCGCGACGCCATGGTCCTGCAGCGCCAGCGGACGGACAGGGCCAGGGACAAGCTCCGCACGCTGGCCCTGTCCGACGCCTCCCGCTCGGCCACCACTCCGGCCATGCGTACGCAGGTCGACGAGATGCTCGCGGGACTCAGCCAGGTCGACGAGATCCGGGCGGAGGTCGACGAGGGGGTCTCCGAGCGGCTGCGTGCCATCGAGACCTACAACCTGGTCAGCGACTCGATCTACCGCATGCACTACAGCCTGGCGCTGATCGACGACATCCCGATCTACCAGCAGTCGCGCGTGGTGATCTCGCTCGGGTACGCCAAGGAGCTGCTGACCCGGGAGCAGGCGCTGGAGGCGGCCGCCGGCACGTCCGGCCTCACCGACGAGGAACGCAAGCTGTTCACCCAGCTCGTGGGCAACCGCCGGTTCCTCATCGACCAGGCGCTGCCCGAGCTGGACGCCGGCCTGCGGCAGCTCCACGTCAACCTGATCACCACTCCGCTCTACCAGCGGCTGCGGCTGCAGGAAGAGCAGATCATCGAGGCCCCCAGGCTCTCGACGCGTACGCAGCGGGTGTGGCAGTCGACCTCCGACGACCTGGCCGACTCGTTCCAGAAGGCGCAGACCGAGGCGGCGGCCCTGCTCGCCGATCGCGCCGCGCCGATCGCCGACTCGATCCTGCGGCGGGCCGTGCTGGCCGGGGGCTTCGGCCTCCTCGCGGTCATCGCCTCGATCCTGATCTCGCTGCGGGTCGGCGGACGCCTCGCCCGCGAGCTGGCCGACCTGCGGCAGGCCGCGCTCGACCTCGCGAACAAGCGGCTGCCGGGCGTGCTGGTCAAGCTCAAGCGCGGCGACGACGTCGACCTGGCCGCCGAGGCGCCCCCGCTGCAGACCGCGGGCGGGACCGCCGAGATCCAGGACGTGGGCCGGGCCTTCTCGACCGTGCAGGAGACCGCGGTGGAGGCCGCCATCGGGCAGGCCCGCCTGCAGCGGGGTGTCAGCCAGGTCTTCCTCAACCTGGCGCGACGCAGCCAGACGCTGCTGCACCGGCAGCGGACCCAGCTGCACGGCATGCAGCGCCACGCGACCGACCCGGACATGCTGGAGGAGCTGTTCCGGCTCGACCACCTGACGACCCGCATGCGCCGCCACGCCGAGGGCCTGATCATCCTGTCGGGCAACGCCCCCGGCCGTGCTTGGCGCAAGCCCGTCCCGATGTACGACGTCGTACGCGGGGCCGCGGCCGAGGTGGAGGACTACGCCCGGGTGAACGTGCCGCCGATGGAGGACCACGGGCTCGACGGCGCCGCGGTGGCCGACGTCATCCACCTCATCGCCGAACTGATCGAGAACGCCACGATCTTCTCGCCGCCGCACACCACCGTGTCGGTGCGCGGCGAACTCGTCGGCATGGGCTTCGCGGTCGAGATCGAGGACCGCGGGCTCGGCATGACCAAGGAGCGGCTCGCCGAGCTGAACGAGCGTCTGGCCAACCCGCCGGAGTTCGACATCGCGGACACCGACCGCATGGGACTGTTCGTCGTCGCGCGCCTGGCCGCACGGCGGGACATCCGCGTGACCCTGCGGCCCTCGCCCTACGGAGGAACGACCGCCATCGTGCTGATCCCATCCGTGCTCATGGTTGGCCCCAACGATCCCGATCTCGCCCGTCTCGCCGCGGGAGAGGTCACACCGGAGGACATCATCCTCACCTCGCTGCAACGGGGGCCGCAGGAAAACGAGAACACCGGCGAGGAGGACCGAAAGTGACGGAACGCATGCAGGACCAGTGGCTGGACGAGGAGGCCGGCCCGATCGTGCCGGCCTACGCCCTGACCCGCGGACGCGTGCGGCCCTCCAGCCAGGAGATCGACCTCGTCGCCATCGTCACCGCGACCGGAGGGCCCACGCCGGTGAGCCTCGGTCCCGAGCAGTGGATGATCCTCAGCCTGTGCGCCCGCCCGGCGTCGCTGGCGGACATCGCCGCGGCGATCGACCTGCCGCTCGGCGTCGTACGGGTGCTGGTGGGCGACCTCCACGAGCAGGGTCTCGTGCAGGTGCGCCCACCCGCCAACGTCGCGCGCTTCCCCACCCCCGGCATCCTGACCGAGGTGATCAGCGGTCTTCGCGCGCTGTGACCCTCCTCGGTCGAGAGCGCCGGATCAGAGCGCGTGCGGGTAGTGCCGTGCGGCGTGCTCAGGGGTGATGTAGCCCTCCCGCAGGTCGGCGCGCACGGCCTCGGGGTCGCGCTCGGAGGGCGGGCCGTACCCGCCTCCCGAGCCGGTGCGCAGGTGCACGACCGCACCCTTGGGCAGGAAGATCCGCGTCTTCAGCGAGAAGTCCTCGGCGTGCCCGTCGGGATACTCCACCGTGAGCCGGTTGGGCCGGCCGGGCAGGCCGCCCTCCAGTCCCCAAGGCGCCAGCGCGGTCCTGGCCAGGCCCGCGGTGAGGTACTGGTCCTCCAGGATGCGGAAGGACAGGTCGAGCCCCAGGCCGCCGCGGTGGCGGCCGGGTCCGCCGGAGTCCTCGGCCAGGGCGAGCCGCTCGATCCGCCAGGGGTTGCGCGCCTCCCACACCTCGGCCGGGGTGAAGCGGGTGGCCGACTCCGAGATGTACATGAGCGCGCTCGCGCCGTCGGCCGACGGTGAGGCGCCCTGGCCCACCGGATGGGGCGCGCCGTCGGCCCACGGCTCGCCGGTCGCCTCGCGGTTGCCCCACCACACCAGGGCGTTGATGTCCCCGCCGCTGGCGGCCGGCACCGATTCGGGCACGGCCTCGGCCAGCGCCCTGATGATCAGCTCGATGGCGTGGTCGGAGGGGATGCCGTACATGAAGCAGGGCGCCGGCCGTACGGGGTGGAACAGCGAGCCGAGCCGGGTGACCAACTCCAGCGGGCGGAAGTGGCCCTCGTTGGGCTGCTCGCCGGCCCCCGCGAGGAAGGCCACCGCGATCCGGACGGCCGCCACCGTGGACGGCAGCGGGCAGTTGACCGGCCCGCCGACCTGGTCGGGGCAGTCGGTCAGGTCGACGGTCACCGACGAGCCGTCCACGGCGACCCGGACGCCGAACGGAATCGGCGTGCCGTTCACGCCGTCGGAGTCGATGACGCTGGACGCCTGGTAGACGCCGTCGGGCAGGCGCTCGAACCAGCCGCGCACCAGCGCCTCGCCGTGGGCGTACATGCGGGCGACGCAGCGGCGGAAGGTGTCCAGGCCGTGCCGCCGCACCAGCGCGCCGAGGGCCTCCGCCCCGGTCCGCGCCCCGGCCACCATCGCGTTGATGTCCCCGATGACCATCTCCGGCATCCGGCTGTTGGCCAGGATCATCCGGTAGACGTCGCTGACCAGCCGCCCGGCGTCGTACAGCTTGACCCCGGGGAAGATCGTGCCCTCCTGGTGGACGTCGACCGTGTCCGTGCAGTAGGGGTCCTTGCCGCCGATGTCGAGCCAGTGGGCCTTGATGACCGAGTACGCGACCAGCGTGTCGTCGTGGAAGATCGGCACCACCATCGCCGCGTCCTGGGGGTGGGAGCCGGTGCCGTACGGGTCGTTGTAGAGGATCACGTCGCCGGGGCTGAGCGCGGCGGGACCGCCGACGCCCTCGACGGCCTCCCGCACGCAGAAGCCGAGGGTGCCCATGAACGCCGGCAGCGTCGGGGCCTGCGCCAGCATGCACATGTCGGCGTCGTAGAAGGCGACGGCGAAGTCCAGCGCCTCGTAGATGATCGGCGAGAACGCGGTGCGGATCAGCGACTGCTTCATCTGGTCGGCGGCCGCGTTGAGGCCCTGCCGGATGATCTCGGTGGTGACGGGGTCGGCGCCGTCGCCCAGCCCGGGGTGGACCTCCGCGTATCGGGTGCGGACGATGGTCATGGGCGGTCCTTCCGTGTGATCATGAGACAGCCGCTCTCGTGCGCCTCCACCGCGAATCCGGCGTCCACGTAGGTCGTCGCGGTCGGCTCCACCACCAGCAGCGGGCCCTCGGCCACGCCGCCCAGGTCCTCCCGCCGTACGACCGGGGCCTCGGTCCAGGCGCCCCGGCGGAACGACCACAGCCGCGTCGTCCCCCGCCCGCCCTCGCCGGACGGCGGGGCCGGCACCATCGGGCGGTCCGCGTCGAGGACCACCCTGCCGGTGGCCCGCACCGTGACGATCTCCAGCGGGTCGGGCAGGGTGTGGCCGAAGGACCGGTGGTACGCCTCGGAGAACCGGGCGGACACCGCCGCCAGATCGTCCTCCCCGAGCCGCACCGGGATGGTCAGCGTGTGCTCCTGTCCCCGGTGGCGCAGGTCGAGGTCCACCTCGCGTACGGCTCCGGGCTGCGCGAGCCGCTCGAACAGCGTCTCCGTCACCCGCTCGACCAGCGGCAGCGCCTCGTCGTCCAAAGGACGCACCATCGTGCGGGCGGCCGACCGCACGATGTCGGCCTGCACCAGGCCGACGGCGGAGAAGTTGCCCGCGTTGGGCGGCACGACCACGGTGTCCACGTCGAGCTCGTCGGCGAGCAGGCAGCCGAACACCGGCCCGGCGCCGCCGAAGGCGACGACGGCCGCGCCGCGCGGGTCCACGCCCCGCTCCACCGTCACGCCGCGCACGGCCTGGGCCATGTGCGCGGCGGCGATCCTGACCACGCCCACCGCGACCGCGTCCACGCCGTCGATGCCGGTCGGGCCCGCGAGCGGCGCCAGCGCGCGGGCCGCCGCGTCCTCGGACAGTTCGATGCCGCCGGAGATGTGCCCGCGGGGGATCATGCCGAGGTGCAGGGCGGCGTCGGTCACCGTGGGCTCGGTCCCGCCGCGCTGGTAACAGGCGGGCCCGGGGTCGGCGCCCGCGCTGCGCGGGCCGACGCGCAGCAGGCCGCCCGCGTCGGCGTACGCCACGGAGCCGCCGCCGGCGCCCACCGACCGCACGTCCACCCAGGGGCTCTGCAGCGGCAGGCCGACGACCTCACCCTGGTAGAGCAGCGGGAGCCGCCCGTCCTCGATGAGCGCGGTGTCGAAGCTGGTGCCGCCCACGTCGGCGGCGACGGCCGTGCCGATGCCGAGGGAGGGGCCGAGCGAGGCGGCCAGGCGGGCGGTGGCGGCGGCCCCGGCCACCGGGCCGGACAGGATCGTCTCGAACGGCCGGGCCGCGGCCTCGGCCAGCGCCAGTGCGCCGCCGCCGGACCGGGTCACGAGCAGCTCGCCCGCGAAACCCCTCGCCCGCAGCTCGCGGTCGAGGTTGTGCAGGTAGGGGCCCATGCGGTGGCGGACGAAGGCGTCCACGACCGTGGTGCAGGTGCGCTCGTACTCCCGGTACTCCCCTGAGACCTCGTGCGACAGCGAGACCGGCCCGGCGAACCCGGCCTGCCTGAGCAGCTCGGCCGCGCGTGCCTCGTGCGCGGGGTTGGCGTAGGAGTTGACGAGCACGATCGCGACGGCGTCCACGCCCTCGGCCGCGAAGGCCTCGGCGGCCCGCCGCACGTCCTCCGGCTCCAGGTCGCGTACGACCGAGCCGTCGGCGGCCACCCGCTCGGTCACCTCCAGGCGTAGCCGCCGGGGCACGAGCGGCGGCGGCGGAGTCCAGAACAGGTCGTAGGGATCGTCGCGGTCGCCCCTGCGGATCTCCAGCACGTCGCGGAACCCGGCCGTGGTGATCAGGCCGACGGTCGCGCCCCGCCTTTCGAGCAGCGCGTTCAGGCCCACGGTGGTGCCGTGCACGAAGTGGCGGCAGCGTGCGAGCAGGTCCGCCGGCACCGCCGCGTCGACCGCGGCGAGGACCCCGCGTTCCGGCGCGGACGGCGTGGTGGGCTGTTTGGCGACCCTGATCTCGCCGGTCGCGGCGTCGTGCAGGACGAGGTCGGTGAAGGTGCCGCCGACGTCCACTCCGATGACCGTTGTCATGCCTGGCAACGTAGATGCGGCCGCGCGCCCCGTCGATGTGTCCTCACGACGACGAGATCGGCGTTGTTGTCCCCGGGAGACAGTCGTGGTCGAGCACCACGTGGCAGGCGAGCTGGAGCGCGAAGCGGGTCTGCGGGTCGGACAGGTCGGCGTCGAGCGCCTCGGCGATGCGCCTGATCCGGTGGGCCACCGCGTTGGGATGCAGGCTGAGCAGCTCGGCCGCCCTGGTGCGGGAGCCCCAGCTGTCCAGGTAGGCCTTCAGCGTGGGCACCGCGTGGGCGCTGAGCGCCCCGAGGCGTTCCAGCGGGGCGAGCATGTCGCGGGCGGCCACCAGCGCGCTCTCGCTGCCGCTCAACTCCGCGAGCAACGCGTGGACCCCGAGCCGGTCGAACCTGACGACCTCCCCGGCCGCGGCGCGTGCGGCGGCCGCCCGCGCCTGCGACGCCGTACGGCGCAGCCCGTCCGGTCCCGCCTGGCAGGTGCCGACCCCGGCCCCCAAGCTTCCTGCCCCCACGACCGGCGGGTGCGGCAGGCCGGCGCCGAGAGTCGTCCGCTCGTCGGCGGTGAGGAGCACGAGCACGCCGTCCTGCCACCGGGTGACCAGCGGCGGCGCGGACAGCTCGGCCGTCCCGCCGAGGCCCGTATCGCCAAGTCTCCCGTCGCCGAGTCCCAGTGCGCCGGGCAGCGCGGCGGCGGTCCCGCGCGCCTCGCGGAGCACCGGATCCGCCGACCCTGGGGCCGCCTCGCCGCCGGGGTCGCGTAGGAAGACCGCCACGTGCCAGCCGTCCACCGGCACGCCCTCGTGCCGGGCGCGGCGGGCGGCGGTCCGGGTGTCCTTGGCGCCGAGCAGGGCCAGCAGCGCCCGCTCGCGAGCCGCCTCCGCCTCTCGCGCGGCCGCCCGCACCCGGCCGAGCGTGGTCGCGACGACCTGGGCCACGATCGCCGCCGCCGGGTCCTCGCCCTCCCAGCACACGTAGCCGTCCGGCCGGCCGCCGACCCGGATCACGGTCGCGTTGGCCGCAGGGTCGGCCAGGTCGGCGACCATGTACGCGACCCCGACAGAGGCGGACGCCGCGCGCAGGATGTCGTCCTCGCCCGCGCCCTCCATCGCGCCGATGCCGTCGATCGCCTCGCGCGTACGGCGCAGCAGCAGCCCGGGGTCGGCGCGTACGGCCGCGCTGAGGCCGAGCACGGTGTCCGACAGCGAGTGGTCGGAGGCGCCGGCGAGCAGCGCGACCCGCTCCCGCCTGGCCAGCTCGACCGTCTCCGGCGTGGTGCCCGAGGGGCCGGGCAGCACGATCCCGGCCAGGCCGCCGCGTCCGGCCAGGCGCAGCGCGTCGAGCACGTCGCACGACCGCATGGCGTGGCGGGACAGGATCGCCAGCGCGCCGGGGGCCGCCGCGGCCAGTTCGCGCATCTCGTCGACGAGGACGACGCTGCCGACCTCCCGGGCGTCCCAGGGCCCGGCGACGAGCGTCAGCCTGCGGCCCGCGGGCGTCCTGAGCAGGTCACTGACGCGGCGCATCGGGGGTCTCACCTCCGTGGGGGACGCGCGGAGCCGAGGAGCCCGGGGTGTGCAGCACCTCCTCCGCACGGTGACATGCCACCTTACGCCCCTCGACCTCACGCGCCTGCGGCGTCTCCTCCCGGCAGCGGTCCACCGCGAGAGGGCAGCGCAGCCGGAACGGGCACCCCGTCGCCGCCGCGGCCGCCTCTGTCCGCCCGGCGGCGCGCGGCGGCTCGCCGCCCAGGCGCGGCACCGCGTCGCGCAGCGCCCGGGTGTACGGGTGGGCCGGCCGGGTGAGCAGTTCCCCGGTCGGGCCGGACTCGACGACCCGCCCGGCGAACAGCACCGACGACGTACGGCACAGCCGCCCCACGACGCCGAGGTTGTGCGTGATGAGCAGGTAGCCGAGCCCGTGTTCGGCGGCCAGCCTCTCCAGCAGGTCGAGGATCCTGGCCTGCACGGTGACGTCGAGCGCGCTGGTGGGCTCGTCGAGCACCAGCAGCCGAGGCTCCACGGCCAGGGCGCGGGCGATGGCCACCCGCTGCCGCTGGCCGCCGGACATCTCGTGCGGCCTGCGGGCGGCGAGCGCGGGGTCGAGCCCCACGTCGGCGAGGAGCGCGGCGACCCGGTCCCGCCGCTCGGCCCCGGACATGCGGTGGTGGGTGGTCAGGGCCTCGGTGATCGACGCCCCCGCCGTCATGCGGGGGTCGAGGGCCTCGCTGCCGTCCTGGAAGACCGGCTGCACGGCCCGGCGGAACTCGGCCCGGCCGGCCCTGCCGAGCCCGGCCAGGTCGCCGGTGCCGTACCGGACGACGCCGGAGCGGGGGCGCATGAGGCCGAGCAGGGCGCGGGCGAGCGTGGTCTTGCCCGAGCCGCTCTCCCCGATCAGGCCCACCCCGCCCTCGTCCACGGCGAGGCTCACGTCGTGGACCACCGCCGTCGCGCCGTACGCGAGGGTGACCCCCTCGGCGGCGAGCAGCGTCATGGGCCCTCCCCCTCGTCGAAGTCGGCGGGTTCTGGTAGCGCGGGCACCGCGGCGATCAGCTCGCGGGTGTAGGGGTCGCCCGGCCGGGCGAACACCTCGGCGGCGGACCCGCTCTCCACCACGGCGCCGTCACGCATCACCACGACCCGGTCGGCGATCGTGGAGACCAGCGCGAGGTCGTGGGAGACCAGCAGCACGGCGAGGCCGCGCTCGTCACGCAGCCGGCGCAGCACCCCGACCACCTCGGCCTGCACGGTCACGTCCAGCGCGCTGGTCGGCTCGTCGGCCAGCACGACCTGCGCGCCGAGCGCGAGGGCCAGCGCGATGGCGAACCGCTGGGCCTGGCCGCCGGACACCTGGTGGGGGTAGCGGCGCAGGATCTCCGGGTCGAGCAGCACCGCGCGGACGCCCTCCTCGGCCCGCTCCCGCGCGTCCGCGCCCTTGACGCCGTGCCGGGCGAGCGCGCGGCGCATGAGCGTGCCCAGGCGCATGGTGGGGTTGAGCGCGGCCTGCGGGCTCTGCATCACCAGGGCGGCCCGCGAGCCGCGGATCTCCCGCAGCCGCGCCGGGCTCGCCGTGAGGACGTCCACGTCGCCGACCGTGATCCGGCCGGAGACGTCCGCGCCGTGGACGAGGCCGAGCGTGCTGAGCAGGGTGGTCGTCTTGCCCGATCCGCTCTCGCCGACGATCGCCACGCACTCCCCCGCGGCCACGTCGAGTTCGGGCACCGACGCGATCACCCGGTCGCCGATCCGCACGACGAGGTCCTTCACGCTGATCAAAGTCATCGCGACAGCCTCGCCCTCAGTCCCTCGCCGAGCACGTTGAACGAGAACGCGGTGACCAGGATGGCGAGGCCGGGGAAGGTCACCACCCACCAGTCGGTGGTGAACAGCGACTGGCCCTGCTGGACCATCAGCCCCCACTCCGAGGTCGGCTCGTGGGCGCCCAGCCCGAGGTACGACAGCGCGGCGGCGGTGAGGATGACCCCGCCGCCGTCCAGCGACAGCTGCACCAGCACCGGCGTGAGCGAGTTCGGCAGCACGTGCCGCAGCACGATGAGCGGGGCGGGCACGCCCAGGCAGCGCGCGGAGTCGACGAACCCCCGGGTGGCCACGGACGCGGCGACCGACGCCGTGAGCCGGGCGTACCACGGCCACCAGGTGACCGCGATCGCCACGATCACGGTGGTCACGCTCGGCTGGAGCACCACGGCGAGCGCCAGCGACAGCAGCAGCGCGGGGAAGGCGAGGAAGACGTCGGTCACCCGCATGATCACGTCGCGGGCCCAGCCGCCGGCGTACCCGGCGACCACTCCCAGGACGACGCCGGCGACGCCGCTGACGGCCAGCACCGCGACGGCGATCAGCAACGAGGTGCGGGCGCCGAACAGGACCCGGCTGAGCACGTCGCGGCCGACCTGGTCGGTGCCGAACCAGTGGGCGCCGCTCGGCGGCAGCAGCGCCTCCAGGGGATGCGTGGCCGAGCCGCCGTCCTCCGGGTAGGGGGCGATCCACGGCGCGAGCAGCGCCGCCAGGACGACGATGCCCAGCAGCACGGCCCCCGCCACCGCGAGGCGGTCCACCCCCGCCAGGCGCCGCAGCGGCGTACGGCGGAACGCGGTCAGGGCCGGAGCCGTCATCGCGCCCTCACCCTCGGGTCGACCACGCCCTGGAGGAGGTCCACGGCGAGGTTGGCGACGACGTACAGCACGGCGACCAGCAGCGTGACCCCGGCGATGGCGGGGGTGTCGAGCGAGCGGATCGAGTCGGCGGCGTACCGTCCGAGGCCCGGCCAGTTGAACACGGCCTCCACGAGGAAGCCGTTCACGATCGAGTACGCGAAGACGAGCGCGATCAGCGACAGCACCGGGTTCAGCGCGGGCCGCAGGGCGAACCGGGTGAGCACCGCGGTCTCGCCGAAGCCGAGCGCGCGCTCCAGCCGGGCGTGATCGCGCGACGACTCCTCGATGAGGGCGGCCCTGGTCATCTGGGCCACCACCCCGGCCGGGTACGCCGCGATCACCAGGGCGGGCAGCACCAGGTGCGACAGCGTGCTCGTGAGGATCGGCCAGTTGCCGGTGATCAGCGCGTCCACGGCCGTGATGTTGGTGTAGAGGTGCAGGGGGCTGGTCCGGTCGAGCGACGCGTCGTACTCCCCCGCGACGGGGAACCAGCCGAGCCCGCTGGCGAAGACCGTCTGCAGGGCCAGCGCCAGCCAGAACACCGGCACCGACACGGCCAGCATCGACGACAGCCGCACCGACAGGTCGGGCAGGCGGCCCTTGTAGCGGGCGGCGGCGATCCCCAGCGGGATTCCCACGACCAGCGCGATGATCAGCGCCGCACCCACGAGTTCCAGGGAGGCGGGGAACGCCTGGAAGAGGTCGTCGCGCACGGGCTGCCGGGTGTGCAGGCTGGTCCCCCAGTCACCGCCCAGCAGGTCGCGCACGTAGTTCCACAACTGCACCGGCAGCGGGTCGTCCAGGCCGAACCGCCGCCGGGCCTCGGCGAGCTCGGCCGCCGTCGCCTTCGGCCCGGCGTACGCCACGGCCGGGTCGCCGGGCACCAGGCGCATGACGGCGAACGTGAGGACGATCACGCCGGCCACGACCAGGACGGCCTGGCCGAGCCGGCGGATCAGATACCTCGGCATGATCAGGCGCCGGGCTTCAGGTCGTAGACGAACACCACGTTGGGGTAGGCCGGGTTGTCCACGTACCCCTGGACCGACTTGGCGAAGGCCCGCTGGTAGTTCTGCACGTACGGCACGGCCACCGCCGCCTGCTCGCCGATGATCTTGTTCTGGAGGTCGGCGTACGCCTTCTCGGCGGCGGCCTTGTCGGTCGCGGTGAGCGCGGGCAGCCCGTCGATCTCCTTGTCGATCGCCGCGTCCTTCAGGTAGGAGAGGTTGAACTGCACGTCCTTCTCGCCGTGGAAGACGTTGACGAACCACGAGTAGGCGTCGGCGTAGTCGGGGAACCAGTACATGACGAAGATGTCCTGGCGCTTCGACGGGTCCTTCGCCTTGCCCTGGTCCCACTGCGTGGTCCACTGCAGCGGCTTGGCCGACAGCTTCACGTTCAGCTTGTCGAGCGCCGAGGAGAGCAGCGTGACCAGCAGCTCCTGGTCGCTGTCGCCCTGGGCGTAGGTCAGCGTCAGGTCGAGCTGCTTGCCGCCGGGGCCGTACCCGGCCTCCTTGAGCAGCGCCTCGGCGCCCGCGAGGTCCTGCTTGGGCGTCATGCCGGGGACGTTGCCGAGCAGGCCCTCGGGGACCAGGCCGCTGGCGGCCACGCCCGAGCCCTTCATCGCCGCCACGAGGCCGTCGTAGTCGATGGCCTTCTGCAGGGCCTGGCGGAGCTTCACGTCCTTGAGCGGGCCGTCGGCCGTGTTGAACAGCACGAGCAGGTTCTGGAACGACGGCGTCTGCGAGGTCTGCACGGTGTCCGTGCTGCCCGCCTGGGCGAACAGCTGCGAGTTGAGCCGCTGGACGAACGACACCTCGCCGCGCTGCAACAGCTGCCAGGCGGTGGTCAGCTCGGGCGTGACCCGATAGGCGATCTTCTTGTAGTGCTGGCCGTCCCAGCCGCCCCAGTAGCCGTCGAACGCCTTGAGCGTGAGCTCGGTCTCCTTGCCCTTCTGCCAGCTCTCGATCGTGTACGGCCCGGAGCCCGCGTCGTGGCCCTCGCCGAACCACTTCTTCAGGTCGCCGGAGGCGGCCGTGGTGTCGTAGACGTACGACGCGTAGCCGGCCGAGGCGACCAGGTCGAGCGGCGTGGGGTACTTGAGCGTGAACTCGAGCGTCGTGGCGTCCTTGGCCTCGATCTTCTTGACCGCGCCCCAGATGTAGGCCGCGCCCTGCCCCTCCTTCATCGTGCGCTCGATCGCGGCCTTGGCCGCGGCGGCGTCCACCGGCTTGCCGGTGTGGAACTTCACGCCGTCGCGCAGCGTGAACGTCCACTTCTTGCCGTCGGGCGAGGAGGTCCACGAGGCGGCCAGCCGCGGCTCGGCCTTCTTCGTCTGCGGGTTGTAGCGGGTCAGCGACTCGTAGATGTTCTCCATCGCGATGTTCTCGTTGGAATACGAGCTCGCGGGGTCCCAGTCGGTGACGACGTCCAGGTTGGGGACGTACACGAACGTGCTGTCGGCCGTGCCTCCGGCCGAGCCCGCCGAGGAGCCGGGCTGCGGGGTGGAGTCGGCGGCGCCGCGAACCTGCCCGCCCGAGCAGGCCGCGGCGGTGACGGTCACGGCGGCCACGGCCCCCGCGGCGAGAAGACGCTTGTGCCAGCGCATGTGAGGGAGTTCCTTTCCTATCCGGCCTGCCGGGTGAGGGGGCCGGCGGCCTTGACGTGCAGGCGCACCGCGGGCTCAGGAAGGTAGCTGAGAGGGATCTCGCTGAGCTCGACGATCTGAACGGTTGCGGGGTCGGCCCCGGCGGCGACGGCCCGCGCGGCCGCCTCCTCCTTGGCGTTGTCGATCAATCTAGCCCTGGAGCTCCCGCCTCCAGAAGCGGGCACGATCGTTTCGAGCCTGCCGCTGGCGAGGGCGATGGCCGCGCCCACGGCGTTGGCCACCTCGGCGTGCGCGGGACGGATCACCTCACGTGCCCCGGGCACCTGATCGGCCAGCAGGAACGCGCCGCCGCCGACCGCCACGAGCGGCCGGTCGGCGCGACCCAGCGCCACCCGGTCCACCGCGTCCGCGACGGCCTCGTCGGCCGCCCGTATGGCCCGGGCCAGCCGCTCGTGCCACTCCTCGGGGACGGGACGGGTGCCCACCGTTCCCCGCCCGGCCGCCACCGCGGCGTCGGTCATGGTGGGGGTGGAGCCGCCGAAGACGAGCGCCTCCGTGCCGATCCGGTAGCCCACAGAACGCGGCTCCGCCCCGACGATCGTGCCGCCGCCGAGCGCGATGGACAGGATGTCGGGCATCCGGAAGTTGGTCGTGACCCCGCCGATCTCGACCGCCGCGGCCGACTCCCGGGGGAAGCCGCCCACGAGCACACCGAGGTCGGTCGAGGTGCCGCCGACGTCGGCCACGATCGCGTCCGTCACGCCCGACAGGTACGCCGCGCCGCGCAGCGAGTTGGCCGGCCCCGAGCCGATGGTCAGCACCGGGTAGCGGGCCGCGTAGTCGACGGCCATCAGCGTGCCGTCGTTCTGCGCGAAGTACGTCTCGACCTCCAGGCCCCGCGCCTCGAGGGCCTCGCGCAGCGCGGCGGTGACGTCGCGGGCCACGCCGTACAGGGCGGCGTTGAGCACGGTCGCGTTCTCGCGCTCCAGCAGGCCGAGCGAGCCGATCTCGTGGCTGAGGCTCACCGGCACGTCGCCGATCTCGGCGCGGATGATCTCGGCGACCCGGTTCTCCTGGTCGGCGCCCGCGGGGCTGAACACGCCGGCGACGGCGACCGCGTCGGCGGGCGTGGTGGCCACGAACTTCCTGACCGCGTCAACGTCGAGAGGCGCGATCTCGCGCCCGTCGACGAAGTGCCCGCCCCGCACGATCGCGGTTCCCGCCGCGACGGTGTCGCGCAGGTCGTCGGGCCACTCGCTGAGCGGCGGCACGGAGGTGGTCGCCGGGGCGCCGAGACGCAGCACGGCCACCCTGCCGAGCGCGCGCCGTTCGAGGATGGCGTTGGTCGCGTGGGTGGTGCCGAGCATCACCCGCTTCACCCGCTTTTCCAGGCCCGGATCGGGCAGCTCGGCGAGGACCGCGTCGAGCGCGGCGCGCAGGCCCTCGGTCACGTCGGGGCTGGTGGGCCGCTTGGCGGTGGCGAGGACCCGGTCGTCGTCGTCCAGCACCACCGCGTCGGTGTTGGTGCCGCCCACGTCGATGCCGACCCGCAGCGTGGTCCTCATGCGATCTTCTCCACCGGCAGGTAGTCCATGTCGTAGCCGAACGCCCGCGGGCCCGCCGTCTCCAGGCCCTTCTGCGTACGCCACAGGGGGTCGCAGGGCCAGGCGAGCACGGTCACCCGCTGGCCGTACCGCAGCCCCTCGGTCTGGATCGCCGTCGCCGTCTGGCTGTCGACCACCGTGATCAGGTCGGGCACCATGGCCCTGACCCGGCCGTCCTCGACGGCGACGAGGTTCTCGTTCTGGATCTCCAGGGTCAGCGTCCTGCCCCGGTCGTCGCCGGTGCCCTCGATCGTCGCCGTGCCCCGGGCGAACCCGCCGGTGGTCCTGCGCTCCAGGTCGCCCAGCTTGCCGGTGATCAGCCGTACGGCGCCGAGCTCCGCGGTCAGGGCGGCCAGCGGGTCGGCGGCGCCCTCGGTCGCCCGGCCGACCGCGATCGCCCGGGTCACCGTGCCCTCGATCACCGCGCCCGCGCACTCGCGCGCGGTCAGCACGTAGTCGGCCATCAGGGCGCTCGACCCCGCCGCCACGCAGACGGCCCGCGCGATCTGCTCCGACCACAGGCCGTCGATCGGCCGGATCGTCACGACGTTGCCGACGACGTCGGTCATGACCACGAGGTTGGCCGGGATCCCGGCCACGTACATCGAGACCATCTGGACCTCGGGGAAGGCCCGGCCCATCGCGTCGGCGTCGAGCAGCGGCAGCCCGAGCCTGGCCGCCCAGGCCACCGGGGCGACGCCGTTGCCGCCGCCGATCTCCGAGGACATGACCGCGGCGGGCGGCCGGCCGAAGATCCGCTCGATCTCCTCGGCGATCCTGACCGGCTCGTCCGTGCCGTGGACCATCTCATTGCTGACGGTCGGGGCGCCGATCCCCGACAGCGGCAGCACGAGGGCGTCATCGGGCAGCTCGTCCAGGGTGATCAGCGGCACCTCGCCGTGCTCGCGTATCGCGCGCCGTGCGGCGATGGCGCCGGGGCGGACGTCCCCGCCGCCGCCGGTGCCGAGCACGGCGCAGCCGCGGGCCAGCGCGGCGACGTCCTCCAGTGTGATGCGGGCCTGCATGCGGGGAGCCTTCACCACCGGACGGTCCCGCCTCAATGTCACTGCGCGACACATATCGGGCGATTGTTGTCGCCCCGCGACAAGGCCCTCAAGGCGGCGCTCAGCTGAACGGGCTCAGCGCAGCGGGTCGAACTCCCGCAGGGCGGCGGGCTGCTTGCCGGTGGTGATCTGCTCGGCGAGGAGCCGTCCGGTGGCCGGACCGTGAGCCAGGCCCCACATGCCGTGCCCGCCGGCCACGTAGACGCCCGGGGCGTCGGTCGCGCCGATCAAGGGTCGCCCGTCCGGCGTGACCGGCCGCGGGCCGACCCAGACGTCGGTGCGTTCCTCCCAGCGCACGCCCCGCAGCAGGGGGCGGGCCGAGGCGATGATCGCCCGCAGCCGGGCCTCGACGGCCGGAGCGTCCGGGTCGCGGAACTCCATCGTGCCCGCGACGCGCAGCCCGCCTTGGTAGGGCGTGCACGCCACCCGCACGTCCGGCAGGTAGATCGGGCCGGGGACGGGGTGGTCCACCGGCACGGTGAAGGAATAGCCGCGGCCGGCCCGCACGGGGACGCGTACGCCCCAGCGGCCCGCCAGCCGGGACAGCCAGGCACCGGTGGCCAGCACCGCCGCGTCGGCGGACAGGAGGGTGCCGTCCCTGGCCACCACGACGACCTTCCCGGCGTCGCTGCGCACGTCGGCGACCTCGTGCTTCTCGATCGTCGCGCCCCGGGCGACGACGGCCTCGCCCAGCGCGTGGACGAAGCGGCCGGGGTCGACGTAGCGCTGCCCGTCGATCCGCACGCCCGCGGTCAAGGCCTCCGAGGCGAGCGGCAGGGCCTCGGCCAGTCGCCGTGCGTCCAGCGCGGTGTGATCGACCGGCTGCCCGGCCTCGGCCATCCTGCGCAGCTCGTGAAGCAGGCCCTGGGCCTGGCGCGGCGTCCGGAAGCCTGCGATGATCGGCGCGTCCTCGACGGGGGCGGCCACGCCGTTGGCGGCGAGCACCTCGTACGCCTCGATGCACTCGTCGTTGAGCGGCAGGTTGGCGCGCACGGCCCGGGTCCACGACGACCATCGGCAGTTGGCGGCGAAACGGGTGAGGAACGCCCACAGTCCCGGATCGACGGTCGCCGGGACGTGCAGCGGGGCAGCCGGGTTGAACAGCGAGCGCAGGCCGTAACGCAGCACGGAGGGCTCGTTCAGCGGGATGGCCAGGCCGGGCGCGATCCAGCCCGCGTTGCCCCAGGACGCGCCGGCCGCCACGCCCCGGCGGTCGACCACGGTGACCTCCACACCGCGTTCCTGCAGGAACCACGCGGTGGACAGGCCCACGATCCCCGCGCCCACCACGATGACCGACCGCGGCCAGTCGTCAACGCGCTCGGACATGTCCCACCTCCACACCAGGCGACTGCTTGCCCGGCCAGCATCGCCCGCGCGGCGCCGCACACCGTTGTAGCGGCCGCACAATCACGGCGCCCTTGTTGTGGGTTTCGGACAACCCCCTATTCGTCCTCGGCCGCCAGAGTGATGACCATGGCGAGGCGCTTGCGCGGGTCGTCCAGATTCAGCGGGGTCACCTCGCTCATCCTGCGCAGGCGGTTGCGGACCGTGTTGGCGTGCACGCCGAGCCGTTCGGCGGCGGCCATGAGATCGCCCTGGGCCTCCAGCCACGCCCGTAACGTCGCCACATAGTGGGTGTCGTGGAGCGCGTCGTGCCGGCGCAGCGCGCTCACCGGTCCACGTGCGGGCACGCGGCCCGCCCGCGCCGCGGCGCGCAACCGGTGCAGCAGGATGTCGTCCCAGGACTCGTCGTACGCGGGCGGCCCGCCGGCGGGCACGGCGTGGGAGGTGTCCCTCTCGTGCAGCGCCAGGCACTCCTCCGCCTCCCGGCGGCTCGCCGGCAGCTCCGCCGCCTGGGCCGCCGCGCCGATGCCGGCCGCGACACGCACCCGCGGCGGGAGCCCCGCCCCCAGCGCGGCCACCCATTCCCGTGCCGCCGCCGCTCCCGCGTCCGGCAGGATCGTGTAGAGCGTGTCGCCGAGCAGCGTGCTCCTCCCGGGCCTGGACCAGCCGAAACCGGTGGTGGCCCGCTCGAAGGCCAGCAGGAGCATGGCGTGCGGCTCCTCGGAGGTGTGCGTGCGGACCGCGACGACCCGCGTCTCCCGCGCGGCCAGTCCCAGGCGGCTGACCACGGTCGCGGCGTCGGCGGTGCCCTCCAGCAGCCGGACGACCAGGTCGGACTCCACCTGCCGTTCCAGGTCCGCGCTCGCCCGGGAGCGCAGCAGGTGCAACGCCACGGTGCGCGCGCCGTTCGCCAGCGCGGTGTGCCGCGTCCCGGTCAGGGGACTGCCGCACGTCACCCATACCGACCCGAGCAGCTCCCGCCCGGCCCGCACCGCCACCACCATCCGCCCGGTCATGCCGTGCGACGGGTCCGGCTCGACGAAGATCGGCTCGTCCGTCGCCGCCAGGCGGGCGAACACCCCCCGGGCCCGGAACATCTCGCGCAGCCGCTCAGGAACCTGCCGCACCAGGATCGTCTCCAGGCGAGCCGGGTCGCCCGCCTGCTGCGAGCGGGAGTACGCGAGCACCCGCGAGAGCGGGTCCTCGATGGTCACGGCGCCGCCGACGGCGTCCGCCAGGCTGTCGGCCAGCGCGAACAGGTCCGTGGGCCCCCGGCCCGACTCGGTCTCCCGCCCTTCCAGCACCAGCCCGTAGACCACTCCGACAAGGTGGCTCCACGAGACGGCGGGGTCGACGAGCATCACGGCCACGTCGTTGCTCTCGCCGGCCACGGCCGCCTCACGCGCGGTCTCGGCGCCCGCCCGCACCAGGACCACCGTGGCCTGGGCCGCGACCGCCCACCGCACCGCCTCGGTCACCGACCCGGCTCCCACGGCCACGAGCACGTCACCGGTGACCCGGCCGTCGGTGGCGTCCGGCATCGCCACGCTTCGCAGCCGAGCCGAGCGCCTCTCGGGCCGCCCGCACAGCCGTACGCCGTATGAGCCCAGCACGTTGACCAGGCGATCCAACGTGATCATGCGCTACTCCCGCCCGAGGCCGACGGCTGTGCCCGTATCGGACCGCACTGGACTGGATCAGACCCGTGGAAGGCCGAAGGCCCGGTCTCCGTTTCCGGAGGCCGGGCCTTCGACTCTTGGTAGCGGGGACAGGATTTGAACCTGCGACCTCTGGGTTATGAGCCCAGCGAGCTACCGAACTGCTCCACCCCGCGTCGTTGTGTTTGAAGCTTACCGGGCGCCGTGGACAAGTGCCAAATCGTTTGTGGTGTCAGGCGAGTTCGTACCTCCAGCCGGAGGCGAGGGAGGAGGAGACCGCGACCTCGCGGCGCCCGTGATCGTATTCGTCGACGACGGGGTGACCGGTAAACGACCAGAGGCCCGGCCTCCGTTTCCGGAGACCGGGCCTCTGACACTTGGTAGCGGGGACAGGATTTGAACCTGCGACCTCTGGGTTATGAGCCCAGCGAGCTACCGAGCTGCTCCACCCCGCGTCGGCTCTACGAGCGTATCCCGGCATCACGCCGAAGGCAAACCGGAGCCCCGCGCCCGTGGGGACGCGGGGCTCCGGAAGGGCTCAGCCGCTCGGTGTGGGGCTGGGAGTCGCACCGGCCGGTGGACTCCCGCTCGGACTCGGGCTCCCGCTCGGGACCGGAGCCTGGGACGCCGCCGGGACGGGCGTCCCGCCCTTGAGCTTGGCCAGGTCGTCCAGCGCCTTCTTCAGCGCGGTCTGCGCGTCGCCGTACGCCTTCCAGTCGGGCGGGTTCGACGACAGCGCCTTCTGCGAATCGTCGTACGCCCGCTGGGCCCGGCCGAGCGCCGACGTCAGCGCCGAGGAGTTCTCCGGCGGAGTGACCTGACCGGGTGGCTGGTTCGCCGTCTGGTGGGGTGTCTGGTCCGGCGGCGTGGCCACGGTGCCGCCGAACACCTGCTCCAGCGCGTTGCTGAGCGTGGGGCCGAAGCCGACCTTCTCGCCGTACAGCACGAGCACCCGGCGGAGGGTCGGATACTTGCCCGAGGTCTCCGCGCGCGGCTGGATGTAGACCGGCTCGACGTACAGCAGGCCGCCGCCGAAGGGCAGCGTGAGCAGGTTGCCGTACAGCACGTCGGTGCCGCCGCCGCGCAGCAGGTTGAGCTCGGTCGACACCGTGGTGTTCGACTCGAACAGGTTCTGCGCCTGTGGCGGACCCTGGATCGCGGTCGTGCTCGGCAACTGGAGGATCTCCAATGGCGGGTTCGGCGCGGCGGCCGTCGCGTCGACCGCCATGAACGCCGCCATGTTCTGCCGCTGGTTGGGCACGAACGTGGTCGTCAGCGAGAAGCGCTCGGTGTCGCTGCCCGGCATCTTCATCGTCACGTAGTACGGCGGCTGCTTGCTCTTGCCGGTCGCCGGGTCCTCGGGGACCTTCCAGAAGTCCTGGCCGCTGAAGAACGCGTTGGCGTCGGTGACGTGGTAGGAGGTGAGGATCTCCCGCTGCGCCTTGAACAGGTCGGCCGGGTAGCGCAGGTGGGCGCGCAACGCCTGGCTGATCTGCGAGGCCGGCTTGACGACCCCGCCGAAGGCCTTCTCCCAGGTCTTGAGCACCGGGTCGGACTCGTCCCAGGCGTACAGGGTCACCGTGCCGTCGTAGGCGTCCACGGTCGCCTTGACCGAGTTGCGGATGTAGTTGATCTCGTCCCTGGGCACCTGCGGCACGCCGAGACGGCTCGACTGCACGTCGGTGGTCAGCGACTCCAGGCTCTTGCGCTCTGAGTAGGGGTAGGAGTCGGAGGTCGTGTACGCGTCCACGATCCACACGATGCGCCCGTTCACCAGTGCGGGGTACGGGTCGCGGTCCAGCGTGAGGAACGGCGCGACCTGCTGGATGCGGTCCACCGGCTCGCGGTTGTAGAGGATGCGGGACTCGGCGTTGATGTTCGAGTTCAGCAGCAGGTTGGTCTCGCCGTACTTCACCGCGTAGAGCAGGCGGCGGAAGAAGTTCCCGATCGAGACGCCGCCCTTGCCCTCATAGGTGTTGTTCACCTGGCCGGTGTTGTTCTGCTGCTCGGCGCCCGCCTGTCCCTGCTGGGGGTAGTCCAGCTCGTTGGGCCTGGCCGACTGCGGCCCGCCGACGATGGAGTAGTCGGGCGAGTTCTCGCCGAAGTAGACGCGGGGCTCGTAGTCGCCAAGGTCGCCGACCGGCGGGATGTCGCGCTCGCTGAACTCCGGCAGGCCGCTGCTGTCCACCTTGTTGCCGGGCGCGGCGACGAAGCCGAAGCCGTGCGTGTAGACCAGGTGGTCGTTGATCCAGTTGCGCTGCCCGTCCGGCGGGCGGCCGATCTCGCGGACCGCCACCACCGTGTCGCGCGGCTTGCCGTCGACGGGGTACCTGTCGATGTCGAGCTGCTCGGGGAACTGGTAGTAGCCGCGGATCTGCTGCTTCTGCTGGAACGTCGGCGACAGCAGGCTCGGGTCGAGCAGGCGCATGCCGGGGATGGCCGACGCCTCGGTCTGCAGCACGGAGGCGTCGGTGTCGGTCTTGGCGCTGTACTCCGTGACCTTCGCCGTGTCGACTCCGTAGGCTTTTCGGGTCGCGTCGATGTTGCGCTGGATGTACGCCTGCTCCTTGCTCTGCTGGTTCGGCTTGACCTGGAACTGCTCGACCAGCGAGGGATACACGGTGCCGATCAGGACGGCCGACAGCACGAGCAGCCCGAACGCCACGCCCGGGAACATCCCGCCCGGCCTGATGACGCCGGCGAAGAAGATCAGCGCGCAGATGAGGGAGATGACCGCGAGGATCCCCTTGGCCGGGAGCACCGCGTGCACGTCGGTGTACGACGCGCCGAAGACCTTGCCTCGGTCGGAGAAGACCAGGCTGTACCTGTCGAGCCAGTAGGCCGCGGCCTTGAGCAGGACGAACACGCCGAGCAGCACCGACAGGTGCGCCCGGGCGGCCCGGGTGGCGTGCACCCCGCCGGGCGAGGAGATGCGGAACCCGCCGTACAGGTAGTGCACGACCGTGGCCGCGATGATCGACAGCACCACGGCCGTGAACAGGAAGTTCAGCAGCATCCGCAGGAACGGAATCGTGAACACGAAGAACGACAGGTCGAGGCCGAACTGCGCGTCCTTCTCGTTGAAGGGCGTGCGGTTCACGAACTGCAGCCAGGTCCGCCACAGCCCCGCCGTGGACGAGCCCGTGAACAGGGCGAGGACGCCCATGCCGACCAGGAAGACCAGCCGCCGGTGCGGGTCGAGCGCGACGCGGTAGCGGTCGGCGCCCTGCGGCGCCCCGAACATCCCCGGCCCGAACATCGGGCGGGTGCGGTGCGCGAGCACCATGTTGCCGCCCACGATGGCGATCATCAGGACGGCGCCCACGATGAACAGCACCACCTGGGTGAGCAGCATCGTGGAGAACACCGAGGAGAAGTTCACCGAGTCGTACCAGAGGTAGTCGGTGTAGATCCCCGAAAAGATCAGCAGTAATACGACGATCGCCACGACGGCGATCAGCACGGGTATCAGAAGGCGCGGCCGTCGGGGCAAGCGCACCGCCCGTCCGGCTCCGGGGCTCCGGAAGCTCAACGCTCAACCCCTTGTCTCAGATTGGCAGGGCCATGATTGTCAGAGGGCAACGGTCCGTGCTTGGAAACCTACACTGCGACCGGCGTGGTCGTGGTAACAGATCTGATCGTTCTCATGACGCCCCCCGGCCTCAAGACGGGCAGGTCACGGCCCCCGCGCCCCCGGCGTACGCTCAGCCGGCCGGGCAGGCGGGGACCTCGCCCGAGTGATCGCGCAGGGCGTCGATCGCCTTGATCGCGCCGTCCAGCGTCTCGACCCGCACCAGGCGCAGCCCGGCGGGCACGGCCTTGACGGCGTCGGCGCAGTTGCCCGCGGGCGTGAGGAAGACCGTCGCGCCCGCCCGGCGCGCGCCGACCATCTTCTGCTCGATGCCGCCGATCGGGCCGACCTGGCCGGCCGGGTCGATCGTCCCGGTTCCCGCGACCGACATGCCTCCGGTGAGCGCCCCCGGCGTCAGCTTGTCGTAGATGCCCAGCGAGAACATCAGGCCCGCGCTCGGCCCGCCGACCTCGCCGACGCTGATGTCGACCGTGAACGGGAACCGGTAGCCCGACCGCATCTGGACGCCGACCTTGGCCTTGCCGTCCTTGCCCGCCACGGTGCCGACCTGCACCTGCGTCGATGTGCCAGCACGCCTGACCGTGAACGTCACCTGCTCGCCGGGCTTGCGGCTCTGCACGGACGCCGCGACGGACGCGAGCTCGCCCACCGTCGTGCCGTCCACCGCCGTGATCTCGTCGCCCGGCTTGAGCTTCCCGTCGGCCGGCGCCCCCTTGTCGGTCTCGGCGACCGTGACCACCTTCTCGATGGGGACCTTGAGGGCGTTCAGCGCGGCGGCGGTGGCCGACTGCTGCGAGTCGGTCATCTCCTGCGTGTTCTGCTCCTCGACCTGCTGGGCCGAGGTGGACTTCGGGAACAGCGTCTCCTCCGGCACCACGGCGACCGTCGGATCGAGCCAGCCGCGCAGCGCGGTGAGCAGGTCGAGACGGTTGTCGGGCCCGCCCTGATAGGCGACGGTGACCAGGCTCAGCCTGCCCTGTGTGGGATAGGTCTGATGGCCCGAGATCGTGATGACCGGTTTGCCCTTGACGTCCCCGATCGTGTTCTCGGTGGGGCCGGGGCTCAGCACGACGTACGGCACCGGCAGCATGGCGCCGATCACGGCCAACGCGAGCGCGAGGAAACCCGCGACCAGCAGGGTCAGAGCGCGTCGGGACATGGACGAACTCTATGCGTTCCGGGCTCCGGGCATTTCGCGGGCGCTAGTCGCAGGCGCCCACCCATTCGGCGTCTCCGTCGGCGAACACCTGGTGCTTCCAGATGGGCACCTCGTGCTTGAGGTCGTCGATGAGCCTGCGACAGGCCTCGAACGCCTCGCCGCGGTGGGGGCAGGCGGCCGCCACGACGACGGCGATCTCCCCCAGGCGCAGGTCGCCCACCCTGTGGACGGCCGCCAGCGCCGTCACCTGGTGGTCGGCCGCCACCTTCTCCGCGACCCTGCGCAGGTGCTCCTCGGCGGACGGGTGCGCCGAGTACGACAGGAGCGTCACCGGCCTGCCGCCGTCCTGCTCGCGTACGGTGCCGACGAAGACCGCCGTGCCCCCGGCGGCATGGTCCTCCACCGCGCCCAGCACCTCGTCCACGGACAACGGGGTGTCGCGTATGCCCAGCAATCGGATGACGTCCACGTCCCCGAGGTTAACGCCTGAGCCCGATCAGGTGCGGCGCTTGCGGCGGGCGGCGCGGACGATCGCGGCCGTGCCGATGACCGCGACGGTCGCGCCCGCGGCGGTGATCGTGGCCTCCTTGCCCGACAGGCGGCGGCCGACGACCGCGTGCCTGCCCTCGCACAGTTCGAGCAGTTCCCGCAGCGCGGCCTCGTTGGTCCAGGCGGGCTTCCAGCCCGCCTCCCGCAGCGCCACGCCGTCGACCACCCAGGGATAGACCACGTAGTGCAGGTCGGTCGCGGCGGTCGGCGTGATGCCGAGCCGGTGCAGCCGCTGCGCCGTGCCGAACGTCACGCCGGCCGGCAGCTCGAACCGCTTCAGGCCGGAGATCTCCTCCACCTGCTCCATCTCCAGCCAGCCCTCGGAGCCGACCGCCACGACTCCGCCGACCTTGCCCAGGGCGGCGGCCTCCAGCGCGGACACCAGGTCGTCGACGTGGCAGAACTGCCAGCGCGGCAGGCAGCCCTTCACCACCAGCAGCCGCGGCGCCTCGAAGTGGCGGGTGATGACGGTGTCGACGCCCGGACCGACCAGGGCGGCGGGCCGCAGCACGGTCACCTCCAGGCCGGGATGCGCCCGCAGCGACCGCCGCACCAGGGCCTCGATCTCCAGGTGATCGCCCACCAGGCCGGTGTCGGGCTCGGCCGCGACCGGGGCGTCCTCGGGCAGGGGCACCGGGTTGTCGGCGGCGGCGCCGTACACCATCGCGCTCGTCACCAGCACGACCCGCCGCACCCGGGCCGCGGCGCAGGCCGTGAGCACGGTCTGGGCGGCGCGCAGGTTGTAGCGGCGGCGCTCGGCGTGATCGGTGTCGAGCGACTCGTCCGAGCCGAGATGCACCAGGACGTCCACATCGGAGATCCGGTTCGCCAAGAGCGGATCACGAATGTCGAGGACCCGCCAGGTGACGTCAGGGACGTCGCCGCGCTGCTCGTCGATGGCCACCACGCGGCGGAAATCCGCAGACGAGGCCACCTTCGCGAGGAACGCCCGGCCGAGACCGGAGGCGGCGCCGGTGACGGCGACGACGGGGGGACGCAGGCGTTTCGAGGTAGGCACGAGGTCCTCACTTTGCACTGATCCGCCCCACGGCGGATAACGTGGCGGATGTGGACTCCTCCATCCTGCACGAGGTGGCGCGGTGACTGACCTGCCAGGTCGCGAAAACGACCCCAACGACAATCCGTTCGCCATGTTCGGCAGCCCGGAGCAGATCGCCGCGGCCATGCGGCAGTTCGCCGACATGCTGTCCGCCTCACCGGAGGCCGGGCCCGTCAACTGGGACATGGCGAAGAACATCGCACGGCACGCCGTGGTCGCCGAGGGCGATCCGAGCGTCATGGAGGGCGAGCGACGTCAGATCGTCGAGGCCCTCAACCTGGCCGACCTGTGGCTCAACGAGGTGACCACGCTGCCGAGCGGCGTGACCACCCCGCAGGCCTGGAGCCGGTCGGAGTGGATCGAGAAGACGATCCCGGTCTGGAAGCAGCTGTGCGATCCCGTCGCCGCCCAGATGGTGGAGACGATGGGCGGCACGCTCGGCGGGGCGGGCCTGCCGCCCGAGGCGCAGGCCATGGCCGGGCCGCTCATGGGCATGCTCAGGCAGATGGGCAGCATGATGGTCGGCCAGCAGATCGGCCAGGCACTCGGCTCGCTCGCCCGTGAGGTGGTCGGCTCCTCCGACATCGGCCTGCCCCTGTCGGACACCGCCGCCCTGCTGCCCGGAGGCGTCGCCGCCTTCAGCAGCGGCCTGGAGACGCCCTCGGATGAGATCCGTCTCTACCTGGCGCTGCGCGAGGCTGCGCACCACCGGCTGTTCCAGCACGTGCCGTGGCTGCGGGCGCACCTGCTCGGCGCGGTCGAGGAGTACGCCCAGGGCATCACGGTGGACGTGTCCGCCCTGCAGGACAAGCTCCAGGGGCTCGACCTCAGCGACCCCGAGCGGATCCAGGAGGTCCTGGGCGGCGGCGAGCTGCTCAAGCCCGAGGAGACCGAGCGGCAGAAGGCCGCGCTCACCCGGCTGGAGACCGCGCTCGCGCTGGTCGAGGGCTGGGTGGCCACGGTGGTCGACGCCGCCGCCGAGGGCAAGCTCCCGTCCGCCGCGGCGCTGGCCGAGACCGTGCGGCGCCGCCGTGCCACGGGCGGCCCGGCCGAGCGGACCTTCGCCACGCTGGTGGGCCTTGAGCTGCGCCCGAGACGACTGCGTGAGGCGGCCGCCCTGTGGAAGGTTCTGGGCGACGAGCGCGGGGTCGAGGGCAGGGACGCCGTCTGGGGCCACCCCGACCTGATGCCCACCGCGGACGACCTCGACAACCCCGAGTCGTTCGTGAAGGGCGAGGCCGAGTTCGACCTGTCGGCGCTGGAAGAGCCCAAGGAGCCCGGCTCCGACGGGGAGAGCGGCGAGTAGCACCGGCCGCGAGGCTCGCCGGCTGTCGGTAGGCTGCGCCGGTGAGCCTGCACCGTGACGCGCAAGCCGTACTCGGCGGATGGGTCGCGCCCACCCCCGAGGAGGAGCGGCTCCGCGAGGAGTTCCTGACGCACCTGCGCGGCCACGAGGACGCGATGTGGCGCGAGTGCGCTCCCGGTCACCTCACGGCGACGACGGCCGTCCTGTCGCACGACGGCGAACGGGTGCTGCTGACCCTGCACCCCAAGGCCGGGATGTGGCTGCCCATGGGCGGGCACTGCGAGGCGTCCGACACCACGCTCGCGCAGGTCGCGCTGCGCGAGGCCACCGAGGAGTCGGGCATCCCCGGGCTGACCCTGCTGGACGGGCCGCTCGCCCTCGACCGGCACAAGGTCTGGTGCCACCCGCCGCACAGCTGGCATCTCGACGTCGAGTACGGCGCGGTCGCGCCACCGGGGGCCGAGGCGGTGATCAGCGACGAGTCCCTCGACCTGCGCTGGTTCCCGGTGGAGGAGATCCCGGAGCTGAGCGACGAGGCCACGCGGCGGCTCGCCCGCCGCGCCCGGTCGCTGTGCCGCGCCTGACTTCTGCACGGTTCGCGCACATCTCCCTTACACCGCGCTTCACATCCGGTGGTTAGTGTCGCCACATGACCAAGGTTGACGTGGGCGGTGAGATCGTCTCTCCCCCGCGCCGCAGGCTCCGGGTCTCCCCGCTCCTGGCGTGGATCGCGGTGGCGCCGTTCACGGTCTGGGCGGCGGCCCGGCTCGCCGGAATCGACGGCGTCGCTCGCCTCCGGGGAGTGGGCGTCGCGCTGATGACGGGCACGCCGTACGTCGCGGCCGCGTCGCTCCTGGCGGTGCTGATCGCACTGGCCGCCCGCCGCGTGGCCGTGATCACGGTGGCGGTGGCCGCGTCGGCCCTCCTGGCCGCCGTGGTGCTGCCCCGCGCGGCCGGCTCGGCTCCCACGGCCACCGGGCCGTCGCTGCGGATCCTGACGGTCAACCTCTTCTTCGGCGCGGGCGACGCCGCGACCGTGGTGGACCTCGTACGCAGGCTCGAACCGGACGTGCTCAACACCCAGGAACTCACCCCCGAGGCCGTCGAGGCGCTGGACGCGGCGGGCGTGGCGAGGCTGCTGCCGTACCGGCACCTGGAGGACGGGCCCGGGCCCTCGGGCAGCGGGATCTATGCCCGCCACCCCCTGACCGAAGCGCCCGACTTCGTGCCCGAGGGCGGCCACAACATGCCGAGGGCCCGGCTTACCCTGCCGTCCGGACCGCCCGTGGAGATCGTCGACGTGCACACCCTCGCCCCGCTGAACGGCCATGACGTGGCCCAGTGGACCGCCGAGCTGGCGGCACTCCCGGCCGCGTCCCCCGGCGTCGTACGCGTCCTGGCCGGCGACTTCAACGCGAGCCTCGATCACGCGGCCCTGCGCGCGGTGCTCGGGCGGGGCTACGCGGACGCGGCCGACGCGACCGGCGACGGCCTGACCACCACCTGGCCGGCCGACAGGCGGTACCCGCCGTTGATCACCATCGACCACGTGCTGTACGACCAGCGGGCGTCGGCGGTGAAGACAAGCGTTCACAGGGTCCCGGGCAGCGACCACCGGGCGTTCTTCGCCGAGCTTCGCCTGCCCGGAAGCCTGTGACCCCTGCGAGCAGGACTCAGGTCAGCAGAGCCCGGGTGTTGTCCCAGCCCTCGAGGCCGGGGTCGAGGCGGGCCACGTCCTGCGGTTTCCTGAGCCGGTGCCAGCCGGGACCGGTGGCGACCATGCGGGGACCCGGCGCCCGGCGGCGCATCGCCGCGACGACGTCGGGTTCGTCGAAATCGGGCGCGGCCCACTCGGGGACCGGCAGGCGCGCCGCCACGGCGACGGCGCCGCCGCCCTCGGCCGGGCAGACCGCGAGGTGCGCCCGTCCGAGTTCCCGGAAGAGCTTTCCGATCAGCAGCGGCGGCAGGTCGGGGGCGTCGGCGCTGACGATCACGCCCTCCTCCTCCTGAGGCAGCGCGGCGAAAGCGTCGGCGGGTGAGGCGATCGGCAGGACGGGCGTGCCCGGCCAGGCGATGTCCTCGAGCCCCGGCACGCCGGCCGAAAGGATCACCGGGCGCACCAGTTCGAGCCCGGCGACCATCTCATAGGTGTCCTCGGCCATCGCCGTCAGGAACTCGGCCGGGTCCACGCCGGGCGGAGCCGCCTCCGCCATGCCCGGCGTGACCAGCACCGCGGCGACCCGGGTCAACACTCCTCCGGGGAGCCGTTGGCGGCCATCGAGAAGCCCTCCAGGAAACCCCTGGCACGTTCCGCCCGTGGGTAGCGCTCCACGAGGGCCCAGAAACGCGGGCCGTGACTCGGCACGAGCAGGTGGACGAGCTCGTGCATGATGACGTAGTCGACGACCCAGGCCGGCATGCCCCGCAGCCGGGTCGACAGCCTGATCGTGCCGTGGTCGGGGGTGCACGAGCCCCACCTGTGGAGCTGGTTCTCCACCCAGCGCACACTGGTCGGCAGGGCCTTTCCGCCCAGGTAGCGCGCCGACAGCTCCGCCGCCCGTTCGAGCAGGTCGTCGTCGCTCGGGCGTCTTCGCTGCTCCTTCGCCGCAAGGCGGTCGAGCATGCGGCGTACCCACTGCTCCTCGTCGGTCGTGCTCAGACCGGCCGGAAGCAACACGATGGTCTTGTCTCCATCGCGGTACGCGGAAACGGTTCGCCGCCGTCGTGCGCTCCGACGAACCTCGACTGTCTCGGGGGGCACATATGAAAGGTAGCCGACACGCGCCGAATTCCACAGGGGGTGGTACACGTTCTCCCTGGTCAATCGGGCGAACGTGACCTTGCGGGCGTGAAAACTACGGGGTTGCGGATATTCACCAACCACGATCACCCCGGTAATTATCCACAGCCCCGCTGGTTCCGACGCCGGGGCTTTCCGGCGTATGGCAAGGTCTGGCGATTATGAGACCTCGCCTCAAGCCCGTGCTGCGCCGGGTCGAACGAGACGGCCGCACGCTGCAGTTCGGTGTCCATCCGCTGCGTGCCGTCGTGCTGACCGGCGTCGAGCCGCCCGTACGCCGCCTGATCGACGGCCTGGACGGCACCCGCACCCTCCATCAGGCGGTGGCCGGCAGCGGCCTCGACGAGGCGTCCGCCCAGGAGGTGGTCGCCCGGCTCGCCGCGCACGGCCTGATCGAGGACGCCGCGACCCGGCCGGAACCCCTCGCCGACCTGCCGCCGGCCGAGCGCGACCGCCTCCGCCCCGAGCTGGACAGGCTGTCGCTGACCTCCACCGACGGCGGCATGGGCGCCCTGTCGGCGCGGAGGGCGGCCCGGGTCCGCGTGTACGGCGCAGGCCGGGTCGGCGCCCGGATCGTCACCCTGCTCGCCGCGGCCGGAGTGGGCCACATCTGCGTGGTCGACCCCGGCACGGCCACCGCGGGCGACGTGGTCCCCGGCGGGCTCGGCCGCGCGGAGGCCGGAATGACCCGCGAGGAGGCCGCCGTGCTCGCGGCCCGGCGGATCTCCCCCGCCGTCAACGCCTGGCCCGGCCGGGCCGCCTCCCGCCTGTCCGACGGCGGGGTGCGCCCCGACCTCGTGATCCTCGCGCCCGCCGATCCGCTCGACGCCACGCTGGTCCACGAGATCGTCGCCGAGGGCGTGGCGCACCTGCTGGTCTGCGCCTTCGAGGGACACGGCTCGGTGGGGCCCTTCGTCGTCCCGGGGCTCACCCCCTGCCTGCGCTGCCTCGATCTCACCCGCCGCGACCGGGACCCATCCTGGCCGCTCGTGGGCGCCCGGCTCGGGGGTTACCCCGCGGGCGAGATCGCCTGCGACGTGGTGCTGTCCTGCCTGGTCGCCGCGCAGGCGGCGGGTCAGGCTCTGGCCTATCTCGACGAGGGACGCGTGCCCGACGGCCTGCTGGAAGTGTCGCCCGGATGGCGCTGGCGGCATCGCGCCCGCGAGCCGCATCCCGACTGCGGCTGCGTCCGGAGCGACCTGGCCGGCGCCGCCGTGATCGCGCCGCGAGCTCCCGGCCAGGCCGCGTGAACCGGCCTCTCAGACGGCGCGGAGGTCCCGGACCACCTCCAGGAAGTTGTGGATCACGGCGGTGCGACGCGCTCCGCTCCAGACGACGCCGATCCGCCAGACCGCGACCGGGTGGTCGATCGGAGTGATCGTCACCGTCGGCGGCGCGATACGGGCGGCGCCGGCCGGCGCGAACGCCACACCGACTCCCGCCGCGACCAGGGCCAGCACGGTCTGCAGGTCGTGCGCCTCCTGCACCACGTCCGGGAGGGCGCCCACGACGGTGCGGAGCCGGTCGACCTGCCGATCGAGCCCCGGCCCCCTGGCCGCGGCCAGCCGTACGACGCCGTGCGTCGCGGCCCACCCGGGGAGATCCGCGGCAGTGGAAGGCGGAGGACCGTGCCGGTCGGTCGCGGCGATCGCGAGCCGGTCGGTGCCGACTGTCAGGTGCTCCCACCCGTCGCCGACGGGGAGCCGGACGAAACCGACGTCGAGCTCGCCCGTTTCGAGGCGCTCGACCTGGGCCTGCGAGGACATGTCCTCCAAGGTCACGCGCACCTCGGAGTAACGGCGCCGGAAGGCCGCGACCGCGTGAGGGGCCAGGTCGATGCTCGACAGGCCGAAGCCGACCGCCAGCCTCCCGAGCTCACCGTGGGCCATGCCGGCCATCCGGGCGGACAGGGCGTCGGCCCGGCGCAGCAGATCGTGCGCGTCCGGCAGCAGGAGGACGCCGAGATCGGTCAGCATGGCCCCGTGCCGACCCCGGTGGAACAGCCTGCCGCCGACCCGCGCCTCCAGCGACTGGATCTGCTTGGTCAAGGTGGGCTGTGTCACCGAGAGATCCCGCGCCGCACGGCCGTAGTTGCGGTGCGCGGCGAGTGTGACGAACGCGCGGAGCAGGCCCAGATCCATTCCGGGATTCTATGGAAGTGCGATGAACATTCATTGGACGCATCGAAGCGGTCTGGGATGTCCTGGTGGTCCCGAGGCGATCAGGAGGACGAGATGAGACAGGTCATGGAGGACGGTGCGGCCACGAAGGCGGTGCGGTGCGCAAGCGTGCAGTTCGAGCACCGGCCCGACGACAAGGCCTACAACCTGAGCAGGATCGAGCACTTCGTCCGCTCAGCCGCGGCCGACGGGGTGAAGATCGTCACCTTTCCGGAGATGTGCGTGCTCGGCTACTGGCACCTGCGCCGGCACACCGCCGAGCGGCTGCGGGAGCTGGCCGAGCCACTGACAGGACCATCGGTCGGCTTCGTGCGCGCCTTGGCGGTCGAGCACGGCATGGCGGTGGGCGCGGGCTTCCTGGAGATCGACGAGGAGGGCCGGCTGTTCAACAGCTACGCGGTCTGCCTCCCGGACGGGCGTGTCCACCGCCACCGGAAGCTGCATGCGTTCGAGCACGAGGCCATCGGCAGCGGTGACTCCTACACCGTCTTCGACACACCCTGGGGCTTCCGCGCGGGCGTCCTCGTCTGCTGGGACAACAACCTCGTGGAGAACGTACGGGCGACCGCGCTGATGGGCGCCTCGGTGCTGCTCGCGCCGCACCAGACCGGCGGCACCGCCTCCCGCAGCCCCCACGGCATGCGGCCGATCCCGGCGGAGCTGTGGCGGCGCAGGCTCAGCGATCCCCAGGCGATCGACGCCGAGTTGCGCGGGCCGAACGGACGCGAGTGGCTGATGCGGTGGCTGCCCGCGCGCGCCCACGACAACGGCCTGTTCATCCTGTTCAGCAACGGGATCGGCCAGGACGACGACGAGGTCCGCACAGGCAACGCCATGATCCTCGACCCGTACGGCAGGGTCGTCGCGGAGACCTGGGCCGCCGCCGACGACATGGTCGTCGCCGATCTCGATCTCGAGTCGCTGCCGCTGTCGACCGGCCGTCGGTGGCTGCAGGGACGACGGCCGGAGCTGTACGGCATTCTCACCCGGCGCTTCGGGGACGAGCGGGACCCCCGAACCGCCCGGTTCGCCGTGGAGCCCGTGCCGGTCACGCGCACTCCCGGACGTACGGACCGGCCCGGTTCCGCCTGACCAGGCTCGCGCGCCGGGCACGGCCGCCGTACGGCCCAGCAATCCTTTCACCGGCGGATACTCCCGTAACGACAGCGATGATGTGACCAATGTCATAGACGGCGTATTTCCCCGAAAGGCTCGCGACCGCCGGAGCCGCGGCGGCCACACGATCGGAAATTGTGGTCGATAGCACCCTTCATCGCCGACAATGGGTCGTGTGAGTGACCTTCCCCACCGTGCCGTGACCCGCTCGGCAAAGCTCGCGACACTCCCCCTCGGGTTCGCCGGCCGCACCGCGCTCGGACTGGGCAGGCGGCTCGGTGGCGCCTCCGCGGAGATCGTCGCCCGGGAGATCCAGCAGCGCACGGCCGACCAGATCTTCAAGGTGCTCGGTGAGCTCAAGGGCGGGGCCATGAAGCTCGGCCAGGCCCTGTCGATCTTCGAGGCCGCGCTGCCGCCCGAGATCGCCGGGCCGTACCGGGCGACGCTGACCCGCCTGCAGGACGCCGCGCCGCCGCTTCCGGCCGCCACCGTCCACCGGGTCCTGACCGAGCAGCTTGGCGACGACTGGCGGGAGAACTTCCTGGAGTTCGACGACCGGCCGAGCGCCGCGGCGTCGATCGGGCAGGTGCACCGCGCCGTGTGGCACGACGGCCGCCCGGTCGCCGTGAAGATCCAGTATCCGGGGGCGGGCAAGGCTCTGATCTCCGACTTCAACCAGCTCGCGCGGCTGGGCAAGCTCTTCGGCGCGCTGCTGCCTGGACTGGACATCAAGCCGGTGCTGGCCGAGCTGAAGGAGCGGGTGGCCGAGGAGCTCGACTACCTCAAGGAGGCCGAGGCCCAGCACGCGTTCGCCGAGGAGTTCCGCGACGACCCGGACTTCCACGTGCCCGCCGTGATCGCGGCCAACGAGCAGATCCTCGTCTCCGAGTGGATGACGGGCACCCCGCTCTCCAGGATCATCGCCGACGGCACGCAGGAGGAGCGCAACCACGCCGGCCTGCTGTTCGTCCGCTTCCTGTTCTGCTCTCCGGCCCGGGTCGGGATGCTGCACGCCGACCCCCACCCCGGCAACTTCTGGCTGACGGAGGACGGGCGGCTCGGCGTGCTGGACTTCGGGGCGGTCAACCGCATGCCCGACGGCTACCCCGTCGCCTTCGGCAGGCTCACGCGCATCTTCAACCAGGGCGACATGGACACGGTCGTGCACGGGCTGCGCGCGGAGGGGTTCATCCGCCCGCACATCGAGGTCGACGTCGACGCCCTGCGGGCCTTCCTCGCGCCGTACGTCGAGCCGACCCGGGTCGAGGAGTTCGCCTTCAGCAGGGAATGGCTGCGGGAGCAGGCGGCGACCGTGGCCGACCTGCGGCCGAACAACGTGGTCCGCCAGCTCAACCTGCCCGCGTCGTACGTGCTGATCCACCGCGTGCACGCGGCCGGCGTCGGCGTGCTGTGCCAGCTCGGCGCCACCGCCCGCTTCCGCGACGAGGTGGTGCGCTGGGTCCCCGGCTTCGCCGACGAGACGGGCGAGTCCGAGGACAGCGCGCTCGCCCTGACCTGAGCCGGCAGACTCCGGGCTATCGGCCGCCCCTGCTCTCCACCGTCCGGAGATTCTGGTTGATGACGCAGCGCTTGATCCCTCTCTTGCAGTTGCCGTTGAGGGTGTTGGTGAAGACGCTGACGCTCGACACCTGCTGAATGCCCGCGAACGTGACGGCGCTGTTGGCCGCGGGGGCGTTCACGTTGCGCCGGCCCCCCGATATCTGCTTGGGCGGGCTCTTGATCGTGGGCGAGTTCGAGGTGTTGGTGCCCCCGGTGACCTGGGTCGCTCCGTCGCCGTGACCGTCGCCGTGACCGTGGCGAATCGGCGCCGCCTCGGCCCCCGGCATGACCGAACCCCACAGTCCGATGACGAGCGCGGCGACGGCGAGCCTCCGCGCACCCGCCACGAGATCAAGCGCGCCTGACGTCCGGTCGCCCATCGATGTCCCACCCACCGCTCGTGCATCGCTTCGCCTGCCGCCCGTGACCATCAGGCATCGGGGGCGCTCCGGCTCATACCCCGTGATCCTCGCCGTCTCCCACGACAGGCGATCTTCTGTGCGTCCGGTGATCTCTTCTTTACGAGAACGGCCGAAGGCCCGGGCCGTTCACCGGGCCCGGGCCTTCGGATCGCACCGTCGGTAGCGCGTCAGGCTCGCGTCACATGCGCGCCAGCGCGGAACTCAGCCGCCGGGACGCGCGCTCGGCCTGCCGGCGTGCCCTCTGCACGCTCCTGATCCGGCCGGCCAGCCGCTCCTCAGCCGCCTCGCGGTGGAGGGTTCGTATTCGCTCATGCGCCAGTTCTTGATGCAGATACAGGGCGGTGATCGGGGAGATGCTCATCTGGATCGGTTCCTTCCGGAATTGCTGTGGTTGCTGGTCAGGCGGCGACAGGGGACTTGCGCGGGCGCCCACGGGGACGCTTGCGGGGCACGACGACCCCCCGCAGGATGAGCTCCCCGCCCCAGACGCCCCACGGCTCCTCGCGCTCCAGCGCGCGGGCCAGGCAGGCCTTCTGGATCGGGCAGCCGCCGCAGAGCGCCTTGGCGAACTCCACGTCCTCGGGAGACTCGGCGAACCACAGGTCGGGCTCGGTACGACAGGGGATTTCGGCTTCGATCAGGTCCATGACCGGGGCCGCCATCTGCGTCACCTCTTCGAATGGTTTGGTCTGGGTGTCCTCGTTCTGGGGTGTGGATTCGTGGCCGACAAACAAGAAGGCCGCGGATCCTAGTGCGGATCCGCGGCCCGGAGGTGGAGACCGGTCAGGGTATGACTGGTCCTCTCCAGGCATAGTGCGGACCCTGCGCACCGCCGCGAGCGGCGGCGCGGATCTGCTCATCGCTCATCGGCCGGTTGACATAAACCGGGCGCTGGGCGGGGTTGCCATGGGTGGCCGGGCGGGCGAACGCGCCGAAGGCGGCCGAGCCCGCGACTCCGGTGACCAGAGCCTGGGCAGGAGCGGCCTCGCCACGCCGCAGTTTCGTCGGCACGACAATGGCGGCCGGGCATGCGGAGGCGAGCCACAGCGCGCGGGACGTCGTCATGTTCCTCACTGGACTCACCTCCATTTCAGTGCGATCTCGCCGGACCTGAGCGTCCGGCTGACTTGTCCAAGACCCTAAACCGCCGCGGCAGGGTGGGCAACCTATTTTCTACCTGCGATTTTCACGACTTCGTGACATCGGGATGCAGCGCGGGCGACACCCGGATGAGGCATTCCTGAACCACGGATACGGCGAGTTCCCCCGCGGCGGTGAACATCTGCCCGCGGGCGAGCCCGCGCGCCTCCCCCGACCAGGGCGACTCCTGGGCGTACAGCAGCCATTCGTCGGCCCGGAAGGGCCGGTGGAACCACATCGCGTGGTCCAGGGACGCGCCGGACACCGCCGAGGACCCCCAGGCGAGGCCGTGGGCCAGCAGCACGGTGTCCACCAGCGTGAAGTCGCTGGCGTAGGCCGCGAGCACGACGTGCAGCAGCGGGTCGTCGGGCAGGTCGGCGTCGTACCGGAACCAGACGTTGTTCTCCGGGGTGACCAGGGCGGGGTCGTGGGCCGCCTCCCACGTCAGCGCGTTCACATACCGCGCGTCCACCGGGCGCGGCTTGGCCAGCAGCTCGCGCCAGCCCGGCTCGTCGCCCACGACGTCGAGCATCCGCTCCTGGAAGGTCGGCAGGGTCTCGGGGTCCGGCACCTGCGGCATGCGCGCGGCCTGGTGGCTCACGCCCGGCTCCTGGATGTGGAACGACGCCGACATCGAGAAGATCGCCTTGCCGTGCTGGATGGCCGTGATACGCCGGGTCGTGAACGACCGCCCGTCGCGCACCCGCTCGACGTTGTAGACGATCGGGATGGCCGGGTCCCCCGGCCGGATGAAGTAGGCGTGCAGCGAGTGGACCATCCGGTCGGACGGCACCGTACGGCCGGCCGCCACGAGCGCCTGCGCCGCCACCTGGCCGCCGAAGACCCGCTGGATGCGCTCCTCCGGGCTGCGCCCCCGGAAGATGTCGAGCTCGATCGGTTCGAGGTCGAGCAGGTCCAGCAGCTCCTTCAGGGCCGAGTTCACAGGGGCCTCCAGCGCACGCGGGTATTACTCGTCGGTAACACTATCGGCGCCGCGGCAGAGCTCGAGGACCGCGTCGCCGTACCGCTCAAGTTTGACGCGTCCGATTCCGGCGATCGCGAGCAGGTCCTCCTCAGAGGTGGGCACCCGCTCGGCGATGGCCTGGAGGGTGACGTCCGTGAAGACGACGTACGCCGGCACCTTGGCCTCCTTCGCCGCCGCCGTGCGCCACGCCTTGAGGCGTTCGAGCAGGGCCTCGTCGTAGTCCGCCGGGCAGGTCGCGCAGCGGCCCAGCTTCTGCTCGGCCGCGGCCGAGAGCGTCTTGCCGCAGATCCGGCAGTGCAGCGGCGCCGCCGACCGCTTCGCCCGCCCGCCCGCGCCTCCCGGCCGCTCGGCCCTGGCCGGGCTCGCCGTACGCGGGGACAGCCCGTCGAGGAAGCGCGACGGCCTGCGGGCGCGGCGGCCTCCCGGCGAGCGGGCGAGCGCCCACGACATGTGCAGGTGCTCGCGGGCCCGGGTGATCCCGACGTACAGCAGCCGCCGCTCCTCCTCGATCTGGTCCGGCGTCTCCGCGTAGACGATCGGGACCATGCCGTCGGTGAGGCCGACGAGGAAGACGGCGTCCCACTCCAGGCCCTTGGCGGCGTGCAGGGAGGCGAGCGTCACGCCCTCGACCGGCGGCGCGTGCTGCTCCATCGCCCTGCGCTCCAGCTCGCCGACGAACCTCGGCAGGTCGGCGCCCTCGGTCGCCATGTCCTCGGCCAGATCGGCGAGCGCCTTGAGCGACTCCCACTTCTCTCTGGCCTTGCCGCCTCCGGGCGGCTCGGCGGTCAGCCCGATGCCCGAGAGGATCGCGTGCACGGCGGGCGCGAGCGGCTCGTCGGCCGACGACCGGGCCGCGCCGCGCAGCAGCACCACGGCCTGGCGCACCTCGGGGCGCTCGAAGAACCGCTCCGCCCCGCGCAGCAGGTAGGGCACGCCGGCGTCGGTGAACGCCTGCTCGTACGCCTCCGACTGGGCGTTGACGCGGAACAGCACCGCGATCTCGCGGGTGGGCACGCCGTCCGCCATCAGCTTCTTGACCGTGAGCGCGACGCCGAGCGCCTCGGCCTGCTCGTCGTCGTACTCGGTGAAGACCGGCTCGGGTCCGTCAGGCCGCTGGGCGACCAGTTCCAGCCGGTGGGGCGAGCGCGCCATGACGCGGTTGGCCAGCGTGACCACCTGCGGGGTCGAGCGGTAGTCGCGCACCAGCCTGATCACGGCCGCCGAGGGATGCTCGACGGCGAAGTTGGTCAGGTAGTGGGGCGTCGCGCCGGTGAACGAGTAGATGGTCTGGTTGGGGTCGCCCACCACGCACACGTCGTCGCGCCCGCCGAGCCAGGTGTCGAGCAGCAGCTTCTGCAGCGGGTTGACGTCCTGGAACTCGTCGACCACGAAGTAGCGGTACTGCTGGCGGATCTGCGCCGCGACCTCCCGGTGCTCGGTCATCACGGCCGCCGTGAGCTCCAGGATCGTCTCGAAGTCGATCAGGTTGCGCTGGCGGCGCAGGCTCTCGTACCCCTCGTACAGCCGCGCCACCTCCTCGGGCGCGATCGGCGGGGTGCGGCGGGCCTTGGCCGCGGCGGCCGGGTAGTCCTCCGGGCCGATCTGGGTGACCTTCGCCCACTCGATCTCGCTCGCGACGTCGCGCAGCTCACCGCGGTCGGGGTTCCTGCGCAGGCGCCTGGCCGCCTCCACGAGCAGCGGCAGCTTCGACTCGACCACCTGCGGCGGATCGCCGCCGATCACTCGCGGCCAGAAGTAGCTGAGCTGACGCAGGGCCGCCGCGTGGAACGTGCGGGCCTGCACGCCGGGCGCCCCGAGACCGCGCAGCCGCTGCTTCAGCTCGGCCGCCGCGCGGGTCGTGAAGGTCACGGCGAGCACACCCTGCGGCTCGACCACCCCGGTCTGCACGGCGTACGCGATGCGGTGCGTGATGGCGCGGGTCTTGCCGGTCCCCGCCCCGGCGAGCACGCACACCGGTCCGCGCACCGCCTGGGCGACCTCGCGCTGCTCGGGATCCAGACCGTCGAGGACGTCCAAGGAACGGCTCCCAACATGCGTTGCGGACGTTGTTACTGGCATCATCCTTCCAGCAGCCGACCGAGCATGTCCCGGGGACCGGTCGGCGCACGACGCGACATCGGGGAGGAAGACGCCGTGGCCACCGCGGTCCGAACTGCTTTAGGCATGGGCGCCGCCGCCCTCGCCGCCCTCATGCTCGCCCCGCCGGACGCCCAGGCGGCCACCTCGGCGGGCGCTCCCGTCCACCACCCCTCCGCTTCCCCGACCCCGTCCGCGACACCGTCCGCCGCGCCCTCGGCCTCGCCCTCCGCGAGCCCGTCGCCCTCGCCGTCCCCCTCGGCCTCGCCCTCGCCGGCCCTCACGCCGTCCGACGTGCGGATCCGCACCTACGCGTACGGCTCGCACGCGCGCCAGGCCATGGACGTGTGGTGGCACACCGTCGGACCGCGGCGCCCCGCCGTCTTCGTCATCCACGGCGGCTGGTGGTCAGGGGGCGACAAGAAGTACATGACGTCGATCAGCCGCAGCTACTCCCAGCTCGGCTACACGGTCGTCAACCTCGACTACCGGCTGTCGGGCGACGCGGCCTGGCCGGCGCAGCGCACCGACGTGCTGACCGCCGTCAACGCCGTGCGCAGGCACGCGGCGTTCTTCAACACCGACCCCGACCGCTACGTCCTGATCGGGTTCTCCGCCGGCGGCCACCTCGCCGCCGCCGTCGGCGCGTACGGCGACGGCCGGCCGGGGCTGCGCGGCGTCGTCGGGATCTCCCCGCCCGTCTCGCCGCTGTCGGCGTTCACGGACGGCAGCGCGTTCGGCAGCAAGGAGCAGCAGAAACTGCGCAAGGCGGCCATCAAGCTGGCCGGCGGCTGCACGCCCGCCCAGTGCCCGCGCGTCTGGTCGAGCATGGAGGTGCCCTTCCACGCCTCGGCAGGCGACCCGCCGATGCTCGCCTTCCACTCCTCCGAGGAGTTCGTCCCGCCCTACCAGAGCGAGATGCTCGAGGAGTCGCTGGCGAGCGTCGGGGTCCGGATGACCGTCAAGACGATGGCCGGCACCCAGCACAGCGCCCCGCTGTACCGGGAGCCGGGGGTCGCCGAGACCGTCCAGGCCTGGATCATCGCCCGGCTGGGGCGCGTCGCCGGGTAGCCGGGAACACGTGGCGCGCTCGCGATGTTGCCATGACTGCTCTCGGCAACAGTGATGCGCACGGAAGGGACGACAGATGGCGCTGACGGTTTACACCACAAGCTGGTGCGGCCCCTGCAAGCGGCTGAAGGGCCAGCTCACCCGGGAGGGCATCGTCTTCAGCGAGGTCGACATCGAGCGCCACCCGGACGCCGCCGACTTCGTCGCGAGCGTGAACAACGGCAACCAGGTCGTCCCCACCGTGGTCGCGGACTGTCACACCATGACCAACCCCTCGGTCGCCGAGGTGAAGCGGCACCTCGAAGGCGCCTGCTGATTCACCAGTCGGTGTCGGGGATCGGCGCTCCGTACCAGGTCTCGATCAGCCGCCGGGCGATCGAGACCTGGCCGGGCAGCACCAGGTCACCCGAACGCACCTGGGCCTCCAGCTCCTCCCGGGACAGCCAGCGGGCCTCGGCGATCTCCTCCAGGTCGGGACGCAGGTCGGTGGTGACGGCGCGGGCGAAGAAGCCGAGCATCAAACTGCGCGGGAACGGCCAGGGTTGACTGCCGAGATACCGCGGCGCGGTGACGGCGACGCCCACCTCTTCCAGGACCTCGCGGACCACCGCGTGCTCCAGCGACTCCCCCGGCTCGACGAACCCGGCGAGCACCGACATCCGGCCCCGGGGCCACTGCGGGCCGCGCGCGAGCAGGATGCGGCCCTCGTCGTCGTGCACCAGCATGATCACCGCGGGGTCGACGCGCGGGAAGTGCTGGCTGCCGTCGCGCGGGCACACCCGCATGTGGCCCGACGCGGTGACGTCCGTGAGGCCGCCGCACCTCGGGCAGTACTCGTGACTCGCGTGCCACGCCTCCAGGGCCACCGCGTAGACGAGGAGCCCGGCGTCGCGGTCGTCCAGCAGCACCGCGGCCTCCCGCAGGCCCACCGCGTCCCCGGTGCTTCCGAGGGGCTCGGGCAGCGGGGCGTTGACCGCGAAGTAGGGCACGCCGTCCTCGTCCACGCCCAGCAGGTAACGCGTGCCCTCCGGCGCCTCGGCCGGCGAGGTGAGCACCAGGGCCGCGCCGTCGGTGAAGCGGCGCACCAGCGTGCGGCCGTCGTGGATGAGGAAAACCCTCGTCTTCTCCGCCTCCCACGCGCGCCGCAGCCATTCCTCGTCGCCGCGCAGCGCCGCCGATCTGTCGATGGCGCTCCTCGCCAGGAGCAGGGGGCCGAGCAGTCCGTCCGCGATTTCCACGCCGTCATCCTTCCACTGCCGCCGCTCCGGCAATCTTCCTGCCCATGCCCGTTCCCCGGCCAAAAGGTCGACGTCCCCGGCTAAGATGCAGTCGCTTAGGTTAGCCTTACCTATGGAGGGCCGGTGCGGCTGTACCTCACCACGCTCAACCCGACCGACTCGGTGACCGGCGGGTTCCTCCCCGCCGCGGCCGCGCTGGGCTGGGACGTGACGATACTCACCGACCAGCCTGATCGGTATCCGGGGTACGACGTCGTGGCGGCGGACGTCCGCGACCCCCGGGCGGTGATCGACGCGGTGGCCGCCCACCACCGGCCCGATGTGATCTTCTCCAACTCCGACCACCTCCAGGCCGCCACCGCGCTCGCCGCCGGATATTTCGGCCTGCCGGGCAAGGACTGGCGGGCCTGCGTGACCGCCAAGAACAAGGCGCTCACCCGCCGCGCCCTCGCCGCCGTCGAACCCGTCAGGTCCGTACGGCTGCCGCCCGGCGGAGGGGTGCCGGAGGGCCTGCCGTACCCGGTCGTGGTCAAGCCCGCGCTGGGCGTGGCCAGCGAGGACGTGGTGCTGGTGGAGGGCCCGGACGCGCTGGCCGCCGCCGTGACGGCGATCAGGGAGCGGCGGCCGGAGGAGGTCCTGGTCGCGGAGGAGTTCCTCGACGGGCCGGTCCGCACGCTGGAGACGCTCGGCGACGGCACCACCCGGGAAGTCGTCGGCGGGTTCGCCACCACGCTCGGCCCGCTGCCGCACTTCGTGGAGGAGCGCCTGGACTGGCGGCCCCCCGACGCCGGCCACCTGGCCCACCTGGGCGCGGCGCTCGACGCGGCGGGGGTCGGCTTCGGGGTGTGCCACACCGAGTATGCCGTCACCCCGGACGGTCCCCGCGTCATCGAGATCAACTATCGGCTGATCGGCGACAACTGCGACTTCCTGCTGGCGGACCTGCTCGGTGTGCCCCTGCACCAGTGGATCCTGCGCGTCCACGCGGGCGAGCCGGTGTCCTCGTTCGACCTGGACGGCCTTCGCGCGGCGTACGGATCCGTGGTGAGCCTCGTGGCCGAGCGCTCCGGCACGGTGACCGCCGCGCCGCCGGACATCTCCGTGCCTCGTACGGGCGACGGCGTGCGGCTGTGGCACCGGGCACTGCGCCAGATCGGCGATCATGTCGAGGTGACGGGCACGAACCGCGACTACCTCGGCCTGCTCCGCGCCGTCGGCCCGGACGCCGCCGGCGTCGACGCCGCGATCGACACCTTCAGGAAGGAGCACCCTTGGGTGCTCGCATGATCCCGGCGGCGCGCGACCACCGGGGGGCGACGGGCGGAGAGCACTACCTGGCCGCGCGGGTGCTGAACGCCCTGCTGCGGGAGGACTATGCCGGGATCTCCGCCAGGGTCACCCACGACAAGGACGGGGTGGCGATCGTCCTCGCCTCGGGACGACGGGTCGGGCTCGCCGCGGGCGACCCGTTCCAGGACTTCGCCACGGCCCCGTACGAGCGCCTGCGCCTGGCGGAGGTGCTGGAGACGCTGGAGGCCGTCGCCCACCCCGCAGACGCCGAGGGGGTCGCCGCCTTCGAGCGGGAGTGCCACGAGACGCTCGCGGCCCTGGAGGCCCACCACCGGATGCGCGGCGAGGTGGCGCGGCGGCTGCGGAGGCGTCACGGCCTCATCCGCTACGAGTCGCTGGCGGCCGCGGTGGACCATCCGCTCTATCCGACGGCCAGGTGCCGTCTCGGGGTCTCCCCCGCCGACCTGGCGGCCTACGCCCCGGAGTTCGCCCCCGAGTTCCGCATGAGGTGGACGGCGGCGCCGCGCGAGCGGGTGACGCTCTCCCGGCCGGATCTCCCGGGGTGGTGGCCCGCGCCCGGCGACGTAGGGCTGCCGCCCGGCCTGGCCCGCACGCACGTGCTCCTTCCCGTCCATCCGCTGACGGAGCCGCTGGTGGCCGGGCTTCCCGGGCTGGTCGCGGGTCCGCAGCCGTATGTGACCGTGCGGCCGACCCTGTCGACCCGGACGGTGGAGGTCTCCGAGCGCGTCCATCTCAAGGTGCCGCTCCCGGCGAGCACGCTGGGCCTGCGCAACCGCCGGTCGATCAAACCGGGCACCTTGCGGGACGGAGCGCTGGCCGAGTCGCTGCTGCGAGAGATCCTGGCCCGTGAGCCCGGCCTGCGCGTCTGCCTCGCGGGCGAGCAGACCTACGGGCACGCGGAGCACGAATACCTGGGCTGGCTCGTCCGCGACCTGCCCGAAGGGGAGATCGTGCCGGTCGCCGCCCTGCTCGCGCCGCTCGGCGACTCCGGCGGGCGGCTCGTCCTGCACGAGGTGGCCGAGCGCCACCACGGCGGCGACGCGGAGGCGTTGCTGCGCGACTACCTCACGGCGCTGCTCGCGTGGAACGTCACGCTGTTCGTCCGGTACGGCGTCGCGTTGGAGGCCCACCAGCAGAATCTCGCGCTGGTGTTCGGCGACGGACCCGTGCGGCTGCTGGTCAAGGACAACGACGGGCTGCTGGCCTCGCCCCGGCGGCTGCACGCGGCGGGGATCGAGGCGCCCGGCTTCGGCGACGAGCGCATGCTGACCGACGACCCCTACGCGCTCGCCGACGTCTTCGTGACGATCACCCTGCACCTGGCCGCCATGGCCGTGGCCCACGGCGCGCTGCCCGGCTCCGCCGCCACGCTCGTCGGACGGGCTCTGACGGCCGCGCTGGAGCCGTACGGGGACGACCCGATGGCCCGGCTGCTGCGGGCCCGCACGCTGGAGGCCGCCCGTCTCACCGGCAAGTCGATGGTCGTCGCCGGGACGCTCGTGGCCAAGGACCGCACCGGGGCCAGGGACGTCAACAAGTTCTACGGCACGACCGGCCCCAACTACCTGAGGGGTGCCTGAGCCATGGACCGCCTGCTCCTTGATTCGCACGCCCTGGACTCACACGCCCTGGGCCCGCACACCCGTGACCCGCACGCGGCCCCGGCAGAGGAGGCGGCGCTCGGAGCGCTGCTGCGCTGCTGGCTGCGCGAGGTCGGCGGCCCCCGTGGGCACGTGCACGCCGCCGGGCCTCACCTGACGCTCCGCGTGGCCGGGACGCCGGTGCGCGTCCGCGTCAGCGGCGGCATCGCGCTGCGCTTCGACGGCCCGCCCGAGCATCTGGTGGAGGGGCGCTGGCGGCCCCTCGACCTGCCCTCGTTCGTCGCCCTGGTGGAACGGGAGCTGGATGGCGGCAACGAGGAGTTCGCCGCCCAGGTGCGGGCCGGGCGGGAGGCGGTCGCGGCGATCCTGGCCGCCCGCGCGCGGGCCGTCCCGCCCGCCGATCCGTGGCTCGCCTCCGAGCAGGCCCTCGTGGCCGGGCACCCGTTCCACCCCGCCCCCAAGGCGCGCTCGGGCGACGGCTGGCTGGACTACGCGCCGGAGACGCACGCGCGGTTCGCGCCGCGCCTGCTCGGGGTGCGCGCCGACCTGGTGGCCCAGGAGGGCGACACGACGGCGCTCGACGCGTTCGGGGACGCGCCGGCGGGATACGTCCCGCTGCCCGCCCATCCCTGGCAGCTCGACCTGCTGGCCGCCGAGCTGCGCGGGCCGCTCGCGGACGGTCGGCTGGTCGACCTCGGGACCGGCCCCCGCGCGATCGTGCCCACGTCGTCGGTCAGGACCGTGTACGACCCCGGCACCGGCATGTGCCTGAAGTTCAGCCTGGACGTGCGGATCACCAACTGCGTGCGCAAGAACGCGTGGTATGAGCTGTCCGGCGCGGTCGAGCTGACCCGGCGGCTCACCCCCGTCTTCGAACGGCTGGCCCGGAGTCTCCCCGGCACGCGGTGGCTGCCCGAGCCCGGCTACCGCTCGGCCGCCCTCGGCACCCGGCTGCTCGAAGGGCTCGGGGTGATCGTCCGTAGCGGCCCGTGGGCGGTGTGCGGGCCGGGGACCACGCCGGTCCTCGCCGGCGCCCTGGCCGCCGGCGCGGACGGGGTTCCCGAGGCCGTCCTGGCCCGCCGGGCGGCCGACCCGGTCGGGTGGTGGGAGGCGTACGTCGAGCGCGTGGCGTTCCCGGTGCTCGACGCCTTCTTCGAGCACGGGGTCGTGCTCGAAGCGCACGTGCAGAACGTGCTCGTCGGATTCGACGCCGCCGGGTGGCCGGTCGAGGCGGTCTTCCGCGACCTGGAGGGCACCAAGCTGGTCTCCGGCCGCCACGACCTGACCGGCGTGCCGGGCGAGGTGGCGGGTCCCCTGTCGTTCGACGCCGCGCGGGGCTGGAACCGGGTCGCCTACTGCCTGTTCGTCAACCACCTGGCGGAGGTGGCCGCGACGGTGGCCGGCACGGCCGACGACGTCCTGAGCGCGTTGTGGGCGGTCGCCCGGGAGTCCCTGGAGCGTTATGTCGCGGACCACACCACCGATTCGGTCGCTCCGCTGACGCGGCTGCTGGCCGGGACACCGCTGCCGGCCAAGGCCAACCTGGGCGTGCGCTGGGCGAGGGCGGCCGACCGGGCCGCCGGATATGTGCCCGTTCCGAGCCCGTTCTGCGAGGCGGAAGGAGAGCGCCGATGAGCATCGAGATCCCGGCGGGTGTGCGGAAGGTCGCCGGGTCGCTTGACGACGTCCCCGCCTACGTCTACGACCTGGCCGGGCTCGCCCGCCACGCCGCCGACGTGCGGACCGCCCTGGCGGGGACGGAGATCTGCTACGCCGTCAAGGCCAATCCCGACCCGGCGGTGCTGCGGGCGCTCGCGCCGCACGTGGACGGCTTCGAGGTCTCCTCCGGAGGCGAGTTCGCACATGCCAGGGCGGTGCTGCCGGAGGTCCCGCTGAGCTTCGGCGGGCCGGGGAAGACCGGCGCGGAGCTGGCCCTCGCCCCCTCGGCGTACCGCTGGCACGTCGAGAGCCCGGCCGAGTTGCGGCGTATGCGCGAACCCGCGAACGTGCTGCTGCGGGTCAACCTCGACGTGAACGTCAGCGGCGCGGCCCTCGCGATGGGCGGCGGCGCCACGCCGTTCGGCATGGACCCCGGCGGGGTCGCCGAGTGTCTGGCCCTGCTCGGGTCCTCGCCGGTGCGGCTGCGCGGCGTCCACGCCCACCTCGCGAGCGGCCTGGCCGCCCCTGACCTGCTCACGCTCGCCGAGGCCGTCCTGGCGTACGGCAGGAGCCTCGGTCTGCGCGAGTTCAACCTGGGCGGCGGCATGGCCGTCTCCTACACCCGCCCGGAGGAGCGGTTCGACTGGGCGGCGTACGGCGCGGGCCTGCGGGCGCTGGCCCGGCCGGGCGAGACGCTGCGCGTGGAGCCGGGACGCGCCCTGACGGCCTACTGCGGCTGGTATCTCACGACGGTGCTCGACGTGAAGCGCGTCCACGGGGAGCGCTTCGCCGTGCTCTCCGGCGGCACCCACCACCTGCGGACGCCGGTGACGAAGGGACACGACCAGCCGTTCGCCGTCCTCGCGAGGAGCGAGAAGGGCGAGGACGGGCCGGTGACCCTGGTGGGGCGGCTCTGCACGCCCAAGGACGTCTTCGCCCGCCGGGTGACCGCCGCACTCGCCGTCGGCGACGTCGTGGCCTTCGCCATGGCAGGGGCGTACGCCTGGAACATCTCCCACCACGACTTCCTCATGCACCCGAAGCCCGCCTTCCACTACCTGCCGCCGGCCGGCTAGAGCGCCACCAGCCGTCCGCTGCGTCCCCTCAGGCGTCCCACGGCCAGGGTGCCGCAGGCCAGCGCGACGGCGAGGAGAACGCCGCAGACCTCCGCCACGGTTCGCGCTTCGCCGGCGAGGGCGGCGCGCAGCCCGTTCACGGCCCAGTAGCCGGGAGAGGCCGGGGCCACGACCGCGACCCAGTGCGGCAGTTCGCCGAGCGGGACGAGCGCGCCGCCGAGGCTGCTGAGCAGCATGCCACCGATGTCGTACGCGGCCGACAACTCGCCCATGCCGCGTACGAGCACGCCGAGCAGGGCGCCGAGGGCGAGCAGGGTGCAACTCCAGCAGAGCAGGATGCCCAGCAGGAGCGGTGGCTGGGGAACACGCAGGTCCAGGACGTACACGCCGAAGCCGACAACGAGCAGTTGCTGGGCGAGCAGAGCGCCGAAGACGGGCACGGCCTTGCCCACGAGGATCTCCGCGGGGCGGAGCGCCGTGCCGCGCAGGCGGTCCCAGGTGCGGCCGAGCCTTTCGGTGAGGATCGCGCTGCCCGAGATGCTGAGCGCGAGCAGCGAGAAGGTCACCAGCGTGCCCACGACCGCCTGCTCCGTACCCGCCGCCCCGCCCTGCGCGGCCGCATACAGCGGGCGCAGCAGGGTGAGGAAGACGAGCGGCAGAATCATCCGGCTCAGGAGCGGGCCGGGCTCGCCCAGCATCAGCAGCAGGTTGTGGCGTATCAGGACGCCGATGCGGCGCACGGAATCACTCGGCTGCATCGCGCGCCTCCATGTCCTGCCCGGCGACACTGTCCTGCCCGGCGACCGCGGCTTCCAGCGAGCGGTAGAGGTCGTCCAGGCTGGGGCGACGCACGTCGACGGAGGCGGGCGTACGGCCCGACGCGAGAAGCGCGGCGAGGTCGGCGGCGGGGTCCGCGGTCGGCAGGCGCAGTTCGGGCTCGGCCGGGTCGTCGAAGGTGACCCTGAGCTCGCCCGGCAGACCTCGGGTGAGCTCCTGCTGGGTGCCGCGCGCGATGACGCGCCCGGCACGGGCGAGCGCCACCGTGGCGTCGAGATCGACGAGTTCCGGCAGGTAGTGGGTCGTGTAGAGGACGGCGGCCCCCGCCTCGGCGCGGGCCCTGACCGCCGTCAGCAGGGCCGCGCGCGTCTCCGGGTCGGCGCCCGCGGTCGGCTCGTCCAGCAGGAGCAACGGCGGTGAGCCCACCATGGCCGTGGCCGCCTGGACACGGCGGCGCTGACCGCCGGACAGGACGCCGACGGGCCGGTCCGCGAGCGGGGCGAGGTGAAGCTCGTCCAGGACGCGAACGATCTCCGCGGTCCGACGCCGCCCGCTCAGCCCTGCGAGTCCCGCGAACAGCCGCAGGTTCTCCCGTACGCTGACGCGGTTGTACAGGGCGAGCTCCTGGGGAGCCACGCCGAGCAGACGTCGCACGCCACGGCCCGCGCGGAGCGCGTCATGCCCGGCGACGCGTAGGCGCCCGGCGTCGGGGCGTACCAGGCCGGTGACGACCTCGACGAAGGTGGTCTTGCCCGCGCCGTTGTGGCCGATCAGGCCGGTGATCTCGCCGGGCGCGACCGTGAGGTCGAAGCCGTCGAGCACACGGCGCGGGCCGTAGCGCTTCACCAAGTTCTCTGCGGCGAGCATCCGATCTCCCCGGAGGGTATACAGCGTATACGTCTACACTGTATACCCGTGGGCGGCAGACGGGAAGAGATTCTGGACGCGGCGCTGGCCATCGCCGACGAGCGCGGGCTCGACGGGGTCTCGATGCGTGCGGTAGCCGAGCGCGTCGGGGTGACGCCGATGGCGCTGTATCGGCATGTCGGCGGCAAGGCCGAACTGCTCGACGCCATGGCCGGACACCTGCTCTCGGCACTCCTGCCGCCGGACGACGGCAAGGACCGGCAGGGGGATCAGCAGGGGGCTCAGCGGTGGGACGAACGGCTCGCCGCCCTCGCGCGCGGCTTCCGGGCAATGGTCCGGCGGCACCCCTGGGCGGCACCCCTGCTGTTCTCCCGGCCCGCCGTCACGCCGGACGCCGTACGCGCGGTGGACGTGATTTTCACCGCGCTCATCGAGGCCGGGGTGCCGGATCGCGAAGTGCCCCGGCTGGAGCGCCTGGTCAGCACCTTCGTGATCGGCTTCGCCGCCTCCGAGGTCTCAGGCCGCTTCGCGGGTGGCAGCCTCGATCCGCGCGGGCGCCGCGGCCGGCTTCCGGAAGGCGAGCTTCCCGCTCACGCCAGGCTCAAGCCCTGGCTCCACCTGCCCGCCGACCTCACCACCGAGTTCGAGGCCGACCTGGACGACGTCCTGCGGCTGATCGAAGCGGCCGCGCGCCCGCGGACGGACGGCGAGAGCGGGTCGTCCACGCCGCAGAGCTCCGCCTGAGGGACGGCCCGGCCGCCCCGCGGTGGTCACCAGGACAGCGTCAGCGTGCCGTCGAGGACCTTGGCGGAGTTGGCGAGGCGGGCCTGGTGGAGCGACCTGACGACGTCGAGCCGGGCGCGGTTCCGGCCGATGACCCGGTTCTGGGTCTCCACGTGGACCGTGCGGCGTACGGCGAAGTAGCCGGTCTCGGCCCGGCATCGCGCGTCCGCGACCGCGGTGTCGATCTCGGCCTGCGTGCCGCGCGGCTTGGGGCTCAGGTCGTCGTTGACGGTCGCCGCCCAGCGCGGGTCACCGGAGGCCTGGGCGGTGCTCCGGTAGTCGAAGCCCTCCGACCGCATGCAGTCGCTCCACTCGCGCTCGGCCGCCGCGATCCGCGGGTCCTTGTAGGCGAGCTCGGCCGCGCTGTCGACGTAGCGCGGGACCTCGTCGTCGTCGAACCTCTTGCCGGCATCGGCCGGGGCCACGCCCCGCGCTCCCCGGTTCAGCAGGGCGTCCGCCTTGGCCATGCAGCCTCCGGGCGGCACCGTCCGCCCGTGGAACCGCCGGACCTTCCCGTACAGCACATAGAACTCATCGTCGGTGGCGGAGTACGACGGAATGCCGGTCATCTCGTCCGGGTTTCGCCCCTTCTCCAGATATCCGGATTTGCTGGCCTGCCGGGGATCGAGCCACCCGAGGAGATCGACATTGCGCAGGTCGGTCACCGGTTCGACGGCGGGGAACCGGAAATCGAGCCCCACATGGCGCATGCATTCCTCCATCAGCATGAACCGGGCTCGTATCACCTGGGCGCGATCCTTCGCACCGAGACTGTAGGCGTCGAGAGGGAGCGTGAGATCCGGCGGTTCCGGGGGATTCACCGCTGCCAGCACCGAACACCCGGTCACTGCCGCGACGCAGGCCGCCGCCATCGCCATCCGCACAACCGACATAGGCCATTCATAGCCGATCATGAACCGGCGCGTCGGTCATCAAAAATAATCGCTCTCGCAGAAAATCCGGATCCCGTCGCAAGAAATTTGCGACAGGTACGTCACCCATGACCGATTCGCAGAGCCGGTTTTCCTCTCCCCGGTAGGGCTTTCCTTCACCTCATCGCCCCTTTCGAAGAATCTCCCTGCCATCACCCCCCTGCTACTTTCCGTGGCGTTCCAGCAACTTTCCGTACCATCAATGGAGGAGCAGGAGAGGATGGCGACATGGCCCTCACGAAGCCGACCAAGCGCGGCAGGCACGACCAGCCGGTCCCACAGAAGCAGAACGCCCCCGTCCCCGACGATCTCGTCTCGGACGAGCACGAGCCCCCAGAGGCCGGCAAGCCCGAAAGTCTCGAGGACCAGCTGCTGCGCTTGTGCCTGGCGCTCAACGAGGCCGGTTACCGGGCGGAGATCCACAACGGGCAGGTCGTCGTGAGTCCTGCGGCGAACATGCAGCACGCAGTCATTCTTGACCAGCTCTCCAACCTGCTGTATCCCCTCAAGCTGCCCAACCGCTGGCGCTTCTTCTACAACTGGGGAGTTCATATTCCACCCCAGCCCGACCTTCGACTGCCGGACCTCATGGTCCTGCCGGAGCAGGCCGAAGCGTTCGACGAAATGCGTGCGCACGGGCGCGGTCTCCTGCTCGTGGTTGAGGTGTGCTCGCCTGGGACGTACAAGGTCGACTGGCAGGAGAAGCCGCTCGACTACGCGCGGGCGGGCGTACCGCTCTACCTGATCGTGGACCCCCTGGCGTCTCCCCGCAGAGTGACGCTGATGAGCGATCCTCTCCCCGATCTGGAGCCCCTCGACTACCACCGGCAGGCGTACCGGCAGATCGTCACGGCGGAGGAGGGCGAGGTCCTGGAGCTACCGTGGCCCTTCGGGATCAAGATTGAGACGAGCGCACTCTTCGACCAGGACGAGCCGGGGGTCAGTCCTGAGGAACCCGCTGAATGAACGCGGTGAGGCCGTCCGCGTCGAGGAGGTCGACGGGGCGGACGGTCTCGTTCGAGCGGACGTAGTGGAAGGCCGCCCCGACCTTCTCCAGCGGCACCCCGGCCAGCGCGGCCCAGGCCACCCGGTAGGCGGCGAGCTGCACCGACGCGGTCTCGGCGGCCCTGCCCTGCGGCCGTTCACCGGTCTTCCAGTCGATCACCACGTAGCCGTCGCCCTCCCGGAAGACCGCGTCCATCCGCCCGCGCAGCAGGCGGTCGCCGATCATCGTCTCGAACGGGATCTCCAGGTCGACCGGCTCGCGCGCGGCCCACTCGCTCTCCTCGAACCGCTCCTGCAGCTCGGCGAGCTGGACGTCGGTCTCCGACATCTCGTCGGCGGCGCCCGGCAGCTCCAGGTCGTCGATCAGACGCTGCTGGCCCCAGCGCGACTCCAGCCACCGGTGGAAGGTGGTGCCCCTGCGCGCCAGCGGGGCGGGCCTGCGCGGCACCGGCCTGCGCACCTGCCGGGCGAACGCCGCCGGATCCTGGGCCAGCGTGACCAGTGACGACACCGACAGCCGCGACGGCAGCTCCACCACCGCCCCGGCCCGCTGGCGGTTCGTCTCCCGCTCGCGCAGCAGCAGGTCGGTGTCGCGTGCCCAGGCCCGCATCCGCTCCCGGTCCCGGTCCCTGAGGAGCACGTGACCGTCGGCCGCCGCGGGTGGGGCGTCGCCCATCATCGCCTCCTCGACGAGGCGGGCGCCGTCGAGGATCGCGTCGCGCACCGTGACGGACGGCCACTCGGCCACCGGCGGCTCGGCGAGCAGCGGATTGTCCGCACTCTCCGGATCCTCGGCCCAGCGGACGGCCCGGGCGCCCGCCTCGCGGATCTCGCGCAGGAAGTCCGACGGCTCCAGCGGCCGGGACGAGGTGCCCCAGCGGTAGCCGGAGGCGATCAGCAGGTAGTGCGCCCTCGTGACGGCGACGTACGCCAGCCGCCGCTCCTCCATCAGGTCGCGGTCGCGGCAGCGCTCGTCGAAGGCGCCCAGCGCCTCCCGGTCCAGCCCGGCCAGCTCGGGCAGGTCCGCACTGTCCCCCCGCAGCGGGTACGGCAGCTTGCGCGGGTTCTCCGTCCACCGGGAGTTGGTGACCGGGGTCGCGGGGAACATGCTGCCCTTGATCAGCCCGCCCTTCTGGGAGGTGAGCTGCGACAGGCCCGGCACCACCACGACCGGCCACTCCAGTCCCTTGGACGCGTGGACGGTCATCAGCTTGACGGTGTTGCTGTCGCCGACCCGCCCGGCCTCCAGCCCGAACTCCTCGCTCTCCGCCGCCTTCAGGTACGCCAGGAACGCGCCGAGCGTCGGGTCCTCCGAGTCTCCGGCGAACCGGGAGGCGGCGTCGAGGAAGGCGTCGAGGTCGGCACGGGCGGCCAGCGGGCTGCCTCCCCTGGCGGCGACCTCGACGTCGAGCCCGAGCCGGCGTTCGATCTCGCTGATCAGGTCGGGCAGCGGCTGCCCGGCGTGGGCGCGCAACTGGCGCAGCTCGCGGGCGGCGGCGGGCAGCCGCATCCGCGCGAGCGGGGAGAACCTCTCCAGCCAGTCGGGCCGGTCGGGCAGCTCGTCGAGCGCGTCGATCAGGCTGCCGCGTTCCTCGGCGAGGTCGGCGACGACCTGGTCGAGCGGGTCCTCCGGGCGCGGCCCTCCCCTGGCCGCCCTGATCTCCTTGTTGAGCTCGCGGGCCAGGTCACCGAGCACCTTCAGGTCGGCCGGGCCGATCCGCCGGCGCGGCCCGGCGAGCAGCCGGACCAGCGCGTCCCCTGCGGTCGGGTCGTACAGGGCGCGCAGGGTCGCCACGATGTCGGCCACCTCGGGCACGGTGAGCAGCCCGCCGAGGCCCACGACCTCCACGGGGATCCCCCGGGCCTCCAGGGCCCGGCGCAGGGCCGGGAACTGCGACCGCTTGCGGGCGAGGATCGCGACGTCCTGCGGCTGCAGGGCGGGGCCGCGCTTGACCCGCTCGCCCTCGCCCCACGGCAGGCCGTCCGGGGCGCCCTCGCCGTGCAGCATCCCGGCCAGGCCCTCGGCGATCCACTCCGCCTCGTCCTCGGCCGTCTCGTGGAAGGCGCACAGCACCCGCCCCCGGCCCGCCCGGTTGCCACCCGGCACCAGCACCGGCACCTCACGGGCCTCCCGGCGCAGGGGCACCTGGATCCGGGCCGCGACGCCGAGCACGTGCTCGCCGTTGCGGAAGCTGACCGACAGCCGCCGCACCTCCGCGGGGTCTCCGGACGCCGCCGGGAAGTCCCTGGGGAACCGGGACAGGTTGCCCGCCGACGCGCCGCGCCAGCCGTAGATCGACTGACAGGGGTCGCCGACCGCCGTGACCGGGTGGCCCCCGCCGTACAGCGAACGCAGCAGCACGAGCTGGGCGTGGCTGGTGTCCTGGTACTCGTCGAGCAGCACGACCGAGAACCGGGACCGCTCGGACGCGCCGACCTCCGGATGCCGCGAGGCGATCCGCGCGGCCAGCGCCATCTGGTCGCCGTAGTCGATGACCTCCCGGCCGCGCTTGAGCCGTTCGTACGCCTCGACCATCGGCAGCAGTTGCTCACGGATGGCCTGGGTCTCCACCGGCTTGCGCTGGTCCTTGACGATGCGCCCGGTGAGCGAGGCCAGGCGCTCGCGCAACCAGTCGCCGACCTCGCGGACGTCCGCCGGTGCGCGCAGGTGCTCGGCCAGCTCCCCGGCCAGTTCGAGCACGGCGGCGGTGACGCTGGGCGGGGACAGGTCCACCCGGTCCATCGGCCCGTCGTACTGGCCGACCACCCGGGCCGCCATCTGCCAGGCGACGGCGGGTGTGACGAGCCGCATGGTGGGCTCCAGCCCCTCCCGCAGCGCGTGGTCGGTCACCAGCCGCGCGGCGTACGCATGGTAGGTGGAGACCGTCGGCTCGGAGTCGAGCAGCTCCGGCTCGACCAGCCCGGCCGCCGCCAGCCCGGCCAGCCGCTGGCGCACCCGCTCGGCCAGCTCGGCGGCGGCCTTGCGGGTGAAGGTGAGGCCGAGGATCTGCTCGGGCCTGGCCAGACCGTTGGCGACCATCCAGACCACCCGCCCGGCCATGGTCTCGCTCTTGCCGGACCCGGCCCCCGCGACCACCACCATCGGCTCCAGGGGCGCCTCGATGACGGCCGCCTGCTCGGGGGTGGGCGGGAGGATCCCGAGCCGGCCGGCCAGCTCACCGGGCGTCAGCACACCTGTCCTCCGTTGTCGTTCACAGGGCAGGCGATTTTAGCGGCACAGGTGCGGCAGCCGTCGTTGACCGTGGCGACGAACACGTTGGCGGACATGCCGGTCGCCACCGTCTTGACCAGGTTCTCCGCCCAGTCGGGCTCGGAGTCGTCGGCGAGCGCCCGCTGCGCCTGCTCCCTGGCGTCGGCCGACTGGCCCGCCGCCTTGCCCAGGTGCAGCAGGGACGCGCCGCCCGGCTGGATGAGGCCGTGCCGCTCGAACGCCCCGAGCGTCGTGGCGAGCTGGTACACCCCGAGCTGCGGATGCCGGTCGATCTCGGTGTCCTTGGGCCTGCCGCTGCCGGTCTTGATGTCGATGATCACGGCCCGGCCGGCCTCGTCCCGCTCGACCCGGTCCACCCGGCCGGTGATCTGGATGTCGTGGCCCGGCACCCGTACGGTGAACGCCTCCTCCACCGCGACCAGGTCACGTGGTCTGTCCTTCTGCCACCGGACGAACCTGTCGACCATCTGCTCGGCGACGCGGCGCTGCTTGCGGTTGAACCACAGCCCGCCGAAGTCGAACTGGTCCCAGATGTCGTCGAGCCGCTTGACGTAGTCGGTGCCGTCCTCGGTGGACATCGCGGCGATCGCGTGGACGACCGTGCCGAGGCTCTGGGTGACGTTCGACGATCCGGCCCCGACCGCGGTCTCCAGCATCCAGCGCAGCCCGCACTTGGTGAAGCTCTCCACCGACGACGGCGAGATCTGGACGACGTCGTCGGGCCAGCCGAGCGGCCGGTCGTCGGAGATCGGGGTCAGCGCGTACCACTCGCCGGGATTGGCGCCGGGCACCCCGGCCTGGGCCAGCCTGGCGAGGTGCGCGGCGGCCTCGCGGCGCAGCGCCTCGGACTTGCTCGTGTCGCACACGGCCGCGCGCAGGTCCGCGACCAGCGCGGACATGCTGAGCCACCGGGCCCGGTCGTCCACGGTCGCCGCCTCCACGCCGCCGGGCAGCAGCTCCGTGAGGAACCGGGAGGGCCGTTCGTCGGTGTCCTCGCCGCCGACGGCGGTGACGACGAGCTTCCTGCGGGCGCGGGTGGCCGCGACGTAGAACAGCCGCCGCTCCTCGGCGAGCAGCTTGGACGCCAGCGCGGCCGTCGCGGTCTGCGTGGTGTCCAGCGCCGAGCCGCCGGCGAACTCCATCAGCGCCTCGGTGCCGAGGAGCGAGCCGCGCAGGCGCAGGTCGGGCCACAGGCCCTCCTGGACGCCGGCGACCACCACCACGTCCCATTCCAGGCCCTTGGACCGGTGCGCGGTCAGGATCCGTACGGCGTCGCCCTCGGGGGCGGACTCGGCCAGCGAATCGCCGGCGATCTCCTGGGAGGTCAGGTCGTCGAGGAACACCGCGACCCCGGCCTTGGGCAGCCGGTCGGTGAAGCGGGCCACGTGGTCGAACAGGGCGACGACGGCGTCGAGGTCGCGGTCGGCCTGGGCGCCCCGGGCCCCGCCCGCGAGGCTGGCCTCCGTCCAGCGCTCCGCGAGCCCGCTGGCCTGCCAGATCTCCCACAGCGTCTCCTCGGCGCCCCGGCCGTGCCGTACGGCCTCGCGGGCGGTCGCGACGAGCCGCGCGAGGCGTTCCGCCGGCGCCGCGACATGCGGCTCGACGCCGCCCAGCTCCCGGGCGTCGCGCAGCGCCGCGACCAGCAGCTCGTCCGACGAGCGCGGGGTGAAGGGCAGCGCCGGCCGGCCTGCCTCCTCCGCGGCGGCGGCCTCCGCGGCGACCGCCTCGTGCTCGGCGATCCGCAGAGCGCGGCGCAGCCGGCGTACGCCGATCATGTCGGTGCCGCCGAGCGGACCGGTCAGCAGCTCCTCGGCGGTCGCCACGTCGAGCGTGCCCGGCGCGGCGGCGATCCGCAGCAGCGTGATCAGCGGCCGGACGCCGGGCTCCTGCACCAGCGGGAGCTCGTCGCCCGCGACCACGACGGGCACCCCCGCGGTGACCAGCGCCCGCCGCAGCAGCGGCACGTGCCGTACGGCGCTGCGCACCAGCACCGCCATGCGCGACCAGGGCACCCCGTCGAGCAGGTGCGCCCGGCGCAGCGTGTCGGCCACCACCGCGGCCTCCTGGCTGGCGCTGTCGGCCAGCAGGACCTTCACCTCGCCCGGATCGGCGTCCGCGACCGGGATCAGGTCACGGTGGCCGCCCGTCCTGGTCTCGTGACCCGGTACGGCGGGAAGGCGGTAGGCGACGCGCCGGGAGGTCTCGAGCAGGGCCGGGCCGCTGCGGCGGCACACCCGCAGCGCGACCACCGGGGCGTCCCGCCCGCCCCGGGTCGGGAACCGCTCGGGGAACCGCAGGATGCCCTGCACGTCGGCGCCGCGGAAGCCGTAGATGGACTGGTCGGGGTCGCCCACGGCGATCAGGTCGCGGCCGTCTCCCGCGAGCTGCCTGAGCAGGAACTCCTGCGCCGGGTCGGTGTCCTGGTATTCGTCGACGAGCACCAGGTCGTACGCGTCCCGCTCGCGCCGCCGCACCTCGCCGTCGGCCAGCAGGCCGGCCGCCTCGCGGATCAGCTCCGAGTAGTCCAGCGCGGGCACCGGGTCGAGGTCGAAGCGGTCCTGGTAGCGGTAGGAGAACAGCCCGGCGGCCTCCCAGTCGGGCCTGCCGTGCTCACGGCCCAGCTGCACCAGCGCGTCGCCGTACAGGCCGCGCTCGGCCGCACGGGACAGGAAGTCGCGCAGCTCCTCGGCGAACCCCCGGGTCTTGAGCAGCTCGCGCATGTCCGGAGGCCAGTGCCGCGCGCCGTCCTCCAGCTCGCCGTGCAGCAGCCGCCGGATCTCCAGCAACTGCTCGGGACCGGTGAGCAGGCGCGGCGGCGGCTCACCGGCCAGCACCGCCTCACGGCGCAGCAGCGCGTACGCGTAGCTGTGGAAGGTGAGGGCCAGCGGGGTCCTGGTGGTCCTGCGCATCCGGGCGGTGATCCGCTCGCGCAGTTCACCGGCCGCCTTGCGGCTGAAGGTGAGGACGAGCACACGCTCGGGGTCCACGCCGCGGCGCTCGACCCGGTCGACGACGGTCTCCACGATCGTGGTGGTCTTGCCGGTGCCCGGCCCGGCGAGCACGAGCAGGGGCCCGCTCTCGTGCTCGACGACGGCGCGCTGATGTTCGTCCAGCACGGGAGCCGCGCGACGTCCCACGCCCCCGCGACGCACCAGTCGGTAGTTCTGACCACTCACAGCACAGCATTCCACCAGATCACGGAGACAGATCGTGCCCGAATGCCCACTCCGTGTCCTAGAAGGGCGGATCAGCCGGCGGTCGTCACCCGTACGTCCGGCTTGTCCAGGTCGCCGCGCCGGGCCTGCCGGAGCCCGTCCAGCGTGCGGCCGGTCGGGGAGGCCGGATCGGCGGTGTACACGACGACCAGCAGGTCGGGATCCCCGGGCAGGGCCAGGGTCTCGTACGCGAAGTCCAGGTCGCCGAGCTCCGGGTGTCGCAGCAGCTTGACCCCGAAGGTCTTCTCGGCGACCCGGTGCTCCTCCCACAGGCGGGCGAAGCCGGGGTCCGCGGACAGGTCGGCGACGAGCGGGCCCAGCAGTGGGTCGTCGGGGTGCCTCCCGGCGTACAGGCGCAGGTGGGCGATGGTCTCGGCGGCCACGGCCGCCCAGTCGCGGTAGAACGAGCGCGCCCGCGGAGTCAGGAACGTCTGGCGGGCCATGTTGCGCTCACCCGCGGGCATGGCCGAGAACCCGTTGATCCGGTCGGAGAGGGCGTTCCAGGCGAGCACATCCATCCGCGGCCCCAGGACGAACGCCGGCACGGAGTCGGCCGCGTCCAGAAGCATCCGCACTCCGGGCCGGATGCCGGCGCTGGGAGCCTGCAGGTCGTCCGGCGGGCGGAGGAGGCGGCGCAGGTGCGCCCGCTCGGTGCCGTCCATGCGCAGCACTCGGGCGACCGCGTCGAGCACCTCGTCGGAGACGTTGCGTACGCGCTGCTGCTCCAGGCGGATGTAGTAGTCGACGCTCACGCCCGCGAGCAGCGCGACCTCCTCGCGCCGCAACCCGCTGACTCGCCGCCGCCCGTGCGCCGGGAGCCCGGCGTCCTCGGGCCGGATCCGGGCCCGGCGAGAACGCAGGAACCGTCCCAGATCACCATCCATGGAGCCCAAGCCTAGTACTGGCTTTACCAGGAAAAGGCGTGCGCTGGGTAGAGCCGGCCCGTCCCGCCAGAGTGGCTCTCGTCAACCTCGAACTCGAAGGAGTCACGATGAGCTACGACAACCTGGCCGGACGCGTCGCCGTTGTCACCGGGGCCGCCAGCGGCATGGGAGAGGCGACGGCGCGGCTGCTGGCCGCCTCCGGCGCGAGGGTCGCGCTGCTCGCCCGCCGCGCCGACCGACTGGAGGACCTGGTCCGGAAGATCGCCGCGGACGGCGGCACCGCGCTGGCCGTGACCGCCGACGTCACCCGGGACGACAGCGTGGCCGCCGCCGTGGACCGTGTCCACGCCGAGCTCGGGCCTGTGGACCTGGTGGTCAACGCCGCGGGCGTGATGCTGCCCAACCCGATCGACGACGGCCGAATCGACGAGTGGACGCGGATGCTCGACACGAACATCGCGGGCGCCCTGCGGATCACGCGGGCCTTCACGGCCGACCTGCTCGCCGCGGCGGAGGAGGGCCGGACGGCCGACCTCGTCAACATCTCGTCGATCGGCTCCCACCTCGTCTTCCCCGGCTATGCCGTCTACGGGGCGACCAAGGCCGCCCTCACCCATCTGTCCGCGAACCTGCGCGCGGAGTTCGGCCCGCGCGGGGTGCGGGTGACCAACATCGAGCCGGGCCTGACGACGACGGAGCTGGGCGACCACGTCGACAGCCCGGAGCTCGGGGCGCAACTGGCCGGCATGTTCCAGGTCATCACGCCCATGACCGCGGAGGAGATCGCCGACCTGATCGCGTACGCGGTCAGCCGGGCCAAGCACGTCAACCTCCGTCAGGTCGTCGTGCTGCCGACGAACCAGGCCTGAGAAGAAGCCGGGCGTCTCACTCAAGCGAGCAGCTCACCGGTGGCCAGATCGATGTCGAACGGCGTCGGCAGCCGGAGCGACTCCCCGGCACGGACTGTCTCGACCCGCTCGTACGGCTCGCGGAGGTCGTCCATTGCGAGATCCTTGCGCGGCCGGCTCATCAGCGTCACGGTCGCGGGGTCGGTCACCGGGTCGACGATCAGGAGAAGCGGCACCCCCGCACGGGCATACTCCAGTGGCTTCTCGTCCCAGTCGATCGACCGCGTTCCCCTGGAGCACACTTCGACCACGAGCAGCGCACTGTGTCCGAGGATGTGCATGTCGTCGTACTGCTCGGCGTCCTGGGGCGCGATCATGAGATCGGGAAGCCGCATGTCGGGGAACGGCGGAATGTGCACTCCCCAGTTGGAATGGATGACCCACCGATTCTCCCGGACCGAGTCGAAAAGCTGGTTCATCAGCCGGAAGGTGACGTTCGACTGTTCACGGCTGACCTTCGGGCTCACGACGACCCGGCCATAGGTGATCTCGGCCGGGTAACCGGCATCGTTGAGTTCCTGGCACAGGCGCCGGATGTCGTCCTCGCCGTCGATCGGCTCCGGCTCGGGCACTTCGCCGGGCTCCGAGGCCGCAGATCTGAAGACATGCCGCCGTCTGCCCTGTCTCGTCGGCTTTGTGAGCGCCATCCCCTCGCCATCCTCTCCGTCTCCCTACACCTCGATGGTACGCATGGTCATTCGAGAGACACGGAAAGTAACAGATTCGAAAGGAGGTGACGACAAGAGGCGGAGAGTGTGCGCACGGCTGTAGTGGAAGAAAGCACACCCGCTAGGAGGAAACCGCATCCCGTGTGTGCGACCGGGTGACTCGGGTCCGGACGAGGCTGATGAGCGAGGGACCGCCCCAGAAGCACCACAGGGCGATGACGGGATCGCAGATGGCGCAGCCGAAGGACGAGTCGTGGGCGAAGGGAATGATCGGGCTGCCCTTGAGGTGATGGAGGATGTCCCATCCGGTGTGCAGCAGCCAGGCGATCCCGATGAACGACCACGACTCCAGGCCGCGATAGGCGCAGTACGCGACGAGGGCGGTGAAGGGGAACTCCCAGCCGCCGAGGCCCCCGCCGCTGAGGTAGGCGGCCCCCGCTCCGCCCACCATGATCGCGTTGAAGCGACGGCGGTGCGGTTCGGGGATCAACGACATCAGCACGGCGTAGGCGAGGCCGATCAGGATCGGCATGACAAGACTCATGATCGTGCGGCTCTCTCAAAGGGCTGTCGTGATGACGCGAGCAGACGGCCGGCACCGCTGATGGCGACGGCGAACCCGCGTCAGAAAGCCAACCAGCCGGCCGCGTGCCTTCCCAGGGGCATTGGCGACACATGCCGACGGGATCCCGCCAGGCGCCGGGGAGAAATGCCGAGCCCCGGGCCGCGTGGAGACGGGCCCGGGGCCGCAGAAGTCATACCGGTCAGGTGGAGAACCGCCGGGGCGGTCCGCCTACGCGGTTGGACGTCCCTGATCAGGCACGCCCCCGAGAGGGACATCGCGCAGGCTGAGCAGCAGGAGGAGGGCGCAGCCCCCCACGAGCGCGATGTCGGCGACATTGCCGACGAACAGGCCGCCGTAGTCGATGAAGTCCACGACATGGCCCTGGGCGAAGGCGGGCGGGCGGAAGAGGCGGTCGAGCAGATGGGATGTGGCGCCCCCGAGCAACGCACCCAGCACGAAGGTCCAGGCCGGCGACCGCAGCCGCCGCCCGACGTAAAGGATGCCGGCGACCGCGGCGGCCGCCGTCAGGGTGAACAGCCACGTCACCCCCGTGCCGGTCGAGAAGGCGGCGCCGGCATTCAGCAACAACCGGAACCGGATCAGCTGCGGGATCACCGTGATGCTCTCACCGTCAGAAAGCGCGGAGGTCGCCCAGAACTTGGAGGCCTGGTCCACGAGAAGAACCGTCGCGGCCAGCACGAGCATCCGCCCATATGGCCGCATACCTGGTCTCGTCCCCTGCGAACCTCGTCCGTCCGACACCCCTACCTCGCAATCCGCAACGTTCTCAGTGCCGATCAGGACGTGAAGACGCGATCGATGACCCGCGCGGTGGCCTTGCCGTTGTCGTGCGGCGCGTAGGTCCGCGTGAAGGCCGCGTAACGGTCGGTCAGCTTGGCGGTCACGGCGTTGATGTTCCGCAGGACCTCCACGACCTCGGGCGAGGTCTCCAGGCGCGGCCCCGGGCGCTGGGACTCCAGGTCGAGGTACAGCCCGCGGGACGAGCGATACTTGGCCAGGTCCGGCGTGAACAGCACGACCGGCCGCCCGGTCGCCACGAAGTCGAACATGACCGACGAGTAGTCGGTGACGAGCACGTCGGCGATCAGCAGCAGATCGGCGGTGTCGGGGTAGGTCGTCACGTCGATTGCGAAGCCGTCGTGTGCGTTCACGTGCGGGAAGGCCTGCATCATGTGCCCGCGGACCAGCACGACGTGGTCGGCGCCGAGTGCCCGCTTCGCGTCCGCCAGGTCGAGCTTGACCGTGGCGTTCCTGCGGTCGTAGTCGCGGTAGGTCGGCGCGTACAGCACGACCCGCTTGCCCTCGGGGATGCCGATCCGGCGCCGGATCTCCGCCGCCAGCGCGTCGCGCTCGCCGGAGACGAGGACGTCGTTGCGCGGGTAGCCCGACTCAAGGATCTCGCCCTCGTAACCGAAGGCCTTGCGCAGGACGGACGACGCCCACGGGCTCTGCGACAGCAGCAGGTCCCAGCCGCGGACCTCCACGGCCTGGCGGTGCCACACCGGGGGCCTGGGCTCGCGCTTCATGTGGGCCTGGTCGCGGCCGATGTGCTTGACCGGCGTGCCGTGCCAGGTTTGCACGCAGACCTGGTCCTCACGGGTGCGGAACCACTGCGGCATGAAGCCGTTGGACACGATGTAGCGGGCGCGGGCCAGCGCCTCGTAGTGCTCCCGGCTGCCCTCGCGGACGACCGTGGGCACCACGCCGTCGCCGAGCCCCAGCTCTCGCGAGCCCGGCGGGACGAACGCGCCGTCCCTGACGACCCAGATGTGCTCGCCCTCGTCGCCGCGCCGCATCCGCTCCTCGTAGATGGCACGCGGGTTGTCGGAGTAGGCGCGGCCGTCGAAGGAGACGTAGACGGTGGCCTCGCGCAGCGGCCGGGCGCGCTCGGCCGGGTAGAAGGTGCGGCTGAGCGCCCACACGCCCGCCGCGCTCCGCTCGTCGCCGGGCCGGTCCTCGGCCGCCACCAGCACCGGCACGTCGTAGCGGGTGGCGACGAACCGGTAGACCCGGCCGCCGATGAGCCTCGGGCTCTCGTCCAGCGCGTCGAGGCCGGCGTGGTCGAACCGGGCGGGCACCATGGCGGGGCCATACCTGCCGGGCGGGGCCACCGAGACGTTCCAGGTGCCCTCGGCCAGCGGCACGGCCGACCCGAAGCGCGGCATCGCGCCGGGCGACAGCCGTACGGTGAAGCGCTCGCCGTCGCGCTCGAGCGGCACGCGGATGGTGAGCCCGCCCCGGTGCCGCAGCACGAGGTCGCGCGGGCCCTGGTCGGGGTCGGGGTAGCGGCCGGTGAGCGTGATCGACCCGTCGTGCCACTCGGCCGTGGTGATCACGGGCAGGATCTTGTGACCGGAGATGACGACCCGGTCGCGCCGGTCGCCCTGCACCGTGACCTCGCGCTCGCCGAGCAGTAGGCGGGTCTCCTCCGCGCCCTCCAGCATGACGGCCGCGGCCGGGTCTCCCTTGGGCTCGACCCACAGCCGCCGGGACTCCGCGTTGAGCAGGGTGCCGACCGCGAGCGACAGCGAGAAGCGGCTGCCGCCCTCGACCGGGGCGAAGTCGGCCGACATGCGGTGGCCGCCGACACGGGCCTTGCCCTTGGTGACGGGCCGGCCCGGCAGGAAGCCGGTGAGCTCGATGTTGTCGCCGTTCAGCCGCACACCGGCGAGCTGGGCGCGGGTCGGCTGGTAGACCACCTGCAGCGCCTTGTCGGAGGTCCACACGGGCCGCACCCACCAGCGCGGGCGCACCTGCAGCCCGGCCGGGCGCTCGGTGCGGCCGATCACCGGACCGCGCAGCACGCCCTTGGCACGGGCGGCGCGGCTCCAGATCACGATCTCGGCCCGCCAGGTGGTGGTGTCCTGGACGGTGTGGCGGCGGCGCAGCACCCGCTTCGTGCCGCGCACCAGGGCCCGCACCCCGGCGCGCCAGCGTAGGGCGAACGGATGCAGCTCGGCCGTGAAGCCCGCCCAGTCGTAGTTGCATCCGGGTTCGCGGGCGGCGTGGGTGGCCTCGGGCCGGTAGGTCCTGCGGGTCCTCATCGTGACCCGGGGCAGCCAGCGGGGGCCGTGCAGCACGACGGTGGCGCGGTTGAACCGCCCGCTGCGGACCGACAGGCCCGCGATGTAGGCGTGCCCGGTCACCCTCAGGCGGTTGCCCGCCCAGGTGATGTCGTCGATCTGCGTGACCGGCACGAGGTCGGCTGCCCGCAGGCGCAGCAGCGAGGGGTCGCCGACCTCGACCGGCAGGTCGGCATACCACCGCAGGCCCCGCCGCACCCGGCGGGAGGGCTCGGCCGCGGCGGCGGCCAGCTTGGCCAGCGCGTCGCTCTCCGCGAGCTCGCCCGGGTCCTGCGTCTCGATCAGGTGACAGGCGACCCGGCGCCCGACCGGCAGCTCCCGCTTGACCTTCGGGTCGACCTCCCCGAGGTAGGGCCGGAGCGCGTCGATGGTCTGGCGGCGGCGGGCGGGCCCGCGCTTGGCTGCGGCGTCGAGGCGCAGACCCAGGGGACCGACGATCGCCTCACGGTCGACCTCCCGGCGCTGCGCGGGGCTTAGCCCCTCCGCGCGCACGAGCGCGACCAGCGCGTCGATCGGCTCGCCTCGGTCGTAAAGCTCCTGGACAGCCCGCAGTCGTTCAGCGACGGCGTCGCTCGTGGGTGCGGGTGTCATTCGGGAGGCACCACCCTTCGCCAGACCTGTGTTCAGAAAATGGTAATGCCCTCAGAACACTGCCAGACCTGACTCGCGGAAGCCTGTGGATTTCCTGTGAATCAGCGGGTGACACCCCTGTGGCACCGGGTGACGAGCGGCACTACGTCGGGGGAAGGGCGCGGATCCGACCGCCCGGGGCGCGGCTTGTCAGCCCCCGCGTCAGGGCTGGGGAACGGGCTACGATGATCACCGCGACGGTCGGTCCCGGCCGTCCCAGCGGGCCGCGCGCATGTCGGCCCGCGCGCCGCGGACCGGGGTGCCCTCCTCGCGCCACCGGACCAGGCATTCGGCCTCGAGACCGGGCGCGGGAGTGCCGTCGGCACGGATCACCCGCCACCACGGCACGGCTCCGCCCCACAGCGACATCACGCGGCCGACCTGCCGCGGGCCGCCCTCGCCGAGATACTCGGCGACGTCTCCGTACGACATCACCTTGCCGCGCGGGATCCGCTCGACCAGGTCGAGCACCCGCTCCGCGTACGGCGGCGGCTGGCCGCGGCCGTCCCTCAAGCGCTCCACTCGGTCGGCCCGGCCGCGATGATCTCTTCGAGCTTGCCGAACTCGTAGGTGGACGATCCGTTGATCTGCTCGACGACGCCGTTCCTGATGCCGTACGCCTCGCCGTCCTCACCCACGAGCCGGGCCCCCATGAGATCGGTGAGAAGTGCCAGCTGGGCGACCTGCCAGTCGGACCCGGGCCGGCCGAAAAGCCGTCCCGACCAGGTCGCGATCGGGTGCACGGAGTCGCCGTGGCGCGCGACGACCTCGCCCGCCTCGTGCGACCCGCGCAGCTCGAATCCGGCCCGCGCCGAGACGCTCGCGAGTTCGGCGTAGGCGAGCGGTGCATCCCGCTCTACGCGCAGCTCGTACCCCATGAGCCGCGACCCTAGCGAAATTTGACCTGGCCTTGTCACCGGAAACACGAACATCGGGAAGACCGCGTCCGAAATGCTGCAGAACGGCGGCCAACATGTGATCACCGGCGGCGGAGCGCCACGGCCGCGGCGCAGAAACCGCCGATTCCGAGGGCCACGGCGATGCCGTAGATCCAGAGCCTAACCGGATCCGGCCCCGGGCGCGCGGGCCCCTGCGAGACCGGGCCCTTGCCGAAATGCGCGTCGTCCTGCACCGAGGACGCGTGCCCATATCCGGTCAGTTCCGCGGCCTTCCGCAGGGCCGCCGCCGCGTCCACAACGCCGAATCCTATTTTGTCGTCATAACCCGCGGACGGATGAGGACGGGATGTCGCCGTCAAAGCACGCGACACCAATTCCGGCGGCAAATCTGGATATTTAGCCTTTATTAGTGCGATAGCGCCCGCGACGAGCGCGCTGGCCACACCGGTCCCCGACACGGCCCCCCGGCGGCCCCCTGCGAGGGTGACGGGCACGCGGTCCCCCGGCGCGGCGACCAGGACCGAGAGGTTGTCACTGCTGCCCGGCGTCTTGGCGCCCTTGCGGTCGACGGCGGCGACGCCCACCACTCCCGGGTAGCCCGCGGGGAACGCCCAGTAGGAGGTGCCGTTCTCCCGGGCGTACGGCGACCGGCCGGCGTCCCCCACGGCCGCGACGACCACCACGCCCCTCGCCAGCGCGAAGGAGATGGCGTCCCGCTCCACGCGGTCCACCGCGTACGCCGGGACGGGCAGGCAGATGACCTTGGCACCCCGGCCGGTCGCGTAGCGGATGCCGCGCGCGAGCGGACTGTCCTGCGTCTCTCCCGCAGGGCTCTCGGGCTCGACCGAGCCGCCCTCGGGACGGCTCCTGACCACGGGGAGGGACAGCACCCGCGCCTCCGGCGCGATCCCGGACGTCCCCCCGCCGCGCCCGCTCCCGGCGATCGCCGAGGCCAGCGCGGTCACGTCGTCGCCCGGCCGCACCGTGTCGTCGCCGAACATCGCGCCCGTCATGTCAGGGCCGCGCTCGACCCGGCCGCTCAACTCGGGCACGCCGGCGTCGGGCTGCCCACTGCCGAGCAGGGCGACGGTCACGCCCGCGCCCCTGCTGACCTGCCAGGCGGCCGCGGCGTTGACGGCGTCGAGCGCCCACCGCGAGTCCTCGCCGCCGGGTGCCGGCGCCGCCGCGACCGCCGGTCCGGTCCCCAGGAGGACGGCCGTGAGCGCCGCGCAGAGGAAGGCCGGCCTCAGCACACGTTCCCCTGGGTGCAGCGGGGGACGTCGGGGGGCTCTCCGAGGGCGCGCGCGATGCGCCCGGCCACGGTCTCGGCCACGGGCCACATCTCGCTGTTCACCTGTTCCTCCAGGGGGACGGAGGCACGCGTCCTCCCGTCGGTGTACCCCACAGCGGAGAAGACGATGTACGGCCCGGCGCCCACCCATCCGGTGCGCTGGCGCTGGTCCGCGCCGAAGGTGTCGGTGACCGTGCCGGGGAAGGCCACGGGCCGCACGCCCACCCGGTCGTCCACGGGCAGTTCGCCCGCCGCGTCGGCGCGGGCCTGCTCGCTCGGCAGCACGGCGACGCCCACGGTGACGGCGAACGTCGAGGTCTGGTCGACGTAGGTGGCGCGCAACACGGCCTGGCAGCCGTGCCTGCGCAGCACCGACGCCACCGGCGAGTCGACCGCCGCGGCGCACGCCGCCTCGGGGGCGATGCCCACCCTGCGCGCGTACTGCTGGGCGCGGCCGAGCGCCGTGTACGGAAGCTCCTCAGGGAAGACCATGCCCGCGGGCCACGCGCGCCACCGCCGGGCCACGTCCTCGGCCACGTAGCGGGCGCGCTCGGCGTCGGTGAGCGGCCTTGACCTGTTCTCCTGGATCAGCCCGACCGACCCCAGCAGCACGTTCACGGCGGCGACGGCGAGGACGACGCCCATGATCGTCAGATAGAGCGAGCGGAAGCGGATGCCGCGCTCGAGTTCGGCCCGCTCCCTGGCCGCCTGGGCCGCGGCGGCCCGTCCCCTCGACGCCGTCCAGGGCCGCGCGCGGGCGCGGCGGGCAGACGCGCCGAGCGGCAGTGCCCGCGGGCCCGCCCGCCGGACACCGGACGGCGTCCGCGCCGTCTGCGGGCTGCGGGACTGCTCGGGCGGCATACCTCGATGCTACGTCGGCAGGCCCGTCGGCCAAGGAGCCGGCGGCAGCGCGTCGTCTTCCTCCCGCTGTCGTCTGCGCGCCCGCCGGGTGAGCACGAGCAGGACGGCCACACCCGCGCCGGAGCCGGCGAAGGCGCCGAGCGCGATGGCGCCGCAGAGGAGGATCCCCCCCGTGTCGCGCCGCACGACCACGATGGGGTCCTGGTCGTTCGCGGCCGAGCGGACGGCACGTGCGGGGCTCTGCACGCCCGCCCCCGACGCCGTGGCGCGGTGGCGGGCGAGGGTGGCCGCGACGCTCAGCGCCCGGTACGCGTTGACCACCCCGAACCCGGTGCCGGTGTTGTACGGCCCCTTCCTGGCCGGCGACGACGTGAGCGCCTGCGCGACGAGGGCGGGCGACATGCGGGGATAACGCGACTTGATCAGCGCGGCGACGCCGGAGACGAGCGCGGTCGCCTGGGAGGTTCCCCGGCCGACCCAGTATTCGTCGCCGGGACCGGCTCCGAGGACGTCGACGCCCGGCGCGGCCACCATCACCGAGGAGTTGCGGTTGGAGAACGAGGCCCGCCGCAGTGTGGACGTGACGGCGGCCACCGAGATCACGCCGGGGATCGCCGCCGGGTAGGAGTACGGCGCGGTCCGCTTGCCCGCGCCGTCGTTGCCCGCCGCGGCGACGAGGACGACGCCCTTGGAGATCGCGTACCTGATCGCCGTACGCTCGTCCTTCGTCGGCATGTCCTTCGACAGCGACAGGTTGATGACCTCGGCGCCGTGGTCGACGGCGTAGCGGATGCCCTTGGCGACCACGGCCTCATACCGTGCGTCGGAGTTGAACGTGCGGAACCCGGGCTCCTCGTCCTCGAGGATCACCCGCACGGACAGCACCCTGGCCTCCGGCGCGATGCCGATGATGCCGTCGGCGCCGCCGGGACCGTGCCCGTGCCCGGCGATGAGCGAGGCCATGTACGTGCCGTGCAGGCGCACCGGCTGCACCCCGCGCGGGTTGGCCCCGGCCGTGAAGTCCCTCCCGGTGACGACCGATCCGGCGAGGTCGCGATGATCGGGATCGACACCCGAGTCGAGGACCGCGACGGTCACGCCCCTGCCTCTCGTCAGCCGCCAGGCGTCGTCGGCGTCGAGCGTGCGCAGCACGTCCTGCTGGCTGAGCCGTACGTCGTCGGCCCTGGCCGGGCCGGGAACGAGGAACGCGCCGCCCGACAGGGCGAGCGCGGCGGCGGACGCCGCGAGGACCGCGCGGCGCAGCGCGGTCAGCACCGCCACTCCTTGGCGGTGCAGTCCGGGGACGCCGGCGCGGTGAGGATCGCGCCGACCTCCTCGGCCAGGTCCGCCGTGAACGAGAACATGGTCTCCCGCTGCTCGCCGAGCGCACGGGCCGGGCGCCCGTCGACCTGCCCCGCCGTCGTCATCACGAGGTACGGCCCGGCCGTACGCAGGGTCAGCGACTGACGCCCGCTCGCGGTGAAGCGGTCGGTCACGGTGCCGGGGAACGGGAGGGCGCGCAGCCCGGGGGCGGCCGACCCACCGCCGGGGAAGATGGGGATGGCCGAGCGCGCCCTGAGCTCGTCGGGGAAGGCCGCAACGCCGATCGTCACCACGACGCCCTGCAGGGCGTCGAGATAGGTGGCCCGCAGGATCGCGCGACAGCCGGCCGCCGTCATCTGGCCGGCGATGGCCGTGTCGACGGCGCCGCGGCAGTCGGTGCGCGAGGAGATGCCCACCCGCCGCGCCAGCTCACGCCCGCCCTGCTCGCTCGTGTAGGCCAGGGTGGCGGGGAAGATCCGGCCGGCCGGCCAGCGCTCCCACCTCAGCGCCGTCTCGGCCGCCTGCGCCTCGCGCAGCTCCGCGGCGCTCGGTCCTCTCGTCAGCTCGGCCACGGCGGCGCTGGCCGCGATCCCGCCGACGATCGCGCAGACAAGGGTGATCGCGGAGGCCACGGCCACGGCCGGCCAGGTCCGCGTCTCGCCCACTGCGCCTCCGTTCCCTTCGCGGCCTCCCTCCTCCAGTGACCTTAACGCGACCTACCGCCCGCCATCCCCACAAATGCCCTCGGAAAGTACTTGACGCTTCGGAAAGTGAAAAGTACTTTCCAAGTTGGAAAGAGCATTGGGAGGAGCCTCCATGAACCACGAGGAAGCGGCGCGCAGCCTGGCGACGATCCGGCAGACGCAGATGAAGGCGGTCAGGTCCCGGCCCTGGTTCCCGACCTGGTACGTCGTCGCCGTCGGGCTGTTCGTGACCGGTGTGCAGTTCGTCACCGAGCCGGGCACGCCCGTTCCGGTGATGGTGATCACGGGTGTCCTGCTGTTCGCCGGCATGGGCGCGCTGGTCGCCGTCTTCGTCCGGACGCGTGCGATGACGACTCACCGCAGCCTGATTCGCCTGGACGCCATGGCGCTCTTCGCGCTCTGGCTCCTCCTGAGCATCGTGATCTGCCTGGCCGTCGCCTTCCGCCTGGACGCGGCCGAGGTGGCCTACGCCCGGACGTACGGCGGCCTCGCCATGACGGCGTTCCAGCTCGTGACCGGGCCCTTCGTCGGGCGCCGGATCTCCGCGTTGCTCGCCCGGGGGATCGAGAGCCGCTCGTGATGGAGCTCGATCCGGTCATCCACGCGCCGACCCGGCTGCAGATCGTCTCGCTGCTCGCGGCGGCCGAGGAGGCGGAGTTCGGGTTCGTCCGCGACACCGTCGGCGTCAGCGACTCCGTCCTGTCCAAGCACGGCAGCGCGCTGGAGAGCGCCGGATACGTCGCCGTACGCAAGGGATACGTGGGCAAGCGACCCAAGACGTGGTTCAAGCTCACGGACCAGGGACGGGCGGCGTTCACCGCGTACGTCGAGAACCTGCAGCGCATCGTCGCGCCCAGCGGCCTCAGCGTGGTTCCGGACGAACGCGTTTAGCGCGTGAACGGCGACGGCCGCCGCCTCGTCCGGAGGCGGCGGCCGTCGTCGTGTCGTCGCGGATCAGTAGGTCGGCAGGCTGGGGTCGACCGTCTTGATCCAGCTCAGCACGCCGCCGCCCACGTGGACGGCGTCGGAGAAGCCGGCGTTCTTGAGGACCGCGAGCACCTCGGCCGAGCGGGCGCCCGACTTGCAGTGCAGCACGATCTTCTTGTCCTGCGGCAGCTTCTCCAGGGCCGAGCCGTTGAGGAACTCGCCCTTGGGGATCAGCACGGCGCCGGGGATGTTGACGATCTCGTACTCGTTCGGCTCGCGGACATCGATGATCATGATGTCCTCGCCCCGCTCGCGCATCGCCTCGAGCTCGCCCGCGGTGATCGTGCTGCCCGCGGCGGCCTGCTGCGCCTCGTCCGAGAGCGTGCCGCAGAACGCCTCGTAGTCGATCAGCTCGGTGATCGAGGGGTTCTTGCCGCACAGCGGGCACTCGGGGTCCTTGCGGACCTTGACGTCGCGATACTTCATCTCGAGCGCGTCGTAGATCATCAGGCGGCCGACGAGCGGCTCGCCGACGCCGGTGATGACCTTGATGGCCTCGTTCACCTGGACGGAGCCGATGGACGCGCACAGCACGCCGAGCACGCCGCCCTCGGCGCAGCTCGGGACCATGCCCGGCGGCGGGGGCTCGGGGTAGAGGCAGCGGTAGCACGGGCCGTGCTCGGCCCAGAAGACGCTCGCCTGGCCGTCGAACCGGTAGATGGACCCCCACACGTACGGCTTGCCGAGCAGCACCGCCGCGTCGTTGACCATGTAGCGGGTGGCGAAGTTGTCCGTGCCGTCCACGATGAGGTCGTAGCCGGAGAAGATGTCCATCACGTTGTCGGTCGTGAGAGCGACGTTGTGGATGATGACGTTGACCAGCGGGTTGATCTCGCGCACGCTCGCGGCGGCCGACTCGGCCTTGAGGCGGCCCACGTCCGACTGCCCGTGGATCACCTGGCGCTGCAGGTTCGACTCGTCCACGACGTCGAAGTCGACGATGCCGAGCGTCCCGACACCGGCCGCGGCCAGGTACAGCAGCGCGGGAGAGCCCAGGCCGCCCGCGCCCACACACAGCACCTTGGCGTTCTTGAGGCGCTTCTGACCCGCCATGCCGACGTCGGGGATGATCAGATGGCGCGAGTAGCGGCGCACCTCGTCAACCGTCAGCTCTGCTGCCGGCTCTACCAGCGGTGGCAACGACACAGTCCCACTCCTGCTTTCCGTGTCCCGTTTTCGTGCCAATGGTCGCGCTCGGCTCCATGGGCCCAACACAAGCTCTTCTCACAACTTAACCGGGGTGGCCCCGCATTCCCCAATCACGCTGTTCGGCGCAGGGGCGTCCTCGTGTAGGCCAGCAGGCGGCGCGCCTCCCGGGCCACGAGCTCGGGATACTCCATCTGCGCCACGTGACCGGCGTGCGGAAGGGTGACCAGGCGCACGTCGCGGAAGACCCGTCCGGCCCGGTGCGCCATGCGGGCGTGGACCAGCCGGTCGCGCAGGCCGTACACGACGAGGGTGGGCGCGGAGACCCGCTCGGCCTGCCGCCAGAGGTTGTCGGGGCCCACGCGGAAGTACTCGCGCACGATCGCGCGGGCGCAGCCGACCATGGCCGCCCCCGCGTGCGGCAGGCCGTCACGGCGGCGCAGTTCCTCTATCGCCTCGTGCAACCGCTCCGGGTGGACCCGCCCGGCGTCGGCGTAACACATGCTGAGCGTCGCCTGGACGCGCCGCTCAGGCGGCAGCGCGCTGAGCCAGCGGACGGCCAGCTCGCCCAGGCGCGGGGCGGCCGACATGGCGATCCTGGCGGGGCCGTACCTCGGCCGCAGGTCGGGCAGCGCCGGCGAGACCAGCGTCAGCGACCTGACGAGGTCGGGCCGCGTGGCCGCGACCCGCACCGAGACCGCGCCGCCCATGGAATTGCCGAAAAGGTGGACCGGCCCCTCTCCCAGAGCCTCGACGAGCCGGACCAGCGCCCTGGCGTGGGCGGGGACCGAATAGTCGCCGTCCACGGGCTCCGGGGAGTGCCCGGCCCCCGGCAGGTCGAGGGCGACCCCCCGCACCTCGTCGGAGAGCTCGCCCATCAGGTCGGTCCAGTTGGTCGCCGAGCCCGCCAGGCCGTGCACGTATACAGCGGTCTCGGGCGGCCCCTTCGGGGTCGTCCGCACATGGATGCGCGCGTCCCCCACGTCGATGAGCCGGCCGGGCCACGGTGGAATCGGCTCGACACCCACGCGTCCTCCCCTGTTCGCCTCGTGCTTCTCGACCATAACCCTGCCCGTACGCCACCTCGGGAGGCACTCCCGCTACCCGGGGGACGCGGGATCGATCATCCGGGTTCGCCCCGATCAGCGAGAGCGACATAGGGGCAATATCACCCTCATTCGGACATTTCGAAATGCGGATACGAATCGCAATTCGGACCAAAGCGATCCTATCGGTGCCAACGATGCCAATAAAGCGATAAGTGAATGGCAAAAGCCGCCGACCGCCGTTTGTCGCTCCTACGGTGAGGAAAACAAGACAATGCAGGGATGATCCACCAAGGGTCATCAGTAAGGGCATTTTCCGAACGACTTGGAAAACGCCGGAGTGTCGGGGCAACAATCCTTCAAGGAGGACATGAAATGCCCAAGTTCAACAACCTGGTCGGGATCCTCGCGATCAGCGCCGCGCTCACCGGTGGTGCCGTCACCCTGGGTACCGCTGTCGCCGCCACCAGCGCGAACGCCGCGACCGTCATGGGCGGCTACGTGGGCGGCGGTGGCTACTACCCCTACGCGAACTACAACCGCAATTCGCAGCGGCAGAAGCACAAGGCGCTGAACGGCAACAAGAACAAGAACAAGAACAAGACGAAGCAGTGGCAGCACGAGCGGCAGAACCAGGGCCAGAACCAGTTCCTGCTGCGTGACTTCACGCTCGTCCTCACGCCGTTCCAGAAGACGGACACCGACGCGCGGGCGCTTCCGTACAACTGGCAGTACGGAAACACGCAGTCGTACCCGTACACCCGTACGAACAGCTACAGCGACCAGTTCAACAACCCGCGTCAGGGCCAGGACTCCCTGGCTCAGCCGAAGACGAACACGGCCACCGAGGTCGACCCGCGCGTGAAGAAGAAGGACATCGACGCGGACATCGACGTGAACATGGAGAAGGAGAAGAAGAAGGACTACCAGCCGGAGATCGTGCCCTGACCGGATCCGCACGAGCGGCCTCGGTGAACGTCCCCGGCCACGGCGGGTGACGCGGCAGCGACGGCCACCCCGTACTCGTGACGCGCGGCCTCACCTGAGGCAGGGCCCGCGAGCGACGGAAGACACACGCGAGCGATGGAGCGGCGGACACCGCCCGGCGGGATGGGCGGCGACCGGATGACCGTGAGAGACGGCACCGGCGCCACCCGTCCGCCGCTCCGTCCGCGGTCGAACGAGCAGTTGAGAGAGCAGAGCACCGGCGGCGTGTCCGAGGAGAGGACCGCCGGTGCCAGGCGAACGCATCGCGCCGCGTCACACACGACGGCGCCGAACCCACTATCACCCGCCCTGGTCCCTCACCGGACCGGGCCGGGGTCGCGATATTCAGAGGAGAAACACCCAAATGTCCGCGTTGAAGAACATCGCCGGGCTTCTCGCCCTCGGCACCGCGCTGAGCGGCGCGGCCATCGCGCTCGGTGGCGCCACCGCCGGCACGGCCAGCGCAGCGACCGTCATGGGCGGGTACATTCCCGCTCCGTCCGGCGGTGTCCGTTACGTCCGGCCGAGCTACAACTACAACAGCAACCGGCAGCGCCAGGGGCACAAGGCGCTGAACCGCAACAAGAACAAGAACAAGAACAAGAACCACGAGTGGCAGCACGCTCGTCAGTCCGAGAACCAGAGCCAGTTCCTGCTGCGTGACTTCACGCTCGTTCTCACGCCGTTCCAGAAGTCGTCGAACGGCTCCGCCGCGGTTCCGTGGAACGCCCAGTGGTCGCAGAACTCCACGATCCCGACGACGAACACCAGCGACTACAACCAGATGCACAACCGGCCCTGGCAGGACCAGTCCTCGCAGGCCGACCCGCGCACGAACACGGCCACCCAGGTCAACCCGCAGGCCAAGACCAAGGATGTCGACGTCGACGTCGACGCCGACATCAAGAAGAAGGAAGAGGAGAAGAAGGAGCACGCGCCGCGGCCTGAGGACATCACGCCCTGATTCAGGACCTACCGCGTCGCCGGATGACCGACTGTGATGAGACCCGGGCCGCGGGCCCGGGGATCGACTGAAGGGCGCCCGTGCTCACCGTGCCCGTGGACCGCGTCCACGGGCCTCCGGGGAGCACGGGCGCTCCTCGCTGTCCGCAATCCCCCGTCTCCCACCGCTCGCCCCGGTCCGGCCGCGCGACATCCGCGGGCGCGGACTTCAGGCAGTTCCCCGACAGACCCGAGGCCCGGCCGCGTCGCGAGTCCCTCCGATCGGCACGGCGCTCGCCCGAATCAGCCCGCCCCTGCCCCGCCTTCGCCCTGCCTCGCCTTCGCCCTGCCCCGCCTTCGCCCTGCCCCGCCTTCGCCCTGCCTGCCACGCGGCCTCACGCCGTCGTACGCACGCCGGCATGGCGTGCCCCACGGGCCGCACCCAGCCGTCTTTCCGTTTCCCCGTTTCCGCGTTTCCGCTGCGAACGCCTCACGCGTCCGGCGTTCACCTTGCCCCGGCACGCCGTCCGCCTACGCCGCCGCCAGCCCGGGACGAGAATCGGACATTCTAGGACAAGTCGCCCTTTATTATTCTAAGTCCCGCCATAAAGCCCTAATAGCTGATCAAAGGCTACAGAGGTGCGTTTGTCGGGCTCGCGCGTCGGACATCAACGTATCGCAGGAACCCGGCCCACGGGGGCCATAGAGATATTTCTCTCGAATCTCCAGTGAGAGAAATATCGGAGGATGCGGGGAATTCCAATCCTTTCAAGGGGGACAGCAATGCCTAAGTTCAAGAACGTTCTCGCCGGCCTCGCACTCGGCACCGCGATCGCGGGGGGCGCGATCGCCATGGGCGCCACAGCCGCGAGCGCCAGCTGTGGAGACGGCTTCTTCGGTATGGGCGGCATGCCCTGCAACAACAACACCTTCGTTCCCATCGGGCTGAACAACAACAACAACTGCCAGCCGTTCAACAACAACAACTGCAACAACAACAACTGGTGCAACAACAACCAGAACAACAGCTTCTGGAACAACCAGAACTTCTGGAACCAGAGCGCTTTCTGCGACAACCTCGACAGCGACTCCAACTTCGCCATCGTCGGCCCCTGCGCCACGATCGCCTTCAGCGACAAGACCAACCGCGAGAGCAACTGGTTCAACAACGGCCAGTTCAACAACAACAGCTGGTGGAACAACAACCAGAACAACAACTGGTGCAACAACAACAACGACAACAACTTCTGCAACTGACAAGGCGGGGCCGGCAACGGCCCACGAGACGACCGCGCCGCTCGAAATCCTGCCAGGTGAAGGGATGACGAAAACGGCCGGCCACACCGTCCTCCACCGCCTTGACAGGAGAACGGCGCCCTGAGGCGCAGTCACGTTCCCGCGGCGTCGCAAGCTCCGTGAGCACTCCAACGCTCCGGGAACGGCCGTTCGATCCAGCAGAGACAAGGGCTCCGGCGAGACTCTCGCCGGAGCCCTGACTTTTTCCCCCGTACGACGGACTCAGGCACGGAGCCCGAAGCGACAGATTCGTGTGTGGGTTCCGGCCGGCACGGAGCCTCCAGGACGCCTTTCTCGGCCCGTCCAATCGGCCGCGGCCCTGCGGCAGCATCATAGGCCGACGACGCCCACAACGCCGCAGGCGCTCAAGCTGTCGCCTCCGTTTCCGTCGCACAGCCGAGCTCCGACGCGTGAACGCTCCCGCCCGAAACCGGTCATTCAAGACATTTCTCTCTTAATACCTCTAAGTCAGTTCATAAGACTCTAACTAGTGATCAAAAGGCTTAGATGGCCGTTTGTCAGGCCAGCGCGCTGGAAATCATGACAGCACAGGAAGTTAGGGCCCAATTGGGGGCCCGAAGGATATTTCCCACAACAAAGAGAAATGTCCTAAACAAATTCAGGGATACTGAATCCTGTCAAGGGGGACACGCATGTCCAAGCTCCACAAGATCATCGCCGGTGTCGCGCTCAGCACCGCCGCTGTCGGCGGCGCGCTCGCCCTGGGTGCCGGTGCCGCCGGCGCCGCGACCAGGACCGGCGACGTCGACCGTCCCATCGTCCGGGACGGCCTGGCCAACGGTGTCGACGACAGCACGGGTGGCATCGCCCAGGGCAACAGGGGTATCGGCGAGCGCGGTGATCGGGAGAACGTCTTCCCCGTCTTCTTCAACCCGAACAACAACAACAACAACTTCGAACGGAACGACCGCAACCAGAACCAGAACCAGAACGACAACAACAACTGGTGGAACAACCAGAGCTTCTGGAACCAGGGGGCGTTCGCCGACCGGCGGGACGACTTCTCCGGTTTCGGCCTCGTCGCCAAGGACGTCGCGATCGGCTTCCAGGACAAGACGAACAAGGACAACACCTGGTTCAACAACAACTGGTGGAACAACAACAACTGGTGGAACAACAACGACAACAACTGGTGGAACAACAACAACAACGACCGCGTGAACTGAGAAGGCAGGTCAAGCGGCTCCTGCGAGACGATCGCGCCGCTCCGAGAAGGTGACGGATCCGGAGAGCCTCCCACGAGGTCTCCGACCCCGGCACACGGACTGGCGCCGTTGAGTGCAGAGACACGTTCCTCGACCGGCCGGCCGCTCGCTCACCGAGCGACGGCGGCCTGAACGGGGACGGCCGTCAATCCTCCTACAGTGACAACCAAGGGCTCCGGCGGGAAGGTTCCGCCGGAGCCCTGCTCTTTTCCCTGACCGCGGTCATCGCCACCACCCCCTTCCCTCCGCGGCCTTTCCCCCGGCCCACGATCTCAGCCACTCCCCGGCCTCGTCCGACGCGAGCGGGATGACATGCGGGCGACGGCACGCTCCCCGCACCGACCCCACCGCATCGCAATGCGGGTAAGCCGGCCCCCCACTCGCCGAGCGTCAGAACGCGGCCGCACCAGGGGGGCAAATCGTACCTATCACTACATAAGGCGCATTATCCATCGAATCAAGCCTATACGCAGCTAATCATTAATCAAAAGCAGCAGACATCAGTTTGTCGGGCCGCCCGGCAGGAAATCACCCTAGCGTCGGAAGCAAGGCTCAATAAGAGCCAGTAAGGAATTCCCGTCCGCAGCATGCGGACGAGAAATGCCGACAGACACAGGGCAATTCGAAATTGAATCCTGTCAGGGAGGAACCATAATGCCCAACCTCAAGAAGATCTTCGCAGGGCTCGCGCTCAGCACCGCGGTCGTCGGCGGGGCCGTCGCCATGGGCGCCACGGCCGCCAGCGCCGATGACAACCCCTTCTTCACGAAGAACGTCGACCGCCCCATCGCCAAGGACGGCGCGGCCAACGGCGTCGACGACAGCACGGGCGGCATCGCCCAGGACAACAAGAAGGGGGATGACTTCTTCCCGCGCACGTTCTTCCCGAACAACAACCGGGAGCGTAACGACCGCAACCACAACATCAACGACCGCAACCAGAACAACATGTGGGACACCAACAACTGGTGGGGCCAGAACCTCTACAAGGATGACAAGGCTGGGCACGACGCCTTCGGCCTCGTCGCCAAGGACGTCGCCTTCGGCTTCCAGGAGAAGGACGACCGCGCCTTCAACTGGCTCAACAACAACTGGTGGGCCGACCAGAACTGGTGGGACAACAACAACAACGACTGGTGGAACCGCAACGACCGCGAGCACATCAACAACGCCAAGAACAACAACAACAACGTCTGATCCGCGAGGCGTGACACCTCGCGCGACACCGCGCCGTCCGGCCGGGTGACGGGAGTCGGTGGGCAGGACCGCCCACCAGCTCCTCTCCGCCGCGGGCCGGAGACGACGGCGCCGGTGAGTGCAGCCGGGTGTTTCCAGCGCATCCGCGCACCGAGCGACGGGAAGCCTGGAAACACCTTCCACCGGATGGCATGAGACAAGGGCTCCGGCGAGATCCTCGCCGGAGCCCTGACCTTTTCCGGCGCCCGATCCCGCCCCGCCACCACCTCACGCACCGTCCCGAGTGAGCCGGCTAACGAGGGCCGAAGCGAACGAGAATATGGGATTGAGCGAAACCGCGGCGGGGAAGCAAAGCGTGCCCTACCCCGGATCCCGCACGGACACGTCAGACAGGAACGTCGATCAGGTCAGCGGTCGCCTAACCCGGGGCATCGTGCCACAACGCGAGCCCAAATTCCCTCCGGCCCAGTTTGCCGGCAGGCCGCATCGGCAATTAAGACGCCACGGGCGATGACCGGACATACGGGACATCACCCGGACATTTCCGACAGTCACCGGGAATGTCGCACTCGGGCACTCCATCCTTCGAGGAGGACCTCAATGCCCAAATTCCGGAACGTCATCACCGGTCTGGCGGTCAGCACGGTAATGGCCGGCGGCGCGCTCGCCCTGAGCGCCACCACGGCTCACGCAGCCACCCCTGGCACCCCGACGATCAGCAGCAACTGGGGCCACGGCACGGGCCACTGCGGACGTCGCGGACGCGGCTGCCGTAATACGGCCGTCAACCGCAACGACTTCCGCTTCTTCAAGTTCAAGAAGGAGAAGAAGGTCAATCGGAACACCGCGGCCTTCGCATCCGGTGACGCCGTCGTCGATATCGACGGCGACGACGACGACTGACACTGACGGGTGACACCCAGTCGTACGGGGCCGTCGGCGCGAAGCCGCGGTGTCCGGGCCCGCCCTGATCACGCCTCCGCCACCTCCGTGGCGATCGGGCGGCGGTGAACGGGCGGCCGAGAGCCTACGGCCCTGTACGGATCGCCCACTTCCATACCGTGAAGAAAGCCCCGGCGGCGATGCCCGCCGGGGCTCCTCCGAAGAGATCTGAACAGACCTGGCAGGCTCAGGCGGAGCGGCGGGTCTTCCGCTTCTTCGGCGCCTTCTCCTCCGCGTCCGCGCCGTCCGACGCGGCCTTCCTGGCGGCGGCACCGGAGGAGGTGGCCTTGGCCTTGGCGGCTCCGCCGGGCGACTTGGCCGCGGCGGGACCCTGGCGCTCCCGCTTGGCCGCCTCGACACTGGCCCGCAGCGCGGCCATGAGGTCGACGGCCGGCCCGGCCTCGGCGGGGGCCTCGGGGGCGACGACCTCCTTGCCCGCCACCTTGGCCTCGATGACCTCCTGCAGCGCCTCCCGGTAGGCGTCCTTGTACTCCGCGGGATCGAAGTCCGCCACCATCGTGTCGATCAGGGACTCGGCCATCTTCAGTTCCTGGGGCCGTACGTCGACGTCCTCCTCCAGGAACCCGAAGTCGGCCTCGCGGATCTCGTCGGGCCAGAGCATGGTCTCCAGCACGAAGACGCCGTCGCGGACCCGGAGCGCGGCCAGCGACTCGCGCTGCCGCAGGGCGACCTTCACGACCGCCACCTGTCCCGACCGCTCCAGGGCGTCCCGCAACAGCACGTACGGCTTGGCGCCCTGCCCGTCCGGCTCCAGGTAGTAGGACTTGGCGAAGTAGATGGGGTCGATCTGGTCCGCGGGGGTGAACTGCAGCACGTCGATCCTGCGGGAGGAGGTCAGCGGCAGGTCGGCGAAGTCCTCGTCGGTCAGCACGACCATCTCGCCGGTCGCGAGCTCGTACCCCTTGGCGATGTCGGCGTAGGGCACCTCTTCGCCGTCGACCGAGCAGACCCTCTTGTATTTGATCCTTCCGCCGTCCTCCCGGTGCACCTGGTGGAACGTGACGTCCTTCTGTTCGGTCGCCGAGTAGAGCTTCACCGGGATGGTGACAAGACCGAACGAGATCGCGCCTTTCCAGATGCTGCGCATAGCCACATTCTCGTCTCTGTGTTCGAACAACGCTATGGTGGGATTCAAGGGAGTTACCTCATGGGCAGGTACCCACTATGGCGGTGCCGTATCCGATCGAGCCGATGCTTGCCATTCCAGGAGAAATCCCCTCCGACCCCGGGGCGTACGCGCTGGAGGTGAAGTGGGACGGCATCCGCGCGCTCGCGTACGTCGACGGCGGCGTGCGGGTCACCGGACGGCACGGCGCCGACTTCACCTCCCGCTATCCCGAGATCTCCGCCGCCATGGCCCCGCTGGCCGGGCGCAGGGCGGTCGTCGACGGCGAGGTGGTGGCCTTCGACGCCGAGGGCCGGCCCAGCTTCGCCCGGCTGCAAAGACGCATGCACATCACCGATCCCGCCGGGGCCCACCTGCTCGGCCGACTGCCGGTCTCCTACCTGCCCTTCGACCTGCTCCATCTCGACGGGCACACGCTGCTCGACCTGCCGTACCTGGACCGCCGGGCGCTGCTCGACTCGCTCGGCCTGGGCGCGCCGCCGTACCTCCCCTGCGAACCGGCGGTGCTGGAGGCGACCAAGCGGCAGGGACTGGAGGGCGTGGTCGCCAAGCGTCTCGACTCGCCGTACCGGCCGGGCCGCAGGGCCGAATGGTGGATCAAGGTCAAGAACCTGCGCACCGCCGAGGTGGTCGTCGGCGGCTGGCGGCCGGGCAAGGGCCGCCGCGCGGGCGGCGTCGGCTCGCTCCTGCTCGGCATGTACGCCGGGGTCTCCCCGGCCCGGTTCCTCTTCGTCGGCCACGTGGGCACCGGGTTCACCGACGCGATGCTCGGCGACATCCTCCGCCTGATTGAGCCGCTCGAGATCGGGCAGAGCCCCTTCTCTGACGGGCTTCCGAGGGAGATCTCCCGGAACGCCCGGTGGGTCAGGCCCGAGGTGGTCGGCGAGGTGGCGTTCACGATGTGGACTCGGGACGGCGGTAAGCGCGACGGGCGGCTGCGCACACCCGTGTGGCGGGGCGTGCGCGCCGACAAGATCCCCGCGGAGGTGCGGCGGGAGGAGCAGCGATGACGGACAAGGTGCGGGTGAAGGTGGAGGGTCGCCTGCTTGTCCTGACCAATCTGGACAAGGTTCTCTACCCCGACGCCGCCTTCACCAAGGCCGAGGTGATCGACTACTACACCCGGATCGCACCGGCCCTGCTACCGCACCTGAAGGGGCGCCCGCTCACGGTCAAGCGTTATCCGAACGGCGTCGACGGCCAGTTCTTCTTCGAGAAGAACGTCCCCGAGCACACGCCCGACTGGGTCCGTACGGTGACACTGCCCGCGCCGGGCAGCACCAAGAACCGCGAGGAGATCGATTTCGCGGTCGTGGAGGACCTGCCGACCCTGGTCTACTACGCCAACCTGGCCGCCCTGGAGATCCACGTGCCCATGTGGCGGGTGGCCAAGGACGGCGAGCCGCAGCCGCCCGACACGCTCGTCTTCGACCTCGATCCCGGCGCCCCCGCCACCATCGTCGACTGCTGCCGGGTCGCCGTCCTGCTGCGCCGGGCTCTGGCCGACGACGGCCTGGACAGCCACGCCAAGACCAGCGGCCAGAAGGGCATGCAGCTCTACGTCCCCTGGGACCGGGGCCCGGGCACCTCCGACTACGCCAAGGCGCTCGCCCGCCGGATGCAGGCCGAGCATCCGTTCGTGACGAGCGTGATGGCGAAGAAGGAGCGGCCGGGCAAGGTCTTCATCGACTGGAGCCAGAACAACCCGGCCAAGACGACGGTCGCGCCCTACTCGCTGCGCGCCGCCGGGCGGCCGACCGCGTCCACTCCCCTGCTGTGGGAGGAGGTCGAGGCGTGCGACAGCCCGGACCAACTGGTGTTCACCGCACCTGACGTGCTGCAGCGCGTGGCGCAACACGGCGACCTGTTCGTACCCCTCACCGCTTAGCCCGGCCGCCACCCTGGCCGTAGTGTTGGACCTGTCGCAGCCGACCTTCGAACGGAAGGACAAGCAGATGCCCGAGATGGACCCCCTCGACGAGGTGGTCGAGGAGATCTCGATCGAGGCGCCGGAGGCTGACGCGGTCGAGCAGCACCAGCTCGTCAAGGTCGCCGAGGACAGGCGCTGGCCCGAGCGTGTTCCGTTCGAAGCCGACCCGGCCGACGTGGCCGAGCAGGAGCGTACGGTCGACCTCGACGACGACGACTATCGCTGATCCGGATTACCGACACGTAGGATGAGGCCTCGGGGCGGGAGCCCCCGATGCGCATCTTGCAAGGAGACTGCCGTGACCGCTACCCCGGACGCCAAGCCCCGGGGCACCCGGCTACCCCGGATGGCCCGCCGCCGCCAGTTGCTGAGCGCGGCACAGGAAGTGTTCGTGGAGAACGGCTACCACGCGGCGGCGATGGACGAGATCGCCGAGCGGGCCGGTGTGAGCAAGCCGGTGCTCTACCAGCACTTCCCGGGCAAGCTGGAGCTGTACCTCGCGCTGCTCGATCTGCACGTCGACGACATGGTGACCCGATGCCGCCAGGCGCTCGAGTCCACCACCGACAACAAGCAGCGGGTGCAGGCCGCCATCGGCGCGTTCTTCGACTTCGTCTCCAGCCAGGGCGAGGCGTTCCGGCTCGTCTTCGAGTCCGACCTGCGCAACGTCGCACCCGTACGGCAGCGGATGGAGCGTTCGCTGCACGAGAGCGCCGAGGCGATCAGCCGGGTCATCCAGGAGGACACCGGCTGCTCCAGCGACGAGGCGCACCTGCTCGGCGTGGGCCTGGTCGGCATGGCCGAGGTGAGCGCGCGCTACTGGCTGAGCAGCCACGGCTCGATCCCCAAGGAGGCGGCGACCCAGCTCATGGCGCGCCTGGCCTGGCGCGGCATCAGCGGTTTCCCGCGCACCGGCTGACCGGAATCATGTTCGCTTCACGCGATCACGGGGCTGACCGCTCCCCGAGGCGACGACGATGGGTAGGGAACAGCCCTCGCGAAAGGGGAGCCCGATGGAAATAAAGATCGGCGTGCGGTCGGTGCACCGTGAGCTCGTCGTGGAGACCGACCTGTCGGCCGAGGAGATCGAGGAGGAGCTCCGCAAGGCGCTCGCCTCCGACAAGGGTGTCTTCTCACTCACCGACACCAAGGGCCGCCGAGTGGTCGTCCCCGTGGACTCGCTTGGCTTCGTCGAGATCGGCGAGGACCAGTCGCGCCCCGTCGGCTTCGGCGGGACGCTCTAAAGCGCCTCCGCCATCGCCACCGGCCGGCCGGCGGCGCGCGCCCACCACGCGCGCCGTCCCGGCGGCTGACCGTGATCGGCGCGGGGTCAGGAGCGTCCGTAACCGCATCCGCGGGGGCGGCGGGTCAGATCCGCGTGATGGGGATCCCGCCTCCCGCTGATCGTCGGACAGCCCGCGCTTCCTCTCCGCAACACCGCACGCGGAGTCCAGGTGTTCGGCCCACATCTCGTCAAGGAAGTGCCGTAGCGGCGCGAGGCCCTCATGCTCGCACCGTACATCCGTTTGGCACGTGCGCGACCCATGAACGCCGGACCGGCCGGTGCCCGGGGCGGGCCTCCGGCCCTCCCGATGACCGCCGTTTCGGGATTCGGGCCAGGTCAGCGGGGATCGAGGGCGCGGAGCGCCGCATCGACGACCCCGCGCCAAGCCATGAAGATCACGGGCCGGGAGTGAGGCCGAGCGCGGCCATCCGCTTGCCGTGCTCCTCGGTCAGCCTGGCGAACATCCGCCCGACCTCCGCCAGGTTCTCGCCCTCCTCACCCACCAGCAGGGCGGCGAGCTGCGGCCGGACGGCGGCGAGCCGCTGCCCCTGGCTCAGCGCCTCGCCGACCATGCGGCGCGCCCACAGCGCGAGACGGCCGCACAGTCGCGGGTCGGCGTCCAGCGCGGCGCGCACCCGCTCCACCGCGAACTCCCCACGGCTCTCGTCGGTCAGCACCTCGTCCACCAGGGCGCTGATCGAGGGAGTGGTGTGGCGCGCCGCCTCGCGGTAGAAGTCGCCCGCGATCCCCACGCCGACGTACGCCTTGATGAGCGCCTCGTACCAGTCCTTCGGCCTGGTCTGGGCGTGCCAGGCGTCGATCGCCTCCGTGAAGGGGGCCATGGCCTCCTCCGGATCGACGCCGAGCGAGGCCAGCCGGTCCCGCAGCACCCGGAAGTGCCCGTACTCGGTCGCGGCCACGTCCCCGAGGGCGGCCCTGTCGTTCAGCGTCGGAGCCAGCAGGGCGGCGTCCTCGGCCAGCCGGAGGAAGGCGGTGAGCTCGGCGTACGCGAGGACACCGAGCAGGTCCACAGTCCCGGGAGAGGAATCACTCATGGGTGCAGCGTACGGCTCCCGGGCTCCCCCGCCGGCGCCCCGCTCGTCCCCCGCTTCCCGGCGGCTTCCCGTCCGGCACAGCAAGAGCTTTTAGCGAGAAGACGCAGAAATCGGTTCCGTGTTGTGGTATCGAGTAGACTGCTTCGTGGAAGTGCGACCGCACTGTGTGGATCAGTACTGTGTCGATCACCGTATCGATCCCTGTGTCGATCCGGGGCCATCCCCGGACCCCCAGGAACCACTGGATGCAGCGGTCGCTGATTCACGACGAGGGCGCGACTGTCCGCGAGGACCCGGACCGGGGAGGCTCTGCCGGCCGGCTGTCCCGGAGGGCCGCCTTCGCACTGATTGAGGCAGGCCACGCTGACAACGACGTTCCGAGACCTGGGAGTCATCCCGGAGATCGCTGATGCGCTCGAGACCGAGGGCATCACTTCACCATTCCCGATTCAGGAGATGGCGCTCCCGCTGGCGCTGGCCGGCCAGGACGTCATCGGACAGGCGCGCACGGGCACGGGCAAGACCTATGCCTTCGGCGTCGCCATGCTCCAGCTCGTCGGCAAACCGAGGAAGAACCGCAAGAAGCCCCGCGGTCTGGTCCTCGTGCCGACCCGCGAGCTGGCCCTTCAGGTGACCGAGGACCTGGTCCTCGCCGCCGGGAAGCTGGGTTCGCGCATCCTCACCGTTTACGGCGGGCGCGCGTACGAGCCGCAGATCGAGGCGCTCAAGAACGGCGTCGACGTGATCGTCGGAACGCCCGGGCGGCTGCTCGACCTGGTCAAGCAGAAGCACCTCGACCTCAGCCAGATCACCATGCTCGTCCTCGACGAGGCCGACCGCATGCTGGATCTCGGCTTCCTTCCGGACATCGAGCGGATCATCAAGCTGGTGCCCGAGAAGCGGCAGACCATGCTGTTCTCGGCGACCATGCCCGGCGAGATCGTGAACCTGGCCCGCCGTTACCTCACCCAGCCGACCCGGGTCCGGGCGGAGAGCGGCACGGCCGAGGCCGAGACGACCACGCTGACGACGCAGCACGTCTACCGCACGCACCGCATGGACAAGATCGAGATCCTGGCCCGCCTGCTGCAGAGCAGGGGCGCCGGGCTCACGATGGTCTTCTGCGAGACCAAGCGGGCCTGCGACATGGTCGCCGAGCAGCTCAAGGACAAGGGCTTCGCGGTGGCGGCAGTCCACGGCGACCTCGGCCAAGGCCAGCGCGAGCAGGCGCTGCGGGCGTTCCGCAGCGGCAAGATCAACGTGCTGGTGGCCACCGACGTCGCGGCGCGCGGCATCGACATCGACGACGTCACCCACGTCGTCAACTACGACTGCCCGCAGGACGAGAAGGCTTACGTCCACCGGATCGGCCGTACGGGCCGGGCGGGCCGCACGGGCGTCGCCGTGACCTTCGTCGAGTGGACCGAGCTGGCCCGCTGGAAGGTCATCAACAACGCCCTCTCGCTGGACTTCACCGAGCCCGTCGAGACCTATTCGAGCTCCCCGCATCTGTACGGCGAGCTCGACATCCCCGAGGGGACCAAGGGCGTGCTGCCGCGCGCCCAGCGCTCCCGGGCGGGCCTGGAGGCCGAGGAGATCGAGGACCTCGGAGAGACCGGGCGCACCCGCTCCCGCGGCAAGTCCGGTCGCGGCGATCGGGAGGAGCGCCGCGAGCGCCCCGCCCGCACCCGCGAGCGGCGGCGGACCCGTGGGGGCCGCTTCCAGGACGCCGAGGCGCCCTCGGGGGAGACCGAGGCGCCGGCTCCGCTGGAGGCTCCCGTGGAGACTCCTGCCGAGGCCACTGTGAATGCCACTGTGAATGCCGATGTGGAGACCGCTGGGGAGACCGCAGCCGAGGCCGCGCCGGGGCGCCGTGGGCGCAGGGGCGCGAACGCGGCGGCCCTGACCGGCGCGCTGGCCGACGTCGGGGCCGTACGGCCCGGCAAGGACGGCCCGTTGGACAGCGCGGTGGACGGCGCGGAAGAGCACGCCGAGGCCGGTGACCGGCCGGAGCCGGAGGCGGCGGCCACCCGCAGGACCACCCGCCGCAGGACCCGCGCCGCCGACCCGGCGCCCGCGGTCGAGGAGCAGGTGGAGGAACGCCCGGCCCGGCGCCGCAGGACCCGTGCCGCCGACACCGCCGACCAGGTACTTCCGGTGGAGGAGCCGGCCGTGGAAGCGCCCGCGAGCGAGGTCGCCGACGAGCCCGCCGAGCGGCCGGCCCCGCAGCCGGAGCCGGAGCCGGAGCGGATCATCCCGGCCAGTCCGTTCATGATTGTGTTCAGGTCTCCCGACCTCGCGACCGATGACGACGATCCCGCGCCGTCCGCCGCGAGCGAGCGCGCCCAGCAGCGGCGCCGCCCGCCCCGGCCGCGTCCCCGCCGTACGGGGTGAGGGGCCGGCACAGGCCCGCTCGGCGATGAGCACGACCGCAGGGGCAGGGAGGGCACCGGACAACCGGTGCTCTCCCTGCCCCCGTTCTTTGAGGGCCGCTTCGCCCCGCAGTGGGTATGACCTGGACAGGAGGCATGCGCAATGACCGTCCGAAACCCTCGTAGTCCCTTCGGCAGTGTCGCCGGGATCTTCTCTGGGTATCGTGATGCCACGTGAGTGAGCGAGCCTTCAGCAGACGGTCCAGGACGTGGGGCCGGTCCGGCCCATCGGTTCCCGGGATCCGGGGTGAGGTGGAGGAGGCCTCGTGAGCACGCCACGGTTCCTGACCCTTCCTCCGGGTGTCAGCAGTGAGCAGATCGAGACGCCGCTGGGCTCGTTCGCGGCACTCGAAGCGCTTCCGTCCAGCGGTGTCCCCGAACGCTGGCCCGCTCTTCTCGTCCCCGGTTTCACGGGATCGAAAGAGGACTTCATCGCCGTGCTGCAGACGCTCGCGCAGGCCGGCCGCAGGGTGATCGCGGTCGACATGCGCGGGCAGTACGAGACACCGGGCCCGGACGATCCGTCGGCGTACTCGTGCGCGGCACTCGGCGCGGACATCGACGCGATCGCCGCGGTGGTCGGCCAGGGCGAGCCCGTCCACCTGCTGGGACACTCCTTCGGCGGGCTGGTCGCCCGGGAGACGGCGCTGCACGGCGCCAAGCTCGCCTCGCTCACGCTCATGAGCTCGGGGCCCGCGGGCATCGTCGGGCCGCGGGAGCGGATGGGCCGGATGATGCTGGCCGAGCTTCCGGAGTACGGCCTCGACTACATGTGGTCGAACAGGATGGAGCCCGAGGCGCTGGCGGCGGGCGTCCCCGACGACATCGTCGCGTTCCTGCGCAAGCGGCTGCTCGCCAACCACCCCACCGGTCTCGTGGCGATGGCGCACGAGGTCCTGGGCGCTCACGACCGCTGCGCGGAGCTGGCCGGGTGCGGGCTCGACCTCCTGGTCCTGTACGGCGAGCACGACGACGGCTGGCCGCCGCTGCTGCAGGCCGAGATGGCCCGCAGGCTCGACGCGGAGTGCGTCGTGGTGCCCGGGGCGCTCCACTCGCCGGCCGTCGAGGCCCCCGAGACCACCGCGGCGGCCCTGACCCGATTCTGGAACACGGCGGAGAGCCGGCTGCTCCAGCACCAGCACGGATGACCCGGTCGCCATGCCCGCGAAGAGCGGCCTGACCGCCCAGCCTCCGGAGTCCGCGACGTGGCTGGTCCACGTCGACCGGACCATGTGGGTGGGCGGCGTACGCGGCCTGATGCTGCAGGCCCTGCATCCGCTGGCGATGCGGGGCGTGTGGCAGAACTCCAACTTCCGGGACGACCCCTTCGGCCGGCTGCGCCGTACGGCGGACTTCGTGGGCCGCGTGACGTACGGCAGCCCCGAGGAGGCCGAGGAGATCGGCAGGCGGGTGCGCGCGATCCACCGGACCCTGCGCATCCGCGACCCCGACACAGGCAGGACCCACCGGGTGGACGAGCCCGAGCTGCTGCTGTGGGTCCACTGCGCGGAGGTGATGTCCTACCTGGAGGTCGTCCGCCGTGCGGGCGTCCCGATCAGCGACCGGCAGGCCGACCAGTACCTCGCGGAGCAGCGGCGCAGCGCCATGTACGTCGGTCTCCACGCGGACGACGTGCCCGGCTCGGTCGGCGAGATGAACGACTACTTCGCCCGGATGCGGCCGGTCCTGCGGGTCATCCCCGAGTCGGCCGCCGCCGTGCGGTTCCTGCTCTGGCCGCGCCTGCCGGAGAGCATGCGCTTCCTGTCCCCGGCCAAGCCGGTCTACTTCCCGTTCGGCGCGCTGTGCTACTACACGCTGCCCGACTGGGCCCGCCGCCTGTACGGCGCGCTTCCCGAGGTGCCTCAGATCGCGGTCACGACAGCGTTGCGGGCCTTCCGGCTGACCATGAACACGATCCCCGACTTCGTGCACCAGCAGGTGCTGGACGAGGGCACCAGAGCGATGCTGCGGGCCTCGCGCGAACGCCTGGGCGCCGCCGGATACGACGTCGGCAAGGGCCTCAGGGCGCTGGTCGATCCTCGCCGCCGTCCCGGCCCTGCGCGGGGCTGAGGCCGGAAGAGCCGGGCGTCTCGGCCAGGCCGTCCCAGGGAAGCCGGTCGGGCGAGGCGGCCCGCCCCTCGGGGCAGTGGCGGCGGAAGTCGCACCAGGAGCAGATGGGGCCCGGTTCTGGCGGGAACAGCCGGTCGATCTCGGGCGGCACCGCGAGCGCCCCCGCGCCCTCCTCCCGTCTCGGTGCGGGAACGCCGCCCTTCGTGGGTCCGGCCCATTCGCGATAGGCGTCGTCGGCGTCGGCCGCCTCCGTCGCGATGTCCTCGGCCCGGCTCAGGTGCCGGGCGAGCGACTCGTCGGTGTGCTCCCACTCCGCGACCGTCTCGGTGGGCAGGTGGTGCAGCTCCACCCGGCGGCAGGCCCGGCGCATCATGCGGGACGAGGCGATCGCGTAGACGGCCAGCGCGATCGACGAACGGGCGTCGTCGGAGGTCGGCGGGCGGCGGCCGGTCTTGTAGTCGACCACGACCAGTTCGTCCCCGCGCCGGTCGAGCCGGTCCACGCGCCCCGACACGGCGATGACCGACGTACGCGTGGCGACCGTGCGCTCGACGCCCACCGGCTCGTCACCGGGGTCGAGCGTGGCGACGTAGGAGGAGACCATCTCGCGGGCCCGGTCCCGCCACGCGGCCGACTGCTCCTCGTCCCTGAACCCCTCGCGGATCCAGCCGTTGGTCAGCAGCACGGCCGCCATCACCGGCGTACGCCGGTCGTACGGCTCCCGCCACCACGCGGCCAGCGCGTTGTGGACCGAGGCCCCCACGCTGTTGTGCGCCCACGGGGGCCCCTTCTGCGGAGCGGGCCGGTCGAGGTAGGTGAAGCGGTAGCGGCGCCTGCAGTCGAGCCAGGTGTTCAGGCGCGACGGCGTGCAGGTGTAGAGCCGCCTCGGCATGCCGTCGAGGCCGAGCTGCTCCACGGCCCTACTCGTCGAGGTTCAGCTTGATGCCGGACGCCCCGGTGCCGTCCACGAGGGGCGGCGCCGCGTCGGCCTCCTGGGCGCCGGTCAGCGACCCCGACAGCCAGCGGTCGAACTCCGGCTCCAGGTCGCCGATCCTGCCCTCCTCGCCGTGCGCGGGCAGCACCCTCGTCTCGTGCGGCAGCGTGAACAGCCTCTCGCCGATCGAGGTGAGCTGGTCGGCGAGCGCGGGGTACTCCCCGCCGAGCTTGCCGGGCCCGTCCATGAGCAGGGTCTTGCCGGTGAAGACCGCGCCGAGGCCCTCGCAGTAGAGCGAGACGCCCCCCGGCGTGACGCCCGGCGTGGAGAGCACCTCCAGCTCGACGTCGGCCACGGAGAACAGCCCCTCGTCCTCCATGTCGATGTCGGGCCAGGTCTCCTCCCAGGTCTGCCGCCACAGGCGCTTGTCCTTGGGGTGGACGGCGATCACGGCCTCGTCCCTGGCCGCCACCTCGATCGCGGCGCCCACGTGGTCGGGCAGGCCGTGGGTGCAGATGACGGCGAGGACCTCGCGGTCGCCGACCTTCTCCAGGATCTTGTCGGCGTCCCGCGCCGGGTCGATGACGATCACCTCGTCGTCGTCGCCCACGATCCAGGTGTTGTTCTCGACCTTGTGCTCGTCGCCTTCGATGTCCACGAGGCCCGAGGTCACCACTCGTTCGATACGCGCTGTCACGGCTCAGAACCTTACTATCCCTCGCGCTTCGTACCCGCCGTACTAAAGATCCCCGTCGAGGCGCGGCGAGAAGGCGCCGAAGGGCAGGTCGAGCGCCTGGTCCTGGTCCCGCAGGTCACGCAGCGACAGGTTGGCCAGCGCGACGAAGCAGCCGGCCTCGACGGGCCAGGTGATCGTCCACAGCCAGTTGCCGAGGGCCTCGCCCACGTAGACGGCCCGGTCTTCCGGCACCCCACGCCCCGCGCACCACAGCGCCGTCGGATGGCCGCGCGCGTCGATCTTGGCGTGCGGGGGACCGGCGTCGAAGCCCGCCCCGGGGTCCGGGCCCGGCAGCCCGGCGTACGCGGCGCCGAGACCGATACCGGGTTCCTCTGCGATGAGCAGCATGTCGGCGGGACCGTGGGTGACCGACGGGCCGGAGAGGGCGACGACGCTCGCCCTCGTGCCGGAGCGCTCGTCACCCACCTCGCCGAAGCCCGTCACCAGCCATCCGGAGGGCAGCGGCCACGGGAGCCAGACGGGCACCCTGGCCGCCTCGCACAAGGCCTCCAGAGCGGCCTGAGACGGCCGCCGGGGCGGTTGGAAGGGCAGGACGTCCCCGTGGGCGGCGCATCGCCAGGAACTCGACCAGACGTTCGGTTCGTGTAGCGGCCCGAAGCACCGCGGACATGTTGGCGCGGTTCTCACAAATATTCACGGTGCTTCCGTGACGTCCGTACGTCAAGAGTCTGCCCGTTATCTAGTCGTAATCTTGGTGATGTGCGGTGCATCCGATGTGTGGGCGCGATCGTCTCCGACGCCGAGGGGCGTCTGCTGCTGGTGCGGCGGGGCCGCCCTCCCGGCGAGGGGCTGTGGTCGCTGCCCGGCGGCAGGGTCGAGCCCGGCGAGACCGACGAGCAGGCGCTGCGCCGCGAGCTGCGCGAGGAGACCGGCCTCGACGTCACCGTCGTGCGGCTCGCCGGGACCGTGCTGCGGCCCGCCCCCGGCGGCGCGACCTTCGAGATCCACGACTACGTGGCGACCGCCTCGGGCGTGCCGGTCGCCGGGGACGACGCCGCCGACGCCCGCTGGTGCGCGCCGTCCGACCTCCTACGGCTCCCGCTGACCGACGGCCTCGCCGACGCCCTCGCCGAATGGGGGGTCATCTCCGGGATCACCGCTCCGTGACGGTGCTGCGCCATATCGTCAAGTGATCGTCGGCATATCCGGCGGCGTAGCCGGCCGACCTGCCGATGGCCACGACGCGGTCGCCGGAGACCGCCACCGCCCCGAGCCACTGCGCCCCCTGGCCGCCGAGGCCGTCCTGGGTGAGCGTCTGGCGCGACCAGTCCACGCCGTCCTCGGACACCCAGGCGGCGCTGTCGGCGTCGCCGCCCTCCGCCGGCGACCGGTGCGACCCGACCGCGACCAGTCCCCGCCCGGTCGCGGTCAGGTCGAGGACCGAGGCGGCGGCGTCGGCGGGCAGCGTGCCGTACTCCCAGCTCGCGCCGTCGTCGGTGGACAGCGCGGAGAACGGCCGCGGACCGTCCTCGGTCATCGCGGTGCCGGCGACCACCACGCCGGCCTCGGTCGCGACCACGTGGCGCAGCCCGGCCGAGGTGGTGTCCGGCGGCAGGACCCGGCCGCGTGCGTTCCAGTTGAGCCCGTCGGTGGAGACCCAGACCACCCCGGTCTCACGGTCGGCGGTGCCCGACCCGCCGACCGCCATGAACCCGTCGGGCGTCGCCGTGACGTCGTAGAGGCGCACCCCCGCCCCTCCGGCCGGCATGCTGCCCGGCGCGGAACGGGTGAACCGCTTGAGGTCGGGGCTGAACCACAGGGCGGGCAGCGTCCCTGTGGCGGACCTGTCCTCCCCCGCCAGGACGTAGCCCTTCGGCCCGGCGGCCACCATGCTGGGCGCGAGCAGGAAGTGGCCCGCGGGCACCTCGACAGCGGGACCGGGCCGCCAGCTCTTCCCGTCGGCCGAGGTGACCAGCAGCGGCCGGGTCACCGCCGGGTCGGTCGTCGTGCTGCCGGCGGCGAGCCATCCCCTGGGGCCGTGCGCCACGCCGCTGAGCGCCTGGCGCCCCGGTCCGCCCAGCAGGTCGGGGAACGCCGCGTCCTTCCAGTTGGCTCCGTTGTTGCCGCTCGTCCAGATCGCGGCGTCGCCGTTGGCCGCGCCCACGGCCACGAACGTGCCGCCGGAGGCGGCGACGTCGGCGGTGTCCCTGGCGAGCCGGTTGAGCCCGGCGATCTCCTTGAGCGGCACGGTGTGCGCCGCCTCGCCCTTCCCCGCGGTGATCAGCACAGGAAGGTTCTCCACGTCGCCGGGCCCGCGCTTGTCGCCGCCCGCCACGAGCACCCCGGCGTCGGTGATGGCCAGCCCGCGCAGCGTCCCGGGGATCCCGCCGAGGTCGGCGCTCCTGGTCCACTTGCGCCCGTCCTGGCTGGTGTAGACGGCATACCGTTCCCAGGCCGACTCGGCCACCGCCGCGACGCCCGCCGCCGACGCGGCCAGGCCGCGCACGCCCGTCCCCTCAGCGCCGAGCGGCCCTATCGTGCCGCACTGGGTCCAGTCGGCGCCTTCGGGCGAGCAGTAGACCCGGACCTCGCCGCCGTCCGACTTCTGCCGGGTGGGCACGAGCACGAAGCCCTTCTTGGTCACGGCCAGCGCGCCGGGCTCGGGCCGTACGTCCGCCAGGGCCGCGGCCGTGCGCAACCAGGTGCGGCCGCCGTCGTCGGAGCGCAGGACGACCGAGATGGAGTCGCCGGAGCCCGGATCGGCGAGCGCCACCACCCGGTCGCCCCGGGCGGCCACCGCCCGCATCGCCCTGACCTTGTCGGGGGTGCCGATCTGGTCGGTGTCCACCCTCGTCCAGCCGACGCCGTCGGGTGACACCCAGGCGACCGGGCCCGCCGTGCCGTCACGCAGGGTCGTGGCGCCGACGGCGAGGAAGCCGGTAGCGGTCCGCGCCACGTCGGTGATCCTGTCCTGGCTCCAGAACGCGGTCAGCCGGGCGGGGTCCACCGCGGTCCAGGACCGGCCGTCGGAGGAGACCCACATGCCGCGCGCGGCCGGGCCGGCGGAGCCGGGTGCGTCGGTTCCGACGGCGAGCCAGCGGCCGTCGCCTCCCGCGACCCTGCCGACCGCCCCGGGCGCGGACTCGTACCCCGGGGCGTCGGCGACCCGGCCTGTCTGCCAGTGCGCGCCGCCGTCGGCGGACACGAGGAACAGCGGCCGGGCGAGCGGGCTCGTCGTGTCGCTGCCCGCCGCCACCACCGTCGCGCCGGCCGCGGCGAACGCGGTGAGCACCTGGCTGGAGCCGTTGCCCGGCAGCCCGGGCGCCGAGAACGCCGCGTCGCCCGACTGGCCGTCGCCGGCGGCGAGGCGCAGCCCGGCCGTGGACGGGCCGCCGGCCCACCTGACGACGGCCACGCCCAGCACGGCGGCCGCGACGAGGACCACGGCGATCACCGCCGGAGCGACCATCCGGGGGAGGCGCGGAGGGAACCGCCGGACCGGCAGCACCCGCCTGTGGCGGCGTCCGCCGCTCCCCCGGGGCGGGCCGACGGCCACGAGCATGTCGGGACGGGCCGGGCGGCCCCCCGGCGGACGGCCGATGCGCTCGACCGGCTCGACCGGCTCGACCCGCGGGTCGTCGTGCTCGGGCTCGACCGGGATCTCGGGGCTCATGCGGATGCCGGAGGGCTCTGCCAGGCCGTGACGGGAGGCGGGCTCGGGCGGCGTGTGCGCCCACACGTGCTCCCCCCGCTCACCGGGATCGTGCTCACCGGGATCGTGCTCGCGCAGCGGTCCCGATGCGGAGGTGTCGATTTCGGGGGCGCCGGGCCCGTCCGGGTTCTCGCGGGGGATCTGGGCACGCCGCCGCCGGGGCGGGCCCGAGGCGACCAGCTTGTCCGGCCGGTTCACGATCCGGCGGCGCCGGCCCTCCTCCTGCGCCGTGGATTCCTGGGCCGTGGACTCCTGGGCCTCCTGTGCCGTCTCCCCCGCCGACCTGGCACCCTCGCCATGCCAGGTCGTGGGGGCGTCCGCGCGGCCGGGCGGGCCGGTCGCGCCGGCGTCGCCGGGCTCGCCGGGGTCCTCGGGACTTCGTCCGCCGGAGCGGCTGTGACGCGGTTCACCCGTCCCGGACGGCCCCGTTCCGTACGGTGCCGCGTACGGCCTGCGGCCGGTCCTGGGCCGGCGGTCGCGCCGTGCTTCCGGCTCCGGCCCGTCGCCTGCGTCCGATCCCGGGCGCGGGGCCCAGATGCCGCCGCGTAAGTCCGGGTCGCGTAAGTCCGGGTCGCCGATCTTGCGGTACGGCCGGGTGTCCTCGTCGTCCCCCGGCTCGCCCACGTCATCCTGGGCCGCGTCCTCGGGAATCGGGGCCGCGAACGGAGGCCGCGCCCATGGGGACGGGCCCGGCGGCCGGTGATGCAGCTCCGGCGGGGGCACGGAGGAGGGTTCGCCGGCGTCGCGCCGTCGGTCACGCTCGTGGGGGCCTGAGGCCACGCTCAGTACCTCCTCCCCGGAGAGGTCAATCCGGACCGTTCCACCTGTCGTACGGCAAAGCGATCACAGTGATACCCCATCACGAATCCAGAGCAACACGGGAAGAGCGTGGGGGCCATACCTCTCTAGTGAGATTTATCGGGAGAGAGTCTGAATTGCCCACTTTCGGGCGATTATCAGCACGCCGACGCCGAAAACCGCGAACTGGACGGCCGATCCGATCAGCGCCTCCCAGGGCACCTCGCCCTGTTCCATCGCGCTTCCCATGTCCCCCGAGGCCGCGACGACTCCGAACGCCACGATGTTGTTGGTCGCGTGCAGGGCGATCGGCGCCTCCAGTCCGCCGGTGCGGACCGCCAGCCACCCCATGAGCATGCCGAACGCGAAGACGTAGACGATTCCCCAGCCCGTGTAGCCGTGCGAGGCGGCGAAGGCCGCCGCGCCCACCAGGATCGCCGGCCACGGATTGCGCAGGTACGCCCCGAACCCCTGGATGATCCACCCGCGGTAGGCGTACTCCTCGGCCGCCGACTGGAACGGCACCAGCAGCAGGATCACGATGATGGCCGGGAGGAACTCCTCCCAGCCCGCCCAGCGGAATCCGGGATCCACCCCTGCGGACATCAGCGTCCCCGCCTCGACCGCCTGACCGAGCACGACCGCCACCAGCGCGACCAGCAGGCAGGCCCCCAGCCATCGCCACCGCAGCCGCAGGGCCACCGACGACAGTGACCCCGGCGGCCTTCGCTGGAACAGCCACGCCGCGCCGAGCACCAGCGGCAGCAACAGCGCGATGACCCCCAGCTGGAACCCGAGGTCGAGGACGGGATCGGCGAACAGCCGGGTTCCCGTCCGCACCATGGGCACGCCGGTGACCAGCGAGACCACGAAGGCCACCAGGCCGACGGCGATCGAGAGCGCCAGGAAGGCCGCGATGATCGCCGCCGTGCCGAGGATCGGCCGCCACCAGCGGTGCAACGGCGTACGGGCCAGGCGGTCGTAACGCGTGCCGGGTGGAGCCGGGACGTCCCAGCGGGTACGCGGGGGCGGCCCCCACGCGTACGGCCCCGGATAGGACCACTGCGGCTGGGCCGCAGGGTGCGGCGGCGGCTGCGGCAGCGGCTGCGGCGGACCGGCCGGCCAGGCGGTCCCGCCCGCGTACGGCCCGGGCGCCAGGTAGGGACCGGGCAGCTGGTTCGGGCCGGCGGCCTGATCCGGGCCCGGCTGTGGTTCGTTCATATGTCCATTCTTCGCGTGCCGCGGGTGATCAGCTGGGCGGGGTGAAGGAGCTGGACCGGGGAAGGCCGGCGGCTCGGCCCTTGGCCGCCACCACCAGGGCCATCTTCCGCGACGCCTCGTCGATCATCTCGTTGCCCAGCATGACCGCGCCACGCTTCTCGACCGTCGTGTAGTACTCGTACGCGTCGAGGATGAGCTCGGCGTGGTCGTAGTCCTCCTGCGACGGCGAGAACACCTCGTTGGCCGCCTCCACCTGCGACGGGTGGAGCACCCACTTGCCGTCGAACCCGAGGGCGGCCGACCGCATGGCCACCCGGCGGAAGCCGTCCAGGTCGCGGATCTGCAGGTATGGTCCGTCGATCGCCTGGAGGCCGTGCGCGCGGGCGGCCATCAGGATGCGCATGAGGATGTAGTGGTAGGCGTCCCCCTCGCCGTACCCGGGGGGCTGCTCGCCCACGACGAGCGTCCGCATGCCGATCGAGGCCATGAAGTCCGCCGGGCCGAAGACCAGCGTCTCCAGCCGGGGCGAGGAGGCGGCGATGTCGTCCACGTTGACGAGGCCCCGGGCGTCCTCGATCTGCGCCTCGATGCCGATGCCGCCCTCGGGCAGGCCGGTGGCCCGCTCGATCTGGCCGAGAAGGGTGTCGAGCCAGGCCACGTGGGAGGCGTCCCCGACCTTCGGCAGCATGAGGCAGTCGAGCCGGTCGCCGGCGCCTTCGACGACCTCGATGACGTCCCGGTAGGTCCAGCGGGTGGTGAGGTCGTTGACCCTGACGACGACCGTCTTCCCCGTCCAGTCGCCCTCCCTGAGCGCGGCGACGACGTTGCGGCGCGCCTCGTCCTTCGCGCCGGGGGCGACGGAGTCCTCCAGGTCGAGGAAGACCTCGTCGGCGGCCAGGCCCTGCGCCTTGTCCAGGAAACGCGGGTTGCTGCCCGGCACCGCCAGGCACGAACGTCGAGCGCGCATGGGCACACCGTAGCGCGGTCAATAGGCTGGGAGGCATGAACCTCCCGGTGATCGAAGAGGGCGCGAAGAAGTCCAACGTGCTCTGGCTCGGCCTGCCGTCCGGGACCCGGCTGGCCTGGCACGTGTGGCACGACGGCGCGGTCTACGTGGTGGCCGGCGGGGAGGAGCAGTCCCTGCCCGGGCTGGCCGAGGTCGCGGCCGGGCGGGGCGAGATCGAGGTCGTGCTGCGCAGCAAGGACAACGGCGCCGAACTCGTCCGTTTCCCCGCCGTCGCCGAGGTGGTGGACCAGGCGGCCGCCCCCGAGGCCGTGGCCGCGCTGGCCAAGGAGCGTCTGAACGCCCGCGACGCCGCCGGTCTGACCGCCCGCTGGGCCGAGGGGTCCACCGTCCTACGGCTCACCCCCCGCGCCTGAGCCTCACACGCGCACGGTCTCGGTCACCTCGACGCTGTGGTGCTCTGAGCCGAGCCGTACGGTCGCGGTCTGGGCCAGCAGGGCCCCGGCGAGCACGATCACGCCTCCGGCGATCTGGGCGGCGCCCAGCCGCTCGCCGAGCAGCACCCAGGCGACCACCGCCCCCGCGATGACCTCCACCGAGGCGACCGTCGCCCCGACCGCGGCCGACAGCCGCCGCACGGCCGTGACCCCGGTCGCGTACGCGACCACGGTGGCCACCACGACCAGCACGACGCCGGCCGCGGCGACCGGCACCGTGTGACCGGAGACCTCGACGGCGCGGCTGAACGCCGGCCAGTCGATGTTCCAGGGCCGGGAGAGGGGCAGCAGGACCACCGCCGAGCCGAGCATGCCCCAGCCGATCAGGCCCAGCGTGTCCACGTCGTCCCCGAACGAATCGCTCATCAGGAAATATCCGGCGCAGCAGGCGGCGGCGACCAGGGCGAGCAGCAGCCCGAGCGCGTCGAGGCGCAGCCCCTCCCAGACCTGCACGACGATCGCCAGCCCGACGACCGCGATCAGCGCCCCCAGGTAGGCCGAGCGCGGCAGCCGTAGCCGCCGGACGAACCGCACCCACAGGACCACCATCACGGGCGAGGTGTACTCGATCAGCAGCGCCACACCGACCGGCAGCCGGGTGATGGCCACGAAGTACAGGGCCTGCACGGCGGCCACGGCGATCACGGCGTACGCCGCGAAGAACAGCAGGCGGTCGCGGGGGATGCGCAGCGCGCGCGGCCTGACGGCGGCCAGGACCGCCAGCAGGAGCACGCCGGCCCCCGCCATGCGGACCCACACGGCCTCCAGCGGCGTGAGCCCCGCCATGCCGAGGATCTTCGCCATCGGTCCGGAGAACCCGAAGCAGAAGGCCGAGACGCCCGCGATCGCCAGGCTGACAGCCCTCATCGTCACCTGCCCATGTAATTACCAATAAACGGCTTTGATCCTGTCATAACCCGGAGCGGTCCGCATCCTTGCGTAACCTGACAGAGTGGATCGGATCTTCGTGGCCCGCCTGGCGGGGCTGGCGGTCTTCGACCCGGCCGGCGACCAGATCGGCCGGATCCGGGACGTCGTCGTCTCGCTGCGGGGACCGCTGCTCCCCCGGGTCCACGGCTTCGTCGTCGAGGTCCAGCCACGCCGCCGGGTCTTCCTGCCGATCACCAGGATCACAAGCATCGAGGCCCGCGCCCTCATCTTCACCGGCAAGCTCAACATGCGCAGGTTCGAGTGCCGGGACGCCGAGACCCTGGCCATAGGGGAGATGCTCGACCGCACCGTCGAGTACAAGGGCGAGCGGGTGACCGTGCAGGACCTGGCCATGGAGCAGCCGCGGCCGTCCGACTGGCTCATCACGAAGGTCGCGGTGCGCCGCGGGACGCGGCGCAGGGGCGAGACGCTGATCGTCGACTGGGACGAGATCACCGGCTTCGCGGGCATCCAGAAGGATCAGGGCGCGGCCAACCTGCTCGCCGTCTTCGAGGCGCTGCGCCCGGCCGACCTGGCGAACATGCTGCACGAACTGCCCACCAAGCGGATGGCCGAGGTCGCCGCCGCCCTGGACGACGACCGGCTCGCCGACGTGCTGGAGGAGTTGCCCGAGCGCGACCAGGTGCTCGTGCTGAGCCGGCTGCACCGGGAGCGTGCCGCCGACGTGCTTGAGGAGATGAGCCCGGACGACGCCGCCGACCTGCTGCAGGAGCTGCCCGCGGAGCAGGCCGAGGGGCTGCTGCGGCTCATGGTGCCGGAGGAGGCCGCGCCGGTCCGGCGGCTGCTGACCTACGGCGAGTTCACCGCCGGCGGCATGATGACGACCGAGCCGGTCATCCTCCCGCCGACCTCGACCGTGGCCGAGGCCCTCGCGCACATCCGTCAGGAGGAGCGGTCCCCCGCCATCGCCGCCCAGGTGTACGTGACCCGCCCGCCGAGCGAGACGCCGACCGGGCGCTTCCTGGGGGTGGCGCACTTCCAGCGACTGCTCAGGGAGCCGCCGTCGACGATGCTCGGCAGCGTGATAGACATCACGGTGGACCCGATCAGGCCCGAGTTCACGGTGCACGAGGTGGCGTCGTACCTCGCGACGTACAACCTGGTCGCGGTCCCCGTCGTGGACGAGCTGAGCCGGTTGCTCGGCGCGGTGACCGTCGACGACGTGCTCGACCACATGCTGCCGGAGGACTGGCGGGAACGCCCATGACAGAACGCCTCGACCAGCCGCGCGAACTGACCTACCGCCTGCGGCTCTACTACGACCCCGAGGCGTTCGGCGAGTTCTCGGAACGGTTCGCGCGGTTCCTCGGCACGGCGCGGTTCATCGTCTACATGACCGTGTTCGTCGGGGTGTGGCTGCTGTGGAACGTGTTCGCGCCGTACACGTTCGATCCCTATCCGTTCATCTTCCTGACCCTGATGCTCTCGCTCCAGGCGTCGTACGCCGCGCCGCTGATCCTGCTGGCGCAGAACCGGCAGGCCGACCGCGACCGCATCCAGTACGAGCAGGACAAGATGACGGCCGAGCGCAATCAGGCCGAGATCGAGTACCTCACCCGGGAGATCGCCGGCCTGCGCATGGCGCTCGGCGAGGTGGCCACGCGTGACTACATCCGCTCCGAGCTCCAGCGCCTGCAGGAGGAGCTGAGCGAGTCCGGGGCCAGATCACGCGGGGCGGGTTCGGAGGATTCCCGCTGAGTCCATAGCATGGATTCATGGCACCATCCCCTGAACTGGTCATGGCCGCGCTGGCGACGGTGAACGACCCGGAGATCCGCCGGCCGATCACCGAGCTCGGCATGGTCAAGAACGTCGACATCTCCCCCGACGGGGTGGTGCGCGTTGGCGTGCTCCTGACCGTCGCCGGCTGCCCGCTGAAGGACACCATCACCCGCGACGTCACCGGAGCCGTGTCCCGGATCGACGGCGTGTCCCGCGTCCACGTGGACATGGACGTCATGAGCGCCGAGCAGCGCAAGGAACTGCAGACGAAGCTGCGCGGCGACCGCGGGCCCGAGAAGGAGATCCCCTTCGCCAAGCCCGGATCGCTGACCCGCGTGTTCGCCGTCGCGAGCGGCAAGGGCGGCGTCGGCAAGTCGTCGGTCACGGTGAACCTCGCCGCCGCGATGGCCTCCCAGGGCCTGAAGGTCGGCGTCGTGGACGCCGACATCTACGGCCACTCCGTGCCGCGCATGCTCGGCGTGAGCGAGCGGCCCACCAAGGTCGAGGACATGATCATGCCGCCCGTGGCGCATGACATCAAGGTCATCTCGGTCGGCATGTTCAAGCCCGAGGGCAACACGCCGGTGGTGTGGCGCGGCCCGATGCTCGACCGCGCGCTGTACCAGTTCCTCACCGACGTCTACTGGGGCGACCTCGACGTCCTGCTGATGGACCTGCCCCCGGGCACCGGCGACATCGCGATCTCGGTCGCCCAGCGCATGCCCACGGCCGAGATCCTGGTCGTGACGACCCCGCAGCAGGCCGCCGCCGAGGTGGCCGAGCGCGCCGGGTCGATCGCCGCCCAGACCCACCAGCAGATCGCGGGCGTCATCGAGAACATGGCGTGGCTGCCCTGCCCGCACTGCGACGAGCGCATCTCGGTGTTCGGCGAGGGCGGCGGCCAGACCGTGGCCGACGCGCTGACCCGCACGCTGGGCGCGCGCGTGCCGCTGCTCGGCCAGGTGCCGATCGACATGCGGCTGCGTGAGGGCGGCGATGAGGGCAAGCCGCTCGTGCTGACCGACCCCGACGCCCCGGCGGCCGCCGAGCTGCGCAGGATCGCGGCCGGGCTCGGCAAGAAGTCGACCAGCCTCAAGGGCCTGAAGCTCGACATCTCACCGGTCAAGCACTAGCCCCCGGTCAGGTCGCCTCGTTGTCGTACGGCGGGATCTCCCCCACGCCCAGTTCCGGCGTGGGGGCGGCGACCGGCTCGGCCGTCGTGTCCGGGGTGCTGTTCCAGTCGTTCTCGAGGTCGTCGAGCAGGTGCTTGCGCACGAAGTTCTTGGGGTTGAGGTCGGCCGGGTCGAAGTTGGCGAACTCTGGCCCCATGTTGGCCTGCAGGTCCGCCTTCGCGTTGTTGGCCATCTGCCGGAGCTGCCGCAGCGTACGGCCCGCCTGCGAGGCGGCCTGTGGCAGCTTCTCCGGTCCGAAGACGAGTAGGGCGATCACCACAAGCGCCAGGGCCTCCCCCCAGCCGAGTCCGAACATGGCGATCTCCTCCTGCACGTGCGACGCTGAAATCAGACTAATGCCCGCGCCCCAAGCTGTGGACAGCGGACGCCCTGCTTCATGAGGCCGGCTTCAGGAGGGCCGCGCGCTGGGGGCGGGAGCCGCGCCGACCGTGACCGTCGCCGTCCGCACCTCGCCGTCGTGCCGGAACCTGATCCGCACCTGGTCGCCGGGGGCCTTGCTGCGGATGGTCACGATCAGCTCCCGGCTGTCGCTCACGGGCTGGCCGTCGACCTCCAGGATGACGTCCCCCGCGTGCAGGCCTGCCTTCGCGGCCGGACCTCCCGGCGTGACCGGCACGGCGCCGCTCTCGGTCTGGGTGGCGATCCGCACCCCCTGGCCCTGGTAGCTCTGGTCGATCGTGATGCCGATCCTGGAGGTGCGGGCCGTTCCGGTGGTGATGAGCTCCTTGGCGATCCGGCGCACCTGGTTCACCGGGATCGCGAAGCCGAGGCCGATGCTGCCGGACTGCTGGCCGAGCAGGGACCCGCCGACGGTGGCGATCGCCGAGTTCACCCCGATGACCTCACCGGCGGCGTTGACCAGAGGGCCGCCCGAGTTGCCGGGGTTGATGGCGGCGTCCGTCTGGATCGCGTTGATGAGCGCGTAGTCGGACCCGGTGCTGCCGCCCGCCTCGACGGGCCGGTTGAGCGAGCTGACGATGCCGGTGGTCACCGTGCCGGACAGGCCGAGGGGCGAGCCGACCGCGATGACCGGGTCGCCGACGACCACGCCGTCGGAGTTGCCGAGGGACAGCTCCGGCGCCTTGACGGTCCCGTCGGGCTTGACGACCGCGATGTCGGAGTTGGGGTCGCGGCCGACGACGCGCGCCCCCGAGGAGGTGCGGTCGTTGTAGCGGATGCGGATCTCCCCGGCCTGTCCCGCGACGGCCACGACGTGGTTGTTCGTGACGATGTAACCGCCCTTGATGACGAAGCCCGACCCGGTGCCGGACTCGCTGTTGCCCTTGACCTCAAGCGAGACCACGCTGGGCAGGACCTTGGCGGCCACCCCGGCCACCGACTCGGGCGGCCGGGCCGTGGGCTGCTTCGACGGCGTGCTCAGCGCGTATCCGGGATCGATGCCGGAGGACGGACGCGTCAGCAGGAACGTGCCCCAGCTCGCCAGCCCGCCCGCCACGAGCGCGATGACCACGGCCAGGGCGGCGTACAGCGCGATGTTGGGGCCGCGCGGCTCCCGCTGCGGCACGACGGGATACAGCGGCGGCGGAGCCCATCCAGGGCCCATGCCGTACGCGCCGGTGGAGGGCGGAGGGCCGCCCGGAGAGCCCTGCGGCTCCTCGCCCGCGGGAAGGAACTCGGGCCGGTCCGACGCGCCGTACGGACGCGTGTTGTCGGTCATCGCGGCAGTCACTCCTCGCACACGGCGTCATCCGCTGGGCAGCCGCGGCAACGAGGGAAGCGGCACACGTCGGCTACAGTGTCCGATCGTATGCCGATTCCTCGAATCAGCGCGAAAGCCCCCTGGTGACGCTGGGTGACGGGGTGGGCGACACGCTCACCACGGGCGCCCTGTTCTGGGCGGGATGCTGTACGAACATCTGGCCGGGCGTCGGGTTCGGGGTGGCCGTGGATCCCCCGGCCATGAGCATGGTGCCGAGGGCGACGGCGGCGCCGGCCATTCCCACGGCGACGTATCCCGCGCGTCTGGCCCTTCCGGGCCGCCCCGGCCCCGATCGTCCGTCGTCCCGGCCCCTGGGCCGGTTGTCCATGGGCCCGGCGGCGTGCATGCCGGGTAGCCGCCCGGTGCCGAAGGCCGGATGGTCGGGAAAGGGCCGCATCCGCGGCGGCAACGGCCCTCCCGGCTCCGCCATGCGCAGCAGCGACATGGTGAGGTCCGCCGGCATGGCGGGCGGATCCATGGACCGCAGGCGGGTCTTCAGCGCCCGCATCGCGTCGACCTCCGCGCGGCAGTCCGCGCAGAACGTCAGGTGCGCGAGCGCGCGTTCCCGCTCGTTGTGACTGAGTTCGCCGTCGATGAGCGCGGAGACGCGCTCGCCAAGATGACTCACAGTCCCTCCCTGCTGATTGAAGGGGGGGTTTGATCGCCGTTCCGGTTCGCGGAGGGCGCCCGGTGGTCGAGCGCCTCCCGCAGTTGGGCGCGGCCGCGGTGGATGCGGCTGCGCACCGTGCCGAGTTTCACGCCGAGCGTCGCGGCGATCTCCTCGTAGGACAGTCCCTCGATGTCGCACAGCACCACGGCCGCCCGGAACTCCGGCGCCAGGGCGTCGAGCGCGGCCTGGATGTCGGGCTCCAGGTGCGCGTCGTCGTACGCCTGCGCCGGGGACGGCTCGCGGCCGTGCAGCCGCTCGGCGGCGTCGTCCGCCAGCCCCTCGAAGCGGATGCGCTGCCTGCGCCGCGCCATGTCGAGGAAGAGGTTCGTCGTGATCCGGTGCAGCCACCCCTCGAACGTGCCCGGGGTGTAGCTCGACAGGGACCGGAAGACCCGGACGAAGACTTCCTGAGTGAGGTCCTCGGCGTCGTGGACGTTGCCCGTCAGCCGATAGGCCAGCCGGTAGACCCGAGCGGAATGAGTTCGGACGACCTCCTCCCAGGTGGGAGGCGTCCAGTCGGACACCGAAGTCTCCGCCTGGTGGTCGTGCTCGTCCACCGGCATTCCTCTCTGCAGGATCGTCGCTACAGCCATAGTGCCTGGTTTCGCCCCTTCCTGCGCACCGCGAGCTGAGCGGTCTCGAACAAAGACCGTTCAAAGCGTGCAACGTCCCCGTTGTGGCGTGAGTTCCCGTTCCGGTCCGACTCCCCTAGGCTGCGTCCAAGATGAAGCAGGGGAGGGAGAGGCCGATGGCGACACCGGCCAGCCTGGAGTACGCGGAGGAGTTCGTCCCGGAGGACGACATCCTGCGGACCGCGCGCCGGCGGGGCATCGAGGTCGGGGCGCGCCCGATCCTGCCCGGGTGCGGAGCGGCGCTCTGCTTCCTCGCCACCGTGGTGAACGCACGCTCGGTGGTGGAGGTCGGCACCGGGTGCGGGGTCTCCGGCCTGTGGCTGCTGCGCGGCATGCGCCCGGACGGCACGCTCACGAGCGTGGACGTGGAGCCGGAGCATCAGCGCATGGCTCGGCAGACGTTCGCGGAGGCGGGGTTCTCCGGCAGCCGCATCCGCCTGATCGGCGGCCGCGCCCTCGACGTCCTTCCCCGCCTCGCCGACGGCGGCTACGACATGGTCTTCTGCGACGCGGCCAAGCAGGAGTACATCGACTACCTCACCGAGTCGGTACGGCTCCTGCGCCGGGGCGGGGTCGTCGTCTTCGGCGACGCCTTCTGCGACGACCAGGTTGCCGACCCCACTCAACGCGACCCGGACACGGTCGCGATCCGGGAGCTGGGCAAACTCGTCAGGAACGACGAACGGCTGCGCCCCCTGATGCTGCCGCTCGGCTCCGGGCTGCTGGCCGCCGTCAGGCTCGACTGACCGGCGCCCGCCGAGCGCTCCGCCTCACGTCATCTTGTACGCCCTCACCAGGGTCTGCTTCACCCCGCAGCGGGCGAACCGCAGCTTGTACGGCGTGCTCACGCAGGCCCAGAACTCGATCCTTCCGCTGTTCATCTTCCTGGTCTTCTGCTCGACGCAGTCCACGTCCTTGTAGAAGTTCATGTAGCGGTAGGTGTGACCGCCGTAGCGGATCTTGGCCATGGCGTAGCGGTGGTCGGTGCTGCGGTCGCAGATGATGATCGTGTTGCGGTCGGTCAGCGTGGCCTCCGCCAGCGCGTTGCCGTGACCGTCGCCGATCCGCGCCGTGGCGAGCGGCGAGGCCGCGGCGGAGACGGAGGCGGAGGCCGAGGCGGCGCCCACAGTGGCGAAGGCCAGACCGGCGACGGCCGTGGCGAGCAGCAGCTTCCTCATCGCGGTTCCCTTCCGTTTTGTGCGGCTTCCAGTGTTTTCTTCCAGGGGGTTGGAGAGCGGAAGTCGCCGGAAAGTTCGCAGTGGCGGGCTTTGCGATCGAGCCCGTCAGACGTCGTTCGCGGGAACAGCGGTGAGGTAGCGCAGGAGCAGGCGGACGCCGAAGCCGGTGCCGCCCTTGGTGGTCTCGCCCTCGTCGGAGGCGGCCCGCGCGGGCCCGGCGATGTCCAGGTGCGCCCAGGGCCGCGCGCCGGTGAACTCCCGCAGGAACAGCGCGGCGGCGATCGACCCCGCCGCGCCCGACATCGTCCTGTCGACGTTGGCGAGGTCGGCCACGTCGGAGTCGAGCATCGCGCGATAGTCCTCGACGAGCGGCATCCGCCACAGCCGCTCTCCGCCGGCCTCCCCTGCGGCGATCAGGTCCGCGGCCAGCGACTCGTCGGTGGCGTAGAGCGCGCCCAGGTTCACGCCGAGCGCGACCTTGGCCGCGCCGGTAAGCGTGGCGACGTCGATCACGACGTCCGGGTCCAGTTCGGCGTGCGCGTACGCCAGCGCGTCGGCCAGCACCAGACGGCCCTCCGCGTCGGTGTTCAGCACCTCGACCGTGCGCCCGCCGTACTGGGTGATGACGTCTCCGGGCCGCTGCGCCGAGCCGGAGATGGAGTTCTCCGCGCACGCCACGAGGCCGGTGACCCGCACCGGCGCCTCGAAGGCCGCCAGCGCGCTCATCGCGGCGATGACGGCGGCCCCGCCCGCCATGTCGGTCTTCATCGCCTTCATGCCCTCGGTGGGCTTCAGGGACAGGCCGCCGGTGTCGAACGTGATGCCCTTGCCGGCGAGCACCACATGGGCGCGCGGGTTCTCCGGCGTGTAGGAGAGCTGGACCAGGCACGGCGGACTGACCGACCCCTGCCCGACCGCCCGGATGCCGCCGAACTCGCCGAGCTCGGGCTCCTCCCACACGCGTACGTCGAGCCCGGACTCGGCGGCGACCGCCTTCGCCTGCTCGGCGAGCCAGGCGGGCGTCTTCACCGAGGAGGGGGTGTTGACGAGGTCACGGGCGAGCGCGGTGGCCCGCGCGACCGCCTCGCCGCGCTTCAGGTCACGCTCGTCCCCGCCGACGAAGACGATCTCCCCGCACGGCTTCGTGCGGCCGTTGCCGATGGTGAACGTGTACGCCGCGAGCAGCGCGCCCTCGACCAGGGCGGCCGCGTCCCCGTCGGACGGGACGACGACCGACAGCGACGCCCGGCCCTTCGCCCGCCTCGCGACGGCCGCCCCGGCCTTGCGCAGCGCGGCGGCCGAGCCGTCGCCGGTGCCGTACAGCAGGACGCGCCGCACGCCGCCGTCCCGGACGGTGGGCACCTCCACGACCTCGCCGGGCTCTCCCTTGGCCTCGTAGTGCGCCAGCAGCGCGTCCACCGGTACGGGAGACTCCAGCCAGGGTGCCGGGGCAGGGGCCGGTCCGGGACCGAAAGGCACGGCCACCAGGTCGGCGTCCGGCGCGGGCCCGGCACCGTGAGAACCGGTGAGGACCGGCGTGGTCTCGATGGGCACGTCCACCTCCAACAGGGCGGCCCCGGGGCGGGATCACCCGCCGCCAGGGCCGTGAATCGAACAGGTCGGCTGACGAATCAGCCGACCACCTTCTTAAGCGCGTCACCGAGGGCGCTGGCCTCGTCCGCGGACAGCTCCACGACGAGTCGGCCGCCACCTTCGAGAGGGACCCGCATGACGATGCCCCGTCCTTCCTTGGTGACCTCCAGCGGACCGTCACCGGTCCGCGGCTTCATCGCCGCCATGCGTGTATCCCTTCCCGCGTTGTCGGCCGCCCCGGAGGGTAACCGGCGTATTCACGTTTCTGTGATGTTCTATTATCCCGCCTCCGAGCTCAAAAAGGTAACGGCCCGGCTCCGGTCAGTGGATCAATGCGACGGGACACGCGTTGTGGGCGGACCGGACGTGACCCCACACTGGGTGGGGTGAACGCCCGAGCCGCGCTTTTCGATCTCTATGGGGACCACCTTCGCACCCGTGGCGGCCGTGCCTCCGTGGCCGCGCTCGTGAGGCTGCTCTCGCCGCTCGACATCGCGGCGCCGGCCGTCAGGACCGCGATATCCCGCATGGTCCGGCAGGGCTGGCTCGACCCCGTACGGCTGCCGCAGGGACCGGGGTACGCGGTCACGCCGAAATGCGAGCGCAGGCTCGACGAGACGGCGGCCCGCGTCTACCGGCGGGGCGACGCGCCGTGGGCCGGCCGCTGGCACGTCCTGGTGCTCGAACCGGTCAGGGACCGGGCACGGCGCGAGCGGCTGCGCGCCGACCTCGCCTTCCTCGGGTACGCCCCGCTGTCGGAGACGACCTGGATCGGCCCGCGGCCCTCGCCCGAGCTCGACGCGCTGCGGGTCCCCGGCCACCGGTTCGACGCCGCGTACGAGGGCGACCCGCGGGACCTGCTCGCACGCGCGTGGGACCTGGACGGCATCGGTAGCGCGTACGAGGATTGGCTGGCCAGCGCGGCGGACCTGGTGGGCTCGCTGCCGGAGGACGCCCCGGACGACAGGGTCTTCGCGGTCCGCAGCAGACTGGTGCACGGCTGGCGCAACTTCCTGTTCCGCGACCCTGGGCTGCCCGCCGACCTGCTGCCGCCGGGCTGGCCGGGCGAGAAGGCCCGCACCTTCTTCGAGCAGGAGGCCGCCCGGCTGCTGCCCGCCGCCGCCGCGTTCGTCGAGCGCAATCTGATGACGACCTGATTGACGACCTGATTGACGACCTGATTGACGACCTGAATGGAGCCGCCCGAGATGACCGTGACGTATGACGTCGACGAAGCCGTCGCCACGATCACGCTGAACCGCCCCGACGCGATGAACTCGCTGACCGTCGCGATGAAGACCGCCCTGCTCGCGGCCGTGCGGCGCGCCGACGACGACGCGTCGGTGCGGGCCGTGCTCCTGACCGGCGCGGGCCGGGCCTTCTGCGCGGGGCAGGACCTGCGCGAGCACGCCGACAACCTCGAGCGGGGCCTCGGCCTGGCGAACACCGTGCGCGAGCACTACAACCCGGTCGTGCTGGCCGTCGCCACGATGGGCAAGCCCGTCGTGGCCGCCGTCAACGGGGTGGCCGCGGGGGCGGGGGCCTCGCTGGCGTTCGCGTGCGACTTCCGCGTGGCGGCCGAGACCGCGAAGTTCTCGATGGCGTTCACCGGGATCGGGCTCGCGCCGGACTCCGGGGCGTCCTGGACCCTCCAGCGGCTCGTCGGTCCAGCGCGCGCCCGGGAGATGCTGCTGCTCGGCGACGTCGTGAACGCGACCACGGCCCTGGAGCTCGGCCTGGTCGGGCAGGTGGTCCCGGCCGACCGGCTGGCGTCCGCCGCCCGCGACCTCGCCGTACGGCTCGCGCAGGGGCCCACCCGGGCGTACGCCGCGACCAAGGCGGCGCTGGACCACGCGGCGTCGTCCTCCCTCGCCGAGGCGCTGGAGCGGGAGGCGGAGCTTCAGGACGAGTGCGCGGCCACCGCCGACCACGCGGCGGCGACCAAGGCGTTCCTCAACAAGGAACGCCCTCACTTCGAAGGCCGCTAGGCGCTTCGAAGCAATCAACACAGCGAGGGCCGCTAGGCGCCTCGAAGCAATCAACACAGCGAAGGCCGCTAGGCGCTTCGAAGCAATCAAACGCAGCGCAGGGCGGTGACGGCCGCACGGACGTGGCAGTCGGCCACGTGGTCGTTGACCAGGCCGATGGCCTGCATCAGGGCGTACGCCGTGGTGGGGCCGACGAAGCGGAAGCCGTTCTTCTTGAGCTCCTTGGCCAGCGCCGTGGAACCGGCGGTGCGGGCCGGGACGTCGGCGAGAGTGGCCGGGACCCTGCCGGGCTCCTCGGCGTACTTCCACACCAGCGCGGACAGCCCGTCCGGCACCTCAAGGGCGGCGCGGGCGTTGGCGACGGCCGCCTCGATCTTGGCGCGGTTGCGCACGATGCCCGCGTCGCCGAGCAGCCGCTCCACGTCGCCCTCGTCAAAGGCCGCCACCGCCGGGATCGAGAACCCGGCGAACGCCTTGCGGAAGTTGTCACGCTTGCGCAGGATCGTCAGCCACGACAGGCCGGACTGGAACGCCTCCAAGGTGACCCGCTCGAAGACGAGGTCGTCCCCGTGGACCGGACGGCCCCACTCCTCGTCGTGGTAGGCGACGTAGTCGGGCGTCGTGCCCGCCCATCCGCAGCGGACCAGCCCGTCGTACACCGTCACCACGCTGTCACCACGCTGTCACCATGCCTCTTCCGCGTCGGCGCGGTCTCCGTCCCAGCCCTCGCGGGCCGGCGCCGAGGGCACTTCCGGCTCACGCTCGGAGTCCTCGGCCTGCTTCGTTTCCGCCTGCTTCGTTTCGGCCTGCTTCGTCTCCTCGCGTGCCTGCAGCCGCGCGTACGATAACTCGGTCACGCGCTGCTCCAGCACGGCGATGCGGGTGTCGCGCTCCCCGAGCGCGACCGAGACGCGGTGCAGCGTCTCGTCCACCGCCTGGGTGCTGTAGCCCACGAGACCGATCGGAAGCTGAAGCGCGATCAGGTCGGCGGGAGTCATCTGGCCGGCCGCGGGCAGTTCGAGCGGCGGCACGTCAGGAGGAAACTCCGCCATCTCGCCGCCGTGTCCAAGCGAGACCATGACCACACAGGCGATCACGGCGAGTCCGGCGATGACGAGTACGACCAGCACATACGAATCGTGCCACAACTCTTCTCCATGCGAGCATGGAAGCATGACGCGCGTGATCGGGCCCGACGACGAGATCGAGTCCGGCTGGGTCGAGGCCGCCTCGCTGCCGGAGGCGTCCGCGCTGGCCCGGGCGGGACACACCGTCGTGGTGACGCTCCCCGGCGATGAGACCGAGGCGATCGCGGCCGCCGCGGCCTACGCCTGGGCGGGCGCGAGCGTCTTCCGGACGTCCCACGACGTGCGGCAGGCCCTCGACATGACCGAGGCCCTGCTGGGCCTCCGGCCCCCCGCTCTGACCCGCCGCGGCCTCGCCTAGTAGCCCTCTCAGCTCTCGCCGAGTTCCTCGCCCGTCGGGCTGAGGTGGAGGGCAGGCTGCTCCAGCATGTCGAGCGCCTCCTCCACCGTGGTCGCCCACGAGATCGCATCGAACACGTTCGGCCGCGTGAAGCCCTGCTCGTACATGCCGTCGACCAGGTCGCGCAGCGGCCCGTACAGGCCCCACGGGTCGAGGACGACCAGCGGCCGCTCGTGTATGCCGAGCACCCGGGTGGTCCAGATCTCGAACAGCTCCTCCAAGGTGCCGATGCCGCCCGGAAGCACGAGGAACGCGTCGGACCTGGCGTCCATGACCCCCTTGCGCTCACGCATGTCGGCGGTGACGATCAGCTCGTCGGAGTCGGTGTCGGCGATCTCGACGTCGACGAGGGCCTGGGGGATGACCCCGACCGTGCGGCCGCCGCCGTCGCGGACGGCCCGGGCGACCTCGCCCATGCAGGAGACGATGGCGCCCCCGCTCACGAGGCCGTGGCCGCGGCGGGCCAGTTCGGCGCCCACCTCCCGGGCGAGGTCGACGTACTTGCGGTCGATCTTCTGGCTGGACGAGCAGTACACGCAGACGAACACGTCGCAACCCTACTGAGTGGCGGAGCGCCGGTCGGCCTCCACGATGAGGCGCACGGCCTCGTCGGGGTCGTCGGTGACCGAGACCAGCTCGACGTCCTGCGGCGAGATCTTCCCGGTGACCAGCAGCGTGTCGCGGATCCAGTCGATCAGCGGCGACCAGAACGAGACGCCCATCATGATCACCGGGAACGAGGTGACCTTCCGCGTCTGCACCAGGGTCAGCGCCTCGAACAGCTCGTCGAGCGTTCCGAATCCGCCGGGCAGGGCCACGAACCCGCTGGCGTACTTGACGAACATCGTCTTGCGCACGAAGAAGTAGCGGAACTCGATGCCGAGGTCCACGTAGTCGTTGAGGCGCTGTTCGTGCGGCAGCTCGATGCCGAGGCCGACCGAGACGCCGCCGGCTTCCAGCGCGCCCCTGTTGGCCGCCTCCATCACTCCGGGGCCACCGCCGGTGATCACCGCGTAGCCCGCCTTGGCGAGCGCCGCGCCGACCTTCACCCCGAGTTCGTACTCGGGGGTGTCGGGACCGGTGCGGGCGGAACCGAAGACGGTCACCGCCGGAGGAAGGTCGGCGAGGGCGCCGAAGCCCTCGACGAACTCCGACTGGATGCGCAGGACCCGCCAGGGATCCTCGTGCAGCCAGCCGGTGGGGCCGCGACGGTCGAGCAGGCGCTGGTCGTGAGTGGATTCGGGGACAAGGCCGCCGCGGACCAGCGACGGACCCTGCCGGCGTTCGGGTCGGGTGTGGTTCATGACGGTCACGCTAACGGTCGGGATCGGGAACGGTGCAAGACGCGCGAATTACCCGATTAGTTATGCCCCAAACGTCATATTGCGTCCCAAACATCAGCCCAGCCTCAATAGCATCGGAACCCGTGAGAGAGCCACACCCCACGAGCACAGCCGTCTTCGTCGACCACAGCGGTCGCAGAAGCAAGGTGCTGACCGTCACCGCGATCGTCACCGGAGTGCTGGTCACGGCTCTCACGGTGACTCTGCTGGTCGGCGTGCTCGGCGGCGTGGTCGGCGGCTCCGGCCTCCCCGCGCTGAACTGGCCGGGGCAGGGTGGTCGACCGGACGCGGCGCATCCGCAGTCGCGCTCGCCCAGCCCCTCCCCCTCCCCCTCGCCGGAGACGAGCACCTCCGCCCGGCCTCCGGCGCCGACGCCCGCCGCCCGTCCAACGCGGCCGGCCACCTCGCCCGCCGCTCGGCCGTCCGCCTCCCGGCCGCCCCGCCCGTCCGCCTCCCCGTCCTCCGTCCCGTCCCGCGTCCCCTCCTCGGCGCCGACCCGGCGGCCCTCGCCGTCCGAGACGGCGGGACCACCTGCGGAACCGTCGCCCGAGGTCACGGAGGCGCCGACGGCGAACCCCGGCCACGGCGGCACACCGCCGGGTCAGGTCAGCCGGACGCGCGGACCCAAGTGAAGAGGGTGAGCGCACGGTGATGGCAGGACGACGCGGCAAACGGGCCGACCCCCGCGGCCACTGGTTCCTCGTGGCGATCGCGGCCCTGCTGACGGCCGGCGCGCTGCTGCTCAACGGCTTCGCGCACAACGTCGTCGGCGAGACGCACGCGCCCCCTCCCCCGGGCGAGGAGCACTCCGCCGAGCTCGACCGGATGCGCTCGGGCGGGCCGGTCGTGAACGCCTCGGGCCCGCGCCCTCGCACCGTGCGTACGGCCGCCCGGACGGTCGCGCTGACCTTCGACGACGGCCCCGACCCGAAGTGGACCCCTCGGATCCTCGACGTGCTGCGCAGGCACGGCGCCAAGGCGACCTTCTTCGTGGTGGGCGCCCACGCGGCCGAGCACCCCGAGCTGGTCCGCAGGATCCTCGCGGAGGGTCACGAGCTCGGCAACCACACCTACACCCACGCCGACCTGACGACCACCCCGCTCTGGCGCACCCGGCTGGAGATGTCCCTCACGCAGAAGGTCCTCGCGGGCACGACGGGGGTGCACACGCGCCTGGCGCGCCTGCCGTACTCCTCCTCGCCGTCGGCGGTCGGCAGCGCCCAGCTCGCGGCCATGCACGCACTCGGGGACGAGGGATACCTGGTGGCACTCACCGACCTCGACTCGCGGGACTGGAGCCGTCCCGCCGTCGACCGGATGGTGAGGGACACGTTCCCGCCTCGGGGCCGGGGCGCGGTGGTCATGTTCCACGACGCCGGAGGCGACCGGAGCCGGACTGTGGCCGCCGTCGACGCCTTGCTGGACGCACTGAAGAAAAGGGGCTACTCGGCCACCACGCTCACCAAGGCCGCCGGGCTGCCTTCGGCCCACACACCCGCCGGGACCACCGAGCGCTTCCTCGGGAGCGTTCTCGCCATCGCCCAGCGGGTCTCGGCCGCCTTCACCGGCTCACTGGGCTGGATCCTCTCCGTCGCCGGGGTGCTCACCCTCGCCCGCCTGGCGTTCTTCGTCTCGCTGGCCTGGGTCCACGCCCGCAGGACCCGCCGCAGGCGCCCGGAGAACACCCCCAGGCGCAGGCGCGACCGCGTTCCCTTGTGGCCGGCCCCTCCGGCCGTGTCCGTGATCGTCCCCGCGTACAACGAGGAGGCGGGGATCGAGGCGACGGTCCGCTCGCTCGTGACGACGGACTACCCGGGGCAGGTCGAGGTGCTGGTCGTGGACGACGGCTCCGGCGACCGCACGGCGGAGATCGCCGCCTCGCTGAATCTGCCCGGCGTACGCGTCATCCGTCAGCCCAACGGCGGCAAGCCCGCCGCGCTCAACACCGGCATCGCCCACGCCTCACATGACATCCTGATCATGGTGGACGGCGACACCGTCTTCGAGCCGTCGACCATCGGGAACCTCGTCCAACCGCTCGCCGACCCCTCGGTGGGCGCGGTCAGCGGCAACACGAAGGTCGGCAACCGCCGCGGCATGATCGGCCGATGGCAGCACATCGAGTACGTCATCGGGTTCAACCTCGACCGGCGCGCCTTCGACCTGCTCGGCTGCATGGCGACGGTGCCCGGCGCGATCGGCGCCTTCCGCCGGCAGGCGCTGCTGTCGGTGGGCGGCGTCAGCCTCGACACCCTCGCCGAGGACACCGACCTCACGATGGCGATCTGCCGGGAGGGCTGGCGGGTCGTCTACGAGGAGCGGGCCCGGGCGTGGACCGAGGCGCCCACCTCGCTGCGGCAACTGTGGCGCCAGCGCTACCGCTGGTGCTACGGCACTCTGCAGGCGATGTGGAAGCACCGCGGGGCGGTGCTGGAGCGAGGACCGTTCGGCCGCCGGTGCCTCGGGTATCTCACGCTCTTCCAGGTGATCCTCCCGCTGCTGGCCCCGGTCGTCGACATCATGGCCGTCTACAGCGTGGCGGTGGCAGACCCGCTGCCCGTCGTCGCGGTCTGGGCCGGATTCGTCACCGCCCAGGCCCTCAGCGGGTGGTACGCGCTGCGTCTGGACGGAGAACGGGCGTCGGCGCTGTGGGTGCTCCCCCTGCAGCAGTTCGTCTACCGGCAGCTGATGTACCTGGTGGTCATCCAGTCCGTCGCCACGGCCGTTCTCGGGGTGCGCCTGCGCTGGCACACGGTGCGGCGGGAGGGCACCTTCAACACCCTGAAGAATCTTGAAAACATTCCCGGGAACCTGGAACCGGTCTTCGCCGAGGCTCCGTCTAAGGAATGAGGGTGCTGCTCGGGACGAAAGTGGCTTTCCCCGCCAAATGGCCGGCGAGGAAAGCCACTTTCTTCTATCTACGGGTTATTCGGCCAGCCAGGCCGTCATCCGGCGCTCACTCTCGACGATCTTGTCCAGGCTCACGTTCTCCCCCGCCGTGTGTGCGATGTCGGGGTTGCCCGGGCCGCAGTTGACGGCGGGCATCCCGAGCGCGGAGAACCGCGCGACGTCGGTCCAGCCGAGCTTGGCCCGGGGCGTGCCGCCGATCGCGGCGGCGAACGCCGCGGCGACGGGGTGGGTCAGCCCCGGCCGCGCACCCGGCGCTCCGTCGGTGAGCCGCACGTCGAAGCCGTCGAAGACCTCCTGGACGTGGGCGAACGCCTCCTCCAGGGTGCGGTCGGGGGCGAAGCGGTAGTTCACGGTCGCGACGCACTCGTCCGGGATCACGTTCCCGGCCACCCCGCCGCGTACGCCCACCGCGTTGAGCCCCTCGCGGAACTGGAGGCCGTCCACCACCGGGCGCCGCGCCTCGTACCGGCCGAGGGTCTCCAGGACCGGCGCGATGCCGTGGATGGCGTTGACGCCCTCCCACGACCGGGCGCTGTGCGCGCGCACACCCTTCACCGTGATCTCGGCGCGCAGCGTGCCCTGGCAGCCGCCCTCGATCAGCCCGTCGGTCGGCTCCATCACGACCGCGAAGTCACCCGTGATCCATTCGGGATGGGTGCGGGTGAGCCGCAGCAGGCCGCTCCGCTCGGCCTCGATCTCCTCGCAGTCGTAGAAGACGAAGGTCAGGTCGCGGTTCGGCTCGGCCAGCAGGCAGAGCTTGAGCTGGACGGCCACGCCGCTCTTCATGTCGGACGTCCCGCAGCCGTACAGCACGCCGTCCTCGACCCTGCTGGGCAGGTTGTCCGCCACCGGGACCGTGTCGATGTGCCCGGCGATCACCACGCGCTCGGCCCGGCCGAGGTCGGTCCGCGCCACCACCGCGTCACCGTCCCGCAGCACCGTCAGGTGCGGCAGCGGATCGAGCGCCTCCTCGACGGCGTCGGCCAGCGCCTTCTCCGCGCCGCTCACCGATTCGATGTCCACCAGTTGCGCCGTCAGCGCGCCCACGTCCTGGGCAAGGTCAAGCCGCATGCCATCCGACCCTAATCCACGGGTTCACGCGACCTGCACGGTGGCGACGGGCTTGGTGGCCTTGCGCCAGCCGTCGTGGCCGCTGGCGGCCGTCCAGGTGACGCCCTCGTAGCGCACCTGGCGCAGGCCGTACTTCTGTGCGTGGGTGACGTACCAGGCGGCGACCAGCCAGCCGCGCTTGGGCGCGGAGTCCGTGCCGAGCGCGCGCACGAGCTGCTTGCGCGCGGTCTCGGTCTGCGGCGTGACCGGCTTGTCGGACGGCGGGTACCAGCAGTGCACGGCCTGGGGCACGCGCCCGATGAACGCCGCCGAGAGGATCTTGGCGTTGTACTCGTGCTCGGCGTAGGCCGAGCCGTCGGCGGAGCGCTGCACGGCCTGGGCCGCCTCGTGCAGCGGCAGGGTCCGGTAGTGCTTCACCTTCTCCAGCGCGGCGAAGAACTTCCGCGACGCGTAGACCGGGTCCTGCAACTGCTCGGCCGTCCCCCAGCCCTGCGAGGGCCGCTGCTGGAACACGCCCACCGAGTCGCGGTCGCCGTACGGCAGGTTGGCCAGCTTGGACTCCTGGATCGCCGTGATGTAGGCGATCTGAAGGGCGCGCTCGGGCAGCTTGCGCCGCACCGCGACGGCGGCGATGGTCGCGGCCATCTGGGCCTGCTCGATGTCGAGGTCGAGCGTGCCGCCGGGAGTCTTGATCATGCAGTGTTCGCCCAGAGCGAACGGTTCTGTCCGCTTCAGCAGGTGATAGGCGCCGTAGAAGATGGCGGCGCCCAGCAGGACGACGATGACCATGACGGTCACGACAGGTTTGGTAAGGCGCCGTTCCACAAGCAGAACCTACCCGTGCGATCAGGGAAGCCGATCCACCCGGATCGAACCCGGAGTGAGCGGTCGGGCGTAGGACGCCTCCCACTGGCCGCCCTGCACACGCTGGAACGACAGCAGGCGGCCGTCGCCGGCCCGGTAGTCGGCGAAGTCGAGCAGGCCGCGCTCGGGCAGCCCGGTGGTCCCCTCGGAGCGGAAGGCGGCCGTGCCGCGCTCGATGGGATAGAACTCCAGACCGTCCACGATGAGCATGTGCCTGGCCGGCACCATGCCCTGGGTCGGCACGTCGGTCCACAACAGGACCTCCAGGTGGAGGGGCTCGCCCTCCTTGCCCGGCCGTTCCTCGACCGACAGCCAGTTGTAGCGCCGGGCGCCCTCGTCCAGCAGGTATTCCGTCCACTTCTCGCCCTGCATCGTGCAGTGCAGGGCGCCGACGGCCCGATAGCGGGCGGCCTCCACGTAGACGGTGTCCCCCACCCTGATCGTGCGAGGGTCGAAGAAGTCGGGATCGGCCTCGGGGTCACGCGCCGGCGACTCTCCCGGAGCGGCGGGCGGCGTGCGGACCGGCTCTCGCGCGCGCGTGCGCCGGGTCGCGGCGACGGCGCCCAGCACGACGACGACCGTGGCGAGGCCCAGCACGATCACGATCGCTGTCGTCATGGCGGGCGATCCTACTGGAGGCGGCTCACCGCCGCATCGACGCGCTCGTCCGTGGCGGTGACGGCGATGCGGACGTGACCGCGCCCGGCGGCGCCGTAGAACTCGCCCGGCGCGACGAGGATGCCTCTCTCGGCCAGGGCGCGCACCTGGTCCCAGCAGCCGGTGCCGTCGGTGGCCCACAGGTAGAGCCCGGCGGCCGAGTGCTCGACCCGCCAGCCGGCCCGCTCCAGCGCGGGCCGCAGCACCGCCCTGCGGCGGGCGTACCGCTCCCGCTGCGCGTCGGCGTGCGCGTCGTCGTCGAGCACGGCCGCTGTCGCGGCCTGGACCGGGGCGGGCATCATCATGCCGGCGTGCTTGCGCACCTCCAGCAGCAGCCGTACGAGCCGGGGGTCGCCGGCGACGAAGCCGGCGCGGTATCCGGCGAAGTTCGACCGCTTCGACAGCGAGTGGACCGCGAGCAGGTTCTCGTGGGAGCCCTCGCACACGTCCGGGTGGAGGACGGAGACCGGGTGCTCCTCCCAGCCCAGCTCGATGTAGCACTCGTCGGACGCGACGACCGCGCCGCGCTCGCGCGCCCACGCGACGACCTTGCGCAGGTGCTCGGCGGGCAGGACGCGCCCGGTGGGGTTGGACGGCGAGTTCACCCAGACGAGGGGCACCCGCTCGGGGCCCAGCGCGAGGAGCCCGTCGGTCGCGTAGGGCTCGGCCCCGGCCAGCCTCGCGCCCACGTCGTACGTCGGATAGGCGAGCTCGGGGAAGACCACGCGCTCGCCGGGCCGCACGCCGAGCAGCGTCGGCAGCCAGGCCACCAGTTCCTTGGAGCCGATGGTCGGCAGCACGTCGGCGGGGTCGATCGTGACGCCGTGCCGCCGCCGCAGCCAGCCCGCGGCCGCCTCACGCAGCCGCGGCGTGCCGTACGTCAGGGGATAGCCGGGGCTGTCGGCGGCGGCGGCGAGCGCCTCACGAGCGACCGGGGGCACCGGGTCGACCGGCGTGCCGACCGACAGGTCGACGATTCCGCCGGGATGCGCCCGCGCCAGGTCCTGATAGGGCACGAGCCGATCCCATGGGAAGTCCGGCAACGCAAGCAAAGAAAATCCCCCAGTCGTCACGGACCGCGCTGATCAGGCGTCGGTCAGTGGTCCTCGCCCTGCGGCGGGAGCGCCGCGACGAGCGGGTGGTCCTTGTTGATCTTTCCGACCTTCGAGGCGCCGCCGGGCGAGCCCAGCTCCTCGAAGAAATCGACGTTGGCCTTGTAGAAGTCCTTCCACTGCTCGGGAAGGTCGTCCTCGTAGAAAATCGCCTCTACGGGGCACACCGGCTCGCACGCACCGCAGTCCACGCACTCGTCGGGGTGGATGTAGAGCATGCGTTCGCCCTCGTAGATGCAATCGACGGGGCACTCCTCGATGCACGCCTTGTCCAGGACGTCCACGCAAGGCTGCGCGATGACGTACGTCACCTCGGGCTCCTTCTGGGTTGCACGGCTCGACCGCGGGTTGCTAGCCCTAGTATTGCGGTGCCTGCCGACTAGCCGGAACAGGAGGGGGGCAATCGTCGTGGCCCCTCGTTTCGGAGCCCGTCTTGTGGTCGCCATCACCCCCGCCGACGTGGGCAAACGGGTGACGACGCGACGCAGAGTGCCCGGCGGGCACCGGGACGCCGTCGGCGTGTTGGAATCCTGGCACGACGGCGTGCTCACCGTGCGGAAACGGGACGGAAGCCTCGTAGAGATCGCCGAGGACACCCTGGCCGCCGCCAAGGTCGTGCCGCCCGCGCCGCCTGCCCGGTAATCCTCTTACCCAGTAATCGGCGTGCATGGTGCGGACGCCGACTCGGTAATGCCCCAGCGCGCCGCCGCGAACGGCCGCCGCGACGCGGGGAGCATACGCGGCGTGACCATACGTGCCTGCGTCGTGACGGTTTCCTCGGCGGCCGTCCTCCTGTTCACGGCCTCCGCGTGCTCGAAGCCGTCGTCGTCGGACAAGCCGCTGCCGCCCCTGAACCCCCGGGCCGACAGCCTGGAGTCCGGGTTCGGCACCATGGACAGGCTCGTCGAGGCGGCCAAGAAGGAGGGCGCGCTCACGGTCGTGGGCCTGCCGGGCGGCTGGGTCGGTTACAAGGAGATCATCGCCCGCTTCTCCGACAAGTACGGCATCAAGGTGACCTCGATCGTGCCGGAGGCGAGCAGCAAGCAGGAGATCGACACCGCGGCCCGTCTGAAGGGGACGAATCAGGCGCCGGACGTGTTCGATCTCACCCTGGAGGTCGCGGTCGCCGACGCCAAGCTGTTCGCGCCCTACCGCGTGGCCGGCTGGGCGGACATCCCCGACGAGGCCAAGGAGCAGCGGGGACGCTGGTTCGCCGCCTACGGCGGATACATGTCGATCGGCTACGACCCGAGAAAGGTCCCCGCCCCCGTGTCGTACGGCGCGCTGGTCAGGCCGGGGACGACCGTGGCACTGCCGGGTGACCCGCGCCGGGTTGCCTCGGCGTTCAGCGCCGTGATGGCCGCCTCGCTCGGCAACGGACTGCCGGACGCCGCGCGGGGCGTAAACCTGTTCGCGCGGCTGAAGAAGGGCGGCATGCTCGGCCGGCCCGACCAGGCGACCGCGGTGGTGGACTGGGACTACATGAACGCGGCGCGGGCCGCCTCCGGCCGCGGCGCGGCGGCTTGGCGGGTGACGATCCCGAAGAACGAGGTGCTCGCCTCCTACTACATGCAGGCGATCAGCGCCGACGCGCCGCACCCGGCCGCCGCCCGGCTGTGGGAGGAGTTCCTGCTGTCCGACGAGGGCCAGAACCTCTTCCTCAAGGCGTACGCGCGGCCCGCCCGGATGGAGGCCATGGAGATGCGCGACACGCTGGACGGGGACGCCGCCGCCAGGCTGCCGGAGGCGTCCGGCGACCCGGTGATCCTGAACATCCCCGAGCAGGATCAGGCCAAGTCATATGTGACCGCGCATTGGGCCCAGATGGTCGGCTGAGTCCTCCGATCTCGCGGAGGCGACGGAAGCCGTAAAGTGTGTCGTTATCCCAGCAGTCTCACAAGTCGGCATGAGATTGCGGCAATCCCGACACCGGGCACCACGTGTCAGAATGCGAGCCGATCTTGAGGTACGAAACTCCCAGTCTCACCCGGTGGAACGCTCGCGCCTACGACAGCTCCTTCGGCTACGTCTCGGCTCAGGGCGCGCCGCTGGTGGAACTGCTCGACCCGCGCCCCGGTGAGCGCGTGCTCGACCTCGGATGCGGCACCGGGGTGCTCACCGCCGACATCGCCAGGCGCGGCGCCCACGTGCTGGGCATCGACGGCTCCCACTCCATGATCGAGCAGGCCATCGCGCACCATCCCGGACTCGACTTCACCGTGGGCGACGGCTACGACTTCACCGTCGCCCAGCCGTACGACGCGGTCTTCTCGAACGCCGCGCTGCACTGGATGAGCCGCGACCCCGACGCGGTGATCGACTGCGTGCGGGAGGCGCTGCGGCCGGGCGGCCGGTTCGTCGCCGAGATGGGCGGCGCGGGCAACTGCGCGGCCCTGACCTCCGCCGTGCTCACCGCCTGGCGCGAGTACGGCCTGCCCGAGCCCGAGCTGCCGTGGTACTTCCCCAGCCCCGCCGAGTACGCCCACCGCCTGGAGAAGGGCGGGTTCACGGTCCGGCTGCTGGAGTATTTCGACCGCCCCACGCCGCTCGACGAGTGCCCGAACGGCGCGGCCGACTGGGTCCGGATGTTCGCCGGCTCGCTGCTCGACCGGGTCCCCCCGGCGGCCGTGGAGCCGCTGCTGCGCCGGGTCAACGAACTGGCCGCCCCCGCGCTGCGCCGGGAGACCGGCTGGATGGCCGACTACGTCCGTCTCCGTTTCGCCGCAGAACGTCACTGACATCTCCACCACGACGGGGCGATTTGCCAGACTATGGACTGGTCTTTGTGAGTGATGGGGAACGCATGAACTTCTGCCTGAGTGACCTCGTGCCACCGCTGCGCTGGAGTGACGCTGCCCGCATCACGGCACTGGCCGACCGGCCCGGCCTGCCGGACGCCTGGTGGCGGACGCTGCCCCTGCACCGGGTGCTCGCCGTCCTGGACGCCGAGGCGCTGGGCGACCTGCTCACCGAGCTCGCGCTCGACCACTGGCCGGCGGCGGCCGTCGGCGACGTGCTGCCCGCGCTGCACGTGCTCGACCCCGACGAGGCCGACGACCCCCAGGTCGCGATCGCGCTCGACCGGGCGGGGTCGTGGCACGGCCTGCTCGCGCTGTCCGGCCGGGAACTGGCCGACCAGCCGTTCGTCAAGGCCCGCCCCGTGCTGACCGCTCTGTTCGGCGCCGTGTTCTTACGGATGTCCCCGGAGGAGGCCCGGCCTGTCTCCGAGCCGGTGCCCGAGCCGGTCTCCGAGCCGGTGGAGGATCCCCCGGACGAACAGGTGGCGGAACAACAGGCCCCGGACATCCCCGAGCTGATCGACGCCGCGTTCGGCGACCTGGACGACCAGACCTGGATGGTGGCGCAGAACCGGGTCTTCTCCGACGAGCCGTCCGATCCCGAGCAGCTGGCCAGACTGCTCGCCGTCCACCCCTCCGTCATCCACGACCTCGAAGCGGCCCTGCGCGACCGGCTGTCCCGCTGGCTCGCGCTGCCGGAGGCGAAGCCGTACAACGAGCATCTGACCTGGCTCACCGACACCTTCGGAGCCGCGGTCCCGAAGGAGCGGTTCGTCACGGCGGCCGAGTGGCACGGGCGCGAACTGCGCACGCTGGAGGTGCCCGCCTGGCGGTTCGTGCTCGCCACGTTCCCCGGATACCGCCTCTTCGGCGACTGGCTCGTGGCCGGTGACATCGAGGAACTGCGGGAGAGGACGCGGAGCCTGATCGCCTCCGCCGAGCGCCCGCCGACCGTCCCCCAGGCGCTGGAGATGATCGGCTCTCTGGGCGTCCGTCCCGACGTCGCCAGGCAGTGGCTGGAGAGCGTGCCGCAACTGCGCGCTCAGAAGGCGTCGGAGATCAGTACGGCGGACCGCCAGCCGGACCGTCAGCCGGTCGGGCAGCAGGGCGGTCAGCAGGGCGGGCTCAAGGACGTCGCGCTGACCCGGCGGTGCTTCCGGCAGCCGGACGGCAGGTGGTGGCTCAGGGTGGACGTCTCCGGCGACCACCTCAACGGCGCCGAGGTGCCGCTGCCGAGCGGGTTCGCGGCGTACGTCGGTCTCGCGCCGGGCGAGGACCGCACGGTGCGCAGCGCGGCCGGGGAGGTCGGCCTCTCCTGGCACGCGCGGCCGGTCCTGGGCTCCCTCCAGCGGATTCTCAGCGAGGTCTCGGCCGAGGAGGGCAGCCACATCTTCCTGACCCTGTCCGAGGAGGGCATGCTGCGCGTACGGCACCTGCCGGCGGCGGACGGCGGCGACGAGACGAGCCGCGCGCTGCGCCTGGTGGGCTACACCGCGCCGAGCGGCACGCCCGAGCAGGCCGCGCGGGTGATCGCGACGCGCGTCGGCCTCACCGCGCCCGTCGGGCGGCCCGAACTCCTCGCGCGGCTGCGAGAACGCGGGGACCGCGACCTGCTGACCCTGCTGGGATAGCCGATGCCCCGGCTCGCGATCTCCCCGGAGTTCCTGCGCGGGCTCGGCGCGCTCACCCGGCCGGTCCGCCGGGACGTGGCCGTCGCGGTGCGCCGGTTCCTGCTGAACGCGTCCGCCGCGCCGCACCCCGAGAGGGTGCGCAACTGCCGTGATCCCCGCATCGCCACGCTGCGGCTCGCCGACCGCCACCGGGGGGTGGTGGTGCGTCAGGAGGACGTCTACTGGCTGCTCACCGTGCTGCCGGACGCCGAGGCGTGGTCGTACGCGCAGCGGCACAGGTTCGGCGTCAACACGGCCATCGGGATCGTCGAGACCTGGGACGCCGAGGCCCTGGAGCGGGTCGAGCCGGCCCTGCGCCGTGCGTCGGAGACCGGCGGCCGGCCGCTGTTCGAGAACTGGTGCGACGCCGATCTGCTGAACATCGGCGTCGACGCCCACCTGCTGCCGCTGCTGCGGCTGATGACGTCGGAGTCGCATCTCGCGGCCGTGGAGCCGCTGCTCCCGCACAGCCAGTACGCGCCGCTCGCCGCGCTCGCCCGCGGCGGCTCGCTCGCGGCGGCCTGGCGCGAGCTGGACGCCTGCCGCTCCCGCGTCGCCGACGAGATCGACCCTGAGGACCTCCTGGCGGCGCTGCGGCGCAGCCCCGACCGGGCCGCGTTCGCCGCCGACGCCGCGGAGCTCGAGCGCATCCTCACGCTGCCCGGCTGGTGCACGTTCCTCTACCCGCCGCAGCACACGTACGCCAACTGGCCGGCGTACGAGCAGCCGGTGCTGATCACCGGGGGTGCGGGCACCGGGAAGACGGTCATCGCGCTGCACCGGGCGGCCCTGCTGGCCCGCGCGGCCACCGGCCCGGTGCTACTGGTGACGTTCTCCCAGAGCCTCGCGACCGAGTTGTCCGCGCGGCTTGACATGATCGTCAAGGACGAGGTGGTCCGCAAGCGCGTCGAGGTGGGCAACGTCGACAGGATCGCGCACCGCATCGTCGCCGAGGCGGAGGGCCGCGCCCCCGCCCTCGTCTCCTCCGACGACCTGGCCGAGCTGTGGCAGGAGGCGGCCGTCGGGCGCTTCGGCAGCGCGTTCCTGCTGCGCGAGTGGGAGCAGGTGATCCTCGCGCAGAACCTGCGGACGCTGGAGGAGTATCAGGCCGCCACCCGGCTCGGCCGCGGCGTCCGGCTCGACGCCGATGCCAGGACGACGGTGTGGGAGGCCGTCCAGCAGGTCGTACGGCGCCTGCGCGAGTCCGGCCGGCGCACCCTGCTCCAGCTCGCCTCGGAGGCGGCGGGCCTGCTCGGGCGGGCCGTGGGCGACCTGCTGGGCGACGAGGCGCCGGGGCGTGAGCCGTACCGGCACATCGTGGTGGACGAGGCGCAGGACCTGCACCCGGCCCAGTGGCGGCTGCTGCGGGCGGCGGTCCCCGCCGCCCCGAACGACCTGTTCATCGTGGGAGACCCGCACCAGCGCATGTTCGACACGCGGGTCGCGCTGGCGGACGTCGGCATCCCCGCCCGCCAGTTCCGCCTCAAGATCTCTCACCGGCTGCCCGCCGAGATCCTCTCGTGGGGAGTGCGCCTGCGCGGCGGTGGCCCGGCGGACGGCCTGGTCGCGGGCAACGCCGCGATGTACGGCTACCGCGCGCTGGACTACGGCGCGCGGCCGATGGTGCGCCAGTACGTGGACGCGGAGGCGGAGATGGCCGGGCTCGTCTCCACCGTGGCCGAATGGCTGGAGGAGGGCGTGCCGACCGCCCAGATCGCGGTGGCCGCGCGTACCCCGGACCTCGTGCGTACCGCCCGCACCGCACTACGCGAAGCGGGCATCACGGTCAAAGTCACCTCCCTTCATGGCATGAAAGGGCTGGAATTCCGCCGCGTGGCCGTGATAGGCGTGGCTGACGGAATCGTGCCGGCGCCGGACGCGCTGACCCCGGCCGACGAGGACCCGACGGCCCGGGCGCACGATCTGCAACGCGAACGGGGGCTGCTCTACGTGGCGTGCACGCGGGCGGGGGAGTTGCTCTACGTGTCCTATTCGGGGCGCGCCAGTCCCTTCATCCCGGCCTGACGTCCGATCCCCTAGTCTGAACTGCGGATATATTCCCCTTGCCGGTTGGACCTGCATGAACCTCAGCCTTAGCGACATCGTGCCTCCGCTGCGCTGGACCGCGCCCAGCCAGGTAGAGCCGATCGCGAGCGACCCCGGTCTTCCCGACGCGTGGTGGCAGGCGCTTCCCCTCGGCCGGGCCTGCGCGGCGGTGGGAACCGGCCAGGTCGCCTCCCGGCTCGCCGACCTCACCACCGCCTGCTGGTCGCACCTGGTCCTCGGCGACATCCTCCCGCTGCTGAGGTTCACCCACCCGGAGGAGAGCCTCCAGACGCCCGGCCCCCGGGAGAGCGTCCACGACCTGTACGTCGACGTGATCGACAAGCTGCTGGCCACGGAGCCCGCACAGGAGCCGGCCGGGGCGCCCGTCCCGCCGGCCCTTCCCGAGCGGCCGATGCCCGAGGTCATCGACGAGATCTTCGCCCGGCTGGACGACCGCCAGCGGGCCATCGCACGCGACCGGCTCTACTTCGACACCTCCCAGCCACCGGGCCAGGCCCAGCGGGCCACACTGGACGAGCTGGCCCAGCGCTTCTCGGTCACCCGCGAGCGGATCCGGCAGATCGAGCGCGACCTGCGCGACCACGTGATGGACTGGCTGAACGGCCCGTCCGCCGCGCCGCTGAACGCCCACCTGTCCTGGCTGCGCACCCGGCTGGGCTCGGCCGTGCCCGCCGACGACGTCGCCGCCGCCGTGCCGTGGCACCGCACCGAGCTGATCACGCTCGCGATCCCCGCCTGGCGGTTCGTCCGTACGCTGCTGACCGGGTACGAGCAGGTGGACGGATGGCTGGTCGCGGGCGGCGCGGACGAGCTCAGGGAGAAGACGCGGCAGCTGTTCGCCGACGGCCCCCGGCCGCTGGAGGAGGCGGTCTCCCTCGTCGCCCAGCTCGGCATCCGGGAGGACGTCGCCGAGCGCTGGCTGGCGTCGGTGCCGCACCTGCGGGTCATGGACGGCCACGTCGTCCCCTGGCCGCGCAGCATGGGCGACAAGGCGGAGGCCGTGCTGGCGGTCGCCCACGCCCCGCTCACCCCCGAGGACATCCAGGGTCGTATCGGCGAGGACTACAGCATCGTCGGCATCCGCAACCAGCTCGCCTCCGACGAGCGGTTCATCCGGCTCGACCGCAGCAAGTACGGGCTGCGGCGCTGGGGCGGCGACGAGTACCTCGGCATCCGGGAGATGATCGTTCGGGAGATCGAGCGCGCGGGCGGCGAGGCGTCCGTGAGCACGGTCGTGGACAACCTGACCTCCCACTACGACGTGAGCGAGAGCTCCATCAGGGCGTACGCCGGAGGGCCCGGGTTCGAGCGGACCCAGCGCGGCTACATCAGGGTGGCCGCCCAGGACCAGGCCGAGCCGTACCAGCCGCGCCGGGACGTCTCGATGACCCGCCGCTGCTTCCGCAGCAGGGACGGCCGCTGGTGGCACCGTGTCGACGTGAACGCCGAGCACCTGCGCGGCTCGGGTTCCCCGCTGCCGACCGGCTTCGCCGCGCACCTCGGCATGGCGCCCGGCGGGCAGCTCACCGCCTCCACCGCGTCGGGCGAGGTGGTGATCAGCTGGCACAACCAGCCGACCATCGGCTCGATCAGGAACGTCCTCGCGGAGTACAACGCGTCCGAGGGCGACCATGTCTTCCTCACGGTCTCCGACGGCGGCGAGCTGCTGACCCGCTTCCTGCCCACGGCGGGGGCCGGGCTGCCCGCGATCAACCAGGCGCTGCACCTGATCGGGTACACCGCTCCGGTCGCGTCGGAGGCCGAGGGCCTGCGTCTCATCGGCGCCCGCATCGGCCTGCCCGAGGGGGCCGTCCGCGAGGATGTCCTCGACCGCCTGCGCGAACGCGGCGACCGCGACATCATCCGCTTCCTGACCTGATTCCGGCTCAGGGGCCGGGGCGGGGATGTCGGGGGCAGCACGTAGGCTCGGAGCATGTTGCGGCTCCACGACACCCTGACCCGGCAGGTCGTGCCCGTCGCCCCGGCCGGTTCGCGGGTTCTGCGGATGTACACCTGCGCCGCGCACGGGCCCGCCGGCCTCGCCGACCTGCGCCCCGCCCTGCTCGCCGACCTGGTCCGCCGCGTCGCCGAACGCGCCAATCTGCGGGTGCTCGCCTGCCGCAACGTCTCCGACCTCGTCCACCGAGACGGCGGTGAGGGCGGTGACGACCGTGACGAACGTGACGGCCGTGACGTGAATGGCGCGTCTCTCGACGCCGACACGCTCGCGCTCAACATGCGCGCCCCCGAGCACTCCCCCCGGACCAGCGAGACGATGGGCCTGGTGATCGAGCTCATCGGGCGGCTCATCGAGCGCGGCCACGCGTACGCCACCCCGGAGGGGGCGGTGTTCTTCGACGCGGCGTCCTTCCCCACGTACGGCGAGATCTCCGGCAAGCCGGGCTCGGCGTCCGACTGGCCCCTCTGGGAGCCGGTGTCGCAATCCCTGGGGCATTCGGCCGGCGGCGACGCCGGAGCGGCCTGGAACGCGCCCTGGGGCCGCGGTCTCCCCGGTCGCGACGTGGAGTGCTCGGCCACGCCGCTGCGGTTCCTCGGCCCCCACTTCGACCTGTACGTGGGCGGGGCCGACCTGTGCTTCCCCCACCACGAGAGGGCGCGGGCGCAGTCGAACGCCGCCACAGGTCAGGAGGCCGCCGCCCACTGGGCGCACTCCGGGCACCTGCTGTTCGAGGGCCGCCCGGCCGACACCGGGCACGTCGTGCCGCTGTCCGGCGTCGTCGCCGCCGGTCTCGATCCCCTCGCCGTACGGCTTGCCCTGCTGGAGCACCACTACCGGCGGCCGGTCGATCTCACCTGGGACGCTCTTCACGCCGCCGACGAGGAACTGCGGCGGCTGCGGCGGCGGGTGGCCGAATGGGCGGAGTCACCGAGCCGCCCGATCGACGACGCCCACTCCGAGCGCGTCCAGCGGGCGCTGGACGACGACCTCGACACGCCCGGGGCGCTACGCCTGCTGCGCGACCTGGAGGCCGACGAGTCGGTCGCGCCGGGGTCCAGGTTCGAGACCTTCCTCCACTTCGACCACGTGCTCGCCCTCGACCTGCCCGCCGACATCGGCCGCATCTGACGGGCACTTCTCACGCCTGAACGGGCCGGCCGGCCCGCTTCTCAGGCGTGAACGGGTCAGCCGGTCGGCTTCTCGCGTACTGACGGCTGGCCGGGCAGTGACGGCCGGCCCGACAGTGACGGCCGGCCCGGCAGTGACGGCTGGCCCGGCAGCGACGGCTGGCCCGGCAGCGGCTCCACGTCCGGCCCGGCCCGTAGGCAGGCCGACGCCGCGTCAGCGCCTGGCATGTTGGACGGCCCCTTCACTCCTTTCCCGCAATCTCGTCCGCCGCGCCCGGCGCCCGAGCCCGTAACCCGCAGGGCGTTGAACGCGGCTGTGAGAGGGGCACCCCGGACAGCCGGCCCTCGCGGGCCGCAAGCGCGCGGCCGGACGGCTCGACCTGTCGCTCCAACAATTCGCTGCCCATCGGGTGTGCAAGGCATGATGACGTGAAAGAATTCATACAAGTATTCGAATTCAGCGAGGAGGGCGTGGTGGATCTGTTCGCTATCGATCCTGACCGCTCTCGTCGTTCGAACAACACTGCCGGCGACTGGTGGGACCGGTTGACCGCTGACTCGCCGTTGTGGGCGTCCAGGGACTCACATTCCTGCGGCTGTGGAGCCGAAAACGAGGAGGTCTCGGGCGCCGCCGGCAGTGATGCCGCTGGGGACGGTGCCGGTGCTGCGGATGGCTCGGGAGCCGGTCCTTGTGGATCAGGTGCCGGTCGGGGCCGATCGTCGTGGGTGTTGGTGGGTTCTCTGCGTGAGTCGGCGCAGGCGTTGGCGTTGGCGGCGTTGCCCGACGATGCGGACATCTGCCTCGCCGAGGCCGAGGATCTGCTGTTTGCGCGGGATCGGATCACGTCCGCGTTGGCGGATCGCGTGGGACGGGTGCATGGTGCGGGGCAGGCCAAGCAGCATGGGCATGCCTCCACCCGCAGCTGGCTGCGCACCGCCGGAGGGGTGAGCGTCGCAGGTGCCGGGCGCCTGCTCACGCTGGCGGTGGAGTTGGCGCGTCTGCCCCGAGTGCGGGAGAAGTTCGCCGCCGGGGACTTGGCGGCGGGGGTGGTGGAGGCGATCTGCACCGCCACCGCACAGTTGAACGACGAGCACGCCAACCTGGCTGAGCCGATTTTGCTGGAGCTGGCGGGCAAGGCAGGGGCGGCGGAGGTGGCCAAAGCCGGCCGCTACCTGCGGGCGGTGCTCGACCCCGACGGGGAAGACCGCGACGAGCAGGCGGACTACGGGCGGCGGTTCCTGAGGGTCCGCCCCGCGAAGGGCGGGGGCGTGGAGGGGGAGTTCTACCTCCCCCGTGAGCCTGCCGCCCGGCTGCTGACCTTGCTCAGCCTTTACGCCAAGCCGAAGGCCGAGGGGGACGATCGGCCGTTGCGGGTCCGCCAGGCGGATGCGTTCATCGCTCACCTGGAGGAGAAGATCGCCGCCGAGCTCCTGGTCCTGGTCACCGCCGAGTCCCTCCCCACCGACCCCGGCACCGACCCCCAGCCCGCCGGCCCCGGCACCGACCACCCCGAAGACATTGACGACGCCCAGGATGCCGAGGATGCCCAGGACGCGGAGGGCGCCGAGGCCGACGAGGACGGCCGGGACAGCGAGGACACCGGCGCCACCGGAAGCGCTGACGACCCCGGCGACGTCGAAGATGCCAGTGCCAGTGCCCCCGGCGAGATGGGCGGCCCCTGCGACGTGGGCAGCACCGGCGCTGCCGCACCTGCCCAGGATGAGGGCCTGTGCCATCCTGCCGACCCTGCCCACCCCGCCGACTGCGGCGACTGCAGGGACTGCGGGGACTGCGGTGACGCCGGGGCAGATGCCGGTTCACCTTCACAGACAGCGCGGCCGGATCCTCCTCCCGAGGACGCCGCTGCGCATCGCGCCCACGCCGGGCATCGGCCTGCGGGGAACTGCCGGCATGGGCAGAGCACGCCTGAGAGCCAAGGCCACGGCCACGAGCATCGGAGGCACGGCAAGGGCGGGTGCGGGTGCGGCGGCGAGGCACAGTGCTCGCGTGCGCCAGGGACGCGGCCGGGCGTGCCGGGATCGGAGTCGGGCAGGCCAGCGGGAACAGCGCCAGGGACGCTGCTCGGAACAGCGCCGGGGGCGTTGCTGGGGGCGGCGCCGGGGGCGTTGCTGGGGGCGGCGCCGGGGGTGTTGCTGGCGACCGGGCAGATGCTGCCGGTCTCCAGCGTGCACCGCCTTGCCCGCACCTCCACCCTGGTCCGCCTGGTCATGGACGCCGACGGGCAGGTGCTGGACATGGGCCGCAAGGTCCGCCTGGCCACCCCCGCCCAACGCAGGGCCGTCTACGCCCGCTACGCCACCTGCTGGATCGACGGCTGCCCACTCCCCGCCACCATGTGCCAGATCGACCACGCCGACAACTGGAGCAACGGCGGCCTCACCGACCTCAAACTGCTCGGACCGGCCTGCCAGTTCCACAACCGCGACCGCTACCAGCATCCCGACCGCTACACCCGCCGCAAAGCCGGCACCGACCGCTGGGCCTTCACCTACCAGCCGACCCGCATCAAGCGGCTACGTATCTAGCGAGCCGGGTGGCGGCACGGACAGTCGCCGGGAGCTCAGATGTCGAGGCGGTGGTCGCTGACAAGGATGCCGTCCTCGTCGCTGTAGAGCCACTCTCCCGGAGCGAAGGTCACGTCCCCGAAGGTCACCGGGACGTCGATCTCCCCCAGGCCGGTCTTGGCGCTTTTCCTAGGGTTGGCGCCGAGCGCCTTGACGCCGAGGTCGAGGTCGGCCAGCGCAGCCGTGTCCCGTACCGCGCCATGGATCACTACGCCCGCCCAGCCGTTCTCCACCGCCGAGGTCGCGATCATGTCGCCGAGCAGCGCCGTGCGCAGCGATCCGCCGCCGTCGACCACCAGCACCCGGCCCTCGCCCGGCGTCGCGAGCACCTGCTTGACGAGCGCGTTGTCCTCCAGGCAGCGGACCGTGGAGATCTGGCCGGAGAATCGCGCGTGTGAGCCATACGAGCGGAACTGGGTGACGCAACTGCGCAGCGCGTCGCCGTGGGCGTCGTAGAGATCAGCGGTCGCGAAGCTCATGGCCGCATTGTGCCAGGGCCGCCGATGCCGCTTTCCGGCGGCACCATCGACGCGCCGCTGGGCCGGGGCCCGTTGCCGCCGCCCGGAAATGCACGGTTCTCCATTCCGTAAATGCCTTGATTACCCGAGCAGAGCCCTCCGGGAAAAAATGCAGGCGTGCATGATGTTGCGCACACCGCGTCGCCCGTGCCTGGCGGCGGGGAGGCAACCCAGGAGGCGGCAGAAAAGGCGGCTGAGAAGGCGGTGCCGACGGTGGAGGACGCGGTGTTCCCCCTGGACGCGTTCGAGCCGACACCCGAGCAGCGGGCCCGGCTCGTCAACGCCGTACGCCATTCGGTGGCCCTGTGCCGGAGCCGCCCTCCCGCAAGCGCCATCCCGGCCGTCCCGTCAGGGCAGCGTACGGCTCTCGCCGACGGCGAGGTCCCACAGGTCGGCGGGGTCGAGGCCGCGTGACTCCCATACGACGCGGGCCTCGCGCACGGGCTCCAGCAGCGGCTCGCCCGACAGCACGAACGTCCCCCAGTGCATGGTGGCCATCCGCCGCGCGCCCACGTCGAGGCAGCCCTGCACGGCCTGGGCGGGGTCGACGTGGGAGACCTTCATGAACCAGCGCGGCTCGTAGGCGCCGACCGGCATGAGAGCGAGGTCGATGCCCGGGTAACGCTCGCCGATCTGGGCGAACCGCTCCCCGTAGGCCGTGTCGCCGGCGAAGTAGACCCGGCGCTCGGGGGAGGTGAGCACCCATCCGCCCCAGAGGGTGCGGCAGGTGTCCCAGAGCGTACGGCGGCTCCAGTGGTGAGCCGGGACGAAGTCGAACGTCACGTCGCCGAGGCGAGCCGACTCCCACCAGTCCAGTTCGGTCACGTCGCGGAAGCCGCGCCGCCGGAACCACCCGCCGAGCTTGGCGGGCACGAAGACGGCAGTGTCCCTCGGCAGGCGGCGGATCGTCGGCGCGTCCAGGTGGTCGTAGTGGTTGTGGCTGATCACGACCGCGTCGACCTCGGGCAGGTCGGACCAGGCGACGCCGGGAGGGGTGAGCCGCTGGCGCACACCAGGGATCTTGCGGGACCACACCGGATCGGTCAGCACGGTCAGTCCGCCGATCTGGAGAACGAACGTCGCGTGGCCGACCCAGGTCACCATGGTCTCGGTCGCGGCGGCGCGGGGCAGGCCGACACGGTGGACGGGAATCTGGTCGCTGTCACCGATGTCGGGCCGCAGCTGCCCGTGCCACATGACACTGGTGACCTCGCGGAAGTCCGGAAGAGGGGCGGTCAGCCTGTCGGCGAAGCTGGACGGCCACCGGCGGGGTCCGGCAGGCCGAACAATCGGCGCACTCGGCGCTTTCGGAACGGGAGAAACGGGGATTTCTGGCGCCTCAGGGCTTTCCGGTTGAATCGTCTGCGACATGGGGAACTCCCTTCCGCTCTCCATGATCCCCGCAGAGCCGAAATTATTCCTCCTACGACCGGTCGATTCCCTTCATGTTTCCTCCGCCTTCAGGTGGAACGCGACCTCCTCCACCTTCTCCTCCACCACGGATGCACCCGGGGATAGCCACCGTCGTCCAGGCCGGCCATCCGTTCGAAAAGGTTCCACGAGGCCGGATGGCCGCAGACGGCGTACGAGGCGGCCGAGGCGAGCACGTACAGCACGAGCATGGGCAGGCCGACGCAGAACGCGTACTGGGAGGCGTGGCGGGACTCGTGGTCGAGCAGGCAGCCGGTGAGATAGCCCTCCCCGTGCTTGGTCAGGATCACGTTGCCCACGGTGAACGCCCCGGCGACGGGAAACGGGATGCGGTAGCCGTGCGCGTAGACGAGGCCCCGCTCCCCCCTGCGGGTGCGGGCTCCGCCGATCCGCGCGATCAGCAGCCCGAGGGGCGTGGAGAGGTTGACGTAGTTGATGACCTGCCGGACCCGGTGCGACCGCCGCATGTCCCCAGGATCGGCGAGCGGCTGAGCCTAGACAAGCACGGGCAAGCTCAGACCCGGCCGTACGACCTCAGCAGCCACGAACCGGCGGACCGGGTGACGACCACGGCGGCCGCGACGGCGACGGCGCCGCCGTACAGGTACCAGTAGCCGGCGGAGTTGCCCGCGATGGCGAGGTCGCCGGCCCGCTGCGGCGTGGCCAGCAGGAACGATACGAGGAGCCAGCCGGCGGCGGGAACGAGCGCGCCCAGTTTGCTGCCCATCATCCAGCCCATGACGTACGGCACGGCGAACAGGGCGACCAGCCAGGCGATCGCGGCGACCGGCACCTGCCCGGCGTACCACGCGTGCTGGAAGCCCCCGACGACGCCGAGCACCACACCCAGCAGGAAGAGCACGCCGTACGCCGCACCGGTCACGGCCCCGGCCAGCGGGCCGGGAGCGTCCTCGGTCCCGACGGCGACCTGCGTCTCCTGGGTCATGCCGCCAATTTAGCCGATGCCGGCGAACAGGTCGGTCTCACGGTCGTAGGGCTCGCCCAGGCCGCCCACCTCGGGCGGGGCGCCGATGGCGGGCTTGCCGGGGACCCCGGCACGCAGGATGAAGTGCTCGACCCCGAGGGCCTGCTGGCCGACGTTGTTCGACAGCGCGAACCACGGCGCGTCCACGGCGATCTGCGTCGCGTGCGCCCGCATCGCGTCGAGCTTGGCCTCCACGTAGGGCCGGGCGTCGATCTCCGTCGTCACGTCCTCGTCGGCGCATCCCGGCATGTCGTCGATCGACTCAGGCACCCAGAAGTCGACGCCGGCCTCGCGCATGGTCTCGATGGTCCGCCGCAGCACCGACTTGGGCATGGCGGTGAGGTAGAACTTGGCGATCCGCCACGGCTCCCCGCCGGGAAACGCGGGATCGGCGGCCAGTTCGAAGGCCCGCCAGGAGACGCGGTGCGCCTGGATGTGGTCGGGATGGCCGTAGAAGCCGTTCTCGTCGTAGGTGACGAGGACCTGGGGCCTGACCTCGCGGATCACCTTGACCAGCTCGCCCGCGGCCTCGTCGAGGCCGGCCCGCCAGAAGCAGCCGGGGCGGTCGTTGGTCGCCGCGCCCATCATGCCCGAGTCGCGCCAGCGGCCGGCCTCCCCGAGGAAGCGGTGATCGGTGACGCCGAGCGCCTTGCAGGCGGCGGCCAGCTCGCCGATGCGGTACTGGCCGAGCGTGTCGTCCCTGTCGGCGGCGTGGTGGGCGAGCTCCGGGGGAATGACCTCGCCTTCCTCCCCCAGAGTGCAGGTCACGAGCGTCACGTGCGCCCCCTCGGCGGCGTACTTGGCCATGGTCGCGCCGGTGCCGATGGACTCGTCGTCGGGGTGGGCGTGCACGAGCAGCAAGCGACGGTCAGTCATGCCTCCGAGGGTAGTGCCCTCGTGCTGGCAGTATGAGGAGCTATGACGGAGAGCTTCCCACGGTTGCATGCCAGGACCCGGCGGTTCACCCTCGGGGTGCCGCGCAACTTCACGATCTCCCCTGACGGCGGTCGGGTGACCTTCCTCAGGACGAGATCGGGCACCGACCCGGTGACCTGCCTGTGGGAGCTGGACGTCGCGTCCGGAGCCGAGCGGCTCGTCGTCGACCCCCTCGCTCTGGGCGCCGCCGACGAGGACCTGCCGCCGGAGGAGCGCGCCCGCCGCGAGCGGTCGCGGGAGTCGGCGGGCGGCGTGGTGGCGTACGCCACGGACCGGGAGGTCCGGCAGGCCGTCTTCGCGCTGTCGGGCGACCTCTACCTGGCCGGTCTCGCCTCGGGCGAGGTGCGGCGGCTCCCGGCGGCCGGGCCGGTCATCGACCCCCGGCTCGACCCCACCGGCGCGCGGGTCGCGTACGTCACGGGCGGCGCCCTGCACGTGCTGGAGATCGCCACCGGCGCGGACACCCCGATCGCCGAGCCGGAGAGCGAGCTGGTCACCTACGGCCTCGCGGAGTTCATCGCGGCCGAGGAGATGGAGCGGATGCGCGGCTACTGGTGGTCGCCCTCCGGCGACCGCCTGCTCGTCTCCCGGGTGGACGAGTCTCCGGTGTCCCTGTGGCACATCGCCGACCCGGCCAACCCCGATCGTCAGCCCGTCCCGCAGCGCTATCCCGCCGCCGGCACGGCCAACGCCGAGGTCACGCTGCACGTCATCGGCCTGGACGGCGCGCGTACGGCGGTGCCGTTCGAGCAGGAGTACCTGGTGACGGCGGCCTGGGACGCACACGGCCTCGCGATCGTCACGCTCTCACGGGACCAGCGGACGATGCGCCTGCTGTCCGCCGACCCGGACACCGGCGAGACGACGCTCCTGCGCGAGGACACCGACCCGGCCTGGGTGGACATCGTCACCGGCGTCCCGGCCCGGCTGTCCGACGGGACGCTCGTATGGGTGGCCGACGCCGACGGCGGCCACCGCCTCGTGGTCGGCGACGAGCCGGTCACGCCGCCGTCCCTGCAGGTGCGCGCGGTGCTCGACGTCGACGGCGACACCGTGCTCTTCCAGGCGAGCGGCGAGCCCACCGAGATCCATCTGTGGACCTACGCGGCGGGCACCATCAGCGCCGTCACGACCGAACCGGGCGTCCACTCCGGCCGCCGGGCGGGCGGCGTGACGCTCGTCGCCCGGCAGAGCCTCGACACCGAGGGAACGACAGTTTCAGTCGGGGCAGTATCGATCAGGTCCCTCGCCGAGCGCCCCGGGCTGGAGCCGCGCGTGTCGCTCGTCCGGGCGGGCTCGCGGGAGCTGTCCACGGCGGTCCTGCTGCCCTCGTGGCACGTGCCCGGCTCGGGCCCGCTGCCCGTCCTGATGGACCCGTACGGCGGGCCGCACGCCCAGCGCGTGCTGTCGGCCCGGCGGATGTTCCTGGAGTCCCAGTGGTGGGCCGAGCAGGGCTTCGCGGTGGTCGTGGCCGACGGGCGCGGCACGCCGGGGCGCGGCCCGGCCTTCGAACGCGAGATGCTGCACGACTTCACGATCTCGCTGCAGGACCAGGTGGACGCCCTCCAGGGCGTGGCGGCCCTGCACCCGGGCGACCTCGACCTCTCCCGGGTGGCGATCCGGGGCTGGTCGTTCGGCGGCTACCTCGCCGCGCTCGCCGTGCTGCGCCGCCCCGACGTGTTCCACGCCGCCGTCGCCGGGGCGCCGGTCACCGACTGGCGCCTGTACGACACCTGCTACACCGAGCGCTACCTCGGCCACCCCGACGAGGGGCACTACGAGCGCTCGTCGCTCCTCGCCGACGCGGAAAAGGGAGACGCGGAGAAGGGAGACGCGGAGAAGCTGGAGCGCCCGCTCCTGCTGATCCACGGCCTGGCCGACGACAACGTGGTCGCCGCGCACACGCTGCGGCTGTCGTCGGCCCTGCTCGCGGCCGGCCGCCCGCACACCGTGCTCCCGCTGTCGGGCGTCACCCACATGACGCCGCAGGAGGTCGTCGCGGAGAACCTGCTGCTCCTGCAGCTCGACTTCCTCAGGAAGTCGCTCAACGTGAGCTGAGTCAGCGGGCGGTGCCGTGCCAGCTGTCCCACAGCGCGGCGTAGGCACCGCCCGCCGCCACCAGGTCGTCGTGGGAGCCCAGCTCGCTGATCCGGCCGTCCTCCACCACGGCCACCCGGTCGGCGTCGTGCGCCGTGTACAGCCGGTGCGCGATGGCGATCACCGTACGGCCCTCAAGCACGGCCGCGAGCGACCGCTCCAGGTGGCGGGCGGCCCGCGGGTCGATCAGCGAGGTCGCCTCGTCCAGGACGAGCGTGTGCGGATCGGCCAGCACCAGCCGGGCGAGCGCGAGCTGCTGCGCCTGGGCCGGGGAGATCGCCGCGCCGCCGGACCCGACCGCGGTGTTCAACTCCTCGGCAGATTCATGACTCAGAGCCGCCACCCACTCCCAGGCGTCCACGGCCTCCAGCGCGCGGCGCACCTCGGCGTCCGAGGCGTCGGGCCTGGCGATCAGGAGGTTGTCGCGCAGCGTCCCTCGGAACACGTGGTGCTCCTGGGTGACCAGGGCGACGTGCCCGCGCAGCTCGTCGAGCGGCAGCTCGACCAGCGGCACCCCGCCGACCGTGACCGACCCGCTCCCCGGCGCATGCACCCCGGCGATGAGGCGGCCCAGCGTCGACTTGCCCGCCCCTGAGGGCCCGACCATGGCCAGGCGCTCCCCCGGGCGTACGTCGAGGTCGATGCCGTGCAGCACGTCGTGGCCCTCGCGGTAGGCGTACCGTACGCCGCTGGCCTTGAGCTCCTCCCCCACCGGCCGGGCGTCGCCCGCGACCCGGTCGTCGGGCACGTTGGCCACGCCCAGCAGCCGGGCCATCGAGGCCCCGCCGACCTGGAGCTCGTCCACCCACGAAAGCAGCCGGTCGAGCGGGTCGATGAGCTGCTGCACGTAGAGCGTGGCGGTCGTCACCTGGGCCACCGTCACCCAGCCCTCGATGGAGAGCAGCCCGCCGATGAGCAGGGTCGCCATGACCGGGACCACGTAGCCGAACTCGACGGCCGGGAACCACACCATGCGCAGGCCCAGGGTGTACCGCTCGGCGGCGAACGACCGGGCGATGTCCCGGTCCGTACGGTCCCGGCGGCGGCCCTCCAGCCCCAGCGCCTCGATCGTGCGGGCCCCCTCGACGGTCTCGGCCAGGCCCTCGGTCATGTCGGCGTACGCCGCGTTCTCCCGCAGGTAGCCGTCCCTGGCGCGGTTGAGATACCACCGGGTGGCGCCCCACAGCAGCGGCACGGCGACCAGCGACGGCACCGCCATCACCGGCCCGACGAGGATCACCGCGCCGACGACGAAGGCGCCGGTCACGACCGCGATCAGCGTCTCGGGCACGGCGTGCCGCACGCTCCGGGACAGCGCGTCCACGTCTCTGGACGTACGGGTGATGAGGTCGCCGGAACCGGCCCGCTCGACCGTGGAGAGCGGCAGCGCGAGCACCCGGCCGACGAAGTCCTCCCTCAGCTCGGCCAGCACCTTCTCGCCCAGCCGCGACGACGCGTACACCGCGAACCTGATCAGCACGGCCTGCGCGGCCACGAAGGCGGCGATGGCCAGGGCGACGGCGTCCACGCGCAGGTCGGTCCGGCCCTTGGCCAGGCCCCCCACCAGGTCGCCGAGCATGCGGGGCGCGACAAGCCCGGCGACCGCCGCCAGCGCGTGCAGGGCCAGCGCGAGGCCCAGCTCGCGGGGATACTTCAGCGTCAGCCGCCGCGCGTAGGCGCGCACCTGCGCCCTGTCGGCGACCGGCAGGATCTCGCGGGCCATGCTCAGTCTTCCCCTCGCGTCAACTCGCGTGTGACGGTGGCCCGGTAGGCGGGCTCGGTCTCCAGCAGCGCCCGGTGGCTGCCCTCGGCCCGCACGACGCCGCCCTCGACGTACAGCACGTGGTCGGCCCGGTCGAGCACGAGCGGGCTGGTCGTGCAGACCAGCGTCGCGCGGCCCGCCCGCGCCTTGCCCAGACGTTCGGCGACGCGCGCCTCCGTGTGCGCGTCGACGGCGCTGGTGGGCTCGACCAGGATCAGGATCTCCGCGTGGGCGAGCAGCGCCCGGGCCAGCCGCAGCCGCTGCTGCTGACCGCCGGAGAACTCGCGGCCCGACTCGGCCACGTGCGCGTCCAGGCCCTCGGGCAGCGCCGCCACGATGTCCTCGGCGCACGAGGCGTACAGCGCCTGGCGGACGTCCTCGTCGGTGGCCGTTCCCCGCACGTCGAGCTCGTCGCGCAGCCGTCCGGTGAACAGCCGCGCGCCGTTGTCGGCCACCAGGATGTGCCGCCTGGCCTCGGCGAGCGGCAGCTCCGCCAGCGGCCTGCCGCCGACCGTGACGTCGCCGGGGGCGAACCTGCCCAGGCGGTCGGCGATGGCGATGGCGTCCTCCGGCGCGGCCGCCGCGAGCGCCGTGAGCCGGCCGGGCCGGACCTCGACGCCCGACTCGCCGTCGCGGAGCATGCCCGGCAGCGTGTCCGGCAGCGTGTCCGGTCCCGCGGAGAAGCGGCCGTCGCCGCCGGTGATCTCGGGCTCCAGCGACAGGATGCGGCAGACGCGGCGCGCCGCCACGTGCCCCTTGGTCACCTTGTCGGCGGCCTCGGTCAGGGTACGCAGAGGCGCGATCAGGAAGACCGCGTAGCCGTAGAACGCGACGAGCTGACCGGGCGTGATGCGGCCGTCGAGCGCGAAGCGCGCGCCGAGCCAGGTCACGCACGCGATCAGCACGCCGGGCAACAGGATCTGGGCGCCCTCCAGCAGGGACTCCACCGAGGCCACCCGCACGCCCGCCTGCCGTACGCGCTGCGATTCCTCGCGGTAGCGCGCGGCGAAGACCTGTTCGCCGCCGACGCCGCGCAGCACCCGCAGGCCGGCCACGATGTCGGCGGCCCGGGTGGCCAGGTCGCCCTGCAGGTCGCGCTGCTCGTGCTGGCGCCGGTGCAGCGGCTTGAGCAGAGGACCCACCGCGGCCGCCATCAGCGGCACTCCGACCAGCACGACCAGGCCCAGCGGAACCGAGGTGGCGAGGAGGATCACGGTCACCGCGACGATGGCGACGGCCGCGCCGGTGCCGCGCAGGAGGATGTCCATGGCGTTGCCGATGTGCGCGATGTCCGAGTTGCCCACGCTGACGACCTCGCCCGTCGACAGGCGTTTCGGCAGCGTCGCCCCGAGCCTGGCCGCCTGCCGTACGGTCACCTGCACGGTGCGGTAGGCCGCCGACAGCCAGGCGAAGACGGCGAAGCGGTGGCGGGTGACACCGGCGACCGCCTGGACCACGCCGAGGCCGAGCACCACCGCCGACCACTTGAGCAGCGTGCCCGCGTCCCGCGCGGTCATCGCGTCGATCGCCTTGCCCAGGGCCGCCGGCACGAGCGCCTGCCCCAGCCACCACAGCACCGCCAGGCCGGCTCCGGCCAGCATCGGGGCGGCCTGGCCGCGGGCCACCCACCACAGGTAGCGCAGCGGCCCGCGGGCGTCGGGACTGCCGGGATCGGCCACAGGAAGAGAGCGCATGGTCGTTCCAGACTCGCAAAAACGCAGGTCGAGGGGCAAACCGTTTTACCTTGCGTCAACCAGGGTTGACATGCGGAGGTTGTCAACCTATGTTGACGATATGAGCGATACGGCACAGCTGGCGAGCGACGCCGGCAGCCGCGATCCGGCCGTCGGTCTGCGGGCCGTACGGGCCCTGCGGCTCCTGGTGGAACGGCTCGAAGCGCTGCAGGTGGAGAACGCACGCACCGCGGGGTGGTCGTGGCAGGACATCGCGCTCCTGCTCGGGGTGTCCCGGCAGGCGGTGCACAAGAAGTACGCGGGCGGGCGAGGACTGCTGAGACGGGAGAAGTAGATGCTGGAAAGGTTCACCGACGACGCCCGGCAGGTCGTCATACACGCCAACGAGCAGGCCAGGGAGCTCCGGCACGGGCAGGTGGGCACCGAGCACATCCTGCTCGGCTTGCTGAGCCGCCCGGAGACGCTGTCCGCCCGGCTCCTCACCGCCCGCGGGGTCACCCATGAGCGGGTGCGGGCCGATGTCGTCCGGATCCTCGGCGACGCCACCGGCGGGGACATCGACGCCGAGGCCCTGGAGACGATCGGCATCGACCTGTCGGCCGTCCGGGAGAGGGTCGAGGAGGCCTTCGGCGTCGGGGCCCTCGACCGGGAGCCGCGCCGCGGCCGCCGGGGGGTGCTCCTCAGCGGGCGCCGGGCCCCGTTCGGCCCCAGGGCCAAGAAGACCCTCGAACTCGCGCTGCGCGAGGCCATCGCGCTCAAGAGCAGGGACATCCGCGACGGGCACATCCTCCTCGGCGTCATCCGGGAGGGCGAGGGCCTGGGTGTCCGCATCCTGACCGACGCCGGGGTCGACCTGTCCGAGCTCCGAGCGGAGGTCAGGAGCGTCCTCTGACGAGCCGGTGTCAGTCGTCCGTGTCAGTCGTCCGTGTCAGTCGTCCAGGGTCGCCAGGGCGTCCGCGGGGGTCTCGTAGATGGGGAACGCCGCGTGCAGCCCGGTCACCGTGAGGATCCTCCGGAAGACGCCCCGAACGCCGGCGAGCTTCATGAACCCGCCCGCCTCCACTGCGCGGTCGTGCGCCTCCAGAAGAAGCCGCAGGCCCATGGAGTCGCAGAAGGTCATCTCGGAGGTGTCCACGACCAGCCGGGTACCGCCCTCCTCCGACAACTTGCCGAACACGGTGCGCAGCCGCTCGCCGGAGATCACGTCCAGCTCGCCGGTCAGGGTGACGAGAGTGTGCGTCGCCTCATGGCTCACCGTGACGCCAAGTCTCGTCGTCATCGCCTGTCCTCGTCCCGAAAGATCTTCCTGGTCAAAGATCTACAGAGAAGTTACACCTCTACTTACCCCGGCAGGCAGAGGGAGGCAAGGAGGACGGGACGGCGGAGGCCGGTAGTGATCAGCGGTCGCCGGCGATCTCGTACAACCCGCCGGGATCGGAGTCAGAGTCGGGCTCGCCGCCGGACCGGGGGTGGCGCGGGCCGGCGTCCGCCGCGTGGCTGAGCGCCTCAGCGACCGTCGGGTGCTGTTCGAACACGTTGCGCAGGCCGGTGATCGTCAGCACCCGGCGCAGCACGCCCTGCACGCCGCTCAGGATCAACCGGACGTTCAGGGCCTGGCCGCGCTGCAACGCGGAGATCAGCTCGCTCAGCCCGCGAGAGTCGCAGAACTCCAGCTCGGCGACGTCGATCACGAGGACGGACGTCCCCGACGACTCCCAGACCCGGTGCAACTCGTCGTGAAGCAGGTGGACGGTGCCGGCGTCGAGATCGCCTTCCACACGCACGACGACGGCCGCGCCATGGACTGCGGACGCGACCTTCAAGGTGGAACGTGGACCGGTCACGGGCATGCTCACTCCCTCGCCTGCGGGGACACGGCAGGCGCGTTACGCCAACACAAATCACACGTTACCCGGGAGGAGAGGTGATTATGTTCCGGCAGCGACGACAGGGCCGGCGCGCGGCGTGGATCCGTGCGCCGGCCGTGCGTTCACTCGGGTGTTACTTGGAGGCGGCCTTGAGGTAGTCGGCGTTCATCTGAGCGATCGTGTCGAACGGGATGCCCTTGGGGCACACCGCCGTGCACTCGCCGGTGTTGGTGCAGCCGCCGAAGCCCTCGGCGTCCATCTGCTCGACCATCGCCCTGGCACGCGACTCGCGCTCCGGCTGACCCTGCGGCAGCAGGCTCAGGTGCGTGATCTTCGCCGCGGTGAACAGCGAGGCCGAGCCGTTCGGGCAGGCCGCGACACAGGCGCCGCAGCCGATGCAGGTCGCGGCGTCGAAGGCGGCGTCGGCGTCGGCCTTCGGCACCGGGACGGAGTGCGCCTCCGGGGCGGACCCGGCGGGAACGGAGATGAAGCCGCCCGCCTGGATGATCCGGTCGAACGCCGACCTGTCCACGACGAGGTCCTTGACCACCGGGAACGCCGCGGCCCGCCACGGCTCGATCGTGATGACGTCGCCGTCCTTGAAGTGCCGCATGTGCAGCTGGCAGGTCGTGGTGAGCTTCTGCTCGCCGTGCGCGACGCCGTTGATGACCATGCCGCACATGCCGCAGATGCCCTCGCGGCAGTCGTGGTCGAAGGCGACCGGGTCGTCGCCCTCGAGGATCAGCCGCTCGTTGAGGACGTCGAGCATTTCCAGGAACGACATGTCCGGAGAGACGTCTTCGACCCGGTAGGTCACCATCCGTCCCTTGTCCGACGAGCCGTTCTGCCGCCAGATCTTGAGGGTCAGGTTCACTTGTAGCTCCGCTGGGTCATCTTGACGTACTCGTAGTTCAGCTCTTCCTTGTGCAGGACCGGACCCTCCGGAGTCCACTCCCACGCGGCGACGTAGGCGAAGTTCTCGTCGTCGCGCAGCGCCTCACCGTCCGCGTCCTGCGACTCGGCCCGGAAGTGACCGCCGCACGACTCCGTACGGTGCAGGGCGTCGACGCACATCAGCTCGGCGAGCTCGAAGAAGTCGGCCACCCGGCCGGCGCGTTCGAGCGCCTGGTTGAGCCCCTCGGCGTCGCCCGGCACCTTGACGTTGTTCCAGAACTCCTCGCGCAGCTCGGGGATGCGCTCCAGCGCCTTGCGCAGCGACTCCTCGGTGCGCTCCATGCCGCAGTAGTCCCACATGATCCGGCCGAGCTCCCGGTGGTAGGAGTCGGCGGTGCGGTTGCCGTTCACAGACAGGAGCTTGTCGATCTTGTCCTGGACGGCCTTCCTGGCCTCCGCGACGTCGCCCTCCTCGACCGGTCCGAACGCGCCGGCCCCGGCGAGGTAGTCGCCGATCGTCGTGGGCAGCACGAAGTAGCCGTCCGCGAGGCCCTGCATGAGGGCGGAGGCGCCCAGGCGGTTCGCGCCGTGGTCGGAGAAGTTGGCCTCGCCGACCACGAACAGCCCGGGGATGGTCGACTGCAGGTCGTAGTCCACCCACAGCCCGCCCATCGTGTAGTGGACGGCCGGGTAGATGCGCATCGGCACCTCGTACGGGTTCTCGCCGGTGATGCGCTCGTACATCTCGAAGAGGTTGCCGTACTTCTTCTCGACGGCCTCCCGGCCCATCCGCCTGATGGCGTCGGCGAAGTCGAGGTAGACGCCGAGCCCGCCGGGACCGACGCCGCGGCCCTCGTCGCAGACGTTCTTGGCGGCGCGGCTGGCGATGTCACGCGGCACGAGGTTGCCGAACGCCGGGTAGATGCGCTCCAGGTAGTAGTCGCGCTCGTCCTCGGGGATGTCGCCGGGAGCCCGGTCGTCGCCCTTGAGCTTCGGCACCCACACCCGGCCGTCGTTGCGCAGCGACTCCGACATCAGCGTCAGCTTCGACTGGTGGTCGCCGCTCTGCGGGATGCAGGTCGGGTGGATCTGCGTGTAGCAGGGGTTGCCGAAGTAGGCGCCCTTCTTGTGCGCCCGCCAGATCGCCGTGGTGTTGCAGCCCTTGGCGTTGGTGGACAGGTAGAACACGTTGCCGTAGCCGCCGCTGGCGAGCACGACCGCGTCGGCGAGGTGGGTCTCGATCTCGCCGGTGACCATGTCGCGGACCACGACGCCCCGGGCCCGGCCGCCGCTGACGATGAGCTCCAGCATCTCGTGGCGGGTGTGGACCTCCACGTTCCCCGCCGCGACCTGCCGCTCCAGGGCCTGGTAGGCGCCGAGCAGGAGCTGCTGGCCCGTCTGGCCGCGGGCGTAGAAGGTGCGCGACACCTGGGTGCCGCCGAACGACCGGGTATCGAGCAGGCCGCCGTACTCGCGGGCGAACGGCACGCCCTGCGCCACGGCCTGGTCGATGATGTTCACGCTGACCTGGGCGAGGCGGTAGACGTTCGACTCGCGGGCGCGGTAGTCGCCGCCCTTCACCGTGTCGTAGAACAGCCGGTAGACGCTGTCGCCGTCGCCGCGATAGTTCTTGGCGGCGTTGATGCCGCCCTGCGCGGCGATGGAGTGGGCCCGCCGGGGCGAGTCCTGGTAGCAGAACGACTTGACCTTGTATCCCAGCTCGCCGAGTGTGGCCGCGGCGGAGCCGCCGGCCAGGCCGGTGCCGACGACGATGACGGTCAGCTTGCGCTTGTTGACCGGGTTGACCAGCTTGGCCTGGAAACGGCGCTTGTCCCAGCGGTCCTCGACCGGGCCCGCCGGTGCCTTGGTGTCCTGGATGGGCTCACCCACCCGGTAATGCCCGACGATGGCCGGTTCTGCGCCCCGGCTCTTCTGCTGGGCGTTCCCCTGCTGGTTCTCTTGCTGGTTCTCTTGCTGGGCGCGGCGGCGGAACTTCACTTGACCACTCCGATCAGAATGCAGACGGGCGCGGCGACGAACCCGAGCACCAGCACCGCGGAGACCGCGACGGCGATCGTCTGCAGCGTGCTGCGGACGCGGGGGCGGCGGGTCAGGCCGAGCGACTGGAACGCGCTCCACAGGCCGTGGCGCAGGTGCAGGCCGACCATCACCATGGCGACGAGGTAGAACAGCGCCACCCACCAGCGGTCGGGCTGGAAGCCGGCGATCATCCGGTCGTACGGCGTGGCGTCGCCGCCCTTGGGGTTCACGGTGCCGAAGGTCATGTCCAGCAGGTGCCAGATCACGAACAGCACGATGATCACGCCGCCATACCGCATGGTGTGCGTGGCATACCCGTTGGCCTGCGACTTCCGCTTGGCCGCGTACTTCACGGGCCGCGCCTTGGCCGCCCGGCGGGCGAGCGACACCGCCGCCCACATGTGCAGCACGACGCAGACCACGAGCACGATCTCGGTGATCGTCAACAGGGTCCGGTTCGGCAGCGCGGGCGAGCCCACGGTGCGCAACCAGTCGGCATAGTGGTTGAAGGAGTCGGCGCCCAAGAAGATCTTGAGGTTGCCCAGCATGTGGCCGATCAGGAAGAGCACGAGAACCGCGCCCGTGACGGCCATGACGGCCTTCCTGCCGGCCGAGGTGCCGAGCAGGCCGCGACGGGAGGGCGTACGCGGCGCGGGCCCGGCGGGCTTACGAGGTGCGTCATGCGTGGGAACCGGAGCGGTCGCCGAGCCCCTATCCGCAGAAGCAGGGTCCACGGAAGCGGAGTCCACAGAGTGGTCAACAGTGGCAGTCACGAATCCACACGCTAGGTTCGTGCTGTTCAGACGTCCAAGTCATGACAGATCTGGTTTCGATAGCCCCCGGCTATGCACTGTGTCCCGCACGGTTTCCAAGAGTCGAAGGTCCCGAGGGTGTGCGACGAATTTCACATCGCGTCCACACCACGGGGGCGCATCGAGCCGGCTTCGGCGATAGCCCTAGGCTATTGAATGTGCAGCTCCAGCAACTGGCCTACTTCATGGCCGTGGCCGAGACGCGGCACTTCACCCAGGCCGCGGAGCGGATGCGGGTCGCCCAGCCGTCGCTGAGCAAGCAGATCAAGAGTCTCGAGACCGAGCTGGGGGCGCCCCTGTTCAGCCGGGCCCGGGGCAACGTCACGCTCACCGCGGCGGGTGAGGCGCTGCTCCCGCTCGCGCGCCGCATGCTCGCCGACGCGGAGACCGCCCGGCGCGAGGTCGCCGAGCTTGCCGGGCTGCGGCGGGGGCGGGTGCGCCTCGGCGCGACCCCCTCGCTGTGCGCCGGGCTGCTGGCCGACGCGCTGGCCCGCTTCCACCGCGACTACCCCGGCGTGGAGCTGAAGGTCGAGGAGGGCGGGTCCCGCGACCTCGTCCGCGACCTCGCCCGGGGTCAGCTCGACCTGGCGCTGATCATCCTGCCGCTGCAGAGCAGCGACCCGTCCCTGGTGACCCGGGAGATCCTGAGCGAGAACCTCGTCGTGGCCTCCGCGTCGGCCCCGGGGCGCAGGTCGTACATGCGGATCGAGGACCTGCGCGGACGGCCCATGGTCATGTTCCGCAGGGGCTACGACGTGCGCGAGGCGACGCTGGCGGCCTGCCGGCAGGCGGGGTTCGAGCCGCGCTTCGCGGTGGAGGGCGGAGAGATGGACGCGGTGCTGCGGTTCGTCGAGGCGGGGCTGGGCATCGCGGTGGTGCCCTCGATGGTGCTGGAGAACCGGCCGAGGCTGACGGGCACGCCGTTGCTGCCCGGCCTGCGCCGTACGGTCGCCCTCGCCCACCGCAAGGACGTGGAGCCGACCCGGGCGGCGCAGGCCTTCCGTGGGACGCTGCTGTCGTTCCTCGGCGAGGCCGCGCGTGATGGGACCCTTCCTCAGGGAATAGAGGCGCTCGTAGACGTGTGACCCCTAACCGAGCGGTTCCCAGACGATAGGTTTGTGCAACACGATGCTGCACGACGATGATGCCGACGCTGACGAGAGGCGTTCGTGACCCCGGTCTCCCCTGATCTGCCCGATCCGCTCACCCTCCTGCTGATCGAGGACGACGCCGGTGACGCGTTTCTCGTCGAGGAGTTGCTGGCGGGCGCCGAGAGGCCGCCGAAGATCACCTGGGCGCGGACCCTCGCCGAGGGACGCGCGCGGCTCACGGACGACGTGCAGTGCGTGCTCGTCGATCTCTCCCTTCCCGACGCATCCGGGCTCGAGGCGCTGCAGCAGGTCCTCGCCATGGCCCCGGACACGGCGGTGCTCGTCCTGACCGGGCTGGGCGACGCGCACGTCGGCATCGAGGCGGTCGCCGCCGGAGCGCAGGACTTCCTGGTCAAGCAGGACGTCGACGCCCGGCTGCTGATCCGCGCCATCCGCTACGCCATCGAGCGCAAGCGCGCCGACCTCGCCATGCGCGAACTCCTGCAGGAACGCATCGTCAGCAAGGAGAACTCCCGGCTCGAACGCGGCCTGCTGCCCGTCCCCCTGCTCGACCCCATGCTCCTCCACCACCAGGCCCGCTACCTTCCCGGACGTACGGGCGGGCTGCTGGCCGGCGACTTCTGGGACACCGTGCAGACGCCCGACGGGGCGGTGCACGTGCTGATCGGAGACGTGTGCGGGCACGGGCCCGACGAGGCCGCCCTCGGCACGGCGCTGCGCATCGCCTGGCGCACGCTGGTGCTGGCCGGGCAGAGCGGCAACGACGTGCTGCGCACGCTCGACACGCTGCTGCGGCACGAGCGCAAGTCGCCGGAGATCTTCACCACGATGTGCACCGCGACCATCGCCCCCGACCTGACCACCGCCCGCCTGCACGTGATCGGTCACCCGCCGCCGCTGCTGCTGCGCGACGGCGTGCTCGGCGTGGTCACCGAGACGCCGTCAGGCCCGCCGCTCGGAATCTTCCCGGACATCGTGTGGACGCCCATCGACGTCACCCTGGGCGATCGGTGGTCGCTGCTGCTCTACACCGACGGGCTGATCGAGGCCACGGTCGGCGAGAACCGCGACCTGCTCGGCACCGAGGGGCTCGCGAACCTGATCCGCGCCCAGGCCGGGATCGACCTCGACCGCATCATCGCCAGTCTCGACGGCGCCATGCACGACGACGTCGCGGCCGTCCTCGTCGCCCGCGGCCATGAGAAGCAGGACGTACGGGAGAGCGGGGCGTGAGCGCGCCGGAGCCCCCCACCGTGGAAGCGCAGGTGGAGGCGCAGGTGGAGGCGCAGGTGGAGGCGCATGCGACGGCACCGGCCCCGCTGCCCCCGCTGACGCCGTCCGCGCGGGGCGCGCGCCTGCCGGTCAGCCGGTGGTTCGTGCTCGCCGGAACGGGCGTCCTGCTCATCTTCGTGATCGCGCTCAGCGCGATCCTGCTCGCGCTCTCCACGACGCACGAGGCCCGGCAGACCCTCGTCGACGCGGTCGACCCCGCCGCCCTGCAGACGCTGCGCGTCGCCCGGGCGGTGCAGGCGCAGGAGGGCGCGATCCGCGGGTACGGGCTCACCGGCGAGCAGCAGTACCTCGACTCCTACCGCCAGGGGGTCGCCGAGGAGCGCTCGGCGACCGACGAGATCGCCAGGCTCGTCCCCCGGTTGCCCCAGGGGTACGGCGTCCGCCGCCAGATCCGCGAGATCACCGACGCCACGACCGCGTGGCGGCGCGACTACGCCGAGCCCGTGGTCGCGCGGACCCTCAAGAGCGGTCCGGGCCCGCTGACCGACCTGGCCAAGAGCAACCTCCAGCGATTCTCGGCGGTCAGGAGCGCGCTCGACACGCAACAGGCACTGCTGGGGCGGCTGCACGACGTCGCCAGAGATCGGCTCTACTCCGGCTGGAACACCATCTATGGGGCGGTCGCGGCGCTGGCCGGCGCGATGGTGCTGGCGATCGTGTTCTGCGCGCTGATCGTGCGCCGCGCGGTCGTGGGCCCGATCGCGCGGCTGACCCGGCAGGTCCGGGCCGTGGCCGCGGGCGACTTCGACCACGAGCTCGGGGTCGAGCGGCCGGCCGAGCTGTGGGAGCTGTCGGGCCACATCGACGGCATGCGCCACCGGATCATGACCGAGTGGCAGTCGTCCGTCGAGGCCCGCCAGCAGCTCGCCGAGCAGGCCGAGGAGCTCAAGCGCTCCAACCGCGAGCTGGAGCAGTTCGCCTACGTGGCCAGCCACGACCTGCAGGAGCCGCTGCGCAAGGTGGCGAGCTTCACCCAGATGCTGGAGCAGCGCTACGCCGACCGGCTCGACGACCGCGCCCGGCAGTACATCGGCTTCGCGGTCGACGGCGCGCGCCGCATGCAGCTGCTCATCAACGACCTGCTCGACTTCTCGCGGGTGGGCCGGGTCGGCGGCGAACCGGAGGAGATGGACACGGGCGACGCGCTGGCCGGCGCCCTGCGCAACCTCGACGCCCGGCTGTCGGAGACCGGCGCGACCGTCACCCACGACGACATGCCCAAGGTCGTCGGCAACCGCACGCTGCTGACCCAGCTCTTCCAGAACCTCGTCAGCAACGCGCTCAAGTTCCGCTCCGAGGAGCCTCCCCGCGTCCACATGGGCGTACGGCGGGACGGCGACATGTGGGAGTTCAGCTGCTCGGACAACGGGATCGGCGTCGAGCCGAAGTACGCCGACCGCATCTTCCTGATCTTCCAGCGGCTGCACCCGAGGGACGTCTATCCCGGGACGGGCATCGGACTGGCCCTGTGCCGCAAAATCGTCGAATATCATGGCGGCCGGATCTGGCTCGACACGAACGAGGACGCCGGAGCCACGTTCCGCTGGACCCTGCCGGCCCTGGGAGACCCCGATGAATGAGTACCGCCCGATCGAGGTCCTCCTGGTCGAGGACGACCCGGGCGACGTCCTGCTCTGCCAGGAGGCGTTCTCCTACAACAAGGTCGGCAACAACCTCCACGTGGTCAACGACGGCGAGCAGGCGCTGGCCTTCCTGCGCGCCGAGGGGCAGTACGACTCGGCGCCCCGGCCCGACCTGGTGCTGCTCGACCTCAACCTGCCGCGCGTGAACGGGTTCGAGGTGCTGGAGGAGGTCAAGAAGGACCCCTCACTGCGGAGCATTCCCGTTGTGATCCTCACCACATCGGAGGCCGAGCAGGATATCCTGCGGGGATACAACCTGCACGCCAACGCGTACATCACCAAACCCGTGGATTTCGACCAGTTCACCCGGGTAGTACGGCAGATCGACGAATTCTTCGTGACCGTGGTCAAGCTGCCGGGGAAGTGACCGAGATCACAGCGGGGAGGAGTGACCCTCCTCACACTTCGTGATGTGCTCGTCGTAATGTGTGCCCCACCAATAACGCGCACGGCCTGAGCAGTACGGCGCGGTCACTCCGGCGTGCGCGGAGTCAGTGAGGGTGGAAGGTCTCCGATGACCCAGACAACGGCCGAGAGCGCGGCAAGGAAACAACGCGCACAGATCAGGGTGCGCACGCTTCGAACCGATCGATGGTGGCTGGCTCCGGCGTTCACGTTCGCCGGACTCCTGTTGTTCTTGATTTATGGATTTTGGGCGATCTTCGACAAGAGCTACTTCGTCGACCCGTACATCGCGCCCTTCTCGTCGCCGTGTCTGGCGACGTCCTGTCCCGAGGGGGCCCGGTTGTTCGGGCTCGCCCCGTTCGGCGACTGGTACACGTTGCCGCCCGGGATACTGATCCTCGGCCTGCCGGGCGGTTTCCGGCTCACCTGCTACTACTACCGCAAGGCCTACTACCGGTCGTTCTGGTTGTCGCCGCCGGCGTGCGCCGTGGCGGAGCCGCACGGGAAGTACACCGGTGAGACGCGTCTGCCGCTGATCCTGCAGAACATCCACCGCTACTTCTTCTACCTCGCCATCGTCATCGGCCTGATCCTGACGTACGACGCGGTGCTCGCGCTGGTGCACAAGCCCGCCGGGCTGGGCAGCTGGATTCTGCTCGCGAACGCGGCCCTGATTCTCTGCTACACGTTCGGCTGCCACTCGTGCCGTCACATCACCGCCGGGCGCCTGAACCACTTCTCCAGGCACCCGCTGCGCTACAAGGCGTGGACCCTGGTCTCGAAGCTCAACGCCAGGCACCAGCAGTTCGCCTGGGCCTCGCTGTTCTCGGTCATGATCGCCGACCTGTACGTCCGGCTCGTCGCCAAGGGCGTCATCAACTTCCCGTTCGCTTAAGGATTTCAAGTGGAGCGTCACGAATACGACGTCGTCGTCATCGGGGCCGGTGGAGCGGGGCTCCGCGCGGCGATCGAGGCGCGGCAGCAGGGCAAGCGGACGGCGATCGTCTGCAAGTCGTTGTTCGGCAAGGCCCACACGGTCATGGCCGAGGGCGGCGCCGCCGCGGCGATGGGCAACGTCAACCCGAGCGACAACTGGATGGTGCACTTCCGCGACACCATGCGCGGAGGCAAGTTCCTCAACAACTGGCGCATGGCGGAGCTGCACGCCAAGGAGGCCCCGGACCGCGTCTGGGAGCTGGAGGCCTGGGGCGCGCTGTTCGACCGCACCAAGGACGGCAAGATCAGCCAGCGCAACTTCGGCGGCCACGAGTACCCGCGCCTCGCCCACGTCGGCGACCGCACCGGTCTGGAGCTGATCCGCACTCTCCAGCAGCGCGTCGTCGCCCTGCAGCAGGAGGACGAGAAGCTGCACGGCGACCCTGAGGCGTACATCAAGGTCTTCGCCGAGTGCACGATCACCCGGCTGCTGAAGGACGGGGACGCCATCTCCGGGGCCTTCGGCTACTGGCGTGAGACGGGCGACTTCATCGTCTTCGACGCCCCCGCCGTGGTGCTGGCCACCGGCGGCATCGGCAAGTCCTACGTCGTCACGTCGAACTCCTGGGAGTACACCGGTGACGGTCACGCGCTGGCCCTGCTCGCCGGCGCGAAGCTCATCAACATGGAGTTCATCCAGTTCCACCCGACGGGCATGGTCTGGCCCCCGTCGGTGCGCGGCATCCTGGTGACCGAGTCGGTGCGCGGCGACGGCGGCGTCCTGCGCAACTCCGAGGGCCGCCGCTTCATGTTCGACTACATCCCGGACGTGTTCAAGGACAAGTACGCCACGACCGAGGAGGAGGGGGACCGCTGGTACGACGACCAGGCCAACAACCGGCGTCCGCCGGAGCTGCTGCCGCGTGACGAGGTGGCCAGGGCGATCAACGCCGAGGTGAAGGCCGGGCGCGGCTCACCGCAGGGCGGCGTGTTCCTCGACGTGTCCACCCGCCTGCCCGCCGCCGAGATCACCAAGCGGCTGCCGTCGATGCACCACCAGTTCAAGGAGCTGGCGGACGTCGACATCACCAAGGAGCCCATGCAGGTCGGCCCGACCTGCCACTACATCATGGGCGGCGTCGAGGTGGACGCCGACACCGGCGCGGCGTCGGTCCCCGGTCTGTTCGCGGCCGGCGAGGTCTCCGGCGGCATGCACGGCTCCAACCGCCTCGGCGGCAACTCGCTGTCCGACCTGCTGGTGTTCGGCCGCCGGGCCGGCGCGGGAGCCGCGGAGTACGTGGACGGGCTGGCCAAGCGGCCGACCGTGACCGGCGTCGAGGAGGCCAAGGCCGAGGCCCTGGCCCCGCTGGAGCGGAGCGGCGGGGAGAACCCGTACGAGGTCCACCACGAGCTGCAGCGCACCATGAACGACCTGGTCGGCATCATCCGCAAGTCGGAGGAGATCAGCGAGGCCCTCCAGGTCGTCGAGAAGCTCAAGGAGCGGGCCAAGAACGCCGCCTCCTCGGGCAGCCGGATCTACAACCCCGGCTGGCACCTCGCGCTCGACCTGCGCAACATGCTGCTGGTCAGCGAGTGCGTGGCGAAGGCCGCGCTGCTGCGGGAGGAGAGCCGCGGCGGCCACACCCGCGACGACTTCCCCGGCATGTCGGCCGAGTGGCGGCGCAAGCTGCTGGTCTGCTCCGCGAAGCCGGACGGCACGTCCATCACGGTCGAGGAGAGGGTCCAGCCGTCCATGCGGGGCGACCTCATCGGTCTGTTCGAGCGCTCCGAGCTGGAGAAGTACCTCACCGAGGAAGAGCTGGCGGAATACGACGCCGCGGTCAAGGAGTCGTGATGGGATACAAGGCGAAGTTCCGCATCTGGCGCGGCGAGGGCGGCGAGGGCCGCCTGGAGGACTTCACCGTCGAGGTGAACGAGGGCGAGGTCGTCCTCGACGTCATCCACAGGCTCCAGGCCACGCAGGCCCCCGACCTCGCGGTTCGCTGGAACTGCAAGGCCGGCAAGTGCGGCTCGTGCTCGATGGAGATCAACGGCAAGCCCCGGCTGGGCTGCATGACCCGGATGTCCACCTTCGAGGAGAGCGAGACCATCACGGTCACGCCGCTGCGGACGTTCCCGGTCATCAAGGACCTGGTGACGGACGTGTCGTTCAACTACCAGAAGGCCCGCGAGATCCCCTCGTTCACGCCGCCCGCCGACGTGAAGCCGGGCGAGTACCGCATGCAGCAGGTCGACGTCGAGCGCTCGCAGGAGTTCCGCAAGTGCATCGAGTGCTTCATGTGCCAGAACGTCTGCCACGTGATCCGCGACCATGAGGAGAACAAGCCGGCCTTCGCCGGGCCGCGCTTCTTCATCCGGATCGCCGAGCTCGACATGCATCCGTACGACGTGGCGGAGCGCAAGGAGCCGGCGCAGGAGGAGCACGGCCTGGGCTACTGCAACATCACCAAGTGTTGCACCGAGGTCTGCCCGGAGCACATCAAGATCACCGACAACGCGATCATCCCGATGAAGGAGCGCGTGGTCGACCGGAAGTACGACCCGCTGGTCTGGCTGGGCTCGAAGATTTTCAAGCGCCAGCGCTGAGCCCCTGCCAGAGGCGCCGATCGGTCCGTCCGATCGGCGCCTTTCTGTTCGTCAGCGCTGGGTGGTCGGGTCCTCGCCCACGGGCGGCTGCGGGAGGTGGCCGGGCCGGGTGGCCTCGGTCCAGACCCCGGCCTGGGCCTCGCCGACCGCCTGGCTCCAGGGATCGGCCGCGCCCTGGGGCGCCGGGGCCGGGCCCGGGTACTGCTGCGCCTGCTGTGCCTGCATCTGGGCGGGGTCGGCCACCGGGTACCCGTACGGCTGGGCGTAGCCGTACGGCACCGGGTAGCCGTAGGGCTGCTGCGGATAGCTCATGGTGTAGGGCTGGACGGGCACGAAGCCCATCATCGGCGCGTAGCCGGGGGTGGCCGCCGCCGGGTAGGCCGCCACCTCGGGAGCCGGCGTCCGTGCCGCGGCCGGGCCTCCTCGCCGTACCGCGGCGGCGTGCGCCATCCTGCGCAGCCGGCCTTCGAAGATCAGCCAGGCGATCAGTGCGATGCCCACGAGCACCCCGGCGGGGATGGCGAGCCGATGGGCCAGCGTCGGCTTGTCGTACTCGGGAGACGCGTTGCGGATCTCGATCGGCACCGTCTCGGGATCGGGCTGCTCGAACGACACGCCCGCGCTGGGCGTCTGCTGCGGCACCTCCGGCGACGGCTCGGCCGACGCGGGGGGCAGGCTCACCTGCCCGTTGTCCTCCGGGCTCGGGCTGGGATTCGGAACGGAGAGGTCGGTCGAAGAGGGGAGCGTCTGCGTCGACTGCGGCGGGTTCTGCTCCGTGGTGGACGCGGGGGGAGCGGTCGTCGTCGGGACCGCCTTGGGCGTCTTGGTCTTGGTCTGCTTCGGCGTCGGCGTGATGGTGACGGTCTTGGTCACCACGGGCTCGGCCGTGGGGCTCGGATCCGCCGAGGAGGTGGCCGGCGGCGTCTGGGTGACGGTGACCGTGACCACGGCGCACTGGGGGTCCGTAGTGGGGTCGCACGGCTCCACCGGGTCGGCGTTGGCGCCGATCACCGGGCCCACGGCCACGATCGCCAGCGTGGCGATGGCCACCGACGCGACAGCCGAGGACGCGGCTCTCATGTACGCGCGTCCGATCACCGCTCGCCTCCTGTCGGCCCGGCTTCGAGGTCAAGACCGATTGTAGTTCGGTACAAGGAGGAGCAAAGCCGGATCTTGCGAACGATTCGGCGACTATGCATCCCGGCTCGGCAACAGCTTCTCGATCGCGGCGACGACCGGCAGATCCGCCGGAACCCAGGGGACGTCGTACAACTCGTGCGGCTCCAGCCAGCGCAGCGCGAGGTGCTCCAGCGGGCGGGGCACGCCCGCGACGACGGTGGCGAACCACACGTGCATCCTGTAACCGTTATCCAGCGGCCAGTCCCCGCCGACACGGGGTCCGAGGACGATCTGGACCCCGAGCTCCTCGACGCACTCGCGAACCAGCGCCGCGCGCTCGTCCTCCCCCGGGTCGACCTTCCCGCCGGGGAACTCCCAGCCGCCGCGCAGCGCCGGGGGTCCGGACCGCTGGGCGGCCAGGAGGCGGCCGCCCTCGACGATCGCGGCCCCGACGACGAGCCGCGTGCCCGTCACGTCTGCGCCCGCTTCAGTTGCGCGATGACGGTCTCGTTCTCCAGCGGCCGGGTGAAGCCCACGATGTTGGGCCGGTCGCGGTACGTCGAGATTTTGATGGGCCCGCACAGCGTGCACCGTGCCTCGATCATCTTGCCGGGCGACACGACCATCCCGACATGCCCTGGACTGTCCTTGGACGTGCCGGGACCGGCGTTGAAGAAGACGAGGTCGCCGGGCTGCTCCTGCCCCTCCTCGATCTTCATGCCGAAGGGCCACTGGCCGAAGGTCGTGCGGGGAATGGTCAGACCCGCGTTGCGGTAGGCCATGTAGATGATCCCCGAGCAGTCGAAGGCGTCCGGGCCCGTGCCGCCCCACCGGTACGGCTTGCCCCGCTGGGCCAGAGCGTACTCGAGGATCTTGCGTACGACGTCGTCGGGGGCGCTGTCGACGTAGCCGGAGTCGCAGGCCGGGTCGGCCTCGGGCGGCACGCCGATGTCCCCGGTCGCCGCGTAGCGCTTGGCGATCTCCAGCACCTGGTCGACGTACCAGGTGGCCCGGTTGTAGACGAAGATCGCCCTTCTGAGGTCGTCGGGCGCGCCGTTGCGCTTGAGCATCTTGGCCGCGCCGAGGATGGCGTCCGCCGGGTTGTAGACGTCGCCGTAGCCGTCCCCGTCGCCGTCGGAGGCGTAGCCGTTGATGCCCGGCTCGATCTTCATCTTGGCCTGGCCGCCCCAGGTGCTGACGAGGAACTGCATCGGCCCCGCGGCCCCCGCGTAGTTGGTGCCGCTGCGCACCCCCGGCAGCGTCGAGCGGCCGTGGTTCGTCTCCCGCTTGCCGATGGCGGCCAGGACGTTCCACTGCACGCCGATCTGCTTGCCGAACTTCTTGTAGAGCTCCAGGTAGTCGTCCGGGATGTCCCCCTGGGCCGTCTGAGAGACGTCGGCGGCGCCCTCCCCCGTGGCCGCCTCGGCGCAGTTCTCCGCCGCGCCGCCGCCGAAGAGGATCGACGGGCTGGGGGTCATCAGGATGATCGAGCCGAACAGCGTGGCCGGGACGATCACGATGAGGGCCACGGCGATCGTCCGCCAGTCCCGCCCCGCCGACGCGAGCCTGCGTACGACGCGCGTCGAGGCGCCGGACGAAGTGATGCGCGGCGGGGCGGTCACGGCGAGCTGTCCCCGTCCTGACCGGCGTCGGCCAGTTGCAGGTCGTACACCCGCCAGTCGGTCCCCGCCTTGATCACGGTCACGGCGAACTGCTCGGGCACGTCCTTCTGGCCGTTCCTGTCCGTCACGTGACGAACCGAGTCGACGACGAACACCACCTGGGCGGCCGTCATGTCGCGGATCGTCGTCACCTTCGCCGACCCCTTGGAGGTCACCTGGTCGGCCTCGTTCTGCTCCACCACCGCGGGGTCGGTGACGGTCCTGGTGAGCTGGCCGGCGAACTCGTCGGTCGCGAACCGCTTCAGCCGGTCGGCTCGCGCCGCCGGCTCCTCGCCGGGGGAGAAGGTGCCGTACGCCTCGGTGAAGCGGCGCGCCAGGTCGGCCGCCGCGCCGATCTCCTCCCTCGACAGCGGCAGGTACGCGTACACGTCGAAGGCGCCGGGAGTCGTGGCCACCGGGCTGGGCTCCCGGACCGCGGCCGTCGCCCGCGAGGTGGCCACGACGGACTGCTCCCTCGTCTGCTCGTCGGCCCCGGAGGAGGAGCTCGACGGCGGGCTCATCGTGAGGTAGGCGCCGACGGCGGCGAGCACCACGACGGCCGCCGCGAAGGCGAGGCCCTTCCCCCGATCACTGTTCCGGCTTCTCATCAGTCGCCGTCGGCGGGCTTGGCCCAGAACGGGGTCGGCGCGTCGCTGTCGCGGCGTGTGCCCTCTCCCCTGCTCGGCAGCCAGAGCGGGGGCGGCTCGGCCGACCGGGGACGGCTGGAGGACGAGCCGCCGGACGAACCGGAGTCACGCGGCGGGGCGGGCCGGGAACGGCCGCCGTCGCCCCGCCGGGACGATCCGCCGAACAGGCCACCGGACGAACCGCCGGACGACCTGTTCGAGGACCTGCCGGAGGAGCCGCCGAACAGGCCGCCCGAACCACCCGAGCCGCCCGACCTGCTCGACCCGCCCGACGAGCCGCGCGAACCGCCGAAGAACCCGCCCGAGCTCCCGCCGGACGGCCTGCTGGACGACGGCCGGGAGGCCCAGCCGCCGGACCTGCCGCTGAACCAGCCGCCACCGGAACCACCGCTGGAACCGCCGCTGGAACCGCCGCTCGATCCGCCACTCGATCCACCGCTCGGACGGCCGCGGGACGGTGCGGGCTGTGCGGCGGCGGACGGCGCGGGCACGGCAGAGGCGCCGGTGACCCGCTGCGGCGGGGCCGCCGGGCTTCCGCCGGACGACGCCGCGGCGGAAGCGGCCTGGACGGCGGAGGACATGCCCGGGCCGGACGGCATGGACGCCCGTACGGACCCGGCGGACCGCACTCCCGACAGGTTGAGCGGCGGGGCCGTGCCCGGACGTGAGGCGGTGACCCCGGCCTTGCGGCGACCGGCCCCCTGCGCGTCGGCGTCGAGCGGCGCGGGTTGCGCCCCCGCACGCGCTCCGGCCTGGGCGGGCACGTTGCCCGCGCCCTCCTCGCCGCGCACGCGGCCCTGCGCCACCCCCGCCGCGGCGGCCGCCGCCGTGCCCGCTCCGGTCGCCATCGCGGCCGCGCCGATGACCGGCTCGGCCTTGCGCAGGCCCCACCGGGCCGCCCGGGCCGCCGCGACCGGCGGCAGCGCGTTGGCCGCCCGCGACAGGGTCGGCGCGGTGGCGGCCTCGCCGAGCATCCGGGTGGTGATCGTGTGCCCGTCCATCGAGGCGAACAGGTGCTGGAACGGCCGTCTGTAGAAGAAGACCGCGATCGTCAGCAGCGCCATGAACAGGATCTGCATGCCCCAGGGCAGGCTGGTCGAGATGATCAGCGCGTAGCCGTACACCAGGACGCCCAGCACCAGGGCCAGCACGGCCTGGCGCAGCAGGGTGCCGACCAGCATCTCCACCCAGCGCATGGCGATGATGCGGCCGGAGCCCGGATGCACGCCGATCAACAGGAAGATCGGCCCGAGCATCAGCAGCAGCAGGAAGCCGACCTTCAGGACGAGCAGCGACACCGCGACGAGGAAGATGAGCAGACCGGCGACCATCGCCGCGATGAACGCGCCGATCGCGATGCCCAGGCGGCTGGTCCAGTCCTTGCCCTGGAACAGGAAGTACGCCGGGGTGCTCTGCATCGGCTTGGCGACCTCCGCCTCGAACCGCTGCTGGTGGGAGTCGGAGGCCGGCGTCTGATCGGCGGCCTGCTCAGCGGCGTCGATGGCCTGGAGGTTGAGCAGCTTGGCGCCCAGGCCCTTCACGAGACCGGAGTTGGGGTCGGCCGTGCCGAACTCGCCCATCAGCCACGGCTTGCAGACCAGGACCGACCACAGCGCGTCGGCGTTCTGCTCCACGCCGGGCGTCCCCTGGCGGCCGTAGCCGCCCGCGGTCGGAGCGCTCGGCACCTCGCCCGGCGCGGTCTCCTTCATCGGCAGGCAGGACGCGCCGCCCGCGCCCGGCAGCCCGGAGAACGCCGAGTTCACGATCTCGCCGGTCTTGTCGGTCACGGTCTTGCCGAGGCTGGTGAAGTCGCCCGGGCGGCTGAAGAACCAGATGGCGACCGTGACCGCGAGGACCATCCAGATGACGCCCTCGGTGGTCGTCGTCGCGCGCTTGCGGATCAGGCCGTACCACGCCAGCCAGATCGCGCCGAGGATGACGATCGGCCGCAGGTAGGGCCAGTACATCGCGTTGGCGAGGTTGGTGACGATCTCGTCGGCGACGTCCTTGATGGGCTGCAGCGGGCCCTCGGTGGCCGCCGCCTGGTAGGTGCTGATCGTCAGCCGGTCGACGGCCTTGGCCCACGAGAAGACCGTGTTGGCCCACGCGTTGCCGAGCACGGCCGTGACGTCGGAGCACCCGAGGTCGTAGGTGTGCCAGAACTGGCCGGCCATGCCGTACCGCTCGTAGTTGGTCGCCGGCGGCTTCGGCGCCTGGGTGGTGTTCTGCTGGGTCCCCTGGCCGGCGGCCGTCGTCTCTTCGCTCGACGGCGGCTGGACCAGCCCGTCGACGCCGCCGCCCACGATCTCGGGAGCGAGGCTGGGCGACAGGTCACAGGGCCCGACCGCGCTCGCCGTGCCGGTGGGGAAGACCAGCGGCAGCGTCACGAACGCCGCGAACGCGACGAACAGCAGCGCCAGGCTCCGGCGAATCCTCCTGCCGCGTCTGGCACCCTCCCTGGTGCGGCCCTTCGGACCGTTCCTGCCCACGCTCACGATCGCACCTCCTGCGCGACCCCCGACCGACCGGAGCCCCCGTCAAGAAGATCATGCACGTTCTCGTTGGGTTTGTCGTGTGTCGGATTGGTGTCAAGCCAGCGCAGCAGTTCCTCCGAGATAAGGTCCACCCCGATACGGCCGGCCCGGCCGTCCAGATCCCGGAAGACGCACTCCCCGTTGCCCAGGGAGCGCAGCACCGCCTTGTGCTCCTCCGACGGGTCCACGCCGAGGAGCTCCATCACGTGCTCGACCTCCACGCGTTCCGTCGAACGGAACGCGAAGACCGACGACAGACAGTTGGTCACCTGCTCGTTGAGCAGGTCACCGGCGTTCTGCGAGACCAGGACGAGCGCCGTGTTGCGCGAGCGGCCCATCCGGGAGACCTCCGGCACGAGCTTGGCGCCCTCGGGGGTCGATGTGATCGCCCACGCCTCGTCGAGGAAGATCGCCTTCGGTGTGCGCCGGTCGAGCCCGTTCATCAGGCGGCGCGCGAACTGCGACACGAGGTAGAGCAGCGCGACCGACAGCCGCTGCTCGTAGGAGTAGTCGTCCCTGGCCGTCATCACGTCGGGCAGCGTGAGGCCGCCCAGCGTGAACACGGTCGTCCAGCCCTCGGTGTCGACCTGCTCGCCGCCCGAGGCGTCGAAGCACAGCCTGGCCAGGTGCATCTCCGACATCGACCGCAGCACGGCGCCGAGGTTCTTGGACGCCGGGTCGGTGGACTGCTCCAGGTGGTCCACCACCTTGCCCAGTGAAGGGTCGGGCTCGTTGGAGATCGCGGCGACCGCCTGGATCATGGCGGACTCGCGCTCCTCCGACATCCTCGGCAGCAGCAGCCGCAGGGTCTCGGTGGCCATCGTCTTCTTCGTCGCGATGTCGTCGCCGAACGAGAACGGATCGAGCAGGCCCGGCGCGGCCGACCCCAGCGGGATGACCCTGGCCTTGCGGCCCCGGTTGCGCAGCAGCCGCACGAGCGACTCGGCGTCGCCCTTGGGGTCGATGACCGCGATCGTGACGCCGCGCAGCGCCATCTGGTAGATGAGCAGCAGCGCGAGCGTGGTCTTGCCGCCGCCCGGCTCGCCGGTGATCGCGATGGCGGTCGGGCGGTTGCGCGCCGCCGCGACGAGCGGGTCGAAGTGCACGATGCTGCGCGCCCGTCCCAGCGTCTCCCCGACGTACGGCCCGATCCATCCGGCGTTCGACTCGTCCACCCGGTCGCCGAGCTCGACGGTCGCGGTGGCCATGCCGCCCGCGATCGTGCGCAGCGGCTGCCGCTGGGCGTACGCGTTGACCCGCAGCCGCTCGCCGGGAAGGGCCTCGCAGAACAGCGAGAACTGGTCGCCGGTGGAGTTGACGACGTCGATGCCGAGGTCGCGGTAGTGCTCCACGACGGCCTCGACCCGCTGGACGCACATCTCCTCGGTCGGCGCGCTGACGCTCAGCCGGTGCCAGCCGTACACGAACGGCAGCCGTTCCTTGGTGATGCCGTGCTCCAGCATGCGGGCGGCGTCGATCTGCTCGGCCAGCGCGAGCGGCGCCTCCGCGCCCGCCTCACGGATGTGGATGTCCATGTCGCGGGCGTGGGCCAGCTTGCGCGCCACGTCCTTGCTCGCCCTGACCGGGGGGATCAGCCGCATCCGGCTGGAGACCTCCACCGGGAACGGCAACTGGTCGGCGAAGTGCAGCCACGGCTCGCCGTCGGGGAACGGCATGAGATCGGGGAAGCGGGCGAACGACAGGTGCGCCGTGTAGGAGTCTCCGGCCGGCTGCTCGATCCGCAGCAGCGACCTGCCGTTGTGGATCTGCCCCTCGACCAGCGCCTCGATCTCGCCCTTGCCCCATCTGCGGCGCGGCGTGGCCGAGGCCAGCGGCTCGCCGAGGCCGCCCGCCGCCGCGTGCTGGAACAGCCAGGCGATCTCCGTGGAGGTGGCGTGGCGGGCGTACAACGCGCTGGAGGCCAGGGCCCGGCCGAGCCGCTCGGCGGCCTCGGTCCACCGGGCGATCTCCTTGTCCGGCACGTGGTCGTCCTCGATGCCGAGCGCCTTCTCGCTGCGCTGGTAGAAGCCGAAGAGCTGGGCCAGCACGCCGGTGCCGAGCTGCGCGCCGCGCGGCCCGAGCCGTACGCCGAGGTAGATCTCCTTGCTCCAGAAGTCCTTGGCCCAGACGTGGCGGTACATCTCCTCCAGGTACTCCCGCCAGCCCGGGCCCTCGTCGGAGGTCGAGTTGAGCGCCATCGCCCACTCCGCCGCCGGGTAGGCCCGGTGCGCGATCCGCAGGTGCACCTCGGCGTCGGGCATCCTGATCGCGGCCAGCGCGATCGTGACGTTGGTGGCCAGCGCCTCGCGCTCCTCGGGGGTGAGGAACTCGTAGCTCACCGTCGGCAGCCGGAAGTAGGCCCAGGCCGCCGAGTCGGTGAGGAGAACGCGATCGTCGAAGTAACGCACCGCGAGGCGACTGCGCGCCCTGCTCATCGACCTCTCACCAGCTTCCTCGCTCGCCCCTCATCTGGCCACCTCCTGCTTGGCCTGGACAGCCGCCAGACCACTCACGATCACTCCCGCAAGCGCAACGTACGCCCTGCGGCCGCCCATTCGGAGGTGATTGACGTCGACCGGTCCCGGCCGCCCGGGGGCCAGCTCGTCCTCCCAGGGCACCCGGACGATCGCCCGGCAGCGGCCGCTGGCCACCGCCTCGGCCTGCTCCACGTCGGGGAGGCTGCGGCGGCTCACGCCGTTGATCACCATCACGGCGCGTCGCCGCAGGTCGGAGCAGCCGTGCCCGTCGAGCCACTCGTAGGTCATCGCCACCGCCTCGGAGGCGTCCTCGCTCGCGGGGGCGACCAGCACGAGCTGGTCGGCGTACGGCAGGAGCCGGGCCGCCAGCGCGGCCGCGGGGTCGATCACGGTAAGCCGGTAGTGCCGGTCGAGCGCGGCGAGCGTCCTGCGCCAGTCGGCCAGGAACGCGCGTTCCGCCAGGCGCTGCGTCACCCGGTCGTCGGTGTCCGCCCCGACGACCTCCAGTCCCGATTCGCAGCGCGTCGTGTACGCCCGCATGCCGAGGTAGCCGGTCACCTCTTCCGAGCCCTCGATGAGCGAGCTCAGCGTCTCGGGGGACTCGGCGGCGATCCTCGTCGTGAGCGTGTCCTCTCCGGTGTTCGCGTCGAGCGCGAGCACGCGGTCCTCGCGATAACGGGCCAGCGTGTGGCCCAGCATTAACGCCGTGGTGGTCTGCCCGGCGCCGCCCGTGCAGCCGAGCACCATGATCCGCCTGCTCGTGGTGAGCGGGATGCGGGTCCGGGCCTCGTCGGCCTCCATGCCGTCCGTACGGCTGCCGCCCACGACGACCTGCGCCAGGCGCCGCCAGCCGCCCGAGGTGTCGCGCCCGACGACGGCCTCGACGCGGCGCAGCCGCGGCGGCTCCTCGTGCGGCGACCTGCCGGGGGTGGTCGTTCCCGGGGTGGGCAGCGACGGCCGGGCGGGACCGGCCGGGCCGGCCGCGCGGGGCCCCGCGGGCACGGCCCGGATCGACACCCCCGCCGGAGCGGCCGTAGGCGGCGTCACGTCCCCCTTGCCCATGGCGCTCTCGTACGGCCTGGACCCCGGCGCATGCGTCCTCTCCCGCGCGGGGTGCGCGCCGGAACCGGCGTCGGCCGCCGGAGCGTGCTCGGTCGCGGCGTCCGCCGGAGGAGCCGCCGCGGCCGCGACCTCCATCGCGGCCCGCCCGGCCGGCACGTCCTCGTCCGTCTCCGCGTCCTCCGTGGCCGCGGGCACCTCGCCCGCCGGCTCGCCCCATGCGCCGTCCGGCACGCGGGGGCGCACGAGCCTCGGCGGACGGCCCTTGCGGTGCTGCTCAAGGGCCTCGGCGTCTCGCTGCGCCGTGTTCTCCCGGTCCGCGTCGTCGGCGGGCTCCCGGGGCGCGGAGTCCGCCTCGGGCTCCTGCGGCGCCGCTGCGGCGACGGCGGTGTCCGCGGTCTCTGCGCTCTCTGTGGTGTCGTCGCTGGTGTCGTCGGTGCCGGCGTCGTGCGTACGCGCGTCGCCGGGACGCTCCTCCTGCGCCGGCTCCGCCGTGGCCGGCTCGGTGAAGGAGGCCACACCGGGCGGCCGTACGGCGCGGGGTTCGGCCGAAGCGGCGAGCCGGCGCAGGCGGCGCAGCGTCTCGGTGCCGATGGGCGGGACGGCGGGCGCCTCCGAAGCCTCAGCGGGAGCGGCAGGGAGCGCCTGCTGCACAGAGCCCTGCTCATGGCTCTCATGGCTCTCATGGGCGTCACGTCCCCCGCCGTGCGCCTCATGCGGCTCGTGTTCGCGATCCGGACCGGTGACCGGCCCGATCTGCGGCTCCGCCGGGTGCGCGGGCGGTGCGGACGGTTCCGTGAGGTAGAAGACGCGGTCACCGGTGGCGCCGGCCCGGGCGGCGGCACCGCTGCGAGAGGGGGTGGTGGGGGGTGTGTCGGTGACCGGCGCGGCGGCTGCCGCCGCGGCCGCCACGGCCGGGCGGACGACACGCGAGGGGTCCACCTGGTGCGCGCCCACCCGCGCGGCGGCGCCCGAGGCCGCCCGTGCGCCGGTCCTGGAGACCTTCGGGACGGGCACCTTGACCGAGACCGGGCGGCGCGCCTTGCGGGCCGCCCTGGCGTGCGCCGCCGCGGCCGGCGGCGTGGTCCGCCAGACGCGCGCCGTGAGGGCGATCTCGTCCGGCTCGTCGAACGGAGCCATGCGGCACCAGGTCCGGGGCTCGCTCATGTAGCGGAGCTGCGACTGGAGCAGCTCGGTGAGGCGCTTGCTCTCGATGACGGGACGGGTGGACAGCCAGGTGAGCACGCCCGGAGGAACGAGGTAGATGACGTGCCAGGGGGCCGCGAACGGCAGTCCGATCAGGTAGAGGAAGACCCACCACGGCACGGAGACACCCACGAACACACCGATCCAGACGACCGGAAGCGGCATTGGCAGCCGTAGGTCGTACAGCTTGTACAGCCGCTTCTCAATGCGCCAGATATTGGTATATGTGGGCAGATCCACCCCGAACCTCCTCTCCGCCCGATCACTTGATGCCAAGTGCGCCCGCGATCGCCTTCGCCGTCACCTCGATGATGTTGGGAACGTAGAAGATCACGCCGATCGCGATCGCCAGGATGATGAACTGGACGAACCTGGTGATCTCGCGGGTGAAGAGGAAGAAGATCGCCACGACGGAGACGACCGCGAGGAAGAGCGGAGCGAAGAACTTCCGGAGGAAGTCGGCGAGACCTTCGGTGTTGATGCCCGTCGTCGGCGCCGGTGACGGCGCGGCAAGATCAAGGACGTGGTCCGCGATGGTCTTCAGTATCAACTCTCGCCCTCCCGGGGGGATGGATCAGCGATGTCTTTGCCGGGCATGCGCTACCCCACGGACCGGTTCGCACCCTGGATGTCCCTGACGAACCACTTGCCGCCCTGCTTTTCGATCGTCAACTGATATGCCTGCTCGAGACCGGCCGGCTGCGCCGCCGGATCCTGCGACGGGCTCGCCACCGCCGTCGACTGTCCGGACGCCACCGCCCACACGACCACCGCCGTGACCTTCCTGCTGTCGGCACCGCCCGGCGGCACCACGACGTCCTTCAGCTCGGCGAGGGTGAACTCTCCGTTGAACCCGTTGACGGTGACCCCGCTCGCGACGTAACGCTGGAGGTCGACCTGGTTGCCCGCGGCGTACGCCTTGAAGAAGCCTTCGAGCTGGGGACGCAGTTCGGCCTCGGTGGCGGAGTCGCGGTCGGGGTCCGGGAGCTGCGGCAGGCCCGCCGGCCCCGGCGCGGGCAGCAGAGCCGGCTGGGCCGAGACCACGAACCCGCCGTTGTCGTAGTAGACCGGCACGGACAGCAGACCGCGGCTGCCCCCCGACTGGTACGTCACGGTCACCCGGGCGTTGTGGTCGTCGATCACGTCGATCCCGGCGAACTGGAAGGCTCCCGCCGACATGCGTCCGTACCCGTTCCAGCCGAACTGCTCGTCGGCGCCTTCCGGCAGGAACGACTTCAGCCGTTCCGCGCGCTGCTGGGGGCTGGCCGCGTCGTAGTTGAGGTAGACCGCCGCGAACTGGTTGGCGAAGGCCGCCGCCTGCGTCGCCGGGAACCCGGACGTGACCGTGCCGGTCGGCGTCGTGGTGGGCTGATCGCCCCCCGCCAGCCGTTCCAACGGGGCGCGTATGCCGTTGACCAGGATGACGACGATCAGTGCCCAGAGGATGACCCGCCCGGTCCAGACGAGCCAGCGGCCTCCACCGCCGCTCCAGCCTCTGCGGCGGGGGGCCGCGCCGTGCGCGGCGCTCGCCGCCTCGAAGCCTTCCAGTGGGTACGGGTCAGGGTCGCCAGCGATCCGAGGATCCTGCTGGACGTCTGACCTGCGAGCCATCACGCCTCCGCTCGCGCCGATCCCTCCGGCTGGCGCGGTTTCCTCTTGCTCTCGATCCGGTTAACCGCATTGAAGTATTCACCCTAGCGGTCTCGCCAATTCTTCCAGGTAAGCCACGCCCATGGTGCAAGCATCGCCGCGACCGAGCAAACCGGGTCTACATCCCGTAGAGGCGCCCCACACCTATCCACTCCGCGGAAAAGCACGTTACGCCTGGCCAGCGGGGGCATCGATTACCTAACCGCCACCTATTGCTGTCTTCGCAGCTCGCAGGCATGGCGAAACCGACCGTACGCGCCACGACGGCCCCGCTCCGCGCGGGGCCGTCGTGTCGTGAACTACGCCTGCGCCCTCACTGGCACGCCCCAGAGGAGGACGACTCGCCCGACTTCGGCAGGAAGCCCGCCGGCGGGACGCTCTCCGGACCCGAGATCGCGGGCGGGACGTTCTCCGGAGCACTGCCCAGAGCGCTACCCGGAGCGCTCTCCGGCAGCGAGGAGCTCTGCGACTGGCTCGCCGACGACTGCGACTGTGACTGCGCCTGCTCCGACACCCGCTGCTGCGCGCGCTGGGACATCTGCTCGATGCGCTGCTGCGCGCTCGCCGCCTCCTGCATGATCTGTTGTGTGGCGCTGCTCGCCTCGTCCCTGATGCTCTGCCGGGCCTCCTCCGCCATCTGCTCCATCGGGGCACCCATGCCCGGGAACTCCGCGACCGTGATGCTCGGCACGCCGATCGGCACCGTCCCGGCCATGGGCACGGCCTCGGTCGCCAGCAGCGGCTCGCTGATGGTGGTGGTGTACGACGTCGCCCGCACCGAGCCGCCGGGCTCGCTCGTGGCCGCGGAGGCGGTGCCGCCGAGCAGCGCGATTCCGCCGGCCGTGAGCGTCGAGGCGAAAATCGCCGCGAGAGCCAGCTGCCTGGATTTCCGATGCATGGTTCCCCCCTTGGGCCCGATCGGGCCTCGCCAGGTCAGGCCACCTGGGCTTTTCCCGGTGCCCGAATTCGGCCGCCTCCCCTTCCGCCATGCCGGATTACGGCATCGATGAGATTTGTCGCGAAAAGGGATTCAAACGGCGACTATGCGCCAAACGGCCTCATCTCGATGCTTCAACGAAGCTCACGAATGCGTCTAGGGCAGTTGGCCCAAGCGTTTCCGCCAGGCGTGGAGGATCTGACCGGAGGGAGAGGTGTGGCGGGTGATGCCGCTCACGTCATGACCGCCGCTTTGCTCGACCCGGCCGTCTCAGGGCCGTTCGAGATCGTAGGTGACGTCCGCCACGCGGACCGTCCGGACCAGCGGATCCTCAATGATCTTCCGCAGTTCCCCGATCGTCGCCGACGAGTCCACGTAGGCGTAGGCCAGGCCGTCGTTCGCGGCCTTGCGCAGCCGGGCCAGGCTCAGATCGAAGTCGTGCAGGTTGTCGTCGTCGTAGTCCTTGAGGATGCCGACCCAGCGGCGGAAGTTCGCGAGGTCCGACTCGATCGGCTCGTCGGCCTCTCCCGGCATCGGGGCCCGGTCCCACATGGTCGGCCCTCCCCAGGTGATGGGGATCTCCCTGGGACGCCGCTCGAAGACCACCTTGTCGGCATCCGACGTGTGTCTGGCGGTGAAGGCGGCCAGATCCCCGATGGAGAGCGGCTTGGCGAACTCGACCACCGCCAGCGCGTTGAGCCCCTCCGGGAGCCTGGCCAGCACCTTGCGGCTGTCCTCCTTGGGCTGGTTGCCCGTGCCGACGTTGATCAGCGCCCTGCTCAGCGTGGTGCCGGCGTAGTTGCCGAGCGGCAGCCTGCCCACGTGGCCGAAGAAATCCTGGGTGACGACATGCTCCACGCCGACGTAACCCTCGACGAAGCCCCCGACGGCCCGAATCGGCCGCACGGCCACGGTGAACGACATCGACAGCGGCGTGGTGGCACCCCGCTCTCGGATCTCGACGTCGTAGCCGGGGTTGTAGATCTTGAAGGCGGTGCCCAGCACGTCGGTCATGTGCTGCTCCCGGTCGCCGCGCCGCTGGATCAGGCCGGAGCCCACCGTCGCCGCCAGGACGAGGACGAGCAGTGCCGCCAGCACCGTGATCGCGGTGCGGGCGACACCCCGCCGTACGGCCCGGCGGGTCGCCTTGGGATCGAAGTCGGGCATGGCCGGCAGCAGATCGTCGTCAGTCATGAGGACCTCCGTAGAGATCGGCGAAGGCCGCTCTGGCCCGCCACACGGCCGTCTTGACAGTGGTGTGCTTCCTGCCGGTCATCGCGGCCACCTCGACCAGCGAGAAGCCCTCGAAGTAGACCAGGGTGAGCAGCCTGCGGTGCTCCTCAGGCAGCCGATCCAAGACGTCGCGCACGGCCAGCGACTCCGCGTGCAGCGCGGGCACGCCGAGCTCGTCGGGATCAGGTAGGTCCAGCTCTCGGCGGTGGCGCCGGAGGTGGTCGACCAGGACGTTGCGGGCGATGGCGAGAAGCCACGCGGCCGGGTTCCCGCCGCGCCAGCCGAGCAGCGCCCTGGTCGCCTTGACGAACGTCTCCTGGGCGAGGTCCTCGGCGAGGTGGGGATCGCGGGTGCGGCGTAACAGGAACCCGCACACGAGCGCCCAGTGCTCGCGGTACAGCTCCTCGATGATGATGCCCCCCGCGTCTTCGTGTCTGTCACAACAGACCAGACGCGATCGGGCCGGGAATGGTCACCCACCTCTTCCGCGGATGCTCGAAAATATCTTGCGGTCCGCCGGGCCGGGCAGGAAGGTTGCGGAGGTGGCCACACCTCCGCGAGAGCACCTGGTACGGCGGGCGACGGCGGCCGACTCCGCTGTCGTCGCCGAGTTGCTGGACGCCTTCAACCGGGAGTTCGACACGCCGTCACCGGGAAGGGAGGTGCTCACGGCGCGCCTCCGCCGAATGATCGCCGGGGACCACCTCGTCGCCCTTCTCACCGGCGAACCGGCCGTCGGCGTCGCGGTGTTGTCCTTCCGGCCCAACGTCTGGCAGGAGGGTCCGGCCGCGCTCCTGGACGAGCTGTACGTGCGGCCCGGCACGCGCGGACAGCGGTTCGGCCACTTCCTGCTGGAAGAGGCGTGCCGCGTCGCGCGGGAACGCGGCGCGGAGACGCTCGAGATCAACGTCGACGGTGAGGACACCGACACCCGCCGCTTCTACGAGGCGCACGGCTTCGCCAACAGCGAGCCCGGGGCGACCGAGCCGATGTTCTACTACTACCGCGACCTCGTCTGAGAACGCCGGCTGAGCGGCCTTCTGGCCTGACGTCGTTGATCGCGGCTGCCGCGCGCGGTCGAAGTCCGGCCCGCTGGAGACACGGCCACCGCTCTCGCCGCGCCGCCGCACGCGCACAGGCTGTCCTCCTCCACACCCTCGAAGCCGTCCGCCGGTCGTAAGCAGAAACCTCGATGGCTCGCGTTCCAACAATCTCTGCCATAACCAAGCGCAACCGAACGTACGCGTACGCCTGAAACATTCATGGCAGGCGACGGTCGACATGCACGTTTCTGCTGCATGCCAGTTCAACCATGTTCACACGCCACCTTTCCAACCTGACCATGCCTTGACACGTCCCAACCGCTTTGACATTTTCAAACGGCTTCCAACAGAAAGCGTGACCGACGGTATCGAGGCGAGCGTGCTGGGGCCAACCGCTCTGGACCCAGCAGGGCCGGTGAACCGCCCGTCACTCATCCCCCAACGGACGGCCCCGGAGGTCCGGCATGCGCAAACGTCGACCAGTCGGCGACAGGAAATGGGTCCGCATCATGATGGCGACGATCGCAGCGGCCGTGACCGGCGCCGGCGCCGTGGTGATGACCGCGCCGGCGGCCCAGGCGGCCACGACGACCATCACGGTGAACGGCGGCTCGACGGGACGCACGTTCGACGGGGTGGGGGCGATCAGCGGCGGCGGCGGCAACTCCCGGCTGCTCATCGACTACCCGGACACGCAGCGCTCACAGATCCTGGACTACCTGTTCAAGCCCGGGTACGGCGCGGCGGTGCAGTTGCTGAAACTGGAGATCGGCGGTGACGCCAACTCCACCGACGGCTCCGAGCCCAGCATCGAGCACACCCGCGGTGACATCAACTGCAACGTCGGCTACGAGTTCTGGCTGGGCGAGCAGGCGGTGGCGCGCAACCCGAACATCAAGCTGATCGCGCTGCCGTGGACCGCGCCGGGCTGGATCGGCGGCGGGAACTTCTGGTCCCAGGACATGATCAACTACGACATCTCCTGGCTCAACTGCGCCAAGCAGCACGGCCTGACGATCAACTACATCGGCGGGTGGAACGAGCGCGGGCACAACAAGAGCTGGTACGAGAGCCTCCGGTCGGCCCTCGACTCCAACGGCTACGGCAGCGTACAGATCGTCGGCGACGACAGCTTCGGCCTGTCCACCGCGGACGACATGCAGAGCGACCCCGCGTTCAAGGCCGCGGTCGGCGTGGTCGGGGCGCACTACCTGTGCGGCTACCTGGGCGACGCCACCTCGTGTCCGTCCAGCGCGAACGCCGTGGCCACCGGCAAGCCGATCTGGAACAGCGAGTTCGGATCGCAGGACTACATCAGCGGCTCGGCCCCCTACATCCGCAGCATCACCCGCGGATACCTCGACGGCCAGATGACGGGCTTCGTCAACTGGCCGCTGGTGGCCGCGCTCTACCCGAACCTGCCCTTCAACACCACCGCCCTGGCGGTCGCCAACTCACCGTGGTCGGGCTCCTATCAGCTGGGCCGCAGCCTGTGGGCGAACGCCCAGGTCGCCCAGTTCACCCAGCCGGGCTGGCGCTTCCTCACCGGCTCCGCGAGCGGATACCTCGGCGGGAACCGGAGCAACGGCAGCTACATCTCCCTGAAGTCCACGAACAACACCGACTACTCGACCATCTACGAGACCACCACGTCGACGACCACGCAGACCGTGAACGTCAACGTGACAGGTGGGCTGAGCACCGGGACCGTGCACGTGTGGTCCACCAACCTCGGCTCCAACAACCCCGCCGACTGGTTCGTCAGGCAGCCGGACATCACCCCCAGCAACGGCTCCTACTCGCTCACCATGCAGCCCAACCGGATCTACTCGGTGACCACGACCACCGGCCAGGGCAAGGGCACGGAGGCCGGCCCGGCGAGCGCGCCGCTGGCTCTGCCGTACTCCGACGACTTCGACGCCTACGCCTCCCGCACCGAGGCCAAGTACTTCTCCGACATGCAGGGATCCTTCGAGGTCCGGCCCTGCGCCGCCGGCCGCGCCGGTCAGTGCCTGCAGCAGGTGACCCCCCAGCGCCCGATCGAATGGCAGGACGACAGCGACGCCTTCGGCCTGGTCGGCGATCCGTCCTGGAGCAACTACAAGGTCAGCGTGGACGTCGACTTCCAGCAGGCCGGCACCATCACGCTGCTCGGGCGGGCGAACACGCAGCAGCGCCCGCAGAGCCACCAGGCGGCCTACCAGTTGCGGCTGAACAGCTCCGGAGCCTGGTCCATCGCCAAGAGCACCACGTCCGGCACGGTGAGCACCCTCACCTCGGGCTCCCGAGGCTCGCTCGGGACCAACACCTGGCACACGGTCTCGCTCAGCTTCTCGGGCAACCAGATCAGCGCCACCCTCGACGGCGCCGCGCTCGGCTCGGTGACGGACAACTCCTACTTCACCGGACAGGTCGGGCTCGGAGTGGTCGGATACCAGACCGACATGTTCGACAACCTCTCCGTCACCGCGACCAGCGGCGGAAACGGCGACACCAGCGTCGGCCCCCTCAGGGGCCAGGCCTCCGGCCGCTGCGTCGACGTCCCCAACTCGTCCCAGACCAACGGCACCCAGGTCGCGCTCTGGGACTGCAACAGCGGCGCCAACCAGACCTGGACCCTCACGCCGTCCAAGCAGCTGATGGTCTACGGCACCAAGTGCCTGGACGCCTACGGACAGGGCACGGCGGACGGGACCCGGGTCGACATCTACGACTGCAACGGCGGCGCCAACCAGCAGTGGACGCTCAACTCCGACGGCTCGATCGTCGGGGTCGGCTCGAACAAGTGCCTGGACGCCTACGGCGCCGGCACCGCCAACGGCACGCAGCTGGTGATCTGGACGTGCAACGGCGGCGCGAACCAGAAGTGGTCGCGCAGCTGAGCCGGCGGTGACACCGGCAGGCCGGGTCCGCGCCGCAGCCCGCGGCGCGGACCCGGCCGGCCGCTCCCGCCGCCCGCCTGAGCGGCTTCGCGTCGGGTCAGACGTTGAAGCGGAACTCTGATCGCCATCCTGCCGACCTGGGTCGGGATGCTTGCTGCGCTGGTCGGGCGGTCTTCTGGGCTCGCGTCGGTGGTCGTTGGCTGCCGACGTTTCACGGTGTCTTGTGCCCCCTACGTGCCCCAGCATCAGACCGAGGCGCAGCCGTGGGGCCACGTTCAGATCACACGTGCGAGTAGAGCTCGAACTCTCTACTGCCACTACGTGACCTGCGCCTATAGCGCCGAGTAGTGCTCTGACGAGGCAATACGGTTCTCAACGTCACTGATCCACTTTCGGCGTCTTACGGTCTTGGACGAAGGGCGCTACCCGTACTCATCGCGCGGATCCGCTCTTACCGACGCCCTTGCCCTCCGGGCGTAGCCTTTTCGCATCCCCAACAGCGTCACCAGGGCCGTCTCTTGAGATCGGCATTTCCACCGTACGCTGGGAGGGCCAGAGATATGGCGGACGCGGAGCGGGTGAATGATGATTCGAAATACGAGTGGAGTCTGTGTGACCTCCAGAGTTCGAGCGCTGAGCATTGGGCTGGTGATCGTCAGCGCTCTGGCCTCGAGTGCCTGTCAACCTCGCGCCGAGGCGATGTTTCATATCATCAACTACAGTCAGGAAACCGTCACGGTGGGGTGGAAATCGAACGGTGGGTCTTTCCTGACCCTTGATCCTGGGGAAGGATATCCCTACGGCGTCGCGGACAGCGATTGCACCAATCCGGAGCCGGACGCGATCCTGATCGCGACGAGCGAGACTGGAAAGACCTATACCTATGGCCCGCAGATCTGCAAGGGAACATCCTGGCTGATAGGGAAATAGCGAGCGTGCATGACGTGTGGTCCCCATGTGGTTTCCCGCTGCGGCTCAGAGCTTCCGAGGACCAGCCGGCCTCCATCCCCACTCGCTTCAAGTCGCGCGCCAGGCTGAATATCCCTGAGTCCGGCTAGGGTGCCGGTACAGAAAACGCGCCGCTCACCCTGTCCATCCCGTCTGCCGTCGACCCCACCGCGGAGCGGCAGCGGGCCGGTGACGGAGGTGCAAGCCCGGCTTGACGTGTCCCTTCGCCTGTGCACCTTCCACGGCCATTGGACGCCAACGGTCACAGCCGGGCTTGCGGCGGAGGAGGCGGGCTGCTGGGCTTGCCTGGGGTCGATGGTGGGCGGGATGGCTCCCACATCAGCCACCCCACAACCCGCACCTGTATTCGAGGGCCATCCCGGAGTCGGAGCGCCCCCCGCCGGAGGCGCCACCATGCGCGGCGCGGCACTGGCGGCTGTTCCAGCCCGGCCCGCCGCCCTGTGACTGACCTGTACTGTCGCGCGGCGGCCCGTCTCGACTCGTCCGCGCCAGCCGTCCGGCGTGCTCTTAGCCGGCCGCCGGGAGCGCCAGCGGGAGGCGGCGGCGTTGCCGTGACGGCGGCGCGTGCGGCCCGGCTTCGGGCCGCCTTGAAGACGTACAGAAAGTTCTCACAGGGCTCGAACCTGTGCCTGAGTCAGTGAGCGTCCTGAGTAGCTGTGTACGCGGACTGCCGCGACCTCACGGCCTGTCGGACGGAAGGCCACTCTTCGCGGATGATGCTGTAGTACACCGAGTGTCGAATGTGGCCGTCCCGGAGGATCCGATGATTACGGAAGACGCCCTCCTTGGTTGCGCCGAGCCCAGAGATCGCGCGCTGTGATCGTATGTTGCGACTGTCAGTTTTGAAAGCAACGCGAATTGCACCCAAAACCTCGAATGCATGCTCAATCAGAAGATAGGCGGCTTCGCGGGCAGCACCAGTGCGCCAATGGCTCGGGGTAACCCAGGCCCACCCTAATTCAACAGCATAGTGCTTACGCTGAATGTCGATATAGCTGATACTTCCGATTGCCTTTTTGGTCTCGCGCGCAATAATCGCGAAGGGTAAGCGCAATCCTTGTTCTTGCTCGCTTATAGCCTCGCTTATGAGGGCTGCTACAGGTTCTTCTGTTTGCGGGGTTGGCTCATCCAAGTATGTCCACACGTCGTCATACTTAGCGGCGATTGTCAGATCGTCTAAGTGATTCCAACTAAGCGGTTCTAGGTCGATGATGTGGCCGGACAGGCGCGTTGGCTCGACCGACATCGGGGAATGCCTCATTCAGCTGGCACCTCATAAACGAGGACGTGTTTGTCACCTGCGAGTAGCTGGTCGAACGCCTCAATCGGGCGTCCGTCCGTGTCGTATGCGATGCGTACTACACGAACGACGCATACTCCTTGGTCAAGTCGCAGGGTCACCGCCTCCTCGGGTGTCGGCATTCGGAAACTAATTTCGTCAATGAAGTACGAAATAGGTTTTCCGTTCACTCTCTCAAGGACAGCCAATACGCCTTCCTCGACGGGAGCCGCCTGAGCGATTGCCGTGTCGCGAACTAGCTCATGCAGATAGTAGCTGTCCCCAAGTTGATAGGGCTCTTCGTCTACCAGCATCACGCGCCGCCTGGCGAGAAGGTCTGTTCCTTCCGGTACGGCGAGCCACCTTGAAGTTTCTTCGGTAGCTGGCACGGGGCCGACGCTGACGATCTCTTGACGGCCTATTCTTCCCTGTCTAGCTATTTCGGCGTTGAATGTGGCGGCATGGTTCTCGGCGCGCCGAGCGCGACTGTCCTGCGCCATTGCCATGACACGTATGGGTCGGCGCTTGCGCACATAAGTGCCTTGACCTTGCCCGGAGCCGATTAGGCCTTGCGACTTTAGGGCAGATAGTGCCAGGCGGACCGTAGTTCTTGAAGCATTGAAACGCTCCGCCAATTCACGCTCGGCGGGCAACCTTTCACCTGGAGAGAAGTCTCCTCGGACGATTGCGTCTCGAAGGGTGTTAGCCAGAGTTACATGTCTTGGCTCGGTCGAGGTGGGTTCGATGCTCTGACTTGCGCTGTCTGTCACTGAAATCTCCGCTCGCGAGACGTGCTGTTCCTGCGTCTCGTAGAGCACTCTACAGGCTTGGTACGGACCAAGCTTGACAGCCCCCCGCCACCGTGGTGTCCTTGGTAGGTACCAAGTGGGCCGCCCAAGAAGGGCGGCATGGTCCTCAACCGAAGGGAAGAGCTCGATGAAGCTCTACGTGGACACGAGCAACAAGCAGGTGACGGTGTCGAAGGAAGCGGTCGAGAAGACCGACCAGAACGGTCGCCAGAAGACCGAGCGCGAGACCGGCCGGCCGATGTGGTCGACGCAGGTGTTCGTCCTGGACGAGGACGGCGGCGAGGTCCTTTCCGTCACTACGGCCGGTGTCCGGCCCGAGGTGAAGGTGGGACAGCTCGTCACCCTGTCCAAGCTGGAGGCCCTGCCGTGGTCGACCAACGGTCGCAGCGGCGTGGCGTTTCGCGCGGTGGAGATCAAGGCGGCTTCTCCGGCGGTCAAGTCCGCCTGACCCCGGCTTCAGACGCTCAAAGTTCGCCTGACGTGTCCCCAGCGTGATGCCACCCGGAGACATCTCCGAGCATCACTTCCGGCCAACGGCCTGACTCGGCACACCGGAGATCACTCCGAAGCTGCCGAACGATCACAAAAGGTTCCCGGGCACGCCTACCCGACCAAGAGAAGGACGTGCCCGGTCCTCAACAGAGGAGTTTCCAGCATGCCACGAAACGACGTGCCGACAGAGGACCGCTCGAAGATGTGGCCCAACGGTGCCAACGACATCCCGGCGGGCAAGCCGATGTATTCGTGCACCTGCGGGGCGGTCAGCTCCAGCCCGATCAACCACAACCACAACTAGTCATCGCTGACTTCGTGTGGTCTGCGTGCGGGGCCGCCAATCTCCCCAGATCCGGCCCCGCCGCACTCATCTCCAACCGACATCCCTCATGGCAAAGGAAGTCGACTCATGGCCAAGAGTAGTGGCCGTTCCATGTCCCGGCGAGGCTCCGGCCGCCGCGGCACCGTCACCGTGATTGAGGACCACGTCTCCCGGTCCTACACCCGTAACGCCAAAATCGCCTTCTGGGTGGTGGCCATCGTGGTCGGCCTGCTGGCCGCGACCGTCCTGGCCGACAAGTGGCACCCCATCCTCGCCCTCATCCTCGGTGGTGCCATCGGCGCAGGTGTTGCCCTGCCGATCGCCGCCGTGATCGCCATCTGGCCCGTGCTGCGGGTCATCGTCTGGTGGCTGCCGGAAATCCTCGCCGCGTTCGAGCTGGTGGCCGGTTTCGTGCTCCTGGCCCAGCACACCACCTTGCCCGTGCGCCTGGCGGTCATCGCCGCGCTCGCGGTCCCGTTCGCCTTCCCCAAGGTCCGCTACCTGTTCATGAAGACGGCCTGGTGCTTCATCTCCCGGCACCGCCTTCGGACCTGCTTCGCCGAATTCATCATCGGCAACAACCGCGCCTCGCTGCCGTTCATCTTGTGGGCTCGCCCCACGTTGGTCGGCGAATCGGTGTGGCTGTGGCTCCGTCCCGGCCTTGCCATGTCGGACCTGGAAGGCCGCCTGGAGCAGATCGCCTCCGCCTGCTGGGCCGACAAGGTCACCGTCGAGCGGGCCTCGCAGTCCAACTCCGCTCTCGTGCGGATCGATATCAGCCGGCGCGACGCCCTTACCGGGCGCGTCGTCTCTCCCCTCACCGATGAGATCACCACAGCGGACGACACGCTGATCCAGCCGTCAACGCTGGTCCTCGACACCGGGGCCGGTGGGCTGGACCTGGACGACGTCACCGACGCGGTCGTCCTCGACACGAAGAACACCACCAAGAACGGTCGACCCGACAGCGGAAAGAAGCCCGGCCCCGCCCGGGATGCCGTCACGGTCCCGGCCGCCCACGGCGCGGAAGACATCAGCGACTACATCGACTGACGCAGTCCGTTCGCGCCGCACTCCATCACTTCCACCCTCGGGACGGCCGCGCCTCGTGCCGGTCGTCCCACCTCCCTGCCCGATGGAGGGACACCACCATGACCACCGACAACACCCCCGACGAGGGGGTGCCGATAGGGCCGATGCTGTCGATGTATGACCCGATCTTCATCGGGATCGACGAGATGCGCCAGCCGGTCTACCTGCCGCTCATCTACCGCAACATCCTCGCCGCCGGCGAACCGGGCGGCGGAAAGTCCGGCCTGGTCCAGTGCATCGGCTGCCACGCCGCCCTGTGCGACCGCACCCGCCTGGTCCTCCTTGACGGCAAACAGGTCGAGCTCGGCATGCTCGCCCCGGCCGCCGACAAGTTCGTCGGCCCCGACATCGACGAGGCCATCATCACCCTGCGCCGTCTCCAGCAGGTGATGAACAACCGCTACACCTGGTTGTCAGCCCGCCGCCGACGCAAAATCGAGCACTACGACGACGTCAACGTCATCGTCGTCATCATCGACGAGATCGCCTACTTCTCGGCCACCGTGGGCGATGAGCGCCAGCAGCGCGAATTCATCTCCCTCCTCCGCGACCTGGTCGCCCGCGGCCGAGCCGCCGGAATCGTCGTCGTCGCGGCCACCCAGCGGCCCAGTGTCGACATCATCCCCAAGTCCATGCGGGACCTGTTCGGCTACCGGGCCGCGTTCCGCTGCACCTCTTCGGGGTCCAGCGACATCATCCTCGGCGACGGCTGGTCCGGGTCCGGCTACACGGCTACCGACATCGCCCCCACCAGCCAGGGCGTCTGCTACCTCATCGCCGAAGGCGGCACCCCCCGAAAGATCAAGGTCGCCTATCTCACCGACAGCGACATCGCCCACATCGCTGACTACGCCGTCGCGATCCGCCGCACCGGCCGCAACGGCTCGCCCTCGCCCACCCGCCGACTCGCCGCCTGATTTCCGGCGGGCTGGTCACGACATGGAAGGACACCTGCGGTGATCCACAAACGGTATCGCCTCAACGGCACCCCGGACCTACGGCGGTGGGTCTTCGAATGCGACCGCTGCCACTGCCGCCGCAGCATCGCCGATATCCGGGACTGGCTCATCCCTAGCCACCCGCAACCGTGGGTGCGCACCTACTGCCCACCATGCGTCGAGCGCATCGCCGCGCTGCTCATCACCATCGCCACGCGCAGCGCCTGAACAAGCAACAGGGGCCGGTTCCACCTCTCACAGTTTCCCGGCCCCTGCCTCCACTTCTCCACCCTCAAGCGAAGGACGTGGATTCATGCAGCGTACCTGCACCGGGCCTTCCGCCATGCCGGAAGCAGCTTCCACCGACAAGCCCACCTTGACGCCCGAACCTCCACGGCGGGTCGTCGAGAACGACGAGTACGCCGCCTTCGCCCGGCGCGTCATCCGGGCCTACGGCCGCCGTATCGCCACGGGCGATGTCGAAGCACTCGCCGACGCCGTCGCTCTCGTCGCCGAACTCGATACCGCCATCGCTCACGCCGTCACTGGCCTGCGCTCACAGGGCTACTCCTGGGCCGACATCGCCCGCCCCTTGAACGTCACCCGGCAGGCCGCTCAACAGCGCTGGGGCGGTGAGCCCCGATGAGCCGCCTCTACTGGGACCCCACCGGGGCCGAATTCGGCATCCCCACCTACCCCTACCGGATGGCCCCTTCGGGCCTGGCTACCCGGCGTCAACTCGCCGCCCTTGGCCTGCGCCCCGGCGGCCAAGACGTCCAAGCGCAGATCCTCTGGCGACGGGGCAAGCGCGTCGCCTACCTCTACAAGGTCGATCAGGCCAAGCCCAAGCGCATCCCCACGGCCGCGCAACTGGCCGCCCTGGAGCGGGCGATGAAAGCCCGCCGCACCTGCCCGCGCTGCCTGCGTGACCTCGGCTACTGCCTCCGCAAGCGGTGGCCGGCCTGCCTGGACTGCCAGACCCCTGACGAGAAAGCAGCCGCCTGATGGCCAGGACCGAACGCATCGAATCCGCCGTTCAGATCGGCATCCTGCTCGTCATCGGCGGGATGGCCGGAGCGGTCTCCTTCACTCACGTCCACGACTGGACCATGCACCACGTCCCCGCCGGAACCGGGGACTGGTTCGGCTGGACCAACGCCATCATCTCCGAACTCACCCCCACCGCCGCCGGACTGGAGATCCGCCGACGTAAGCGCGTGGGAGCCTCCGTCGCCTACCCGATGGCCGTCCTGGTCGCCGCCGCCGCGCTGTCGGTCTCCGCGCAACTCGCGGTCGCCACTCACAGCCCGAGCGGATGGCTGCTCAACGTCATACCGGCGCTGGCCTTCCTCGCCCTCACCAAACTCGTTCTGTCCTCGGGAACCTCCACCCACCCCAGCACTGACGACATCCTCGACGTCCGCGACGAGCAGCTCGCGGACACCATCACCGTCACAGCGGAAGTCCCCTGTGAGGAGACTCCCGCACTCGACCCCCCGGCCGCCCTGCCCGAGGAACTGATTCAGGGCGCACGCATGGCCGTCTTCGCTCACCAGCAGCGCAGTGAGCACCCCATCACCCCAGCAGGACTCGCCGAACACCTCGGCATCGGCACCGACGTCGCCGCCGCCCTGCTGAACCACCTCGACGGCACCCATGACGGGGGCCGCCCATGACCTCCAGCTCGTCGGCACCTTCGACGCTGGCTCTCGTCCCCGGGAAGACTGGGCACCAGCTCACCTTCCCGGGCACGGGGGCGAAGGTCGAAACCGACCCCACGCCCGGCGCTGCCCCGTTCTTCGCCCGCGACAGCGCCATCACCCGCGCCGGAGACGGCTACTTCGCCTGGCTCGATCACATCTGGTCCGCCGCCGGATGCTCAGCCCCCGTCCGCCTTCACGGCCAGGTCCTCACCGTCGACCCCCACACCGGGCAACTGCTGAGCACGCTGCCCACCTCGGCCCTACCCGACGGCGTCATCTACAAAGCCTGCGGAAACCGCCGCGCCACCGTCTGCCCCTCCTGCGCCGAGACCTACCGCCGCGACGCCTACCAGCTCGTCCGTTCCGGCCTCGTTGGTGGCAAAGGCGTCGACGAGTCGGTCTCGACCCACCCGGCCGTCTTCGCCACCTTCACCGCCCCCACCTTCGGCCCCGTCCACACCCGGCACGTCCGCACCCACACCTGCGCCGACACCGCCCGCTGCACCTGCCGGCCAGAACCCTGCCACGCCCGCCGCACCATCGAGACCTGCCCCCACGGCGTCCCGCAAGCCTGCTTCGCCCGCCACGAGCCTGCCGACGAGCGGATCGGCCAACCGCTGTGCCTGGACTGCTACGACCACGACCACCACGTCGTATGGAACAACCAGGCCGGAGAACTCTGGCGCCGCACCAAACAGGCGATGGAACGGCACCTCAACCAGCTCACCCGTCGCCGCGGCCTTCCCAGGGTTCGCATCGCCCACGGCAAAGCCGCCGAATATCAGCGACGCGGAGCCGTTCACTTCCACGTCCTGCTCCGCCTCGACGGGTTCGACCCCGACGACCCCACCGCCGTCATCCCCCCGCCGGACGGGCTCACCATCGACGACCTGGCCGACGCCGTCCAGCACGCCGCCACCACCATCGCCTACACCACCCCCGCCCACGACGAACGCCCCACCGGCTGGCCCATCGCCTGGGGCGACCAGCTCGACATACGCCCGCTCACCCTCCGGGGAGACAACCCCGTCACCGACGCCATGGTCGCCGCCTACCTGGCCAAGTACGCCACCAAAGGCACCGAGGTCACCGGCCACGCCTCCCGCCGCCTCGACGAGGCCACCATCGACCAGCACGCCGACCGCAACGGCACCCACACCCAACGGCTCATCGCCGCCTGCTGGGACCTCGGCCACCCCGACCACCCCGGATTCGACGGCCTGCGCCGCTGGGCCCACATGCTCGGCTTCGGCGGCCACTTCTTCACCAAAGCCCGCCGCTACTCCACCACCTTCGCCGCCCTACGCGCCGCCCGCGTCCGCTACCGCCGCGCCCAAGACACCAGCCACGAATACGCCGCAGACGCATTCGACCGTCAAGCCGACCTTGACGACGAAACGACGCTCATCATCGGCGACCTCTCCTACGCCGGATCCGGCTGGAAAACCACCGGAGACGCCCTCCTCGCCAACACCGCCGCCGACCAAGCCCGCCAACGACGCGCCATCGGCCGCGAAGAACTCGCCCACCAGCTCGCTACCGAAGACACCGAACTCGTCGCCGCCTGACCGAAGGAGTGTGCTCGTGGATCTCGACAACAGCCGAACGTGGGGAGTGGAGGAGGTCTCATACTTCCTCGGTGTCCCGGTCGGCACCCTGTATCAATGGCGCTACCGTCGCACTGGGCCTCCGGCCTTCAAGGTAGGCCGACACCTGCGTTACGACCCGGCTGCCGTTCGCGCCTGGCTCGCTAAGCAGGTGGCGTGAGATGGGCAGCGTGGAGAAACGGGTTCGTGACGGCAAGGTCACTTACCTGGCCCGATGGCGTGACGACGCACGACGCCAGCGTAAGCGTTCGTTCTCGCGAAAGATCGATGCCGACCGGTTCCTGGCTCAGGTTGAGGCCGACATCCTTCGGGGTCAGTACGTTGATCCGTCAGACAAGACGACGGTGATCGAGTACTCCCGGATCTGGGTCGCCGGTCGCGCACACCGCCCGACAACAGCCCGCCGGGTGGTCAGTCTGATCGAGACCCACATCGCTGGCACTCCCCTCGGTAGTCGCCGTCTCGCTGCCGTGGTGCCCTCCGAGGTGCAGGCGTGGGCGGCCGACCGTGCCAAGGTGCTCGCCCCAACCACCTTGCGCAACCTCGTCGGGCTGCTGCGCTCGATCTACGCGGCGGCGGTACTGGATCGTCTGGTCGGTCGCTCGCCCGTCGTCCGGCTGACGTTGCCGGCCGCACATCGGGAACGGATCGTCCCGTTGACCGTGGACCAGGTGCGGGCGCTGGCCGACGCTATGCCGAGAAGAAACCGCGCGATGGTCATCATTCAGGCCGGACTCGGTTTGAGGCTCGGGGAATTGCTGGCCTTGCGGGTGCAAGACGTCGACCTGGCGGCGCGGACCGTCCGTGTGGAGTGGCAGTTCGCTCCACAGTCCAAGGTCAGGACCGAGCCCAAGACCCGCCGGTCCCGTCGTTCCGTACCGCTCCCCCGTGTCGTCGCTGAAGCAATCGAGAAACACATGCAGGACTGGCCGCCTGCTGAGGACGGGACTCTGTTCACCACCCGATTCGGCACGCCGTATCGGCATGACTACTACGGCACCCTGATCTTCAAGAAGGCGGTTGCCGCTGCCGGGCTGCCCGAGGGCACCACGTCTCACGACCTGCGCCATCACTATGCATCCGTGTTGCTGATGCAGGGTGAATCGGTCATCGTCGTGGCCGAACGTCTGGGGCACGAGAACGCCAACCTCGTTCTCTCGACCTATGGTCACCTGATGCCGGACTCCGAGGAACGGACTCGCCGAGCGGTAGATGACGCCTGGTCGTGTGCCCCAGATGTGCCCCAAAACGAGGCTCCGGAGGCATGAGCAGGGCGGACAGGGCCGGTTCAGACGTTGAAGCGGAACTCCACGACGTCGCCGTCGCGCATCACGTAGTCCTTGCCCTCGATGCGGGCCTTGCCCGCCGCCCTGGCCGCGGTCATCGAACCCGCCTCCACCAGGTCGTCGAACGAGATGACCTCGGCCTTGATGAAACCGCGCTGGAAGTCGGTGTGGATGACCCCGGCGGCCTCGGGGGCGGTCGCGCCCTTGCGGATCGTCCAGGCCCGGGCCTCCTTGGGCCCGGCCGTCAGGTACGTCTGCAGGCCCAGCGTCTCGAAGCCGACCCGGGCGAGCTGGGCGAGGCCCGACTCCTCCTGGCCGACGGACTGCAGCAGCTCCAGCGCCTCGTCGTCGGGCAGCTCCACCAGCTCAGACTCGATCTTGGCGTCGAGGAACACGGCCTCCGCCGGCGCCACGAGCGCCGAGAGCTTGGCCCGCAGGTCGGCGTCGGTCAGCTCGTCGGCGTCGAGGTTGAAGACGTACAGGAACGGCTTGGCCGTGAGGAGGTGCAGCTCACGCAGGTCGGCGAGGTCGATCCCGGCCGCCTTGCCCCCGGCGTACAGGGTCGTGCCGGTGTCGAGCAGCTTCGCGGCGGCCTCGGCGGCCTCCAGCAGGACCTTGCGGTCCTTGTTGGTGCGCGCCTCCTTCTGCAGGCGGGGCAGCGCCTTCTCGATCGTCTGCAGGTCGGCGAGGATCAGCTCGGTGTTGATCGTCTCGATGTCGCGCTCCGGCGCCACCTCGCCGTCGACGTGGGTGACGTCGGGGTCGGAGAAGACCCGGATGACCTGGCAGATCGCGTCGGTCTCGCGGATGTTGGCGAGGAACTGGTTGCCCCTGCCCTGGCCTTCCGACGCGCCCTTCACCAGGCCCGCGATGTCGACGAACTCGACCTTGGCCGGGAGGACGCGCACGGAGCTGTAGATCTCCGCCAGCTTGTCCAGACGGGAGTCCGGCACGCCGACGATGCCCACGTTCGGCTCGATCGTGGCGAACGGGTAGTTGGCCGCCAGGGCGTTCCCGCTCTTGGTCAGGGCGTTGAAAAGCGTGGACTTGCCGACGTTGGGCAGGCCGACGATGCCGATGCTCAGGCTCACGTACCACGAGTTTAGGGGCCTCTGAGGGTGCGCCGGACATCGACGGCCTCGGCCCGCTCCCAGGCGCGCCTCCCTGTTTGGCACGCCAATGCCTGAAATCATCCAGACCGTGGATGTCGTGGCTCTCGCACTGGGACTGGTGATCGGCGTCGTGGTCGGAGCGGCCCTGGCCGGGATGCGGACGGCGGGCCGTACCGCCCAGGAGGCCGCCAGGGTGGCCGAGGCCGAGGCGCGGACGCGGGCGGCCGAGGACAAGGTGGCCTACATGGAGAACCAGCTCACCGAGCGGTTCCAGGCCATCTCCGCACACGCCCTCGACGTGGCCAACCTGCGTTTCCTCGAACTCGCCGAGAACCGGCTGAACACCACGAGGGCCGAGGCGGCCGGGGACCTCGACCAGCGCAGGCAGGCGGTCGAGAACCTGGTCGCGCCGCTGCGGGAGACGCTCTCCAAGGTGGAGAGCCAGCTCAGGGAGAGCGAGTCGGGCGCCCGCGCCGCCCGCGCCGAGCTGAGCAAGCAGATGGAGTTCGTACGGGAGAGCTCCGATCGGCTCAAGGCCCAGACGGACGCGCTGGTGCGGGCGCTCCAGCGGCCGGAGGCCCGGGGACGGTGGGGTGAGCTGCAGCTGCGCCGGGTGGCGGAGATCGCCGGGATGGCCCGCTTCTGCGACTTCGACGAGCAGGTGAGCGCCGTCACCCGCGACGGCGTGGTCCGGCCCGACATGGTCGTACGGCTCAGTGGCGGCAAGAACGTTATCGTGGACGCGAAGGTCTCACTCGCGGCCTACCTGGAGGCCGCCGAGGCCGCCGATCCCGACTTCGCCTCGGCCCGGCTGGACGCCCACGCGCGGCACGTGCGCGAGCACGTGGACCGGTTAGCCGCCAAGTCCTACTGGCAGGCGTTCAATCCGTCGCCCGAGTTCGTGGTCCTGTTCATTCCCGGCGAGGCGTTCCTCGCGCCCGCGCTGGAGCGCGACCCGGGACTGCTGGAGTACGCGATGCGCAGGCGCGTCCACATCGCCACTCCCACGACGCTCGTCACGATGCTCCGCACCGCACAGTACGCCTGGCAGCAGACCGCGGTCAGCGAGAACGCCAAGGCCGTCTTCGATCTGGGCAAGGAACTGTACGAGCGGCTCGGCGGCCTCGGACGGCACGTGGACGCTCTGGGCAAGGCGCTCACGAGAGCGGTCACCGCGTACAACCAGACGGTCGGCTCGCTGGAGAGCAGGGTCCTGGTCAGCGCGCGGAGGATGAACGACCTCGGTCTGGTGGACTACCCGCTCGACGCCCCGTCGGCGGTGGAGGAGGTCCCCCGGCCGGTCGCCATCCCCGAACTCGAAGGTGAAGAGCGGGTAAGCCCCCCTCCCCCGCATCGTCAGAACGGTAAATTGACGCGAGACTTGTCGTAAGGGGGGCCCGATGACAGGCACCGGTCGAGCGGGGCTGCGGCTGACCGCTCGGGGGGCGATCGTCATGCTCTTCGTGATCACTCTGGTGGGCATGCCGTTGCTGCCCGGGCCCGCGTTCGTGGCCGGTTGTCTCGCGGCGGTCCTGCTGGTGCGTCCCCGGGACCTGCTGCCGCTGGTGGTGACGCCTCCGCTGGTCTTCTTCGTCGCGGCGCTGCTGGTGGAACTCGTGCGGGCGCTCAGCTCGGGCTCGATGCTCCAGACGTTCGGGCTCGGGATGTTCACCGCGCTGTCGTCCGGCGCGCCGTGGCTGTTCCTCGGGTCCGCGCTGGCGCTGGGCATCGCGTGGGTGCGCGGCCTGCCCGCCAGCCTGAGGGAGATGCGCGGCGCGCCCGCGCCCACACCGGCTCCGGCCTCCCGCTTCCGTTCGCGCCGTGGGCGCGTCCGCACGTTCGACCCGGAGCCGGAGGGCTACTTCGAGCCCCGCGTGTACGGCAGGGCCGCCGACGAGTGAACCCGGATCAGCGCTGCACCTGGGCTAGACCGTGCGGAGGTCCTTGCGGAGTTCGTGGGGCAGGGCGAACCGCATGCTCTCCTGCACCGACTCGACCTCCTCGACATCGGTGAAACCGTGGCCGGCCAGCTTGGCGAGCACTCCCCGCACGAGTTCCTCCGGGACGGAGGCGCCACTGGTCAGGCCGACCGTGCGCACGCCCTCCAGCCACTCGTCCCGTACGAACGAGGCGTCGTCGACGAGGTAGGACGCGGCGGCGCCGTAGTCCTTGGCGACCTCGACGAGCCGCTTGGAGTTGGAGGAGTTGGCCGAGCCGACGACGATGACCAGGTCGGACTCGGCGGCGATCTGCTTGACGGCCGTCTGCCTGTTGGAGGTGGCGTAGCAGATGTCGTCGCTCGGCGGGTCGATGAGGTTGGGGAACCGCCCCCGCAGCCGGGCGACCGTCTCGGTGGTCTCGTCCACCGAGAGGGTGGTCTGGGAGAGCCAGACCACCTTCTCCGGGTCCCGTACGGACACGTCCTCGACGCCGTCGAGCCCGTCCACGAGCTGGATGTGCTCGGGCGCCTCACCGGCGGTGCCCTCGACCTCCTCGTGCCCCTCGTGCCCGATGAGCAGGATGTCGTAGTCCTTGGCCGCGAATCTCTTGGCCTCGTTGTGCACCTTGGTCACCAGCGGGCACGTCGCGTCGATCGTCCGGAGACGGCGGCTCGCGGCCTCCTCGTGCACGGCGGGCGCGACACCGTGAGCGGAGAAGACGACGATGGCGCCCTCGGGGACCTCCTCGGTCTCCTCCACGAAGACGGCGCCGCGCTCCTCCAGCGTCTTCACGACGTGGGTGTTGTGCACGATCTGCTTGCGAACGTAGATTGGCGCGCCATACTGCTCCAGCGCCCGCTCGACCGCTTGCACCGCACGGTCGACACCCGCGCAGTAGCCGCGGGGCTTGGCGACCAGGACACGGCGGGTCGCTGAGGTCTGCACGTCCATGTTCCTATGCTATGTGGAACGCGAGCCGCCCCTTGACCCTGGTCTTGCAAGACTGGGTGTACCAGATACGCATCTCCCCGGGAGCAGAAATGTCCGTCCTTAGAGCAATAACGACAGTGCTTCAGACCGCTCTGAACGGGGTCGGACAGGCGCTGCTGGTCGGCGACAAGATCAAGGCCACCGTCAAGGAGCGCTTCGCCGGTGGCGAGGCGCAGGACGGCGAACGTCCCGAGACCGCCGAGGCCCCGCGGACCGAGGAGGCCGCCGAGCAGGCCGCCGGGGAGCGGCCCGCGCGCCGGGAGCCCGTCATCTTCGCCCCCCGCCCGAGCAAGACCGAGAAGCCCGAGAAGGCTGAGCAGCCCGAGAAGGCGGAGCAGCCCGAGAAGGCGGAGCAGGCCGAGGCGGTGACGGCCGAGGCGCCGGCCGCTGAGACTCCGTCCGTCGAGGCCGTCGAGGCCGTCGAGGCCGCGGCCGAGCCGAAGCCCGAGGCCGCCCCTGCCGTCGAGGCGGAGAAGCTCGACCTGCCCGCCGCACCCGTCGAGGCCGAGCCCCCGGCCGTCGCCGAGGTAGCGGGCGGGACCGCCGCACCCAAGAAGCCGCGCACCCGCCGCAAGGCCGCCGCCGGAACCGCCGGGACGACCGAAACCGCTGGAACCGCGGAGACCGCGGAAGAGGCCGCTCCCGCCGAGGCCAAGAAGCCGCGCACGCGCCGCAAGGCCACGACCGAAGCCGCCGAGGCCGCCGAGGTCACCGAAGCCACGAGCGGTGCCGAGACCACGACCACCGCCGCGCCGAAGGCCACCAGGGCCCGCAGGAAGCCCGCCGCCGCGAAGGCGCCGGAGAGCCCTGCCGAGGCGCCGGCGGAGCAGCCCGCCGCGGCAGCGGCCGAGCCGGCTGAGCAGCCCGTGGAACAGCCGGCGGCGGACGAGACGACCGCCGAGACGGCGGAGCCGATGCCGGGCTACGCGAACCTCTCCGTGGCGTCGCTGCGGGCGCGGATGCGCGGCAAGTCGGCCGAGCAGGTGCACGCGCTGCTGGACTACGAGCAGGCGCACCTGAACCGCCCCGAAGTGGTCCGGATGTTCCAGAACCGGCTGTCCAAGCTCCAGTCCGAGGCCTGATCCGGGTCGCGCCCGCCCGGCCGTACGCCGGGCGGGTGGGTGAGGCGTCCTCCGCCCGGCCGTATGCGGATTGTCGGCAGGTACGGCTAGCCTGCAGGTGCGAGCCGGGCCAGGCGAGGAGGGCATTTGAGCGCGAAGACGTCCCCGGAGGCGCCGCTGCCGATCAGGTCGGTGCTGCAGATGGTCGCCCAGTGGATCGGCAAGCTGGGCACCGTCTGGGTCGAAGGGCAGATCACCGAGCTGACCGCCAGGGGCGGCACCGTCTTCCTGACGCTGCGCGATCCCGTGGCCAACGTCTCGGCGCGGATCACCTGCGCGCGGGCGGTCTACGAGGCGAGCGTGCCGCGTCCCGTCGACGGCGCGCGCGTCGTGATGCACGTCAAGCCGGACTTCTGGGTCAACAAGGGCTCGTTCGCGTTCACGGCCCTGGAGATCCGTCCGGTCGGCATCGGCGAACTGCTGGCCCGGCTCGAACGGCTCCGCCAGGTGCTGGCGGGCGAGGGCCTGTTCAACGTGGACAGGAAGAGACGGCTGCCGTTCCTGCCGGGCACCGTCGGGCTCATCTGCGGGCGCGACTCGGCGGCCGAGCGTGACGTGCTGGAGAACTCCCGCCGCCGCTGGCCCGCCGTCCGTTTCAAGGTGGAGCAGGTCGCCGTCCAGGGGTCGTACGCCGTGGGCGAGGTGACCGAGGCGCTGCGCAAGCTCGACGCCGACCGCGAGGTCGATGTGATCATCATCGCCCGGGGCGGCGGCTCCCTCGAGGACCTGCTGCCGTTCTCCGACGAGTCGCTGGTGCGGGCCGTCGCGGCCTGCCGCACGCCGGTGGTGAGCGCGATCGGCCACGAGCAGGACAGTCCGCTGCTCGATCTCGTGGCCGACGTGCGCGCCTCGACCCCCACGGACGCGGCCAAGAAGGTCGTGCCCGACGTGGGCGAGCAGCTCACGCTCGTCCACCAGCTCAGGGACCGGGGCCGCCGGGTGCTGCGGGGCTGGGTCGAGCGCGAGATCTCCTGGCTCGACTCCGTACGCTCCCGGCCGTCGCTCGCCGATCCCGTCCGGGAGCTCGACCGGCGGGCCGAGCAGGTCGACGCGCTGCGCGAGCGGTCCAGGCGCTGCCTTTCCGCGTCCCTGGACCGCTCGGCCGACTCGCTGGAACATCTCAGGGCCCGGCTCGTGGCCCTCTCCCCGGCAGCGACGCTGGAGCGGGGTTACGCCATCGCGCAGCGTCCCTCCGGAGAGGTCGTCCGCCTGGCCGGGGACGTCAAGCCGGGTGACGAGCTCACGATCCGCTTCTCCGACGACCGCGTGACGGTGACCGCCCAGGACGCCTGAACCGGGGCCGTGGGGCGCGGGCCGCGGCGGGTCAGATGGCGAGACGCACGTCGTAGGCGCCGAGCCACGCGTTCATCTGCAGGATGCCCTCCAGCGACGTCCGGGCGCCCTGCAGGCTGACCGCGCCCATGGGCTGGTCGAGCATCGTGCGCACCTTGCCCGCGTCCACCAGGCAGCCGATGGCCGGGTCCCCGGCGAGCACGCGGGTCACCTCGGCACGCAGCGCACGCTCGTACGCCGGGTCCTGTGTCGAGGGGTACGGCACCTTGCGGCGCTCGACCACCGACCGGGGCAGCACGTCGGCCGTCGCCGCGCGCAGCAGGCTCTTCTCGTGCCCGTCGAAGGTCTTCATGGCCCAGGGCGCGTTGAAGACGTATTCGACCAGGCGGTGGTCGCAGAACGGCACCCGGACCTCCAGTCCCACGGCCATGCTCATGCGGTCCTTGCGGTCGAGCAGGATCTGCACGAACCGGGTCAGGTGCAGGTAGCTGACCTCCCGCATCCGCTTCTGCAGCCCGGTCTCCCCCGGCACCCGGGGCACCTCGGCCAGCGCCCGCTGGTAGCTGTCCGCACGGTAGGCGGGGATGTCGAGCTTGCCCAGCAGTTCCTCGTTCAGGGACTCGCCCCGGCTGGACAGGCCCGTCTGGCCCTGTATGGCGAGCCACGGGAAGGTGCCGGAGTTGACCGCCTCGGGATCGTGGAACCACCGGTAGCCGCCGAACACCTCGTCGGCCGACTCCCCCGACAGCGCCACCGTCGAGTGCCCCCTGATCGCCTTGAAGAGCAGGTAGAGCGAGGTGTCCATGTCGCCGATGCCGAGCGGGAGGTCCCTCGCCCGCAGGACGGCCGCACGCACGGCGGGATCCATGAGGTCGGCCGAGTCCAGCACGATGTCCGTGTGATCGGAGCCGACGTGCCGCACGACGTCGTGGACGTACGGCGTGTCCGGGGTGTCGCGCATGTCGTCGGCCTGGAAGTTCTCGCTGTAGCCGGCGAAGTCGACGGAGAACGACCGCACCCCGCCCTGGCCGGCCAGCGCGCGGGCCGCGAGCGCGGTGACCGCGCTGGAGTCGAGCCCGCCGGACAGCAGCGTGCACAGCGGCACGTCGGAGATGAGCTGCCGCTCGATGATGTCGTCGAGCAGCTCCCGCACGGTCCGGATGGTGGTCTGCAGGTCGTCGGTGTGCTCGCGGGCCTCCAGCTGCCAGTAGCGGCGCTTGCTCAGGCCCTCGCGCCGCACCTTCACCACCTGGCCGGGCCGCACCTCGTACATCCCCCGGAAGACGGCGCTCTCCGGCGTCTTGACGAAGGCCAGGATCTCGCGCAGGCCGTCGGCGTCGATCACCCGCTCGGCGAGCGGGTTGGCCATGACGGCCTTGGGCTCGGAGCCGAACAGCACCCCGTTGGGTGTCGGGTAGTAGTACAGAGGCTTGATCCCCATACGGTCGCGCACGAGCAGCAGCTCCTCGCGGCGCGCGTCCCAGATGGCGAAGGCGTACATGCCGTTGAGGCGGGAGACGAAGTCCTCGCCCCATTCGAGGTACGCCTCCAGGACGACCTCGGTGTCGCTCTGGGTCCGGAACCGGTGCCCGCGCCGGGTGAGTTCGGCGCGCAGTTCCCTGAAGTTGTAGACCTCGCCGCTGTAGGTGAGCGCCGCCACGACATCGCCGCCGGTTTCGGCGGCCATCGGCTGGCGCCCGCCCTCGATGTCGATGATGGCCAGCCGCCGGTGGCCGAACGCGGCGTGCGGAGCGAGCCACATCCCCTCGGCGTCGGGCCCCCGGCACGCCATCGTGTCCGTCATGGCCTGCACGGTCTCCCGTTCGCGACGAAGGTCACGTCCGTAGTCCACCCAGCCGCTGATTCCACACATGAAGATGACCCCCCGATCATCGCCCCCGAAGATGGTTAGTATACCTAAGTAACGGACAAACCATCTGATTTATGCCCAAAGCGGACACGCCTAAGAGGCCACGGAGTGTCGGTCCCGGCCTCTAAGGTGGGGACGTGGCTGAGGACAAGCAGACCCCGCCGGACAGGCAGACCCCGTCGTACGAGCAGGCCCGCGAGGAGCTGACCGAGGTGGTGCGCCGTCTGGAGACCGGCGGGCTCACGCTGGAGCAGTCGATAGAGCTGTGGGAGCGGGGAGAGCGGCTGGCGGCGATCTGCGAGGAGTGGCTCCAGGGCGCCCGCGCGAAGCTGGCCGCCGCGATGGCCCAGCGCCAGGAGCCTCAGCCGAACGGCCCCGAAGAGGCGCCCTTCTGACACCGGGCAGGCGGCTAGGCGTGCCAGAGGGCGGCGAGTTGCCGGGCGGCCAGGCGGGACGGCACGGCCCGCAGCAACGTGTCGCGTAGCCACGCGGCGACGCCGGTCCGGGAGGTCAGCCGCGACTGCCGCGACGCCGCCAGCATCATGCGATTGGCCCTGGGCCTGCGCTCGGCGTCGTAGCGCAGGAGCCGCCGGGCGACGTCGGCCGGCTCGGCGCCGGCCAGATGGCGGGCCAGGTGGCGACACAGTGCGGCGGCGTCTTCGAATGCCTGGCTGGCGCCCTGGCCGAGGTCCGGCGACATGGCGTGCGCGGCGTCGCCGAGGAGCGCGATCCTGCCGGCCGCGAACGAGGGCAGGGGTTCGGCCAGGCGGGCGATCGGGTCGACGTAGATGTCGGCGGGCGGGGTCGCCTCGATCAGTGCCGTGACGACAGGGTGCCAGTCGGCCATCAGGGACAGCATCTGCCGGCGTGCCTCGTCCGCGCTCGGCGGTGTGCCGTGCAGGACAGAGTCGGTGAACCAGTACAGGCGGTCCTCGCCGACGGGGAAAAGGCCGAACATCGCCCCGCTGCGACGGTCGACCAACTGGCTGACGAGCAGGTCCTGCGCCATTCCGGGAGGGCGGGGCAGCATGCCGCGCAGGTCCATCCGGCCGGTCCGCCGCAGCCCGGGGTGACCGGGGAAGAGCTGCGCGCGCAGCGTGCTGCCGATGCCGTCGGCCACGATCACGGCGTCCGCTCTCGCGACGGGCTCGCCTCCGCTGATCACGGTCACTTCTGCGGGGCCGGACTCCAGGCGCTCGACCGGGGTCGCGGTCCGCACCAGCTCGGGCGGCAGCGGGGCGCGGAGCGATCGGTGCAGTTCCGCTCGCTCGATCATGGCGGGCGCCCCGACCTCCTGCCGCGCCCGGGCCAGGTCGGCGACCAGCAGCGGCCGTCCGCGCCAGTCCCGCAATCCCCCGCGGGCCGTATGGATGACGTGCCCGCGAACGTCTTCGGCCAGCCCCAGTGCGTCCAGCGCGCGAAGCCCGTTGGGCATGACCACGATCCCGGTGCCCGCTTCCCTGAGCTCGGCGCTCCGTTCGAGGAGTGTCACCTCATGACCCAGGCGATGCAGCCCCACCGCCGCCGCCACTCCTCCGAGCCCGGCGCCGACCACCACAATCCGCACGAGACCTCCCGCTCATTCACTACGATCGTACTAGTACGGCTATTGGTATCATCTGCCCATGCCGCCCACTAATCCGGCCCGTCGCCGGGCCCTGACCGATGCCGCCATCGAACTGCTGGCGTCATCGGGCGTGCACGGCCTCACCCACCGGGCGGTGGAGAAAGCGGCGGACGTCCCGCCGGGAACGGCTTCCAACTACTTCCGCAGCCGGGAAGCACTGCTGGTGGCCACCGCGGAGCGCATCGCCGAGTTGCATCACGCAGACACCGCTCAGGCCGTCAAGCAGCCGGCGACGCTGGTCGACCTGCTGACGGAATCGTTGTTCACAGCGGCGACCACGCTGCGCACCCGCTACCTCGCGATCTTCGAACTGCAACTGGAGGCCGCGCGCCGGCCGGTGATCGCCTCGGCGCTCGCGGGACTGCAGGACACGGCGTCGCTGGTCACCGCCGGGCACCACGACGAACTCGGCCTCGGCATTCCACGCGCGAAAATCCCCGCCATGATCGCGCTCTACGGTGGTGCGCTGTTCACCTTGGTCAGCGCACCACCGGAGCACGTCAGCAGGGACGTCGTCCGGAACATGGCCGAGGTCATCGTCTACGGCTGCGATCCGCCGACGTGAGCGTGCGTCCGGCGTGATGGCAAGGCCCGTCAGACGCCGGGCCGCCGCGCGTCGACCTCGATTTCGATCTTCATGCGGGGGTCGGCCAGACCGCACTCCATCATCGTGGCCGCCGGCCGCACGTCGCCGAAGCGGCGGCGCAGAACCGGCCAGCACGGCTCGAAGTCGGCCCGGTCGGGCAGCAGGTAGCGCACCCGCACCACGTCGGCGAAGCCGCACCCTGCCTCGGCCAGCGCGGCCTCGATGTTGCGCAGACACTGTTCGGCCTGCTCCACCACGTTCTCGGAGATCGTCATCGTGGTGTAGTCGAAACCGGTCGTCCCGGAGACATGCACCCGGTCGCCGTCCACCACGGCCCGGGCATAGCCGATCTGCTCCTCGAACGTCGAGCCGCTGAGGATCACGCGTCGCTCCGCCATACGCCGAACGCTAGGCCGACGCCCATCGATACGTCTAATACATCCTCAGGCATGGTCTGATATCTCTGTGCGTATGGAGCGTCCCGAACTCCCCCTCGCGCAGTTGCACGCCTTCGTCGTGCTCGCCGAGGAACTGCACTTCGGCCACGCCGCGGCCCGCCTGGGCATCGCCCAGCCGCCGCTCAGCCAGCAGATCCGCCGCCTGGAGGACAAGGTGGGCCACGCGCTGTTCACCCGCGAACCGGGACGTGTCGCCCTGACCGCGGGCGCGGCTGGCGGACGAGCCCTTCGTGCTCCTGCCCCGGGAGGCCGGCCCGCGGCTCCACGACCAGATCACCGGCCTGTGCGCGGCGGCGGGCTTCACCCCCTGGGTCGCCCAGCGGGCGGTGGAATGGCAGACCGTGTGCGCCCTCGTGGAGACCGGCCTGGGCGTCTCCCTGGCTCCGGCGAGCATCCGGCGCATCCGGCTCAAGGGCGTCGCCTTCCGCACGGTCGAGCCCAACGCGCGCACCCGGGTCGCCGTCGGCTGGCGTAAGGACGATCCGAGCCCCCTGGTCGCGCACCTGCTGGCGACCGTCAGCCGGAACCCGGATTCAGCCCGATGACGGCACCGGAGAGGGCTTGGGCTGCGGCGTGAGCGTCCGGGCGAGGGCGGTCAGCTCGTCCCAGTCGGCCGTTCCGGTGACGACCGTCGCGTGATCGGGGAAGACGCGGACCAGCGTCCGCTGGTTCTTGTCCTGGCGGAACCGCTCCTCCCAGGTGACGCCGTCGATCTGGCGGCTCCCGCCGGCCTTGTCGGTGTTGGCCATGCGGTTGACGAAGTCCGCGGACGGCCTCTCGTCGCTCTGGGCGAGCATGGCGTGCTGCCGCTTGGCGGTCGCGAATCCCAGCCGCCACGTCACGGCGCCGTTCTTCTGGGTCAGCGACGAGCTGTTGGGCACCCAATTGGGCAGCACCCGGCTCGGGGCGACGACCTCGTACGCCGCCGTGCGCGCCGCGTTGGCCCGGTCGATCGAGAACTCCACCCGCGGGATGTGCTCGGTGCGGCTCTGCGGCGTGATGAGCAGGAACGCTCCGACGGCGGCGAGGCAGACGAAGAGCGCGAACGCGTAGCCGTAGAAGCCCTGGGTGAATCGTCCCACGTAATGCGAGATTAGTCGGTGGAGCGGGTGGTGGCCGTACCGGCCGTCACGGGTGCCGAATATCGCCGATGATGCGAAGAGCGTCCTCGGCCATCTTCCGGGCCCGTTCCGGGTCGTCGGACAGCGTGACCTCCTGCACGACGGCCGCCAGGGCGCCGGTGACGACGACGACCAGGGCGTCCTCGTGCTCGAACAGCGCGGCGGTGCGCCTGGCCCACTGCCGGAGGCGGTCGCGCATGATGACCTCGAACCCGGGCGGGGCGTCGCCGCGCAGGAAGAGCGCGGCGAGATCGCGCTCGGCGAGGCAGCCCTCCAGGTAGGCCCGCGCGGCGGCGAGGAACTGGGGCATCGGGTCGGTCTCCCCGTCCGCCCGAGCCTCCTGCACGGCCTGCCGGGTGCGCTGGGTCTGCCGCTTCTGGAACTCCTCGAACAGCGTCAGGTAGAGGTCGGCCTTGCCGGAGAAGTGGTGGTACAGGCTGCCGACGCTGGCGCCGGCCCTGGCCACGACGTCGGTGACGCCCGCCTCGGCGAAGCCGCTCGTGATGAACGTCTCCTTCGCGGCGTCCAGGAGAGCTCCCCGGGTCGCCGCGCCGCGCTCCGACGTGCGCATCGTCACTGGTCGTTCGGTGTCGCCGCTCATGCGGCGACGATATCTCCGACCCGTCCTTTCCGGGGGTCCGCGCCCGCAAATGGCCTTCTACCTGGCCCAACAGGTTCAGACCAATCGGACAAGAAGGGCTTCGCGAACTACGATCGCTAGAAGGGCACCTACCTAAAAGGGGATCAATGGCTGATCACGTACCGGCCGCTCTGGCGACGGGGGAACACGCACCCGACCGCAACCTGGCTCTGGAACTGGTCAGGGTGACCGAGGCGGCGGCGATGGCGGCCGCGCGCTGGGTGGGACGCGGCGACAAGAACGGGGCGGACGGCGCCGCCGTGAACGCCATGCGCCAGCTGATCAACACGGTCTCGATGAAGGGCGTCGTGGTGATCGGCGAGGGCGAGAAGGACAACGCCCCGATGCTGTACAACGGCGAGGAGGTCGGCGACGGGACAGGCCCCGAGTGCGACGTGGCCGTGGACCCGATCGACGGCACCCGGCTGTGCGCGCTCGGCATGAACAACGCGATCTCCGTGATCGCGGTCAGCGAGCGCGGCTCGATGTACGACCCGTCCGCGGTCTTCTACATGGAGAAGCTCGTCACGGGCCCGCAGGCGGCCGAGCATGTGGACATCGACGCCCCGGTGGCCGACAACATCCGCGCCGTGGCCCGGGCCAAGGGCGCCAAGCCGTCCGACGTCACCGTGGTGATCCTGGACCGGCCCCGGCACGAGCGGATCGTCAAGGAGATCCGGGAGACCGGCGCCCGGATCCGTTTCATCACCGACGGAGACGTGGCCGGCGCGATCATGGCGGCGCGCAACGGCACCGGCGTCGACCTGATGCTCGGCATCGGCGGCACGCCCGAGGGCATCGTCGCCGCCTGCGCGCTCAAGTGCATGGGCGGCGTCATCCAGGGCAAGCTGTGGCCGCGCGACGAGGAGGAGCGCCGCAAGGCCCTCGACGCCGGGCTCGACCTCGACCAGGTGCTCATGACCGACGACCTCGTACGCTCCGACGACGTGTTCTTCGCCGCGACCGGCATCACCGACGGCGAACTGATGCACGGCGTGCGGTTCCAGGGCGGGGCGGCGGTCACGCACTCCCTCGTCATGCGGGGACGGTCGGGCACGATCCGCAAGATCGAGAGCGAGCACCAGCTCTGGAAGCTCGGCGCCTACAGCGCCATCAACTTCGACACAGCCATGTAGGACCTCAACGGCCGAACAGGCGGCGGCGGGGCCGCTTCGGCGAGCGGGCGACGACCCTGCCGCCGAAGACGAACCCGGCGAGCTCGATCACGGGCGCGTCCGGCGCGAAGCCGGTCGCGCCCGGCGGGAGCCGCACCTCGTTCCTGAGCGACCGGACGCGGGCGTCCGGGGCGGTCACGATCCGCACGCCCTCGGGGACCGTCAGGTTGACCGTGCCGGCCATGACGGCGAGCTGCACCACCACGTGCCGCGACTGGAGCAGCGCCTCGCACAGGTCCATCGTGACCGTGCCGCCCAGGGACGTCACCGGCACCTGGGAGGGCACGACCCACCGGCCGCCACGGGTCTCCGTACGGAAGAAGGCGGTGACGGGACGGCTGTCCATCCGGAACGGCTGGCTCTCCGGCGGCAGCAGGTCCACGGTCAGCTCGGCCAGCTCGCCGAGGGTCCGCGCGGCCCAGACGCGCTCCACCCGTTCCTCGTGCTCCAGCGGCGTGAGCCGCCCGTCGGTGACGGCGTCCACGAGCACCGCGACGATGCGCTCCCGATCGGCGTCGGAGGCCCGCAGCAGGGAGGGGTCGGGCGTGTCCGGAGTGCGCGGCGAGAGGAAGGCGGAGATCCACTTCACGGCTGAGGACTCGCTGCTGCTCACACCATCGAGAGTAAGCGGTCAACGCGCGCCGGTCACCACGCGACGCGGCGCCGACGTCGCACCCGGCATTGACCAGGGACTTCGTGGCCGCTTAGCGTGAGGAGGTGGTCGCGGGGGCGGTGACACGGCAGGTCGGCAACCTTCCGGCCGACTTGACGAGTTTCGTCGGCCGGAGGCGTGAGCTGGCCGAGATCAGGCGGCTGCTTTCGGCGTCGCGTCTGGTGACCCTCACGGGTGTGGGCGGCGTCGGCAAGACCCGGCTGGCCCTGCGGGCGGCCGCCGAGCAGCGCCGCGCGTTCGACAGCGTCTGGCTGGTGGACCTCAGCACCGTCACCGATCCCGCGCTCGTGGCGGAGACGGTGGCGGCGACCATGGGCGTGCGGGACGAGCCGGCGGCCTGCCCGGTGGACGCGCTGGAGCACGTGCTGTCCTCGCAGCGGACCCTGCTCGTGCTGGACAACTGCGAGCACCTGCGTGACGCCTGCGCCGTGCTCGCCGACCGGCTCCTGCGCACGGCTCCCGAGCTGCGCATCCTCGCGACGAGCCGGCAGTCGCTCGGCATCACGGGCGAGCACCAGATGAAGATCTCGCCGCTGCCCGTCCCCGAGCCGGACCGGCCGCTCAGCCGCAGGTCTCTGGAGTTGTACGACGGGATCAGCCTGCTGACGGAACGGGCGGCGGCGGTCCTGCCCGGCTTCACCGTCACCGAGGACAACCAGGCGGCCGTCGCCGAGCTGTGCCGCCAGCTCGACGGCATCCCCCTGGCCATCGAACTCGCCGCCGTACGGCTGCGGGCCCTGTCGGTGAACGCGCTCGTCGAGCGCCTGCGCGACCGCTACCGCATGCTCACCGGGGGCAGCAGTACGGCGGTGCCGCGTCAGCAGACCCTGCACGCGCTGGTCGACTGGAGCTTCCAGCTGCTGCCCGGCGCCGAGCGGACGCTGTGGACCCGGTTGTCGATCTTTCCCTCTCACTTCGACCTGGACGCCGTCGAGGCGGTGTGCACCGGCGGCGGCATCGAACGGGACGACGTGCTCGACCTGCTCGACGCGCTGCTGGACAAGTCGCTGCTGCTGCGCGAGGAGCACTCCGACACGGTCCGCTACCGCATGCTCGACACCCTGCGCGAGTTCGGCCGCAAGCGGCTCGGCGGGCCGGCGGAGCGCCGGTCGCTCCAGCGGCGGCACCGGGATCACTATCTCCTGCTGTCGCGGCAGGCGGCCGCCGAGTGGTTCGGCCCCGACCAGTTCTCCTGGCTCAGGCGGCTCGACCTGGAGCAGGCGAACCTGCGCGCCGCGATGGACTTCTGCCTGCAGGAGCCCTGCGAGGCGGAGGCCGGGCTGTGGATGGCCCTCTGCCTGACCGACCCCTGCTGGCTGGCCAACGCGTACTACAACGAGGGCCGTCACTGGCTGGACCGCATGCTGTGGGCGGCGCCCGAGCCCACCGTCCTGCGGGCGCTGGCGCTGTGCGCCGACGCGGAACTGGTGCTCACCCAGGGCGACACCGACAGGGGCCGGCGTCTGCTGGCCGAGAGCCGGGCGCTCGCCGAGAAACTGGGCGACCCGGAAGCGCTCGCCCAGACGTCCCTGGTCGCCGGGATGGCGGAGCACTACGCGGGCGACTACGCGAGAGGCATCCCGCTGCTGGAACGGGCGGTCGCGGAGGAGGAGGCCGTCGGCAACCTGAGCGGCCTGCTGATCGCCCTGATCACGCTCGCGGCCGGCGTCGGCTACCTCGGCGACCGGGCCCGCGCCACGGAGCTGTTCGAGCGCGCTCTCGCGCTGACCGAGGCCCACGGCGAGTGCTCCGGCCGGGCCTGGGTCTTCACGATCTTCGCCGTCCACCTGTGGCAGGGCGGGGAGAACGCCCGCGCGCTGGCGATGGCACGCGAGGCCCTTCTGCTCGGCCGCGACCTGGGCGACCGGATGAACATCGCGTTGAACCTGGAGGTCGTCGCCTGGGTGCAGACCGGCGAAGGCAGCCACCCCTGCGCCGCCCGGCTGCTCGCGGCCTCGGAGGAGATCGGCCGTACGGTGGGCCTGACGCCGTCCCGCGACAAGCGGTTCGCCGAGTTCCACGAGCGGTGCCTCACCGGTCTCCGTACGAGCCTGGGCGACCGGGCCCTGAGCCGCGAGACCCGCAGGGGGAACCGGCTGACGATGGACGAGGCGATCGGGGAGGCGCTCGGCGAGCGGGCCGCGGGCGGGCCTGCGCGCGCGGACGAGGCGGTCACGGAGGCCGAGCCCACGCCGCCCGGGCGCCCCACGACGGCGGTCTCGGCGGCCGAGCCGTCCCCGCTCACCCGGCGTGAGCAGGAGATCGCCGAGCTGATCGCCCAGGGACGGAGCAACAAGGAGATCGCCTCCGCCCTCGTCATCTCGCAGCGCACCGTGGAGGGCCACGTCGAGCACATCCTGGACAAACTCGGCTTCGCCTCCCGGGCCCAGATCGCCGCCTGGATGGCCGCACGCGAAGCAGGCGGCCGGTCCTGACCCGCTCACCCCATTGACCGGGCGGGTGGCGGCTCCTACGCTGGCGAAAACTTGAACCCCCCTCATGTTCGTGGAGGACCGGTGCCCACTCCTCGCGACCGGCAGGCGCGGCTCGCCACGTTCGCGGTGTTCTTCGTCCAGGGCCTCACCTTCGCCACGCTGCTCACCCAGGTGGCGGCGCTGCAGAAGAAGCACGGCCTGTCGGACGGCGAGCTGACCATCCTGCTCCTCGTCGTCCCGCTCATCGCGGGGGCCGGGAGCGCGCTCGCCGGCGCCGCCGCGTCCCGGTGGGGCAGCCGCCTGATCCTGCGCCTGGTGCAGCCGCTCGCCTGCGCCGCCGTCGTGCTCGCGGGCCTCGCCCCGAACGTCCCCATGCTGGTGGCGGCCAACGTCCTGTTCGGCCTCGGCCTGGGCGGGGTGGACGCGGGCATGAACATGCAGGGCGTCGCGGTCGAACGCGAGTACGGCCGGGCGGTGCTCACCGGGTTCCACGCGCTGTGGAGCGTGGCGGCGGTCATCGGGTCGCTGTGGGCCTCCGCGGCGGCCACGCTCGGCCTCGGCCTGCCCGTCACGTTCTCGATCGCCCTCGTCCCGGCCGCCGCCGTCGCCGTCCTGTCCTCGCTCTGGCTCTACCGGCCGGAGGAGGAGCACCGCGCGGTCGCAGCCGCGGTCCGGGCGCAGGACGCGGGCGCCGGCAGGCCGGCCGGGGTCGCGTGGCGCCCGATCATCCCTCTCTGCCTCGCGATGGCGTTCCTCTACGTCGGCGACTCGTCGGTCTCCAACTTCGGCACCGTCTTCATGGACAAGGTCCTGCACGCCTCGGCGACCGTGATCCCGCTGGCCCTGGGGGCCTACCAGCTCACCACGTTCCTGGTGCGCGTCGGCGGCGACTTCGCGGTGCGCAGGTGGGGCCCGGCGGCCATCGTGCGCGCCGGGGGCGCCGTCGCGACGCTGGGCTTCGTCGCGATCGTGGCGGCCCCGACGGTGCCGCTGGCGATCGCGGGCTTCGCCCTCACCGGGATCGGCCTGTCCGTCGTCGCCCCGCAGTCGTTCTCCGCGGCCGGCCGCCTCGACCCCGCGGGCACGGGCGTGGCGATCGCCCGGGTCAACATGTTCAACTACGTGGGGTTCATCGTCGGAGCCGCGCTCGTCGGCGGCCTCGCCGACGCCTCCGGCTTCCGTGTCGCCTTCGCCGCACCGCTCGTCCTCGCCGGCGCGATCATCCTGCTCGCGCGCGGCTTCCAGCCGCGTACGGCCGACCCGGCCACCGCGACCACCGTCGTCACCCCCTGACATCCCCCTCGACGTTCCCCGCCAGGGCGCGTACGGCCTCGGCGACACGGTGGGCGGGCAGGCGGGCGAAGCCGAGCACCAGCCCCGGCGATCCGTGGGCCGACGTCACGACCTCCGCGGACAGGCCCGCGGCGCGGGCGGCCTCGGCCAGGCCGGACGGGTCGCCCCCGTCGTTGACCTCGGCGTACAGGTGCAGCCCGGCCGAGATGCCGCGCACGTTCATCCAGGGCAGGTCCTCGGCCAGGGCGCCGACGAGAGCGTCCCTGCGCCGCCGGTACTCCCGGCGCATCCGGCGCAGGTGCCGGTCGTACGCCCCGCCGTCGATGAGGTGGGCGAGCACGTACTGGTCGATGACCGGCGAGCCGAGGTCGAACTCCCCGCGCGCGCGCCGTACGGCACGGGCGACGCGCGGGGGCGCCGCGATCCAGCCGAGCCGCAGCCCCGGGGCGAGGGCCTTGCTCACGCTGCCGGCGAGCACGACCCGGTCGGGCGCGAGGCCCTGCAGGCACCCGACGGGGTCGCGGTCGAAGCGGAACTCCGCGTCGTAGTCGTCTTCCAATACGAGGGCGCCCGTCCGGGCCGCCCAGTCGACCAGCGCGGCGCGGCGGGCAGGGGACAGGACGACGCCGGTCGGGTACTGGTGCGCGGGAGTGACCACCACGGCGTCGGCGTCGCCCGGCAGGGCCCCGACGACGATCCCCTCGCTGTCGACGGGCACGGGGACGATGTCCGCCCCGGCCCGCCGGAGCAGCGGAAGCTGACGCGCGCTCGTCGGGTCCTCGACGGCCAGGACGATGCCGCGGCCCCGGTCCCGCGCCAGGGCCTGGACGACGAGGCTGAGCCCCTGAGCCACCCCGGTCACGACCACGACGTCGTCCGGTGACGCGTCGGCCGCGCGCACCCTGCCGAGATACGCGGCGAGTTCGCGGCGCAGGACCGGCACACCGCCGGGGTCGCCGTAGTCGAGCGCGTCGTTGGGCAGCGTGGCCAGGACGTGACGGACGGCGGCGAGCCATGCCTGCCGGGGAAACAGGCCGAGATCCGGCGACGTGGGCCGATGGCCGTAGTGGGGCCAGCAGCTCTCCCGCTCGTCTCCGGGGCGCCCGGGGACGGCCTGCCGCCCGGCCCCCGCGGCGACCCTGGTGCCCGCGCCCGTTCTGGATTCGAGGACTCCCTCGGCCACCAGTTGCTCGTACGCCTCGACCACCACGCCGCGCGACAGGCCGAGATCGCGGGCGAGGTCGCGGGTGGCGGGCAGACGGACGCCGGGGACGAGCCGCCCGGACCGGACGGCCTCGCGCACCTCGCGGGCGATCTGCCCGGCGAGCCCGCCGGCGGCTCTGTCGACCATGAGATGAAGATCGGCCATTGGCCCACACTAACGGCCACCGATTGGACCATGAACCAGGACCAAGCCGTCCCTAGCATCACCTGACATGAACACTCATGCGGCCGGAGCGGCGGGTGCGATGTTCCTCGTGGGAACGTTGGCGGCGGTCTCCGGCGTTATCGCGGACTATCCGGTCTACGGGGGTCAGGCGCTCCGCTACGCCCTCGCCGCCGTGATCCTGCTCGCCGTCGCCCGGGCGCGCGGCCTCGGCCTCGTGCGGCTCCGGCCGCGACAGTGGGCGCTGCTCGCCGCGCTGTCGCTGACCGGGCTCGTGCTGTTCAACGTCTGCGTGGTCGAGGCGACCCGTGCGGCCGGGCCCGCGCTGCCCGGCATCGTCCTCGGCACCGTGCCGCTGGCGCTCGCCCTCGTGGGCCCGATCTTCACGGGGGCCCGGCCGTCTCCGCGCGTCGTGGCGGCGGGTCTGGTGGTGGTCGCCGGGGCCTCGCTGGCGACCGGCGCCGGCAGCGGCAACCTGACCGGGCTGTCGTGGTCCCTTGGCGCCCTGGTCTGCGAGCTGTGCTTCTCGCTGCTGGCCCTGCCGCTGCTACCGCTGATCGGTCCCGTCAGGCTGTCGGCCTGGACGGCCGCGCTCGCGGTGCCGTTCCTGCTGCTCTCCGGCGTCGCCCTGGACGGCCGTCACGTGCTGCGCGCCCCGACCGCCGCCGAGGCGGGCGGCCTGGCCTACCTCGCCCTGGTGGTGACGACCGTGGCGTTCTTCCTGTGGTACCGCTCGCTGCCCCACCTGGGCGCGGACCGGGCCGGGCTGTTCGCCGGGATGATCCCCGTCGGCGCGCTCGCCACGGCCGCCCTTCTGGGGATCGCCCTCCCCTCGGCGGCCGACCTGGCGGGAGCGGCCCTCGTGATCAGCGGGATCGCCCTCGGGCTCCGCTCGCCCTCACCTCGTCTGCCCGCTCGGCCACCCGCTCAGCCGCCCGCTCGGCAGGCTGCTCAGCCGGCCGCGGCTCCTCGCGTGGCGTCGCTCGCGCCCCGGGAGGGGACAACCACGTGATGTCGCCGTCCTTGACCTGCCGCAGCACGAGCGTGAGCAGCGACACCGCCAGGGCCACGAGAATGCCGATCGCGAAGATGACCATGACCCATACTTCGGCGTTCATGACCCCTCCCCTCTACTGTCCTATGTCTTAATTATCCCGCTTTGTGGTCGAATATTCAGTATGAAGTTATTCAAAACCTACTCACAGCCCGGACATGATGACCGCCGCCCGCGCGCCGTACGCTGTGCAAAGACCATGGGCGGTCCGCACGGCGGGCGCGCCCCACCAGGCAGACCACGAGGAACCGAGGACGATGCCGGAGTTCGACTACACCGACCTGCTCCCGCTTGGACCGGACGAGACGGAGTACCGCCTGATCACCAGCGAGGGGGTGCGGGTCACCGAGGCCGCCGGGCGCAGGTTCCTGGAGGTCGAGCCGGAGGCCCTGCGGCTGCTCACCGAGACCGCGATCCACGACATCTCGCACTACCTGCGGGCATCCCACCTGGCCCAGCTTCGCAAGATCGTCGACGACCCCGAGTCGAGCGGCAACGACCGTTTCGTCGCCCTCGACCTGCTCAAGAACGCGAGCATCTCGGCCGGCGGCGTGCTGCCGATGTGCCAGGACACCGGCACCGCGATCGTCATGGGCAAGCGCGGCCGGCACGTGCTGACCGACGGGCGCGACGCCGAGCACCTCAGCCGCGGCGTCTACGACGCCTACACCAGGCTCAACCTGCGCTACTCGCAGATGGCGCCGCTGACCATGTGGGACGAGAAGAACACCGGCTCCAACCTGCCGGCCCAGATCGAGCTGTACGCCGAGGACCCGAACGGCCACCCGGACGAGTACAAGTTCCTGTTCATGGCCAAGGGCGGCGGCTCGGCCAACAAGTCGTTCCTCTACCAGGAGACCAAGGCGGTGCTCAACGAGAAGCGCATGCTCGCCTTCCTGGAGGAGAAGATCCGCTCGCTCGGCACCGCCGCCTGCCCGCCGTACCATCTGGCGATCGTCGTGGGCGGCACCAGCGCGGAGTACGCCCTGAAGACGGCGAAGTACGCCTCGGCCCGCTACCTCGACTCCATCCCCACCGAGGGCTCGCCGAGCGGGCACGGCTTCCGCGACCTGGAGATGGAGAAGAAGGTCTTCGAGCTGACCCAGAAGCTGGGCATCGGCGCGCAGTTCGGCGGCAAGTACTTCTGCCACGACGTGCGCGTCATCCGGCTGCCCAGGCACGGCGCGTCCTGCCCGGTCGCCATCGCGGTGAGCTGCAGCGCGGACCGGCAGGCGCTGGCGAAGATCACACCGGAGGGCGTCTTCCTCGAGCAGCTGGAGACCGACCCCGCCCGCTTCCTGCCCGACACCACCGACGAGCACCTCGGCGGCGACGTGGTCAGCGTCGACCTCAACCGCCCGATGCCGGAGATCCTCGCCGAGCTGAGCAAGTATCCGGTGAAGACCCGGCTGTCGCTCACCGGCCCCCTCGTCGTGGCCCGCGACATCGCCCACGCGAAGATCGCCGAACGGCTCGACGCCGGCGAGGACATGCCGCAGTACATGAAGGACCACGCCGTCTACTACGCCGGGCCCGCCAAGACCCCCGAGGGCTACGCGTCCGGCTCCTTCGGCCCCACCACCGCCGGGCGGATGGACTCGTACGTCGAGCGCTTCCAGGCGGCGGGCGGCTCGATGGTGATGCTGGCCAAGGGCAACCGGTCGAAGCAGGTCACCGAGGCGTGCCGGCAGCACGGCGGCTTCTACCTCGGCTCCATCGGCGGCCCGGCCGCCCGGCTGGCCCAGGACTGCATCAAAAAGGTGGAGGTCCTGGAATATCCGGAGCTGGGCATGGAGGCGGTCTGGAAGATCGAGGTCGTGGACTTCCCGGCCTTCATCGTCGTCGACGACAAGGGCAACGACTTCTTCGCCGACACGACCGGTCCCGTCCTTACCATCGGGCGGCGCTGATCTGCAGGGAGGTTGTCAGGATCTTTGACAGAAGATCTCAACAATTTCCCGGCATGGTCTCTACAGGTCGCACTACACAAATCGGTAAGCTGCCACCCATGCGTGCGCCGTCCGGATACCTGTTAGCCGCGCGCTATCGGCTGATCGAGCCGGTCGGGCGCGGCGGGATGGGCACTGTGTGGCGCGCGCGTGACGAGCTGCTCGACCGCGAGGTGGCTGTCAAGGAGGTGCGGCTCCCCCTGGTCCTCGACGAGGACCTGCGGGCGGAGCTGTGCGCGCGCACCGAACGCGAGGGCCGGGCGACCGCCATGGTCGCCCACCCCTCGGTCATCACGGTCTTCGACGTCATCACCGAGGACGACCGCCCCTGGATCGTGATGGAGCTGCTCAGGGCGCGGTCGCTGGAGGAGCTCATCCGCCAGGAGGGCCCGCTGCCGCCGCGCCGGGTGGCCGACATCGGCAGGCAGGTGCTCGGCGCGCTGCGCGCCGTCCATGCCAAGGGCATCCTGCACCGGGACGTGAAGCCCAGCAACGTGCTGGTGACCGACGACGATCGGGCGGTGCTGACCGACTTCGGGCTGGCCGCGCTGGAGGGCGACGCCTCCATCACCCAGGCCGGGATCGTCCTCGGCTCCGCCGGGTACATCGCCCCCGAACGCGTCCTCGGCGACAAGGCGAGCCCGGCGGCCGATCTGTGGTCGTTGGGGGCCACCCTCTACACCGCCGTCGAGGGCCGCGGCCTGCACGGCCGCCGTACGGCGGCAGCCGCGCTCGCGGCGCTGACCAGCGGCGCTCCGATCCCCATGGACAAGGCGGGGCCGCTCGCCCCGGTCCTTCGCGGCCTGCTCCAGATCGACCCCGCGGCCAGGCTCGACGGCGTCCGCGCGGCCCACGCGCTGTCCAGGATCTCCGCCGGAGGTATGGCCGAGGACCCGTTCGCGTCCCCGTTCCGGGCCGGCCGGCCCACGCCGCCGCCCACGGCCCCGCAGCCCACCGCTCCCGAACCCCGCAAGCCGCCGCAGCGCAGCCAGCGGGGACAGCACCGGGCCGACTCGCGGCCCACGCCCAAGGTGACCCCGCGCGACCGCGACTCCGGGCCCCACCGTCAGCAGGGGCAGTACGGCCAGCCGCACCGGCCCGGGGAGTACGACCAGCCGCACCGGCCGGGGGAGTACGCCCAGTCCCATCCGTATGACCCGTACGCCTCCGGGCGATACGACCTGTACACCTCGGGTCGGTACGACCTGTACGGCCCGCACGGGCAGTCCGGACAGTATGGACAGTTCAGCCAGAGCGGTCAGCTGCGGCACAGCGGCCCATACAGTGGCCCACACAGTGGCTCTTTCAGCGGCCCGCACCAGCAGTCGGGGCAGCCGGGGCAGTCCGGCCACCACCGCGGTTATCCACGCGACTTCGGCTACTCGCGGGAGACGCCTGCCGTGCCGTCCCAGCGGCGGCGGCCGAGCGAGGGTCTGCACCGCAAACCGCCGGAGCCCGCCCTCCACCACGTCGTACGCATCCCCATGATGCGGCACGTGGCAAAGATGATCAAGATCCTGCTCCCGCGCCGGTATTGGCCGAGAATCTTCATCAAGTAACCAGAAAGCGATTTCCAAGGTGGAATCGCTATCTTTCTAGATATGCCGGAACAGCACCCTCGGCCGCTCGCCGACCGCTACGAGCTGCGCACCCGCATCGGCCGGGGAACCATGGGCACCGTCTGGCGGGCGTACGACCGGTCACTGGGCCGGGAGATCGCGGTCAAGGAGATCCGCCAGGACCCCTCGCTCAGCCCGCGGCAACGGCAGGAGCTGCGCGAACGCATGATGCGCGAGGGCCGCATGGCGGCGCGCGTCAGCCATCCCTCCGTCGCCACCATCCACGACGTGATCGTGTCCGACGGCATCCCGTGGATCATCATGGAGCTCGTCGAGGGCCGCTCGCTGGAACAGGTGATCGACGAAGAGGGGCCGCTGCCGCCGCGTCTGGTCGCGGAGATCGGCTACGACCTGCTCGGCGCGCTGCGGGCGGCCCACGCCCAGGACATCCTGCACCGCGACGTCAAACCGGCGAACGTGCTGCTGACCGAGACCGGCAGAGTGGTGCTGACCGACTTCGGCATCGCCAAGGCGCTGGGCGACCACGCGCTCACCCAGACCGGCATGGTGATCGGCTCGCCGGGATACACCGCCCCGGAGCGGGCCAGGGGCGATTACACCGGCCCCGAGTCCGACCTGTGGTCGCTCGGCGCGACGCTGTACTTCGCCGTCGAGGGACGACCGGCCTATGAGCGCTCGACCGTCGGCGAGACGCTGGCCGCGTTGATGACGGAGGAGGCCGACCCGCCCGCCCAGGCCGGGCCGCTGCGACCGGTCCTGGACGGGCTGCTGGTGAAGGACCACACCGCGCGCCTCACGCCGGAGCGTGCCGCCGCGATGCTGCGCCTGATCGCCGACACCCCCACGGGCTCCATTCCCGTGGTGCCCCCGGCACCGCCCCCGCCCGCCCCGGCTCCCCCCGGTGATGCGAAGGCGCGCCGCGACGGCAACGGCTCGGCCGACCGGTCCCACGTCGCGGAGTCTCGCGGCGGCACCCCGGCCGCCACTGGAGCCGCCACTGGGGCGGCCGCCCGACCCCCCGGAGGGAACATGACCGGAGACGACGAGGACGACGCGAACCGCACCATGGTCGTCCCCCGCCCCGCAGGCGGCCTACGCCTCCCTTCCCCGCCGCCTGGCGGCTCCCGGAACGGTGCCCCAGGCGAGCCCGAGCACGTCCCCGAGGCCGCCGACAGGCACAACACCACGGTGCCCGGCAGGCTGCCCGGCCGGGGACCGGCGACGCCCCCGCCTCCCGGTCCCGTCGCCGAGAACCGTCCCGCGCCCGTCATGCCGGGGCCTCCCGCCGGCCCGCCCGTCCCGGGGAGGCCGCCCAGCCTGGGCACGGACCTGTTCGCGATGCAAAGTCCCGCCGGCCCGGACGCCAAGACGCAGGCCCGGGTGCTCGTGACGATGGGGATCGTGCTCGTCGGCGTCCTCGTGCTGATCCTTCTGGGCGTCTTCATCTTCGCCAAATGATTCGTAAAGGGATCAGCTACGCCGATGCCGTCCGCCTGCTCGGGCAGGAGAGCAAGGTCGCGAAGGCCCTCGCCGGCACCCTGATCGATGCCGTACCGGTGTTGTCCCTGTTCGACATCAAGGACGAGGCCGTACGGCTGGCGGGTGAGGCGACCGGCGTGCTTCGCGACCGGGTGACGGGCCTGAACCGGTATGACCGTACGGCCCGGTTGGAGGCGGCCCAGGCCGTCCTCGTCGTCGTGGCGTTCTTCGAGGCCCTCGACGAGCTGCGCCTGCCGTTCGATCCGAAGGAACTCCGCCTCACCGGGGCCGAGGAGGGGATGCTGGCCGGAGTCGGCCCACAACCGGGATCGATCGTCGACACGCTGATGAGGATCGCGCCGGCCGGTTTCCGGGCCGATCGCTCCTACGCGGACATGCTCGACTCGATCGAGGCCTACCACCACGGGCTCGCGTCGGCGCTGACCAGGTTCGTCTCGGGGCTGGCGGTCCGCGACCGGCTGGACGCGACCGAATGGGCACGCGCCAGGACGGCGATCGAGCAGGAACTGCCCGAGGCCGCCTGCCGGAGATACGAGGAACTCCACCGGCGGCTGGCTTCGGACATCCCCGAGTTCGCACTGTGGCGTGACGCGATCGAGCGGAGGCACGTGACCACGGGCCTGGGCGAGCTGGAGAGGCTGCTCACCGAGATCGCCGCCCGCACCAGGACGCCGGAGCACCGGCACACGCTGTCGCGCGCCCATCGGGCCGTCCTCGATCGGCCGATCGCGCAGTCCGGTGAGGTCCCCCCGGGCATGCGCATGCCCACCCTCGTCGAGGCGTACGTGAACCCGCGCTTCCGGCCGGCCGAGTACGGAACGCAGGACGATCCCAGCGCCGAATCATGGTGGGACCAGAGGGAACCGAGCGACGACATCACAGGCTTCCTGGCCCGCCACTTCACTTCGCCCGAGGCCACCAGGATGCCGCTGGTCGTGCTGGGCCAGCCCGGTGCCGGGAAGTCCGTGCTCACCAAGATCCTGGCCGGTCGCCTCCCGGCCGGCGATTATCTCCCGGTGCGCGTGCCGCTGCGGGAGGTGCCCGCCGACGGGACGATCCAGGAGCAGATCGAGGCCGCGGTGCGGGAGGCCACCGGTGAGCACGTCAGCTGGCCCGAGCTGACGCGGTCGGCGGACGGCGCGCTGCCGGTGATCATGCTGGACGGGCTGGACGAGCTGCTCCAGGCCACGGGCGTCCACCGGTCCGACTATCTGAGCCGGGTGGCCGACTTCCAGCGCCGGGAGGCGGAGCTGGGCCGCCCGGCGGTCGTGCTCGTGACCACACGCACGGCCGTCGCCGACCGGATGCGCTTCCCGCCGGGGTGCCTGACGATCCGGCTCGAACCCTTCAGCGCGGAGCAGGTCCGCCGCTGGCTGGCGGTGTGGAACGCCGCGAACCAGGACTACTTCACCGCGCACGGCCTGGAACCCCTGCCACCGGAGTCGGCATTGACGCACGGCGACCTGGCGTCGCAGCCGTTGCTGCTGCTGATGCTCGCCCTGTACGACGCCGACGCCAACGCCCTGCGGCGCGGCGAGACCGGGCTCGGCCAGGCCGAGCTGTACGAGCGGCTGCTGACCCGCTTCGCCCGCCGTGAGGTGGACAAGCACCAGCCGGGGCTGCCGGAGACGGCGGCGGCGCAGGCCGTGGAAGTGGAGCTGCGCACCCTGGCCGTCGCGGCGTTCGCGATGTTCAACCGCGGCAGGCAGTGGGTCACGACCAAGAGCCTCAACAGAGACCTGACCGCGCTGCTCCCGGCTCAGGCGGCCCAGACCACGAGCTTCCAGGCGCCCCTCTCCCGAGCCGACCGGGTGATCGGGAAGTTCTTCTTCGTCCATCAGGCGTCCGCGGAAAGGGACGGCACCAAACTCCAGACCTACGAGTTCCTGCACGCCACCTTCGGCGAGTATCTCGTCGCGCGGATGACGCGCGATGTCCTGCGCGGCATGGTCGCCCGCGAGACGGCGGCCGCGGCCGACCCGTTCTTCGCTCCCCCGCAGCCGGACGACGGGCTCCTCCACGCGCTGCTGTCGTTCTCACTGCTGACCGAGCGGCAGCCGACCGTGGAGTTTCTCCGCGACCTGCTGCCCGCCCTCGACCGCGAGCCCGCAACGGACCTGCTCGTCCGGCTGCTGCACAGCGCCGAGACCCGGACCGACCAGAGCTACGCCGACTACCGGCCCGGGAGGAACACGTTCGTCACCCGGTGCGCCTACTACACGGCCAACCTGGTCATCCTCGCCTCCCTCGTCGCCGGCGGAATCACCGCCGGCCGGCTGTTCCCCGGCGACGGACATCCCGTCCGTTCCTGGCCTCACCTGACGACTCTCTGGTACGCACGCCTGAGCGGAAAGGCCTTCGAGAGCCTGGTCCGGCACTTCCGGGTCGAGCGGATGTTCCAGCATGGCAACCGCGATCTGATCGTCCGGTACATCGGCGACGGCGACTACCGGCGAGTAGGCGGCTTCGAACCCGGTTGGGATGAGGAGGGGACCCCGCCGAGTCCTCACACACTCAACATGGTGCACTTTTGTGGCGATCGGGAACTCGACGGGCTGGCCGGGGCCGCCGAGCCGGCGATCATGGCCGCGGATCTCCGCTCCGCCGCCCAACTCTTCAGCTACAGCGAAGAAGCCGTGGAGCACCTCGCCGACGCGTGGCGGCTCACCGGGGGGATGCGGGAGACGATCGAGGCGATCACGGCAGACCTGCGTGCTGAGTACCGGAACGATCCCGCGAGAGTCGCGGCGGCCTTTCGGAGGGTGACGGGCTCTGAGCTGCCCGACGCGGTGGTCGAGACCGACCGTTCAGAAGACACGGATCCGGGCAGGAAAGTGCCGTAGGAAGAGCCGAAGGACTGAGGCATGGACGAATTCCGCATCGAGCACGACTCCATGGGCGAGGTCCGGGTGCCCGCCCGCGCCAAGTGGCGGGCCCAGACGCAGCGGGCGGTGGAGAACTTCCCGGTGTCCGGCCGGGGGCTCGAGCCGGCGCACATCGCGGCGCTCGCCCGCATCAAGGCCGCCTGCGCCAAGGTCAACGCCGAGTACGGCGTCATCGACAAGGACATGGCGCAGGCCGTCCAGGAGGCGGCCGAGGAGGTCGCCGAGGGACGCTGGGACGACCAGTTCCCCGTGGACGTCTTCCAGACCGGCTCAGGCACCTCGTCGAACATGAACATGAACGAGGTGGTCGCCACGCTGGCACAGGAGCGGCTCGGCCGGGCCGTCCACCCCAACGACCACGTCAACGCCGCCCAGTCGTCCAACGACGTCTTCCCGTCCTCCATCCACGTCGCGGCGACGTACGCCGTGGTGCACGAGCTGACGCCCGCGCTGGAGCACCTGGCGACCGCGCTGGAGGAGAAGGCGACCGAGTTCGCCGACGTGGTGAAGTCGGGCCGCACCCACCTGATGGACGCGACGCCGGTCACGCTCGGCCAGGAGTTCGGCGGCTACTCCACTCAGATCGAGCTGGCGCTCGAACGGCTTCAGGCGGCGCTGCCGCGCCTGGCCGAGCTGCCGCTGGGCGGCACGGCCGTGGGCACCGGCGTCAACGTGCCGGGTCCCGGCTGGGCACAGGCCGTGATCGCCGAGCTGAGCCGGACGACCGGCCTGCCGTTCACCGAGGCCAGGGACCACTTCGAGGCGCAGGGCGCGCGTGACGGCCTGGTCGAGCTGTCGGGCATGCTCAAGGTGATCGCCGTGTCGCTCAACAAGATCGCCAACGACCTGCGCTGGATGGGGTCGGGCCCGCGCGCCGGGCTGGCCGAGATCAACCTGCCCGACCTGCAGCCGGGCTCGTCGATCATGCCGGGGAAGGTCAACCCGGTGATCCCGGAGGCCGTCACGATGGTGGCCGCGCAGGTCGTGGGCAACGACGCCGCGATCACGATGGCCGGGGCCTCGGGCTCGTTCGAGCTCAACGTGATGCTGCCGGTGATGGCCCGCAACGTGCTGGAGTCGATCCGGCTGCTGGCCAACGTGTCGCGGCTGCTCGCCGACCGGTGCGTCGGCGGGATCACCGCCAACGTGGAGCGCCTGCGCGAGTTCGCCGAGTCGTCGCCCTCGATCGTCACCCCGCTCAACCGATATGTGGGGTACGAGGAGGCCGCCAAGATCGCCAAGCAGGCGCTGAAGGAGCGCAAGACGATCCGGGAGGTCGTCATCGAGCGCGGCCACGTGGCGAGCGGCGCGCTGACCGAGGAGCAGCTCGACCAGGCGCTGGACGTGCTGTCCATGACCAGCCCCACATAGGAGGGCGGGCATCTATGTCGCCGGCCGCCATGTGCCCGGAAGAACCTGGTTCCTATCGTGAGGCAGCATGAGCCTTGAAGGGCGCACGGCCCTCGTCACCGGCGCGGGGAGCGGCATCGGACGGGCGTGTGCCCGGCGCCTGGCCGCCGAGGGCGCGCACGTCGTCGTCGCCGACATCAACGCCGAGGCCGCGGGCAAGGTGGCGGCCGAGATCGGCGGCACGCCGGTGGCCGTCGACCTGTCCGATCCGGAGTTCCTGGTGGCCTGGCGGGGTCAGCTCCCGCCCTCCCCGGCCACCCACCTCCGGGCCGACATCGTCGTGAACAACGCGGGGTTCCAGCACGTGGCCCCGATCGAGGAGTTCCCGCCCGAGATCTTCAGCAAGATCATGCGGGTGATGGTCGAGGCGCCGTTCCTGCTCGTGCGGGACGTGCTGCCCGGGATGTACGAGCGCGGCTGGGGCCGCATCGTCAACATCTCCTCGGTGCACGGCCTGCGCGCCTCGCCGTTCAAGGCGGCCTACGTGACGGCCAAGCACGCGCTGGAGGGCCTGTCGAAGGTGATCGCCCTCGAAGGGGCGCCGCACGGCGTGACCTCCAACTGCGTCAATCCCGCGTACGTGCGGACGCCGCTGGTGGAGAACCAGATCGCCGACCAGGCGCGCACCCACGGGATCAGCGAGGACGAGGTGGTGGAGCAGATCATGCTCGCCCCCGCGGCGATCAAGCGGCTGATCGAGCCGGACGAGGTGGCCGAGATGGTCGCCTACCTGTGCGGCCCCCAGGGATCGTTCGTCACCGGCGTCTCGATCCCCATCGACGGAGGATGGAGCGCGCGCTGACCACTCCCGCTCCCAAGAACACGACGGCCCCCAGAAACACGGACGGCGCGTACGCCTACCTCGACCTGCTCGCCCGTGAGGCGTCGGCGGTCGAGTTCGAGGGCCCGATCCTGCAGGCCAGGGCGGCCGGGGCCGACTCCGCGACGCTGGAGGAGCTGGAGCGGGCCAAGGTCGCGGCGCTGCAGGTGCGGGCCGTGCTGCGCCGGCGGGCCAAGCGCGAGGCGGAGCTGTCGGCGCTGTTCGACACCGCCAGCGACCTGGCCGGGCTGCGCGACCTCGACGCGGTGCTCGAGGCCATCGTGCACCGGGCCAGGCAGCTGCTCGCGACCGACATCGCATACATGACGCTGAACGACCCCGAGCGCGGCGACACCTACATGCGGGTGACCGACGGGTCGATCTCGGCCAGCTTCCGGCGGCTGCGGCTGCCCATGGGCGCCGGGCTGGGCGGGCTGGTCGCGCAGAGCGGCACGCCGTACAACACGGCGGACTACTTCGCCGACCCCAGGTTCCGTCACACGAACACGATCGACGTGGCCGTCCACGAGGAGGGCCTGGTGGCGATCCTCGGGGTGCCGCTGCGGCTCGGCACGCAGGTCATCGGCGTGCTGTTCGCGGCCAACCGCAGCGCCAGGCCGTTCGTGCAGGAGGAGGTGGCGCTGCTGTGCTCGCTGGCGGCGCACGCCGCCGTGGCCATCGACACCGCCCGGCTGCTGCAGGAGACCCGGGCCGCGCTGGCCGAGCTGAGCGAGGCGAACACGCTGATCAGGGCGCACAGCGAGTCGATCGAGCGGGCCGCAGACGCGCACGACCGGATGACCGGCCTCGTGTTGCGCGGCGGCGGGGTCGAGGACGTCGCCGCGGTCGTCACCGAGGTGCTGGGCGGCCGCCTGACCGTGCTGGACGACGAGGGCCGCCCCCTCGTGGGCGAGTCCGGCGACCTGGACACGGGTGTCTTCGACGCCGCCCAGTCCTCGCGGGCTCTGGGCCGCACGGTGAAGCGGGGCGACGCGTACGTCGCGTCGGTGGACGTCGGGGCGGCGCCGCTGTGCACGCTGGTCCTGCGGACCGACCACCCGGTGTCCGACACCGACCAGCGGATCCTGGAGCGCGCCGCGATCGTCACCGCGCTGCTGCTGCTGTTCCGCCGCAGCGTGGCCGAGGCGGAGGGACGGGTGCGCGGTGAACTGCTCGACGACCTGGTCTCCCGCCCCGAACTGCGCGGGCTCGACGACCGGGCGCGGCGGCTCGGCGTCGATCTCGGCGCGCCGCACGTGCTGGTCGTGGCGCGGCACGACGGGCAGCGGGAGCGCGGCGCCTTCTGGGCGTCGTCGCAGGCGACGCTGGCCCATGGGCTGGCCACCGCCCGGGGCGATGAGGTCGTGCTGCTGCTGCCCGGCGACCGGCCCGGCGCGCTGGCCCGGCGTGTCGCGGCCGAGCTGAGCGCCTCGCTCGGCCGCCCGGCGACGGCGGGGGCCGCGCCGGCCTCCGGGCCGGTGACGGCCGTGGCGTCCGCCTACCAGGAGGCCCTTCGCTGTGCGGGTGCGCTGGTGGCCCTCGGCCGTACGGGTGACGGCGCGAGTGCCGAGGAGCTGGGCTTCGTCGGCCTGCTCGTGGGCGAGCGGCGCGAGGTGTCCGGCTTCCTGTCCGGCGCGCTCGGGCCGGTGCTCGACTACGACGCGCGCCGGGGAACCGCACTGGTCAAGACGCTGAGCTCCTACTTCGGCACGGGCGGCTCGCTGTCGCGTACGGCCGAGGCCCTGCACATCCACGTCAACACGGTGACCCAGCGGCTCGACCGGGTGGGGCAGTTGCTCGGCGAGGACTGGCAGGAGCCCGAGCGCGCCCTGGAGATCCAGCTCGCCCTGCGGCTGCACCGGCTGCGCACCCACATGCCGGACGCCTGAGGTGTGTGGCGGCGCCCCATAGGAGTGACCTCGGTCACTGCATACCGTGTGCGGAACCCCCCATCGGAGGAGTTCCCATGGCAAACACCCCACCTGCCCGGATCGGAAAGGTCGTCGGGGCCAGCCTGATCGGCACCACCATCGAGTGGTACGACTTCTTCCTGTACGGCTCGGCCGCCGCCCTGGTATTCAACAAGCTGTTCTTCCCCACCGAGGACGAGCTGACCGGCACACTGCTGGCGTTCCTCACCTACGCCGTCGGCTTCGTCGCCCGGCCCCTCGGCGGGCTGGTCTTCGGCCACTACGGCGACCGGCTCGGCCGCAAACGGCTGCTGGTCATCAGCCTGCTCATGATGGGCGGGGCGACGTTCCTCATCGGCTGCCTGCCGACGTACGCCGCGCTCGGCGCCGGCGCGCCCCTGCTGCTGACCCTGCTCCGCCTGGTGCAGGGTTTCGCCCTCGGCGGCGAGTGGGGCGGCGCGGTGCTGCTGGTCTCCGAGCACGGCGACCCCCGCAACCGCGGCTTCTGGGCGTCCTGGCCGCAGGCCGGCGCTCCCGGCGGCAACCTGATCGCCACCGGGGTGCTGGCGCTGCTGGCCGCGGTGCAGCCCGACGACGCCTTCCTCGCCTGGGGCTGGCGGATCGCGTTCCTGCTGTCCGGCGTGCTCGTGCTGATCGGCCTGTGGATCAGGCTGACGGTCACCGAGTCGCCGGTGTTCCAGGAGGCGCTGGAGCGGCAGGAGCCCACTCAGAAGGCCCCCATCGTCGGCGTGCTGCGCCATCACTGGCGCGACGTCCTGGTGGCGATGGGCGCCCGCATGGCGGAGAACGTCTCCTACTACGTGATCACCGCGTTCGTCCTCGTGTACGGCACGACGGCGGCGGGCCTGCCCAAGGGCACCGTGCTCAACGCCGTGCTGATCGGCTCGGCGTTCCACTTCGTCACGATCCCGCTGTGGGGCGCACTGTCGGACCGGATCGGCCGCAGGCCCGTCTACCTTCTCGGCGCCGTCGGCGTCGGCCTGTGGGCCTTCGCGTTCTTCCCGCTGATCGACACCAAGAACTTCGCCCTGGTCACCGTGGCGGTGACGGTCGGCCTGCTGCTCCACGGCGCGATGTACGGCCCGCAGGCGGCGTTCTTCTCCGAGCTGTTCGCCACCCGGATGCGTTACTCGGGCGTGTCGATCGGCTACCAGCTCGCCTCGATCGCGGCCGGCGGCGTGGCCCCGCTGATCGCGGTCGCCCTGCTCGACGCGTACGGATCGAGCGTGCCGATCTCCGTCTACGTGGTGGCGGCGGCGATCCTCACGATCATCGCGGTGATCGCCTCCAGGGAGACCCGTGACCGCGACCTGTCCGCCATCGAGCCGACCTCGGGCGCGGCCCAGGCCGCCGCGATCGTGAAGGAGGCCTGATGCGCGCCGGTGCCGTCGTGCTGGCCGCCCTGGCGCTGGCCCTCCCCCTGGCCGCCGCCGTCCCGTCCGAGGCCGCCGCGTGCCCGAACGTGACCGTCCCGGGCGCGCAGAAGCAGGTCACGGCCTGCCTCGACGATCTCACCACGAAGGGCACTCTGGCCTCCGGCCACACCGACCAGTCGGACTGGTCGGGCCTCAACTCCCCCGGCGCCGTCAACCCCGGCGGCGTGCCCGGCATGCAGATCGACGGCTACTTCCCCGACACCTCCACCGGGAACACCAACCACGGCTGGAACCACGACGCGCAGTTCGTCATCCGGCTGCCCCGGCACTGGAACGGCGGCCTGGTCGTCGCCGGGTCGCCCGGCAACCGGGAGACGTACGCCAACGACTTCACGATCTCCGACTGGGCGCTGGCCAAGGGCTACGCGTACGCCTCGACCGACAAGGGCAACACCGGCGTCTACTTCTACCGTGACGGCGTACGGCCCGGCGACGCGGTGGCCGAGTGGAACCGCCGGGTCAGCGAGCTGGCGGTCGCCGCCAAGGCCGTCGTCCGGCAGCGGTACGGCAGGCCGGCCCGCACGACGATCGCGGCCGGCCAGTCCAACGGCGGCTACCTGGTCCGCTGGCAGATCGAGAACCGTCCCGACCTGTTCGACGGCGGCGTCGACTGGGAGGGCACGCTCTTCACCGCCGACGGACCCAACCTGCTGACGTTCCTGCCGCCCGCGCTGCGCGCGTACGCGAAGGGCGACACGGCCGGGGTCGCGGCGGCGGGCTTCGCGCCCGAGTCCGACTTCCTGTGGCCGTTCCACTACCAGTACTACTGGGACCTCACCCAGCGCCTCTACCGTGAGGAGTTCGACCCCACCTATGACGGCGACGCCGAGGCGGGCACGCCGTTCTGCGCCTCCGGCACGCCCGGCTGCGACACGGACTACGACTACGCCTCCAGGCCCGCGGCCGTGAAGCAGGCGGTCGCGCGGGTGAGCCTCACCGGGAAGATCAAGCGGCCGCTGGTCATCGTCCACGGCACCCTGGACACGCTGCTGCCGATCCGCGAGGATTCCGACGTCTACGCCAAGATGATCGCCGACCGGCACCGCGACCGGCTGCTGCGCTACTACCGCGTCGAGGGCGGCAACCACGTCGACAGCCTCTACCCGGCCTTCCCCGACCGCCTGCGGCCCCTGCTCCCCTGCTTCCGCAGCGCGTTCACCGCGCTGGAGGCGTGGATCGGCACGGGCACGCCGCCGCCCCCGGACGCCACCCTGCCTCGCCCGGCCACAGGCGACCTCGAGAACACCTGCACCCTGGGAGCAACACCATGACCCTGCCTATATCCGCCGAGCGCGTCAGCACGCCCCGCCTGACCCTGAACGTCCTGTCCGTGCCCGGCTCGGCGGGCGACCCGGTGGTGCTCGTGCACGGCAACGTCTCCTCCAGCGCGTTCTGGCGCTCGACGATGACCGCGATCGCGGCGGAGGGGTTCCGGCCGTACGCGCTCGACCTGCGCGGCTTCGGCGACTCCGACCCCGAGCCGGTGGACGCGAGCCGGGGCGTGCGCGACTACTCCGACGACCTGCTCGCGCTGCTCGACCGGATCGGGCCCGCGCACCTCGTGGGCTGGAGCCTCGGCGGCGGGGTCGTCATGCAGGCCATGCGCGACCGGCCCGAGGCGGTCCGCAGCGCCACGCTGGTCGACCCCGTCTCGCCGTACGGCTTCGGCGGCACCGTCGGCCCCGACGGCGTGCTCACCAGCCCCGACGGCGTGGGCTCCGGCGGCGGCGCGGCCAACCCCGAGTTCGTGGCGGCGCTCCGGGCGGGCGACCGGTCGGCCGACTCCCCCGTCTCGCCCCGCAACGTGCTGCGCGCCACGTACGTCGCCGCCGGAACCGACCTGGGCGGGGAGGAGGACGCGTTCGTGGAGTCGATGCTGTCCACCCGGATCGGCGAGGACCACTACCCGGGCGACTCCCTGCCCTCGGACGCCTGGCCGGGCGTGGCCCCCGGCAAGCGGGGCGTGCTCAACACGATCGCGCCGACCAACTTCCGGATCGACGACCTGCACGAGATCGACCCGAAGCCGCCCATCCTCTGGATCAGGGGCGACCAGGACGTGATCGTCTCGGACACGTCGCTGTTCGACCTGGCACACCTGGGGGCGATCGGCGCCGTGCCCGGCTGGGACGGCACGCCCGCCCAGCCCATGGTGACCCAGACGCGGGCCGTGCTGGACCGCTACGGCGCCTACCGGGAGGTCGTCGTCGAGGGCGCCGGCCACGGCCCGCACCTCGACAAGCCGGCGGAGTTCCGCGCGGCGCTGCTCGCGCACCTGCGCGGATAGTCGGCGCGGACAGCCCCGCGCGGTCCGGAGTCAGCGGCGCTCGCGCAGGACGCGGACGGCGATGCGCCGCAGCAGTGAGGGGGCCTGCGGCGACGCCCCGGCGGGCAGCACGTGCACCTGCCCGCCGCGGCGCACCGTCAGCCCGAACAGCAGGTCCACGTCCTTCTGGTCGACCCGGAGCGCGGGCCGCCAGGACCCCGGGCCGAGGCACTCGTCCCCGCCGATCCGGCTCACCGGCACCCGCGCGACGAGCTGCCCGGCCACCCGGCCGGGTATCCCCGGCTCGACCAGCGCGGGCACGACCATGCTGCGCCCGCGCCCGTCCTGCTCGCGCAGCACCAGCTCGGCCGGCGGCCCGCCGCTCGGCGGCACGTACGGCACGGGCACGACGACGAAGACGTGCCCCTCCTGCCTGGCCACGGTGGCCCGGGACGAGACCAGCGCGATCGACTCGGGGAACGACTTCGGCTCCACGCAGACGCCCAGCTCGCCACGCTCGGACCAGCACGGCACGACGAGCCGCCTGGGCTCGCCGGCGAGCGCGCCCGCGCAGCTCATCGGCAGGGCGGGGCGGGCCACCCGGGTGCGGCCCGCATGGATGCCCCGCATGCGCACGTGGACCTCCCACAGCCCGGCGGGCAGCGGCCGTCCGATGGCCGCCGCGCCGGCGTCGAGGCGGGCCTGGCCGCTCACCCACACGCGCACCTGGCCGCCGCGCGCCTGGTCGCCGAGGCCCGCGCGGCCCACCGAGCAGGTGACCGGCAGGGAGTGGACCACGCCGGTCTCCACGTGGCGGACGCAGACCTCCACACGGGCCCTGCGCACCGCGTCGGTCACGTCGGCGCCCTCGTCGTCGAGCAGGCCGTCGAGCAGGCCCTCGACCCCGGGGGGCGGAGTCCACAGCAGCCGGTCGCCCCGCTGCCGCAGCCACAGCGGGGCGCCCCCGGCCCGCAGGATCTCCACGCTCAGGTCGAGCAGCAGCACGCCCTGGTCCCAGCGCAGCTCCCGCAGCTCCGCGCTGAGCCTGGTGCCCCGGGACGCCTCGGCGAGCGCGACCAGCGCGTCGAGGCGGTCCAGGCGCAGCAGCGCCGTACGGGCGCGCAGGTGCGCGGGAAGGTGGACGTCGAGCGAGGCGGGAAAGCGGTCGAGGGTGAAGCGGCGCAGGAAGGAGAACAGGACCATCCGCTCGTCCGGCTCGGCGGCGAGGAACCGCGCGCCCGCGAGACGGCGCAGCCCGAGCGTCCGATACCAGTGGGCCTGGATGCGCTCCCGCTGCGAGCCCGGCTCGGTGTAGGCGTCCACCACATCGAAGATCGCGTTGAGGCCGTCGAAGAGCGCCTCGGCGTCCGGCGCCTCCTCCTCCGCCGTCCCCGGGGAAGCCGGGCCCAGGTGGCAGCAGATCTCGTCGGCCAGCACGGCGATCACCTTCGCGGCGAGGTACGCCCTGGTCACGAACGCCTGCTCGGACAGCGGCCGGTCGGCGAAGCGGAGCTGGCAGGTCTCCAGGAAGTCGCGGCTGAACAGCTTGTGCGCCGTCGGCAGCGCGAGGAGGTGGTCGCGCAGCACGTCGGCCCGGTCCCGGTCGCGGGCGAATGTGGCCGGCGGCGGCCCCTGGTCGGCGAGCCTGCCGATCAGCACGTCGGCGTCGGTCTCCACGGCCCTGTCGTACATCCGCTCCAGTGCGTGCGGCTCAAGCCTGTCGTACTGGCCGAGCAGGTAGACGTACTCGCCGCGGGCCACCGACAGGCCGACGTTGCGCCCGCGCGCGGGCGAGCCGCTGTGGTCGAGGTGCAGGACCCGCACGTTGTCGCGCTGCTCGGCGATCGCGTCGAGCCGCCTGCGGGTCCCGTCCGTCGACCCGTCGTCCGCGAAGACGACCTCGTACTCGTCCGGCGGCAGCGACTGCTCCAGCACCGAGCGCACACACGCGCCGAAGGCGTCGTTCGACAGCCCGGGGTTGGACACGGGCATAACCACGCTGACCTTCACACCCATGAGGCCAAGGGTGCAGTGCGACCCCCGCCGTACGCGCGGGCTTGCCGAAAGGTCGAGAAACCCTGACCAGAGTTTCGCGGACCAGGGAGACCTGAGACTGGGAGACCTCAGTACCAGCCGGTGGACTGGGAGTGCCCCCAGGCGCCGCAGGGCGTCTTGTAGCGGCCGGCGATGTAGCCGAGACCCCACTTGATCTGGGTGGCGGGGTTGGTCTGCCAGTCGGAGCCCGCGCTCGCCATCTTGCTGCCGGGCAGCGCCTGGGGGATTCCGTAGGCGCCGCTGTAGCGGTTCATGGCCCGCTCGTTCCAGTGGCTCTCCCTGTCCCACAGCTTCTCCAGGCAGCCCCACTCGCCGCCCCAGCCGCGTGCCTCGGCCATCTGCTTGCCGAGCGCCTTGTTGCTGCCGGGGTCCGGGGTGGAGCCGGGCGGGAAGTCGGCCGGGGTGAAGCCGCCGCCGCCGGGGGCCTTCTGCGCGATCTCGACCGGGTCGAGACCCTTCTTCCGGTCGTCGCGGGTGCTCTGCAGCCTGTCCTTGCGCAGCGCCTGGACCGCCTGCTCCTTGAGGATGTCGGTCTCGGGGTCGGGCGCGTTCGGGTCAAGGGCGAGGAAGCTGTCCGGGCCCAGCACCTGCTTGGGCGCGTTGCCGTGCTCGATCGAGGTGCGGACCACGAAGGCCGTCCCGCCCGCGAGCACGGCCACGCTGACGCCGAGGATCGCGATCCGCTTGGGAGTCAGCCGGCCCGACCCGGAGCGGCCGCCGGCTCCCCGCCGGGGCCGGGAGGCGCGGGGGCGATCCTTCAACTGCTGACCAGAGCTCACGGCTTATGAGCTTGCCCTGTGGTGGGGGGTGCTCCGCAACCGAATCGTGGTACCTGTTTGGTGACGTCTTGACCCGACCGCCGATCACATGGACTTTCCCCCATAATGTGATTTTGGTCACACTTTGCGCCACAGGGAGAGGCATGGGTGCCCGGCACCAGCCTGCTCCCGCTTCTTGATGATGGCGTGCGGGCGAGGTCACAGGACTGCGACAAATAGGGGAATTGGTGAGGTCCGCACCATAATGACCGGGTGGCAGGCATCCTCCTGGTCGAAGACGACCCCTCGGTCCGCGCCGGACTCGAGCTCGCGCTCACCCGGCAGGGCCACTCGGTGACCGCGTACGCCACCGGCGAGGAGGCCCTCGACCACGTACGCTCCCGCCGTCCCGAGATCGCGATCCTCGATGTCATGCTGCCCGGCATCGACGGGGTCGAGGTGTGCCGCCGCATCCGCAGGCTCGATCCGCTGCCGATCATCCTGCTCACGGCCAGGGGCGACGATCTCGACGTGGTGGTGGGGCTGGAGGCAGGCGCGGACGACTACGTCGTCAAGCCGGTCGAGCCACGGGTCCTGGACGCCCGCATCCGCGCCATTCTGCGCCGCCTCGAGTCGGCCTCGCCCGACCGCCTCACCTTCGGCGACCTCGTGATCGACCGCGGAGCCCTCAAGGTGAGCCTCGCGGGCAAGGAGATCCACCTCACCCCGACCGAGCTGCGCCTGCTGCTCGAACTGGTCCGCCACCCCGGTCAGGTGCTCAACCGCCGCTACCTCCTGCGCGCCGTCTGGGACCACACGCATGTGGCGGACTCGCGGCTGGTCGACGCGTGCGTGCAGCGCATCAGGGCCAAGATCGAGCCGGTGCCCGCCGACCCCGTCTACATCCACACCGTGCGCGGCTTCGGGTACCGCTTCAGCCCGCCATGACCTGGGTGCCCACCGGGCTGCGGGCCCGGCTGGTGATCACCTTCCTGCTGGTGGCGGTCACCGCGTCCGCCATGGTGGCGGGCCTGGGATACCAGATCGTCCGCCGGGGGCTCCTGGAGCGCGCGGAGCGGGGCGCGGTCGCCGACGTGCGCGAGACGCTGTCCAGGATCACGCTGCCGATCGGCGCGAGCGACGTGGTCTGGCCGAGCGACACCACCGTCACCGACGAGGACCTCGGCGGGGTGGTGCAGGCGCTCGAGGCCCCGGACCGGACCGTCATCGTCACCTACGGCGACCACCGGCGCTCCAACACCGGCGCCAGGTTCACCATGACCGACGTGCCCGACCAGCTCCGCTGGCAGGCGGCCCGGCGGCTGGTCTACCAGAGGGTGCTGTTCGGGGACCATCCGTGGCTGATCGTCGCCACGCAGATCCAGCGGGCCACCCGCGACGGCGTGCTGCGCCCGACGGGCCTGACGGCCTACGTCTTCGTGCCGCTGTCGGAGGAGGAGGCCGTGCTGTCCCGCCTCAGGGCGGCCCTCGCGCAGGCCGGAGGCATCACGCTCGTCCTGGCGCTGACCCTGGCCCTGCTGTCGGCCCGGCGGGTGCTGCTGCCCGTACGGCGGCTGGGCGCGGCCGCCCGCGCCCTCGGCGCCGGTGAGCTGCAGGTCCGCCTCCCCGTACGGGGCAGGGACGAGCTGGCGGAGCTGACCGCGACGTTCAACGAGACGGCGGCGGCGCTGGAGGACACCGTCTCAGAGCTGCGGACGCTGGAGTCGATGTCGCGGCGGTTCGTCGCGGACGTCTCGCACGAGCTGCGCACGCCGCTGACCGCGATGACCGCGGTGACGGACATGCTGTCGGAGGACGCCGAGGACCTGCCGGACGACGCCGGGGAGGCCGTGCGGATCGTCGTCCGCGAGATCGACAGGCTGCGGGTGCTGGTCGAGCACCTCATCGAGATCAGCCGATTCGACGCGGGCGCCGCCACGCTCCGCCGGGAGACCGTCGACGTGGGCGACACGCTGGCCGACTGCCTGGAGGTGCGGGGCTGGGCCGACCGGGTGAAACTCACGGTGCCCGTCGGGCTCACGTTCTCCCTGGACGCCCGGAGGTTCGACGTGATCGTGGCCAACCTCGTCGGCAACGCGCTCAACCACGGCGCGCCCCCCGTGGTGGTGAGCGCGCGGGTGGCGGTCGGCGGCGAGAATCACGGAGCGCTCGAGGTGTCCGTGCGCGACCACGGGAGCGGCATCCCTGAACAGGTCCTCCCCCACGTCTTCGACCGCTTCTACAAGGCGGGCACCGACCGGGCCAGAAGCGTGGGCAGCGGTCTCGGCCTGGCCATCGCCAAGGCCAACGCCGAGCTGCACGGCGGCTCGATCACGGCCGAGCGCTGCGACCCCGGCACCCTCTTCCGCGTCTGGATCCCGAAGCCATGAGCAGGAGACGGATCAGGCGCGCGGCCGCGGCCCTGCTCGCGGGGCTGCTCATGGCGCCGGCGGCCTGCGGGGTCGCGCCGACCGGGGTGGTCGACGCCGGTCCGGCGCCGGTCATCAGCGGCACCCCCACCCTCGTCACGATCTACCTGCTGCGGGACGGCCGGCTGTGGCCCACCCGGGTCGCGGCGCGCTCGCCGCACGTCAACGACGTGCTGGACGCGCTGTTCGCGGCCAGCGGGCGGACGTCGAACCGGCTGTCCACCGCGCTGACCGGGCTCACGCTGGCCCAGGTGCAGCTCGTCAGGTACGCCCCGGACGCGGGCAGCCGCAACGACCCCGACAACACCCTCAGCCTGCGCGTACGGCTGTTCGTGAGCGGCTGGAAGATCACCAGGGCCGCCATGGCCCAGATCACCTGTACGGCGCGGCTGCGCCCGGAGATCTGGGCCGTGGAGATCGCTCACGCGACTCCCGACAGGAACGGCCCCCTGAAGGTCCACACCTGCCGGGAGTTCTGGGATCTGGCCCCCAAGGACGGCCATCTCCCCCCGTGACGTGACCTGATCAGAGCGTGATGTTCTCCAGCATCTCGGTCACCAGGGCGGCGATCGGCGACCGCTCGGACCTGGTCAGCGTGATGTGGGCGAACAGCGGGTGGCCCTTGAGCTTCTCCACCACGGCGACGACACCGTCGTGCCGGCCCACCCGCAGGTTGTCGCGCTGGGCGATGTCGTGGGTGAGCACGACCCGCGAGTTGGCCCCGATGCGGGACAGCACGGTCAGCAGCACGCCGCGCTCCAGCGACTGCGCCTCGTCCACGATCACGAAGGCGTCGTGGAGGGAACGGCCGCGGATGTGGGTGAGCGGCAGGACCTCCAGCATGCCCCGGTCGATGACCTCCTCGATCACCTCGGGGGACGTCACCGCGCCCAGCGTGTCGTAGACCGCCTGGGCCCACGGGCCCATCTTGTCGTTCTCCGAGCCGGGCAGGTAGCCGAGCTCCTGGCCGCCCACGGCGTACAGGGGGCGGAAGACGATGATCTTGCGATGCTGGCGGCGCTCCAGCACCGCCTCCAGGCCCGCGCACAGCGCCAGCGCGGACTTACCGGTGCCGGCACGGCCGCCCATCGAGACGATGCCGACGTCGGGGTCCATCAGCAGGTCGAGCGCGATCCGCTGCTCCGCCGACCGGCCGTGCAGCCCGAAGACCTCACGGTCGCCCCTCACGAGACGTACCGACTTGTCCGGCAGGACGCGGCCGAGCGCGGAGCCGCGGCTCGACAGCAGCCGCAGGCCGGTGTGGCACGGCAGCTCGCGCGCCTCGTCGATGTCGGCCGTGCCGGCCTCGAAGAGGGCGTCCATCTCCTCCGTGGTGACCTGGAGCTCCGCCATGCCGGTCCAGCCGGACTCGACCACCATGCCGGCGCGGTACTCCTCCGCGCTGAGGCCGATGGACGCCGCCTTGACCCGCATCGGAAGGTCCTTCGACACCAGCACCACGTCCTTGCCCTCCGCCGCGAGGTTCTGCGCGACGGTGAGGATGCGGGTGTCGTTGTCGCCCAGGCGGAAGCCCGCCGGGAGGCAGGACGGATCACTATGGTTCAGCTCGACCCGGATGTTCCCGTCGCCGATCGGCATGGGCTCATCCAGCCGTCCGTACCGCACTCTGAGGTCATCGAGGAAGCGCAGCGCCTCCCGGGCGAAGTAGCCGAGCTCGGGGTGGTGGCGCTTGGCCTCCAGTTCCGTGATGACGACGATCGGAACGACGACCTCGTGCTCGGCGAAGCGGCTCATCGCCGCCGGGTCGGCGAGCAGGACGGACGTGTCCAGAACGTAGGTGCGGGATGTGGACGGGTTGCTCGAGGACACTGCCACGCGTTCTCCCCCGGGCGCCTGAGGTGGGCGCCCTGCCTTGACTGGTGGTGAACGGACCGGGCCCGTGACCTGCGAGGGCAGACCGGGGCTCCGGCCCTCCTCGCATGGTGGTCGCGCAAGGACGGGCCCTCTCCCGAGGTGGTGGCCGCCGATCCCCTCGACGGCCGTTCAGCTACCACGTTACGTAACGAATCTCCCCAGCCCAATAGGTTTACGCAGGCTAAAAGATGCTGGTCACGTACCGTCTCAGGAGCCGTACCGACGGTGCCGTGCGGCGTACGAGCGGAGCGCCCGCAGGAAGTCGACTCTGCGGAAGTCGGGCCAGTAGGCCTCGCAGAAGTAGAACTCGGAGTGGGCGCTCTGCCAGAGCAGGAATCCGGAGAGTCGCTGCTCTCCCGAGGTCCGGATGACGAGATCCGGATCGGGCAGGCCGCGCGTGTAGAGATGCTCCGCGATGTGCTCGACGTCGAGGACCTCGACGAGGTCCTCGATGCTCGCGCCCTTGCTGGCATGCTCCTGGAGGAGGGAGCGCACCGCATCAGCGATCTCACGCCTTCCTCCATACCCAACGGCAACGTTCACAATCAGGCCTGGACGATGCGATGTGGTTTCTTTTGCGTGTTTGAGGACACGAGCCGTGTGATCGGGCAGAAGGTCGAGCGAGCCCATGGGGTTGAGGTGCCATCCCTGGTCCACGAGATCCTGCACGAGGTTCTCGATCACCTGGAGCAGCGGCTCGAGCTCGGCCTTGTCCCTGGCGAGGTTGTCGGTGGAGAGCAGCCACAGCGTCACGTACTCGACCCCGGCCTCGCGGCACCACACCAGCAGCTCGGAGATCTTGTCGGCGCCCTTCTGGTGGCCGCGGCTGACGTCCCGCAGGCCCATGGCCCGCGCCCATCTGCGGTTGCCGTCCACGATGACGCCGACGTGGCGGGGGATCTGGTCGGAGGACAGCTTCCGTTCGAGCCTGCGCTCGTACAGCTTGTACACGAGATCGCGCATGCTCATGCGACCCTCTTCCTCGCGACGGTGGGCTCGATCACCAATTATCGCGGGCGATCCGGCATGCCCTGCCCTCCTCAGGCTTTCCTGGGAGCGGCCCGAGTAACCCGCGTCGCGCGGTCAGAGGCGCCCGCGTGCCCGCAGCCAGGCGGCGAAGTCCCGTGCGTCCGCCCGGGCCGGACGGCCCGCGCCCCGTCTATCCCGCAGACGAAGCCTTCACGGGGAAAGTTCCGTCCGAAGGGAGCGGGTGCGCGGGCCGTACGCGTGGATCAGCGAGCCGCTGGACTCAGCCGAGCCGCTGGAGCAGGGCGCGGTACTCGTCCCACAGCTCCTTCGGCATGTGATCGCCGAAGGTCTCGAAGTAGGGCGGGATCAGCGCGGCCTCCTCGCGCCACACCTCGGGGTCGACGCTGAGCAGGAGCTCCATGTCCTCGGGCGCGATGTCGAGGCCCTCGGTGTCGAGCGAGCCCGGCAGGTTGCCGATCGGCGTGGGCACGGCGTCGGCCACGCCGTTCAGCCGGTCGACGATCCACTTGAGCACCCGGCTGTTCTCGCCGAAGCCCGGCCACAGGAAGCGGCCGTTCGCGTCCTTGCGGAACCAGTTCACGTAGTAGATCCTGGGCAGCTTCTCCGGGTCGGTCATCTTGCCGACCTCGAGCCAGTGCCCGAAGTAGTCGCCCATGTTGTAGCCGCAGAACGGCAGCATCGCGAACGGGTCGCGGCGCAGCTCGCCGACCTTGCCCTCGGCCGCCGCGGTCTTCTCCGAGGCCACGTTGGCACCCAGAAAGACGCCGTGCCGCCAGCTCAGCGACTCGGTCACCAGCGGCACCGCGGTCGCCCTGCGGCCGCCGAACAGGATGGCCGAGATCGGCACCCCGGCCGGGTCCTGCCACTCGCGGGCGATCGTCGGGCACTGCTCGGCCGGAGTGGTGAACCGGGCGTTCGGGTGGGCGGCGGGCTCGCCGGACTCCGGCGTCCAGTCACGGCCCTTCCAGTCGGTCAGGTGCGCGGGCGGTTCGTCCGTGAGGCCCTCCCACCAGACGTCCCCGTCGTCGGTCAGCGCGACGTTCGTGAAGATGCTGTTGCCCCACAGCGTCTTGATCGCGTTGGCGTTCGTCGACTGGCCGGTCCCGGGCGCGACGCCGAAGAAGCCGGCCTCCGGGTTGATCGCGTACAGCCGGCCGTCGGGGCCGAAGCGCATCCAGGCGATGTCGTCGCCGATCGTCTCGACCTTCCAGCCCGGGATCGTGGGCTGGAGCATGGCGAGGTTCGTCTTGCCGCACGCCGACGGGAAGGCCGCGGCAACGTACCGCGCCTCGCCCTGCGGCGGCGTGAGCTTGAGGATCAGCATGTGCTCGGCCAGCCAGCCCTCGTCGCGGGCCATCGTGCTGGCGATCCGCAGCGCGTAGCACTTCTTGCCCAGCAGCGCGTTGCCGCCGTAGCCCGAGCCGTACGACCAGATCTCGCGGGTCTCCGGGAAGTGGCTGATGTACTTGGTCTGGCTGCACGGCCACGGCACGTCGGCCTGGCCGGGCTCCAGCGGCGCGCCCACCGAGTGAACGGCCTTGACGAAGTCGCTGTGCTCTTGGTCGCGCTTGCCACGGCCCTCGTTGGCTCGTGCCTCGCTCTCTCGGGCCTTTCGCGCCGCTCCGCGCTCCTCGATGAGGCGCAGCGCCTCCTCTCCCATCCTGGTCATGATCCGCATCGACACCACGACGTACGGCGAGTCGGTGATCTCGACGCCGAGCTGCGAGATGGTCCCGCCCAGGGGGCCCATGCAGAACGGCACGACGTACATCGTCCGGCCCCGCATGCAGCCCTTGAACAGGGTGGCGAACGTGCGGCGCATCTCGTCGGGCGCGATCCAGTTGTTGGTCGGCCCGGCGTCCTCCTCACGCTCGGAGCAGATGAACGTGCGGTCCTCCACGCGGGCGACGTCGCTCGGGTCCGAGGCCGCGTAGAAGCTGTTGGGACGCTTGACCAGCCGCTTGAGGGTGCCCTGCTCGACCAGAAGGTTGGTCAGGCGCGTCCATTCGGCCTCGGAGCCGTCGCACCATTCGATCCGGTCCGGCTGGGTCAGCTCCGCGATCCGCGTCACCCAGGCCGCCAGATCGCTGTGAGTGGTGGGCGTCGGTACCTCTACTGAAATGGACACGGGGGCGGCTCCTTAATCTCTCAGGGCCAGAGCATCATCAGCGAAAATGGCTTCCGAATCCAATTGGAGTAGACCATCGTGTTTCCACTCCGTTAAATCGGCGCCATTCTCCGCTTCACGACCTCGGACAGCATCGGCGCAGGCAGCAGCCGTGATGTTGTGGGACCTTACCCACTCTGGCCCTGTTGAAAAAACGTCCTTCTCCCCCTTACCCGCCTGGCCGGGCTTACACATTGGTATAGGCCAATTCGAATGGTCCAGACCTCTGCGGAAATTGGTTCAGTCCAATCCGCCGGGGCCTTCCGCCCTGATCCGGTCCACGTGCTGGAGGGCATCGCGCAGGTCAGCGAGCCACGTGTCGGTGTGTCTGCCGACGAGCCTTACGCACCAGGCCAGCGCGTCGCTGCGGCTGCGCGCGACACCCGCGGCGACCAGGGTGTCGAGGACCTGCCGTTCCGGCTGGCGCAGCCGGGTCATGACGGGGACGGAAAGAGTGGTGAACATCACTGTCTCGTCGCCGACGACGACGCCCCAGGAGACCTTGCGGCGGAAGCGGTGCTCGGCCTCCCTGGCGATGTCGATCCTGCGCTCGCGCGTCTCCTCACGGAACCGCTCGACGTACCCCTCCATCGCCGCCGCACGCTCCACGTCGGGGAGCCCTTCGGCGACCGACAGCGGTGGAAGCGTGCCCAGCACGCTGATCTCCTCGCGGTCCACCACGACCTTGGGGGACTCGGCGAACCAGTCTTCCGGCAATCGGCCGGCGAACCAGGCACTCAACTGCTCTTCTGAATTCATGTAATCAACATTACATCGCTGCGCAATGATAGGCCGAGATTGACAGTTGCTACTTTTTGATAGTTACTTTTAAAACATGGCTACTCTCACTTCTCGGTGGTGGGCGCTCGGCGCCCTCGTGCTGAGCGCCCTGGTCATCGGCATGGACGCGACGGTGCTCAACGTGGCGCTGCCGACGCTCGCGGCCGATCTCCACGCCACGACCGGCGACCTGCAGTGGATCGTGGACGCGTACATGGTTCCGTTCGCCGCGCTGATGCTTCCGTCGGGCGCGATCGGAGACCGCTTCGGGCGCAGGCGCCTGCTGCTGGCCGGCCTGGCGGCCTTCGGGATCGCGTCGGTGTTCGCGACGTTCGCGGCGAGCACGGGCACCCTGGTCACGGCCCGTGCGCTCATGGGCGCGGGCGGCGCGGTGATCATGCCGCTGGCGACCTCGATCCTGCCGGTGATCTTCCCTCCGGCCGAGCGCGGGCGCGCGATCGCCGTCTTCACCGCCGCCATGGCGCTCGGCCTGCCCCTCGGCCCTATCGTGGGCGGCTACCTGCTCGACCACTTCCGATGGGGCTCGATCTTCCTCGTCAACATCCCCGTGATCGTCGTCGCGGTGGTGGCGGCCGCCGTGTTCATCCCCGAGTCACGTGATCCCGCCGCGCCCCGGATCGACGTCCCCGGCGCGCTGCTGTCGGTGACGGGCCTGGCGGCGCTGGTGTACGGCGTCATCGAGGTCCCGGCGCGCGGCTGGGGCGACCCCCGCGTGCTGGCCGGTCTCGGCGCAGGGGTGGCGCTGCTGGCGGTGTTCGTCCGCGTCGAGGCCCGCGTCCGGCAGCCGATGACGGATCTCGGCCTGTTCCGCAACCGCGTCTTCGTGTGGGGCGCGGCCGGCGCGACGTTCGTGAGCCTCGGCATGTCGGGTGTGTTGTTCGTCGTCCCGCAGCACCTGCAGGCCGTGCTGGGACACGACGCCTTCGGCACCGGCGTACGGGTGATCCCGATGGTGGCCGGGCTCATGCTCGGCGGCCTGACCGGAGAGCGGCTCACGGCGCGCCTCGGCCTGCGCGTGGTGATGCCGGCGGGCCTGGTCGTGCTCGCCGCCGGTTTCGGTCTGGGCGCGACGACCTCGATGTCCTCCGGGTACGGGTTCGTCGCGGCGTGGCTGGCCGTCCTCGGCGCGGGCGTGGGCCTGGCCATGGTTCCCGCCATGGACGGCGTGCTCGCCACGCTGCCGGAGGAGCGGTCGGGCTCGGGATCGGCGACCCTGCAGACCGTACGTCAGGTCGGCGGCGCGCTGGGCGTGGCCGGCCTCGGCAGCGTGCTCTCGGCGGCGTACGCCTCCGGACTGCCGGAGGGCGTCCCGGAGGCGGCGGGCGACTCGATCACGACGGCGGTGGCCCTGGCCGCGCGCACGGGGAACGCCGCGCTCCTGGACGCCGCCAGGGAGGCGTTCCTGAGCGGCATGGACCTGGTCCTGCTGGTGTGCGGCGCCGCGTCGGCGCTGGCCGCCGTCCTGGTGGCGGTCTTCCTACCGGGGAGTACGGCCGAGGACGGAAAGACGGCAGAATCGGGGCATGAGCTCACCACAGCGCGCTGACCGGACCCCGCACCCCTCCGATCGCGTTGTCACGAGCCTGCGCGAGCGCAAGAAGGCCAAGACCCGCAGGACCATCCAGGAGGAGGCCCTGCGGCTGTTCGCCGAGCAGGGGTACGAGGCCACGACGGTCGAGCAGATCGCGGAGGCGGCGGAGGTCTCCCCGAGCACGTTCTTCCGCTACTTCCCCACGAAGGAGGACGTGGTCACCCAGGACGACTACGACCCGATCCTCATGGAGGCGATCAAGGCCCAGCCGGCGGACCTGCCCCCGCTGGCCGCGCTGCGCGCCGCATTCCGCACCGCCTTCGAGTCGATCGGGGCCGAGGAACTCGATCAGGTCCTCGCCCGGACCAAGCTGTCCACCTCCGTGCCCGCGCTGCGGGCGCGGACCGTGGAGGGACTGTTCGCCACTATCGACACACTTGCGGGCGCGGTGGCCGAGCGGGCGGGCCGCGACCCCCGCAGCCCCGCCGTACGGACGCTCGTCGGCGCGGTCATGGGGGTCATGCTCCCGGCACTGTTCACGTGGGTGGAGCAGGACGGCAGGACGCCGCTGCCCGTGCTGCTCGACGAGGCCCTCGGCTACCTGGAGGCCGGGCTGCCGATCTGATCGGGCGCCACCCGCAGGACGATCTTCCCCTGGATGTGCCCGCGCTCCGCCCGCTCGTGGGCCTTCGCGGCCTCCGCGAGCGGGAAGACCGAGTCGACGCCGACGCGCAGGCGGCCCTCTTCGAACAGGCGTCCCAGCTCGGCCATCTGCTTTCCGTCCGAGTGGACCTGGCCGGATCGGAAGGTGATGCCCAGCTCGGCCGCGCGCTCCCGGTGGTAATCGCCGTGGAAGACCGGGCTGATCACGCCGCCGGGCCGCAGGACCGGCAGAAAGCGGTGCCCGTCCGGGCCGCCCACGCAGTCGATGAGCACGTCCACGTCCCGCACCTCGTCCTCCACACGGGTGGTCGTGTAGTCGAGGAACTCGTCGACGCCCAGCTCGCGCAGGAAAGTCTCGTGCCGCCCAGAGGCGACCCCGATGACGTACGCGCCCTGCAACTTGGCGAGCTGCACCGCGAAGTGGCCGACCCCGCCGGCGGCGCCGTTGACCAGCACCCTGCGGCCCTCGTCGAGCTTGATGTGATCGAAGACGTACTGGTAGGCGGTGAGCCCCGCCATCGGCACGGCGGCCGCCTCCACGTGGCTGAGGACGGCCGGCTTGCGGGCCAGCTGCAACGCGGGCGAGGTGGCGTACTCGGCGTATCCCCTTCCCCCGTTCTCCATCTCCAGGGAAGGGAAGCGCACGAGGCCGAACACCTCGTCGCCCTCCTGCCACTGGGTGATGCCGTGGCCGACGGCGGCGACCACGCCGGAGATGTCCGAGCCCGGGGTGTACGGCAGGGGAAGCGTGGGCCGCAGTTCCTCCGGGATGTTCGAGAAGCCCTTGCGGGCGTACCAGTCGGGCGGGTTCAGCCCGGCCGCGTGGACCTGGACGAGCACGTCTCCGATTCCCGGCTCGGGGCGGGGAACCTCCTCCACCGCCAGGACGTCTGGCTCGCCGGTCCTGTGCATGCGGACGGCCTTCATCGTGGGCATCGATCCTCCTGTTGATTCGGAGCGGCGCTCCAGATAATAATCGGAGCACCGCTCCGGATGTCAATGCTCCGGATGTCGAGGTGCGAGGATCGACGCATGACAGGCCGGCAGCAGCGCGCGGACGCGCAGCGCAACTACGAGCGCATCCTGGAGGTCGCCAGAACTGTGGTGGAGGAGCAGGGGACACAGGCGTCCCTGCGCGACATCGCGCGCCGCGCCGAGGTGGGCATGGGCACGCTCTACCGGCACTTCCCCACCAGAGAGGCGCTGCTGGAGGCGTTGCTCCGGCAGCGGTTCGACCGGCTGGCGGCCCGCGCCGGGGAACTGGAGGGCGCGGGCGACTCCCACGAGGCGCTGCGGCAGTGGCTGCGGGAGTTCCTCGGCGGCGCGAGCACCTACCGCGGTCTGACCGCCTCGATGATGACGACGATCAGCGACGAGGGCTCTCCCCTCCACGCGTCGTGCTCCGCGATGCGGGAGGCCGCGGGACGCCTGGTCGAGCGGGCCCAGGACGACGGCCGCATCCGGCCCGACATCGACGGGATGGACGTGTTCGCGCTCGTCAGCGCCGTCGGCTGGATCGCCGAGCAGGGCCCGGTCGTCGCCCAGCGCAGCGAGCACCTGTTCTCGCTCGTGCTGGACGGACTGGCCGCCGGCGCGGTCAGCGGACGCGCGCGGAGATCTGCGGACTGACCCGGACGACCCCGGCGAGGTTCTTGGTGTAGACGTTCGCGATCTTCACGACGTCTCCGGTGTGCGGAGCGTGCAGCATCTTCCCGTTGCCCCAGTAGATGGCGACGTGCGAGATGTAGCCGGGGTTGGTCGGATCGTTGCGCCAGAACAGCAGGTCGCCCGGCTGCGCCTGCGACAGCGGCACCTGCGGACCGGTGACCCACTGCTGGTACGTCACCCGCGGCATGCGCACGCCCGCCTGCGCGTACGCCCACTGCACCAGCCCGGAGCAGTCGAAGCTGTCGGGCCCCTCGGCGCCCCACACGTACGGCCGCCCGAGCTTGCCGACGGCCGCCGTGAGCGCGACCTTGAGCTGCTCCGCGGACATGAACGCGGTCTGCGGCCACACCGTGCGTCCCTTGGGCGTCACCACCACCGGGTTGATCGTGGCGACCTGGCTGCCCTTGGGCAGGATCTTCAGCAGCCTGAGGCGGAGCTTGCCGGAGTCGACCTTCGGCGCGCTCACGACCAGGGCGTTGCCGTCCGGGATGCCGAGCGCCGCCGCCGTCCCCTTCGAGACGATCGCCGCGATCGAGCCCATGCCCACCGTGGCGTACGCGCCGATGCGCAGGCGCCTGGCGCCGCTGTGGACCTGCGAGCCCAGCTGCACGCCGCCGTCGTTGCCGAGTTCGAAGGAGACCGCCATGTCGCCGGCGGCGATGTTGCGCCACAGCTCGTCGGAGGATGCCGTCACCTTCGGCGTGTACGACCGGAAGGTGGACGGGTCGACGCCCATCGTCGGCACCCGCTTGCCGTCCACGGCCACGTCGGCCGCGCCGGTCACCTCGGCGGCGGTCACGCCCTTCTCCCTGCGCACCTTCTCCACCACCTCGGGGGGAAGGGGCCGGTTGGCCACCACGAACAGGTGCGGGCGGATCAGCCGCTCCAGCGGAGCCACCGGCTGCTGCGTCACCGTCTGGGCGGCCGGGGCCTGGCGTTCCGGGGGCAGAGCCGATACGTCGCGGGCCTGCCGGGCCGCCGCCACGTAGCCGTGGCCCGTGCGCCGCTCGGACAGGGCCGTGACCACGCCCGAGTTCGCGGATTCCGACCTGAGCTCGCCGAGCACGAGCACGTCGACCGTCAGCACGGTGACGAGCGCCACGGCGATGAGGGGAACCGTCTTGCGCAGGCGCCCCGGGCGGGGCAGACGGGGGCGATAGGCCAGATCCTGACGAGCCTCGGACACGGCTCTCGCGAACTTCCTGCCTAAACGGGCGGACGGACGCGCTCGGCGGTCGAGCACGCTCTCACCCCTCCCGCGGCGAATGGTCCGGTCCACGACGAGACTGCCGCACGGCCGGGAATACCGCAAACCATTCCGGAATTCCCGGCCGGGGCGAAAAGGGTGGCTCTAGTTGCCGATGTACGGAACGGCCTCGAGGATCTCGACGGTGTTCTGCCTGCCGTTGGGCAGCGTGTACGTCGCCTTTTCCCCGATCTTCTTGCCGTTGATCGCGGACCCGAGGGGGGAGTTCGGCGAGTAGACGTCGATGGGCGCGCCGCTCTCCTCACGGGAGGCCAGCAGGAAGGTGACCTCCTCGTCGTCGCCGTCGAAGCGGACCGTCACGGTCATGCCGGGACCCACGATGCCCTCGGCGCGGGGAGCCTCACCGACCCTGGCGCTGTCCAGGATCTGCCGGAGGTGGAAGATGCGGGCCTCCATCTTGCCCTGCTCGTCCTTGGCGGCGTGGTAGCCACCGTTCTCCCTGAGGTCACCCTCTTCCCGGGCGGCTTCGATCTTCTTGGCGATGTCCGTGCGACCCGGGCCCGAAAGGTACTCGTACTCCTCCTTGAGGCGGTCGTACGCCTCTTGCGTCAGCCAGGTGACGTTGTCGTTCTGGGAGACGGCCACGGGCTCTCCTTGTTTCCGTAAGTGACTCGAAAGGCTGTCAAGTTAACGCCTTCGAACGCTTCCCCAAAGATTCCACTATACGAGATCGCAGTAGTCGACATGTACCGCTGTGGCCTGGGAACTCGTCCTCAACCGTTCGGTGAACTCGAGGTCCGACCGGCCCTCGGGAACGTCGATCTCACGGCTGCCGACCTCCAGGTGCTGGGTGTCGAGTGCCTGGATCCGGCACATCGCCGCCCGGTCGGCGGGCTTGTGCACGGTGAAGGTGATGACGGCGGAGTCCGCTGCGCTCGCGTCGAAGGTGATCACGTCGGCGCTCACCGAGGGGTTCCCGTTCGCGCGGAGCATGACATAGCCCCAGCCGCCCGCCATCACCGCCACGATCAGCGCGATCACGATGTACGGCACCAGCCTGGCGGGCCGCGCCGGGCGGGGCGCGAAGTCGTCCGGCGTGCCGAGCACCGGGCGTGTCCCCCGGCCGCCGGCCTCATCGGTGGGCATCGCGGAATCTCCCTGAGGATTGTCGGTGTTGTGCGAGACGATCGTCCGCACAAGTCGACCGTGTCGGCGACGCGGGCCATACCGGGTCCGGAACGCACGGTCCCTTAGAAGCTAACCTCTTTTCGTAGCCATAGAACACCTGAGGAGAGACGTGAGTGCACCGTTGAGGCTGATGGCCGTGCACGCGCACCCAGACGACGAGTCGAGCAAGGGCGCCGCCACGATGGCCCGCTACGTCGCGGAGGGCGCGGAGGTGCTCGTCGTCACATGTACGGGTGGTGAACGCGGCTCGATCCTCAACCCGAAGATGGACCGGCCGGACATTCTGGAGAACATGGGCGAGGTGCGCCGCCAGGAGATGGAGAAGGCGCGCGAGATCCTCGGCGTCCAGCAGCGTTTCCTCGGCTTCGTCGACTCCGGGCTGCCGGAGGACGAGAACGAGCCGCTGCCCGAGGGGTGCTTCGCGCTGCAGCCGCTCGAGGTGGCGTCGGCGCCGCTCGTCGCCGCCGTCCGGGAGTTCCGGCCGCACGTGATCCTCACGTACGACGACAACGGCGGTTATCCGCACCCGGACCACATCATGACCAACCGGGTGTCGGTCGAGGCGTTCGAGGCGGCCGGCGACCCCGACCGCTACCCCGGCACGGGTGAGCCGTGGCAGCCGCTGAAGCTCTACTACCACATGGGCTTCACCCGGGAGCGGTTCGAGGCGCTGCACAACGTCATGACCGAGCGCGGCATGGGCTCGCCGTACGCCGACTGGATCGCGCGGTGGGAGGACCGGCCGCAGAAGTGGGAGGTCACCACGAGGGTCCCGTGCGCGGAGTACTTCGAGATCCGCGATCTCGCCCTGCTCGCACACGCCACCCAGGTGGACCCGGACGGGTTCTGGTTCGTCTGCCCGCGTGAGCTGCAGGAGGAGATCTGGCCGACCGAGGACTACCACCTCGCGCGGTCGCTCGTGGACACCACGTTGCCGGAGGACGACCTGTTCGCGGGGATCGCCGCCGAGGTCACCCCTGCCTGCTCGTAAGCTGAAGGCGTGGATGCAACCAGCTACGGGCCGGGTCTCCTGGGCTTCATCGTCGTCGCCGCGATCGGTCTGGCTCTGTTCTTCCTGTTGAAGAACATGAACAAGCAGATGAGGAAGATCCAGGTGCCGCACGACCACCACGAGGACGAACGGCGCGGGAACGGGCCCGAGGCGTGAGCGCGGGCGCCCGGGTCGTCGACAACCCAGCCGCGTCGCGTTACGAGATCGTCGTCGACGGCGTGGTCGCCGGGTTCGCGCAGTACCGGTTGCGGGACGGCTCGATGGTCTTCCCGCACACCGAGGTGCGCGACGAGTTCGAGGGCCGCGGGCTGGGCGGCAGGCTGGTGGGCGGGGCCCTCGACGGAGCGCGGGCGGCCGGCCTGCGGGTCGTGCCGTTGTGCTCGTTCGTGGCCTACTACATCCAGCGGCATCCCGAATACCGCGATCTGGTGGACGACGACTACCGGGACCTGGTCGACACGCCCGGCTGATCCCTCAGCCGGGCGGTGTGGCCTTTCAGCCGGAGCTCAGTCGGGCAGCGGGCCCGAGGACCAGGCGCGCTCCAGCGCCTTGGGCAGGCCCCACCAGCCCAGCGGGGTCAGCACCTCGGCCCGGTCCACGATGCCGAGGTGCGCCCACAGCGGCGTCACCGCCGTGAACAGCATCTCCGTCGCCTCCAGGTCCTCCGGCTCGTCGGGGTCGATGTCGACGTCCTCGGAGTCGGCGATGAACCGGGCGATCCGCTCGGGCGAGGCGAGCACCCCCGGGCCGTACCGGACCAGGGTGATCACCGACGCGAGCCAGTCGGCGTGGTGGATGGCGCACAACGAGGCCAGTATCGAGTCCTCGTGGCTGAGCTCGCCCTCCATGTCGAAGAACCGGGCGGCGTCCTCCTCGTCCGGAAGGTCGGAGATCGGCGCGGCGATCCCGGCGGCGACGGTGAGCCACAGGTCCTCGTCCCGTTCGGGCAGCTCGCCGTCCTCCAATCCGGCGCAGGCGCGCAGCACGTTGCCCGGATAGCCGGGCCGGGTCAACGTCACGCGCAGCCGCCGCGCGGCCGAGCGGAGATCGTCCGCCGGAAAGGGCGGCTCCGGAAGGTCGTCGAGCACCCGCCGCAGCTCGCTCAGCGCGAACGCCTCCTCCTCGTCCCAGGCGGCGTACAGCTCCTGGTCCTGCTCATCGTTGACCACGACGTTGGGCACCCGGCCGTCCGGCAGCGGGGTGCCGAGCCAGCGCTCCTGGAGCTCCTCGTAGGCGTGCCGGGCGCCGGGGTCCCCCGCGGCCAGCGCGTCCGCGTCGATCTCCCCGGCCGCCAGCCGCTCCTCCAGGAACTCGACCAGCCGCTCGTACATCTCGGTGGCCACCGGGCCGCGCTCGCTCTCCTCGGGCCACAGGAAGTAACTGCGAGTGAGCATGATCGGCTCGGTCCCGCTGGACTCCAGCCAGCGCTGCACGTCGCCGACCGTCGCCACGCCGGACTCGATGCTCATCAGCACGGCTTTGGCCGACTCCCAGAACCTGGGCGACAGCGGGTTGCCCGCCGCGAGCAACTGCCGCCGCAGGTCGGGAAGGGCGACCAGGGCCTGTCCGGACGGCACGGCCAGCAGCACCCGCGCGACGTCGCGCCGCGTCATGGCGGCCGCGGGACGTCCCGAGTGCCTGATAGCGAAGTCCAGATCCAAGCCCACGTCCTGTGAGCCTACGCCGGGACGGGCCGGAACACATCCCCGCGGTCCCCCACGAGTTCCCCCGGACGTGGCGGCTCGCCCGTGCCGGGGCGCGTCCGCGAGCGAAAGGTGCGGCGGTAGGTGTCCGGAGGCACGCCGACCGTGCGGTTGAAGTGCCGGCGCAGCGTCGTGGCGGTGCCCATGCCGGTGGCCTCCGCGATGGCGTCGATGCCGTCGTCGGTGGTCTCCAGCAACTCCTGGGCGTGGCGGATCCGCTGAGTCAGCAGCCATTGCAGCGGGGTCGTGCCGGTGACCGACCTGAAGTGGCGGCTCAGATTGCGCGAGCTCATCCGCGCCTGTCGGGCCAGGTCCTCCACGGTCAGCGGATGGTCCAGCCGTTCGATCACCCAGGGGAACAGTTCGGCGAGCGGATGGTTGTCGGGAGCGGGCACCGGGGTGGTGACGAACTGGGCCTGGCCGCCGTCCCGGTGCGGCGGCACGACCAGGCGGCGGGCGACCGTGTTGGCGACCGAGGAGCCGTGGTCGAGGCGGACGAGGTGCAGGCACAGGTCCATGGCCGCGGCCTTGCCGGCGGAGGTGAGCACGCTGCCGTTGTCCACGTACAGGACGTCCGGGTCCACGTGCACCTGGGGGTAACGGGCGGCCAGATCTCGGGTGTGCGCCCAGTGCGTGGTCGCGCGCTTCCCGTCCAGCAGGCCGGCGGCGGCCAGCACGAAAGCGCCCGTGCAGAGGGAGGCCACCCGTGCGCCCGCCTCGTGGGCCGCGCGCACCGCGTCGACAAGATCGGCGGGTGGATCGACGTCGACGTCGGCCCAGCCCGGGACGATCACTGTGTCGGCGTGCGGGAGCCGGTCGAGACCGTGGTCGGGCTCCAGCCGGAACGGGCCGGCCCGCACGGCGCCCGGCCCGCAGACGACGAAGCTGTACCAGGGATCGGCCACGTGGGTCAGGTCGGTCCCGAAGACCTCGTACGCCAACGACAGCTCGAAATGCAGCATCCCGTCGGTGACGGCCAGCGCGACAGTGCTCATGTCCGGAATTGTATGAGTGATGGCGTTCCAGACACTCGTGGGAGACACCCGTCCTCGTCAGGATGTCCACGACAGCGGATCGTTTGAATAGGAGGAGAACCGATGGGATCGGGTCTCACGGTGGCGGTGTTCGGCGCATACGGGCACACCGGGCGCTTTGTGGTGGCACAGCTGCGGGATCGCGGGTTCGTTCCGGTTCTGTCCGGGCGCGACGCCGGCAAGCTGAAGATGCTGGCGTGCGAATCCGGGCTGGAGGCCCGCCCGGCGTCGGTCGACGACCCGGCCTCGCTCGACCGCGCACTGGCGGGTGCGGCGGCCGTGATCAACTGTGCCGGGCCCTTCGCCGCGACGGCCGCTCCCGTGATCGAGGCGGCACTGCGCGCCGGGATCCCGTACGTGGATGTGGCGGCGGAGATCGAGGCCAACGTCGACACGTTCGCGAACTTCGCGGGCCGCGCCCGCGCCGCGGGAGCCGTGATCGTCCCCGCTATGGCCTTCTACGGCGGTTTCGGCGACCTGCTGGCCACCGCCGCGATGGGCGACTGGACGGCGGCCGACGAGGCGCACGTCGCGTACGGGCTGAGCAGCTGGCACCCGACCGCCGGGACACGCGCCTCGGGCGTGGTCTCCGGGCAGCGGCGCGGCGGCCGGCGCGTCCGTTACGCGAACGGCCGGCTGGAGTACCGCGACGACAAGGCGCCGACCCTGGAGTGGCCCTTCCCCGACCCGATGGGGCCTCGGGCGGTGATTGGGGAGTTCACGATGGCCGACGTCGTCACCATTCCCAGCCACCTGTCCATCCCCGACGTGCGCACCTACATGACGGTCGAGGCCGCCAGGGACCTCTCGGACCCGGGCACGCCGGCGCCGGCCCCGGTCGACGAGCGTGGGCGGTCCGCCCAGACCTTCCTCGTCGACGTCGTCGTGCGCTCCGGCGGCAGCGAACGGCGTGCCGTGGCGAGAGGCCGGGACATCTACGCCGTCACCGCGCCGCTCGCGGTGGAAGCCGTCGACCGCGTACTCACCGGACGGACCAGGACCGTCGGCGTCGCCTCCGCCGGCGAGATCTTCGACGCCCTCGACTTCCTCCGCGCGCTGTCCCCGTACGTCTCCCTGGAACTGCGTCCATAGCGGGTGGACCGCCACGTCGGAGGCGCGCGGGCGTGACGTCCCCTGCTGATCAGCGTGGGCTATTCGGCATGCCACTGGTGCCGATGAATCACGCGAGTGACCTCGGAGCCTGTCCACTGCTCCGTACCCTGGTCGGGAGCGACGAAAGGCGGTGTCGATGAGCGCTCAGCCCGTCCACCAGCGTTCGGCCGAAGAGCCGCGCGTGCCGCGGACCATCGGTGGTATCTCAAACGCGCTCCGGGACGCCCGTCGGGCGCAGTTCTTCGCGGAGTTGCTGGAGGCTCAGCAGGGGCCGGAACTCGACGGCGTGCTCACGACCTGGTGGGGGCGAGCGATGCTCGACACCGATCCCCATCGTGACCGCGTCCGCCCGGCCGCCGAGGCGGGCACGCTGCCCACCACCACGATGGACGACATCGCCCGCCGCAGGCAGAGGGGTTGGGCATCGCCGAGTATCGCATCAGCCGGAAGGACCACCACGTCATCCTTACCCGGATCGTCCTTTTCTGACGGTGTGAGAGGCTGGCCCTATGAACCGGCTGGGTGGCGAGACCTCTCCCTACCTCCTGCAACACGCGGACAACCCGGTGGACTGGTTCCCCTGGGGCGAGGAGGCGTTCGCGGAGGCGCGCGGGCGTGACGTCCCCCTGCTGATCAGCGTGGGTTATTCGGCGTGCCACTGGTGCCACGTGATGGCGCACGAGTCGTTCGAGGACGAGGCCACCGCGCGGCTGATGAACGAGTTGTTCGTCAACGTCAAGGTGGACCGCGAGGAGCGGCCCGACGTCGACGCCGTCTACATGGGCGCGGTCCAGGCGATGACCGGGCAGGGCGGCTGGCCGATGACGGTCTTCGCCACCCCCGACGGGCACCCGTTCTACGCCGGCACCTACTTCCCCCGGCCGCACTTCCAGCGGCTGCTGCACGCCGTCTCGCAGGCGTGGGGGCAGGACCGGGAGGGCGTCCTGGCCCAGGGGGAGAAGGTCGTGGAGGCGCTCACCGAACGCACCGGGGCGCCCTCGGGCCCGCTGCCCACCGCCGAGACCCTCGACCTCGCCGTACGGAACCTCGCGGAGAGCTTCGACGAGCGGCGGGGCGGATTCGGCGGGGCGCCCAAGTTCCCACCGTCCATGGTCCTGGAGTTCCTGTTGCGGCACGGCACCCGGGAGGCCGTGGCCATGGCGGAGACGACCATGGAGGCGATGGCCAGGGGCGGCATGTACGACCAGCTCGGCGGGGGCTTCGCCCGCTACTCGGTCGACGCCGGCTGGGTGGTGCCGCACTTCGAGAAGATGCTCTACGACAACGCCCTGCTGCTGCGGGTCTACGCCCACTGGTGGCGCTCGACCGGTTCGGTCCTGGCCAAGCGGGTGGTCCTGGAGACCGCCGAATGGCTGCTGCGGGAGATGCGCACGCCCGAGGGCGCGTTCGCCTCGGCCCTCGACGCCGACAGCGAGGAACCGGACGGCGCCCACGGCGAGGGGGTGTTCTACGTCTGGACCCCCGATCAGCTCCGCGAGGTTCTCGGGCAGGACGATGCCGCCTGGGCCGCATCGGTGTTCGAGGTGACCGGCACGTTCGAGCACGGCACGTCGGTGCTCCAGCTCCTCGCCGACCCCGACGACCCGGCCCGGTTCGACCGGGTCCGTACGGCCCTGCGCGCCGCGCGGGAGCGGCGGCCACGGCCCGGCCGGGACGACAAGGTCGTGGCCTCCTGGAACGGGCTCGCGATCGCCGCCCTGGCCGAGGCGGGCGCGCTCTTCGACCGGCCGGACCTGCTCCAGGCCGCACGCGAGGCCGCCGTGCTGCTCGACGACCTGCACACGGTGAGCCGCGACCCGGCCCGGCTGCTGCGGACCTCCCGCGACGGCCGGGCGGGGGCCAACGCCGGCATGCTGGAGGACTACGCCAACACGGCCGAGGGCTTCCTCGCCCTCTATGGCGTCACCGGCGAGAGCCGGTGGTTCCACCGCGCCGGAGACCTGCTGGAGACCGTGCTGACGCGGTTCCCCGACGGATCCGGGGGGTTCTACGACGCCCCCGACGACGGCGAGCGGCTGTTCCAGCGGCCCCAGGACCCGACCGACAACGCGACGCCCTCGGGCCAGTTCGCGGCGGCGGGGGCGCTGCTGTCGTACGCCGCGCTCACCGGTTCGGCCCGGCACCGGGAGGCGGCCGAGGCGGCGCTGGGCACGGTCTCCGCGCTGGCGGAGCGGTACGCGCGGTTCGCCGGGTGGGGTCTCGCGGTGGCGGAGGCGGCGCTGCGCGGCCCCGCCGAGGTGGCGATCGTCGGCCCGGCCGACGACGCCCGCACCCGCGCGCTGCACAAGGCGGCCCTCATGTCCGGCACGCCGGGGCTGGTCGTCGCGCTGGGCACGGGACAAGTCAGCACAGGAGAAGCCGGCACGGGACACGCCGGCAGCGTGCCGGTGGACGTGCCGCTGCTCGAGGGGCGGGGCATGGTCGACGGCTCGCCCGCGGCCTACGTGTGCCGGCGGTTCACGTGCCGGGCGCCGGTCACCACGCCCGCCGAGCTGCGCGCCGAACTGGCCCAATAGAGGCGACACCGCGGCAGGTCCTCAGGCGTGGCCGCCGACCAGGCCGCCGGCCGCCTGGACGAAGGCGCGGACGCGTGCCGTGGAGTTGTCGGTTCTCCACAACAGACCCCATCGCAGCGGTGGGGCGTCGCTGAACGGGATGTAGGCGACGTCGGGCCGGACGTAGTAGCGCCTGGCCTGCGCGCCGACCGGAAGGACACCGTGGCCGGCGCCGATGAGAGTGAGCATCTCGTTGAACGTGGCGGCCGAGGGGCCCGGTTCGATCACCCGTCCGGAGGGCGTGGTGCGCGGGGTGCGGTCTTCGCGCAGGGAGTCGGGCAGCGTGCCGGGGAGCTGGAGCAGGGGAACCCTGGCCAGGTCCTCTAGGGAGACCGACTCCCGGCGGGCGAACGGGTGCCCGGACGGCACCGCGAGCATGCGCGCCTCCGACACCAGGACCGGTCCGGTGGCGATGCCGGGCTCCTCGACAGGGAAGGTGCCCAACGCGACGTCGACCTCGCCGTCGCGCAGCCAGGGCATGAGATCGACCATCTGCGCTTCCCGGAGCTGAACGTCGCAACCGGGCTCGCGCCGCCGCAGGAGTTCGGCCGCCCCGACGAGCAGTTGCCCGCCGGCGGCGCCGACGAAGGCGACCCGCAGCGTGCCGGTGAGGCCGCGGCCTGCGGCGACGGCCTGCTCGAACGCGGAGATGATCTGCTGCCAGGCGGGCCGCACCTCCTCGTGCAGCCTGCGTCCCAGCGGGGTCAGCTCCACCCGGCGGCTGGTGCGGTCGAACAGCGGGACGCCGACACGGCGTTCGAGCTTGGCGATGGTCTGGCTGATCCTGGAGGTGGACACGCGCAGGCGTTCGGCGGTGCGGCCGAAGTGCAACTCCTCGGCGAGGGTGAGGAACGCCTCCAGCTCGTGCCGATCCAGCATGATCCCCCCATCGTTAACTCAGGCTTCACGATCATTGCACAGGACCGCGTTGATCGGCTTCCTGCTCCGGTCGAGAGTGGACCCGTTCAGAAACCCCTCTGACCTGCGGCGGGAGTAGCCGATGTTCGTCACCCGTGAATCCGCGCTGTCCACTCACTCCACTCAGTCCGCCGACACGACCGCGGTCGTCCGGGAACTGCGGGACCACGCCGAGATCCTGGACGCCTTGTACCGGTTCGGCCTGGGCCAGGACCTGAAGGACGAGGAACTGTTCGCCTCGGCCTTCGCCGCCGAGGCGGAGCTGGACTTCCGCCCCGCGGCCGCCAGATGGGGCGGCCGGCCACCCCTGATGTCCGGGCGGGAAGTGATCGTCAGCACGATCCTGGCCATGTTCACCGGCCGGGTGGACACCACCCACCAGATCACCAATCCCCGGATCTCGGTCGACGGCGACACCGCGCGCCTGACCGCCCTGGTGGAGGCCCAGCACCTGCTCACCGCCGACCACGCCACCTTCGCCCTGCTCAAGAATCCGTACGACGTGGAGCTGGTCCGCGACGGCGAGCGCTGGGTCATCCGCCGCATGCGCATCCACAACGCCTGGTACACCGGCGACCCCACGGCCTTCTTCGGCCGCGCGGAAGCCGTCTGACCTGCCATCACGGAAAGAGAATGATCGTGAACGCTCTGAGCACCCTGCGCGCCACCGTCCGCGGCCGGGTCTGGTTGACCGGCGACCCCGGCTTCGACGCCTCCCGCCGTCCGTGGAACCTGGCCGTCGAACAACCGGTGGCGGCCGTGGTCGAGGCCGCCGACGCCGACGACGTCGCCGCACTGGTCCGGCACGCGCGCGCCGCCGGGTTGACCGTCGCCGCCCAGCCGAACGGGCACGGCGCCACCGGCCGCACCGACGGCGCCGTCCTGCTGCGCACCCGGCCACTGGACGCCGTGGAGATCGATGCGGCCGCCCGGCGGGCCCGCGTCGGGGCCGGCGTGTCCTCGGGCCGGCTGCAGGCAGCCGCCGCGCCGTACGGACTGACCGGCCTGCCGGGCAGCTCTCCGGTCGTCAGCGTCGCCGGCGTCGCCCTCGGCGGCGGGCTCAGCTGGTTCGGCCGCACCTACGGCTGGGTCGCCGACAGCGTCACGGCCTTCGACATCGTCGACGCCGAGGGACGACAGCGGCGCGTCACGGCCGACGCCGACCCCGACCTGTTCTGGGCCCTGCGCGGCGGGGGCGGTGACTTCGCGATCGTCACCGCCCTGGAGCTGTCCCTCCACCCCGCGCCACGACTGTATGGAGGGCGGGCGCTGTGGCCGGCCGAGCACGGGCCGGACGTGATGGACGCCTACCGGCGGATCACCGCCGCCGCACCGGACGAGCTGACCGTCTGGCTGGACCTGCTGCATTTCCCCGGCTCCGCGCCCATGGTGGCCGTGGACGCCGCATACCTCGGTGAGGCGTCCGAGGCTCGCGACCTGCTGGCGCCCCTGGACCGCCTTCCCCGGCCGCTGTCGGACACCCGGCGGACCATGCCGGTCTCCGAACTCGGGTCCATCACCGCCGAACCCACCGCCCCCGGCGCCGGCTCCTCTCGCGGAGAACTGCTGACCCGGCTGGACGACACGACGGCCAAAACGCTGCTCGCCGACCCCGTCGCCCCGCTGCTGAGCGTGCAGATCCGTCATCTGGGCGGCGCGTTCGCCCGCCCGTCCGACAGCCCGCACGGACCGCTGGCCGAGCCGTACGCGCTCTACCTCTTCGGAGTCCCGGCCGACCCGGCGACGGCCGAGGCGATCACGGCCAAGCAGCGCGCGCTCGTCGAAGCCCTCCCCGTCGGCGGGCGCAAGCCCTTCACCTTCCTCAACCCGCAGGAGAGCGTGGCCGACGCCTTCACCCCCGCCGTGCTTGACCGCCTCCGTGACGTCAAGCGCCGCCACGACCCCCATGACGTCTTCCGCGGCAACTTCCCTGTCCTCGCCTGAACGTCACAGTCGCCCGCAACTGGAGTGCCCGGCTTGAGCCGTCAATTGAGCCGTCAACGGGCGGGAACCTGAGCGACCGGAAGCTGCGGTCCGGGGATCTGCGCGACCGGGCCACTCTGACCACCGTGGCCCGTCTGGCCACTCTGGCCATCCTGCCCGTTCTGGCCGTTCTGACTGTTCTGGCCGGTCTGGCCGGTCTGGCCGGTCTGGTCGGTCCGCCTGGTGCCCACGTCGGTCTGGCCGGTCCGCCTGGCACCCGCGTCGGATCTGGTGGTCCCCGTCTCGGGAGCGGCGCGGGTGGCGGCGTCCGGGGCACCCGTATCGCGGGTGCGGCCGGTGCCGGTCGGGCCGGTCGCACCGCCGATGCCGTTCGCGCCGCCTCTCGGGCCGGCCTCGCCGTCCTGGCCGGTCGCGCCCTGCTGCTCCTCGTCCGCCCCTGTGGGCGGACCGGGCACGCCGGGCGCGTCGGGGCCGGGCACCGTCACCCCGTCACCCGGCCCGTACGGCATGGGCGACCCGGCGGGCCCCGACGGATATGCCGTGGGAGCCCCGCTCTGCTGGGGCATGGCCATGCCGTAGGTGTCCCAGTAGTAGGGGTTCCACGTGACCGGGTCGGGGAACTCCCGGACCGGCTTGTCCTCCATGGCGGTGCTCATGAAGGTCTTCCAGATCTCGGCGGGCAGCGTGCCGCCGTACAACTCGCCGTAGCCGGGGACGGTCACCGGCTTGTTGTCGTCGCGGAACATGTCGACCGCGACGGCCAGCTGGGGGACGTAGCCGGAGAACCAGACGGCCGCCGACTCGTCGGTGGTGCCGGTCTTGCCCGCCACCGGGCGGTCCCACAGCCGCGCGGCCGTGCCGGTGCCGCTGCGCACCACCTGCTCCAGCGCGTACGTCGTGTCGGCGGCGGTGTTCTCGCTGAAGGCCCGGGTGCCGGATGGGGCGAACTTCCGGGTGAGTCCGGTGCTGTCGGTGACCGTACGGATCACATGAGGCTCATGGTGGATGCCCCCGGCGGCGAAGGTGGCGAAGCCGGAGGCCTGCTGCACGGCGCTCACCGACGCCACGCCGAGGGGCAAGGTGGCGGCGCTCTGGTGGGGGGCGAGCTGCCCTGCGGGGATGCCGGCGGCCCGCGCCGCGGCGACGACCTTGTCGAGGCCGATCCGCTGCCCCAGGTCCACGAAGGCGGTGTTCACCGAGAACTGCGTCGCCTGGAGCAGTGTGATCGCCTGCCCGTACGACTTGCCCCCGGAGTTCGGGATGTCGGCGGAGCCGATGCGAATGGGAGAGTTGCCGTAGACCAGCGTGTCGAGCCCGTATCCGGCTTCGAGCGCGGCGGCCAGCGTGTAGGGCTTGAAGGTCGAGCCGGCCTGGACCTTGGCGGAGAAGGCGTTGTCGTACTGGTTTGTCTCGTAACGACCGCCATAGAAGGCGACGACCTCGCCGGTCGCGGGATCGACGGCCGCCAGGCCGGTGCGGACCTTTTTGGGGGTGTCGTCCGGCAGGACCGACTTGACCGCCTGCTGGGCCTGCGCCATGAGCTTCTTGTCGAACGTGGTGGTGACCTTCAGGCCGCCGTGGTTGATGTCCTCGTCGGTGTAGCCGAGCCGGTTCAGCTCCGCGCGCACCTGCGCCAGCATGTAGCCGTTCTGGCCGCCGAGGGACAACGGCGCCCGCTGCCTGGCGAGCGTGGGGAACACCTGGGCGTCGGCCTCTTCACGGGTGATCGCGCCGATCTCGCGCATGCCCCGGATCACCGACGTCCACCTGGTCTTCACCGCGTCGAGCGCGGCCCCGGTCGGGTTGGCGAAACGGGTGGGCTGCTGGATCACGGCGGCGAGGTAGGCGCCCTCGGCCGCCGTCAGGTTCTGCACGTCCTTGTCGAAGTAGGCCCGCGCGGCGGCCTGGATGCCGTAAGCCCCCCGGCCGAAGTAGATGGTGTTGAGGTAGCGCTCCAGCACCCAGTCTTTCTGCTTGGAACGATCCACCTTCAGCGCGATCATGATCTCCTTGAGCTTGCGCCCGATGGAGCGTTCCTGACCGAGACCGCTGTAGTAGTTGCGGACCATCTGCTGGGTGATCGTCGAGCCGCCCTGGAGCTGGCGGCCGGTGACCGTCGACCACACGGCGCGGGCCGTACCGGACAGGGAGACGCCCTGGTCCTGGTAGAACGTCCGGTTCTCCGCCGCGATGACGGCGCTTCTGACGACCTGGGGGACCTGCGTGAGCGGCACGTTCTTGCGATTGACGCCCTCGGTGGCGAGAACCGTCCTGCCGTCCCGGTAGTAGATCACCGAACCCTGGGCCGTCGCCAGTTCCTGGGTGCTGTCCGGGATGGGGGTCAGCGCCCACACCACGGCGAGGAACACGACGAGCCCGACGATCCCGGTGGCCAGGCTCACGAGGAGGACACGCGGCAGCCGTCTTCGTCGGCGAGGCTTCGGCGCGCCGCCGTCCCCGCCGCCTCCTCCCCCGTTCGGGCCGCCGAGTGACGCCTGCGGTTCCGCGGCGCCCTCCTCGATCGGGCCCTCCTCGGCGCTGTCCACGCTGTGACCCCCGATAAGTCCGATACCCCCGCTACGCCCTTTTGTGCCCTCTGAGCTGGGCGGATGGAACCACGGTAAACGATGGCCATCGATGGTCCGGCACTTCCCGCGACGTCTGTGGAAAAGCCTGCCCCGGGCAAAGGACACCGTGGAAAACCGCGTCAGCCCCCGGCCGCGCGGACGAGCGGAAGGGTCCGGTACGGCACCGGCGTGTCGAGCGCGATCACCGATTCGGTCCTGACGACGCCCTGCACGTCCACGATCAGGTCGATGACGCGCTGGAGGTCGGCGTTGCTGCGGGCGACCACGCGGCAGAGCATGTCTCCCCCGCCGGTGATGGTGTGGACCTCCAGGACCTCGGGGATGAGCGCGAGCTGGTCGGCCACCGGCACGTGTCCCGCGACCTGCCTGATGTGCAACGTCACGAACGCCGTCACGTCGAAGCCGAGCGCGGCCGGATCGATGTCCGGGCCGTAGCCGGTGATGACTCCCTTCTCGGCCATCCGGTCGAGCCGGGCCTGCACCGTGCCCCGGGCGACGTTCAGCCTGCGGGAGCACTCGAGCACGCCGATCCTGGGCTCGGCGGCCAGCAGTGCGACGAGCCGGGCGTCGAGATGGTCAATCGTCATAACGATTTCCCCTTGCATGAAGCGAAGACTGAGCATATTGTCCACCGAATCAACTCACTGTTGCGCAAATTGGCCACGCCAACGGACAGTTGACGCATGAACGATGTCTTTCCGGTTCACGGCATGGACGCGGTGGTCTTCGCGGTCGGCAACGCGAAGCAGGCCGCCCACTACTACTCGACCGCCTTCGGGATGCGCCTGGTGGCCTACCGGGGGCCGGAGACGGGCAGCCGCGACGAGGTGGCGTACGTCCTCGTGTCGGGCTCGGCCCGGTTCGAGCTGCGCGGAGCCGTACGCCCGGGCACGCCGCTCGCGCGTCACGTGGCCGAGCACGGCGACGGCGTCATCGACCTCGCGCTGGACGTGCCGGACGTGGAGGCGGCCTACCGCCACGCGCTGGAGCAGGGGGCCCGGGGGCTGGAGGAGCCCCACGTGGTCGAGGACGACCACGGCAAGGTCGTGGTCGCGGCCATCGCGACCTACGGCGAGACCCGGCACACGCTGATCGACCGCGCCAACTACACCGGGCCCTACCTGCCGGGGTACGTCGCGGCCGAGCCCATCGTCGCGCCGCCCGCGGTGAAGAACGGCCGGCTCTTCCAGGCGATCGACCACTGCGTCGGCAACGTCGAGCGCATGGAGGAATGGGTGGAGTTCTATGAGAAGGTCATGGGCTTCACCAAGATGGCGGAGTTCATCGGCGACGACATCGCCACCGAATACTCGGCGCTGATGTCCAAGGTCGTCGCGGACGGCACCCGCAAGGTCAAGTTCCCGCTGAACGAGCCCGCCGAGGGCAAGAAGAAGTCCCAGATCGAGGAGTTCCTGGAGTTCTACGGCGGCCCTGGCGTGCAGCACATCGCGCTGGCCACCAACGACATCGTCACGACGGTCGACGCCATGCGCGAGGCGGGCGTCGAGTTCCTCGACACGCCCGACTCCTATTACGACGACCCGGAGCTGCGCTCCCGCATCGGCGAGGTCCGCGTGCCGGTCGAGGAGCTGAAGAAGCGCCGCATCCTCGTGGACCGCGACGAGGACGGCTACCTTCTGCAGATCTTCACCAAGCCGGTGGTGGACCGTCCGACCGTCTTCTTCGAGCTCATCGAGCGTCACGGGTCCCTCGGCTTCGGCAAGGGCAACTTCAAGGCGCTCTTCGAGGCCATCGAGCGCGAGCAGGAACGCCGCGGCACCCTCTGACACGGCCTCTGACGCACCCTTTGCGCGCGCCCGGCTTTGACCGAAGGGCGGCGGGGTGACCATTCAGCCATGGGAACACCGCCGCCTCCGGGAAGCCCGCACGAGGAACCGAGGATTCCCTGGACGCCCCCGCCCTTCGGGCAGACGGCGCCGCGGCTCGCCGGCCGCTGGCGCCGCCTGTTCGCCGGGATCGTGGACGCCGTGCTCGTCGGGCTCGTCACCTCGCCGCTCACCTGGGACAACTGGAGGGTCGTGTACGACAGCACGACGGGGGCGGTGGCGCGGGTCCCGGTCGGCAACGGCCTTCTCCTCGGAGTGATCGGGTTTTTCTACTTCTGGCTGCTCCAGTCGTTCTGGAACGGCCAGACGGTGGGCAAGAGGCTGTTCGGCATGCGCGTCGTGCGGGAGACCGGGGAGCCGGCCGGTCCTGGGCCGATCGCGGTGCGGCAGGCGGTGGAGATCGTGCTGGGCTGGCTGTGCTGCCTCGGGCTGGTGAACCTCGCGTGGATCCTGTTCGACCGCAGGAAGCAGGCCCTGCACGACAAGGCGGCCCGGACGGTCGTCGTGGACGCCTGAGACCCGCCCGCCCGCGGACCCCGGCGACCCCCGCGAGCAGGGAAAACGTCCGGAGTCACTACCCGGACCACACCGCGGCCTCGCGTAGAGTTGCCAGACATATGTCCACGCATCGTCTTCCTCCGTTCCCCGCACCGACCACGACGCCGACCACCACGCCGACCGGCGTGCGGGCCGGCAGGTCGGTCTCCGCCCTGATCTGTGCCGTGGCCGTGGCGGCCGCCACGGCCTGCGCGCCGTCCGAGGGCGCGGTCGCGCCGTCCCAGGCGGCGGCGGTCGCCCCGGCGTCACCGGGTGCGGGCGCGTCGAGGAGCACCACGGGCGCCCCAGGGATCGGCGACCCGGACTTCCCCAGCGACGGCAACGGCGGCTACGACGTCCAGCACTACGACCTGCGCCTGTCGTACGACCCGTCGTCGAGGAAGCTCGCGGGCAGCGCCACGATCGAGGCGAAGGCCGCACAGGACCTGACGTCGTTCGACCTCGACCTGCACGGGCTCACGGTGAGCCGGGTGACGGTGGACGGCGGGGCCGCCTCGTTCAGCCGGGGCAAGGACGAGCTCGTGATCGAGCCGGGCAAGCGGATCTCGAACGGCGACCGGTTCGCGGTCACGGTCGACTACTCGGGCGTGCCAGAACCGATGCGCGACTCCGCCAACCTCGGCGAGTACGGCTTCATCTCCACCGCGGACGGTGCGTTCGTCACGTGTGAGCCGAACGGCGCGAAGACCTGGTTCCCGTCGAACGACCACCCCTCGGACAAGGCGACCTACGACTTCCAGATCACCGTTCCCGAGGGGCTGACCGCGATCGCCAACGGCGAGATGGCCGGGACGCCGCAGACCAGGGCGGGCAAGACGACCTTCGTCTGGCAGGAGAAGCACCCGATGGCGAGCTACCTCGCCACGATGACGACCGGGAAGTTCCAGATCCGCACCGGCACGAGCGACAAGGGCCTGCCGATCTACGTCGCCGTCGCCGACTCCTTCCGCGGCTCGCTCGGCCAGCTCCTCACGCAGACGGGGAAGATCACCGACTACTGGTCGACCGTGTTCGGGCCGTACCCCTTCTCCTCCACCGGCGGCGTGATCGATGACTACGCGGCGGGGTACGCGCTGGAGAACCAGACCAAGCCCATCTACGGCGGCTTCTCCCCCGAGCCCGCGATCATCGCGCACGAGCTCGCGCACCAGTGGTTCGGCGACAGCCTGAGCATCGCGCGCTGGCGGGACCTGTGGCTGAACGAGGGCTTCGCGACGTACGCCGAATGGCTGTGGGCGGAGCACACCGGTCAGTACACGGCCGACTCGGCCTTCAAGCGCTACTACGCGAACGCGGCGGACTCGATGTGGGCCTACCCTCCGGGCGCGGCCCGCGCCGACGACCTGTTCAGCGCGGCCGTCTACAACCGCGGCGCGATGACGCTGCACGCCCTGCGCAGGGAGATCGGCGACGACAAGTTCTTCCCGCTGATCAGGGCGTGGACCGACGCCCACAGGTACGGCAACGTCACGACGCAGGAGTTCATCGCGCTGGCCGAGCGCGTGTCGGGCAAGAACCTCAAGGGGCTGTTCGACGCCTGGCTGTTCCAGCCGAAGCGTCCCGCCCCGATCACCTGACCGTCCACACCGGGGGGCGACCCCCGGACCCCCGCAAAGGCCGGGTCAGGTGATCCTCACTTCGCTCCGGGTCACCTGACCGGCCACACCGGGGGGCGACCCCCGGACCCCCGCAAAGGCCGGGCCCAGGAGAGGCTAGGAGAACAGCAGCTTGTAGCCGTCCCGCCGCAGCGCGCTCAGCACCTCGTCGCAGTGTGCCGGGCCACGGGTCTCCAGTTGCAGCAGGACCTCGGCCTCCTCCAGATGCAGGCGGGAGCCGAACCGCTCGTGCACCACGTCGAGCACGTTGGCGCCGAGGTCGGCCAGCCGGGCCAGCAGCGCGGCCAGCGCCCCGGGACGGTCGGTCAGCCGGATGCGGAAGGCGAGGTAGCGGCCCGCCGCCGCCAGGCCGTGCCGCAGCACCCTGGCCAGCAGCAGCGGGTCGATGTTGCCGCCCGACAGCACGACGACCACCGGCGGCTCGAACGCGTGCGGCTGGTCGAGCAGCGCCGCGACCCCCGCCACCCCGGCCGGCTCCACCAGCAGCTTCGAGCGTTCGAGGCACAGCAGCAGGGCCCGCGACAGCGACTCCTCCGAGACCGTCACGACGCTGTCCACCAGATAGTGGATCAGCTCGAACGGCAGCTCGCCCGGCCGCCCGACCGCGATGCCGTCCGCCATCGTCGACGTGGGCTCGACCATGACAGGACGGCCCGCGGCCAGCGAGTCGGGGTAGGACGCGGCCCGCTCGGCCTGTACGCCCACCACCTTGATCCCCGGGCGCTGGGACTTCACCGCGAGCGCGACCCCCGCCGCGAGACCGCCGCCGCCGATGGGCAGCACGATCGTGGCCGTGCCGGGAAGCTGCTCAAGGATCTCCAGGCCGACCGTGCCCTGCCCGGCGACCACGTCGGGGTGGTCGAACGGGTGGATGAACACCGCGCCGGTCCGGTCGGCGTGCTCCCTGGCCGCCTGCAGGGCCTGGTCGACCGTGTGCCCCGCGAAGACCACGTCCGCGCCGTACGCCCGGGTGGCCTCCACCTTCGGCAGCGGCGCGCCCTCGGGCATGTAGACGGTCGACTTGGCCCCGACCAGCGACGAGCCCAGCGCCACGCCCTGCGCGTGGTTGCCCGCGCTGGCCGCCACCACGCCCCTGGCCCGCTCCTCCTCGCTCAGGCGCGCGATCCGCACGTACGCCCCGCGGATCTTGAACGACCCGGCCCGCTGGAGGTTCTCGCACTTGAGGTGCACCGAGCCGCCGACGATCTCGGACAGCACCCGTGAGTGCAGGACGGGCGTCAGCGCCGCCACTTCCGACAGCAACTCGCGCGCGGCGACGACGTCGTCGTACGTCACCTGTGGGACAGCCATGTGCCAATCATCACAGGTTCCGGGGGGCGACACGCCTTCAGATGCCGGGCGACCAGTATCTGTCTCCGGCGATCACGAGGGCGGCGGCGCCGACGAGACCGGCGTCCTGGCCGAGCGCGGCGGGCACGACCCGCACCCGCCCGGCGAACCCCATCCGGGTGTGCTCCCGCAGTGCCTCCTCCAGGGGCCGGAAAAGCAGGCCGCCCGCCTGGCTGAGCCCGCCGCCGACGGTCACGAGGTCGAGGTCGCACAGGTTGACGGCCGAGGCGATCGCGACGCCCAGGGCGCGCCCGGCCCGGGCCATCGCGGCCAGCGCGATCGGGTCGCCCGCCGCGGCGTCGGCGGCCAGCCTGCGCGCGGTGGCCGTCCCCTCCTCCCGGTAGAGGTCACCTTCGGTGACGGCATCGCCCGGAGACCAGCCCTGGGCGAGCGCCCAGGCGGCGAGACCGGGGCCGCGGGCGATCGCCTCCAGGCAGCCGTTGCCGCCGCAGCCGCACGGCGGGCCCTCGGGGTCGACCACGACATGGCCGATGTGACCGGCGTTGCCCGTCCCGCCGTCGATGAGCCTGCCGCCGAGGATCAGCCCGCCGCCGACCCCGGTCGACACGACCATCCCCAGCATGGCCGCGCTCCCCCGCCCGGCGCCGCACCAGTGCTCGGCGACGGCCAGGCAGATCGCGTCGTTGTGGATGCGAACCGGGACGCCGGGAAAGCGCGCGGCCAGCCTCCCGCGCAGCGGGAAGCCGCGCCAGCCGCCCATGTTGAGCGGCGAGACCTCCCCCTCGGGCCAGGTCATCGGGCCGCCGCAGCCGATGCCCACGCCGGCGAGGGCTGTGGGCACGTCCAGCCGGTCGAGCAGGGCGGTCAGCGTGCGCCACAGCGTCTCATCGTCGGCGCCCTGCGGGGTGGCGACCCGCTCGGCGGCCACGACCCGCCCGTCCGGCTCCACCAGCCCCGCCGCGAACTTCGTGCCGCCGATGTCGACGGCCAGAGTGAGGTCGCTCACGCGCCCGCTCCCGTACCGGTGGACAGTCCCGTGCCGCTGGAGAATCCGGTGCCGCTGGAGAAGACGAGCAACGACGCGGTGAAGCCGTGGACGTGGTTGTGCCCGCTGACCGGCCCGACCTCACCCGCGGCGAAGAACCCCGCCACCCCGATCGGCCCCAGCGTCTCGCGTACGGCGAGCGCGTCGTGGTCGGCCGAGCCGAACATGCCCGAGCCCCGGCCGTTGCAGGAGAACAGCAGGGCCCCCTCGACCCGGCCGGAGTGCTGCTGCAGGTGGGCGTCGAGCAGTTCGTAGAGGTCCTCGTCGGCGGCCTCGGCGTCCCTGACCTGGAACCGCACCGTCCTGCCGATCTCGATCACGTCGCCGACCGCCACCGCCTCGCGTTCGGGATCGATGCCGATGACCCCGCGGATCAGGAAGTCGCCGCGCTCGTGGCGCTCGGCGTACTCGTCCATGGCGATGCCGATCTGTAAACCGGCGGCCACCAGTTCGCGGTCCTCCTCGTCGAGGGCGCTGACGATGTCCTCCAGGCGGGCCAGGGCGGGCTGGCCGGCGAGCTCCAGCAGCACGTTGTCCTCGGCCCGGGTGACGGCCATGGACGGCCCGATGGGCCGGCAGCCCTGGCTCACCACCGTGCCGATGTTCACCGCGCCGCCGATGATCACTCCGATCGCCCCGGAGTCGTGGACCTCTCCGTTGGCGAACAGCCGCACGGAACCACGGCCCTGGAGCCCGTTGGCCAGGCCGCCGACGATCGGCAGGCTGCCCAGCACCTCGTGCGAGTGCTCGATGAACGCGTCGGTGGGGAAGCTGTAGGGGTCGGCGAGCAGGATCGCCGCCCGGTCGTCGGGGACGCGCTCGGGCAGCCCCACGACCACGAACCTGTCCTCCGTCCTGAGCGTCTCCAGGGCGAAGGTGTCGATCCTGGCGCCGCCGAGGGAGGCCGCCCACGCGCTGACGGCCGGGGTCAGCTCCACGCCCTGGCCGTGCCCGATGACGCCGGTCGCGCTGCAGCCGATCACGTCGGCTCCGGACGCGACGGACATCGCCCGCCGGCCCGCCCTGTCCACGTCGTCGGGATCGTCCCCGCAGATGAAGAAGCACACCAGGTCTGGCGGACCCGACAGGCCGGCCAACGCCTGGCGTACGGCCGTCTCGGCCGCTTCCACCAGGTTCGCGCCCACGGCGAGACCGTCGGCGAAGCGGCTCGTCAATACCGCCATGTCTCGCCCTCTCTTCCTCCGCGACTGTTTCCTTGGGCCGATTCTCCCCACTGAAAGGAGGTCGACGCACGGGCCGCCCGGCCAATTGGGCCAGGCGTCCGGCAGCGGTGTCTCCCAAACCCGGCTGCAGGATCGTCTGATGGGGACGTAGGCTCGACTCCGTGCACAAATCGCCCACGCCTGCCCCCAGCACTCTGCGTGAACTGCGCGAGAGTGGACACCGATACCGCACGGTCAAGGCCGAGATCAGGGAGAACCTCCTGGCCCGGCTGCGGGCCGGCGAGAACCGGTTCCCCGGCATCGTCGGCTTCGACGACACCGTCCTGCCCCACCTCGAGAGGGCGCTGATCGCCGGTCACGACCTCGTGCTCCTCGGCGAGCGCGGCCAGGGCAAGACCCGCCTGATCCGCACCATCACCGGCCTGCTCGACGAGTGGTCGCCCGTGGTCGAGGGCTGTGAGATCAACGACCACCCGTACGCGCCGGTCTGCGTCCGGTGCCGGCGGCTGGCCGCCGCCCACGGCGACGACCTGCCGGTCGCGTGGAAGCACCGCGAGGACCGGTACGGCGAGAAGCTGGCCACCCCGGACACCTCGGTCGGCGACCTGATCGGCGACGTCGACCCCATCAAGATCGCCGAGGGCCGCACGCTCGGCGACCCCGAGACGGTCCACTACGGCCTGGTCCCCCGGACCAACCGGGGCGTCTTCTCCGTCAACGAGCTGCCCGACCTGGCCGAGCGCATCCAGGTGGCGCTGCTCAACGTGCTGGAGGAGCGCGACATCCAGGTCCGCGGCTACAACCTGCGCCTCCCCCTCGACATCCTGCTGATCGCCAGCGCGAACCCCGAGGACTACACCAACCGCGGCCGGATCATCACCCCGCTGAAGGACCGCTTCGGCGCGGAGATCCGCACGCACTACCCCCGGACGATCGAGGACGAGCTGGTCCTGATCCGCCAGGAGGCCGACCTCGGCGCCCTCGGCGCGGACCTGCCCGACCACCTGGTGGAGGTGATCGCCCGGTTCACCCGTCTGGTCCGCGAGTCCACCGCCGTCGACTCCCGCTCGGGCGTGTCGGCCCGCTTCTCGATCGCCGCCGCCGAGACCGCCGCCGCCTCCGCCGTACGGCGGGCCGCGCTGACCGGGGAGGAACGGCCCGTCACGCGGGTGTGCGACCTGCCCGGCGTGGTCCACACGCTGCGCGGCAAGGTCGAGTTCGAGGTCAGCGAGGAGGGGCGGGAGATCGACGTGCTCGCCCACCTGCTGCGCCGCGCGACGGCCGAGACCTTCCGCGCCTCGCTCGGCGGCGCCGACCTCGCGCCGCTGCTCGGAAGGTTCGGCGAGGGCGCGCAGGTCGAGTCGGGCGAGCTGGTGGCGGCCCACGAGCTGCTGCGCAGGATCGGCCGCGTCGAGGGCCTGTCGAAGATCATGGCGCGGCTCGGCATGGGCGAGGGCGACGAGTCGCCCGGCCACGCCGCCGCGGCGCTGGAGTTCACGCTGGAGGGGCTCTACCTGATGCGCAGGCTGTCCAAGGACGAGACCGACGGCGGAACGGTGTACCGGACCTGACTTCCTTCCCCGCCTAAAGGCCGGGAATTCCCACCCTCGCGGGCTGGGCTTCCTGTTTCACCGCCGACCGCCGAAGGGAGGACCCTTGCGGACTCACGTCAGCTCCACAGACAGACACCGCTCGACCAGCGGCCAGGATGTTCTTGGCGGCGTTGACGTCCCGGTCGTGCCGGGTGCCGCATCCCGGGCACGTCCAGTGCCGGGTGGACAGGGACAGCGTGGCGAGCAGGTGCCCGCACGCGCTGCACGTCTTCGAGCTGGGATACCAGCGGTCGATCACGACCAGGCGCCGTCCGTACCGCTGGGTTTTGTATTCGAGCTGGCGGCGGAACTCGCCCCACCCGCAGTCGGAGATCGCCCGGGCGAGGTGCCGGTTGCGGATCATGCCTTTGACGTTGAGGTCTTCGATCACGATCAGGTCGTGGTCGCGGACCAGGCGGGTGGAGGTGCGGTGCGGGAAGTCGGCGCGGGCGTCGCGGACCTTGGTGTGGGCGCGGGCGACCTTCGCCCTGGCCTTGGCCCGGTTGTTGCTGCCGGGCTGTTTGCGGGCCATGCGCCGCTGGTAGCGGGCCAGGTTCCTGGCTTTGCGTTAAGCGAAAAGAGAGAAGCATGAGTGCTTGGGGCTGTGGGCTGTCCCGGCTTCGCCGGGCCACCCCTTGCAAGGTGCGGACTCCTCCCGGCCCTGAGGGGCCGGGCTTCCACCGGAGAATACGGTGACCCGGCCATGAGCTACTTCTACCGGGAGTATCACGACGGGCCTGATCCGCTGGCTCCGCCCTACGACGTGCGTTCGGCGCTGGACGAGATGGGCGACGCCATCCTGTCCGGCTCGACACCACTCGACGCGCTGCGCGACCTGCTCAGGCGAGGGCTCCCCGGCGCTCCCGACCGCCGCGGCCTCGACGACCTGCTCCGCCAGGTGCGGCGGCGCCGCCGAGAGCTGCGGGACAACACCCGGCTCGACGGCACGCTGGAACGCGCGCGCGCCCTGCTCGACAAGGCGATCGGCCAGGAGCGGGCCGAGCTGTTCCCTGATCCTTCCGACGACGCCCGCTTCCGGGAGTCGGCGCTCGACGCGCTGCCCTCGGACACGGCGCGGGCGGTTCAGGAGCTGGCCGACTACGACTGGCGGTCGGCCGCCGGGCGGCAGACGTTCGAGGAGCTGCGCGACCTGCTGCGCCGGGAGGTCCTCGACAGCCAGTTCCGCGGTATGCGCGACGCGCTGGCCAACCCCGACCCGGCCGCCATGGAGCGGGTCAGGCAGATGATGTCGGACCTCAACGACATGCTGGACCGCGACGCCCGGGGTGAGCACACCCAGGATGACTTCGACCGGTTCATGCAGCAATACGGGGACATGTTCCCCGAGAATCCGCGGAACCTCGACGAGCTGGTCGACCAGCTCGCCCGCCGCGCCGCCGCCGCGCAGCGGCTGCTCGCCTCGCTCACCCCGGAGCAGCGCGAGGAGCTGGCCGGGCTGATCAACCACACGCTGGAGCAGGCGGGCCTGGCCGAGCAGATGCGCCGGCTCGGCGACGCCCTCTACGCCCGCCGCCCCGACCTCGCCTGGGGCGCCCCCGAACGGGTGTCCGGCGAGCAGCCGATGGGCATGGGCGACGCCGTTACGGCCCTGCAGGAGCTGGCCGACCTCGGCGATCTGGAGACCGCGCTGCGCCAGGACTACCCCGGCGCCCGGCTCGACGACGTCGACGAGGCCGCCATCAGGCGGGCGCTCGGCCGCTCGGCCGTGGACGACCTGGAGGCCCTGCGGCAGGTCGAGCGCGAGCTGGAGGCCCAGGGCTACCTGCGGCGCAACCGCGGCAAGCTGGAGCTCACCCCCAAGGCCGTACGCCGGCTCGGGGAGACCGCCCTGCGCCGGGTCTTCGCCTCGCTCGACTCGGGCCGCCGCGGCGACCACGACCAGCGCGACGCGGGCACGGCCGGGGAGCCGACCGGATCGACTCGTTCGTGGCGCTTCGGCGACGAGCAGCCCATCGACGTCGTGCGTACGGTCGTCAACGGCGTACGGCGGGGCGGCGGCGCGCCAGTGAGCCTGTCGGTGGACGACTTCGAGGTCGTGGAGACCGAGCGGCGCTCGGCGGCGGCCGTGTGCCTGCTGGTCGACCTGTCCTACTCGATGGCCCTGCGCGGCACCTGGGCGGCGGCCAAGCAGACCGCCCTCGCCCTCCAGGCGCTGGTGGCCTCGAAGTTCCCGCAGGACGCGGTGCAGATCATCGGGTTCTCGAACTACGCGCGGGTGCTGCGGCCCGACGAGCTGGCCGGGCTCGAATGGGACATGGTCCAGGGCACCAACCTGCACCACGCCCTGCTGATCGCGGGCCGTCACCTCGACCGGCACCCGGACTTCGAACCGGTGGTCCTGGTGGTGACCGACGGCGAGCCGACGGCGCACCTGATGCGCAACGGCGTGCCGCGTTTCGAGTGGCCGCCGTCGCAGGAGACGCTGACGCTGACGCTCGCCGAGGTCGACAAGATGACCCGGCGGCGTGCGACGATCAACGTCTTCATGCTGGCCGCCGACGACCGGCTGCGCGAGTTCGTGGACGAGGTCGCCCGGCGCAACGGCGGCCGCGTCTTCTCCGCCAGCGCCGACCGCCTCGGCGAGTACGTCGTCAGCGACTTCCTGCGCGCCCGCCGCACCCGCTGACGAGGGCCGGGCCGCACGCAGCCCGTGGTCGCGGCCCGGTCCTGGCCCAGTCGCGGCCCGGTCGCGGCCTTATGGGACGTCGCGAAGCGGTTCGTCGCCTGTCATGCGGGCATGGCTAAGCGCATCGGCGTGACACGGGGGCGCGTCAAGCACCGGACACTGGGAACACTCGGAAAGCACGGGCAGCGGGCGCGAGCGGGGAGACGGCGGCCGTGACCCCGGGAGACGGCACCGGCGGATCGATAATCGATTGCCGACCGGGCTGCAATCGGCGGACGATAGACAGGCATCCCCTGTTCGCGCTGGTCGTTCCACATGCCGGTGGAAGGAGCGCTCCCATGTTCGCAGCGGTAGGCCTCGTCGTTCTCATGATCCTCACCGGAGTGCTGTACGAGATGGCGGTCCACAACCGCCCCCGTCGCCGGAAGTAGTTCCTCGACGCCCCGGCGTCCGACGCGCCCGCGACGAGGGCGTCCGGGCGACTGCGGGCCGATAAGCCCAGGCGATAGCCTCTGCCCATGTCGCCTCTCGACCATTTCCTGCTGTGGCTGCACATAGGGTTCGCGATCTTCGCGCTCGGTCCGCTCACGGCGGTCACGAGCGTCACACCGCGCTACATACGGGCCAGGGAGGTCGCGGTGCTGCGGTATCTGCACCGCGCGACCCGGCTGTTCGGCCTGCTCACGATCGGGGTCTTCCTGTTCGGCCTGCTGCTTGGCCGCAGCGCTCTCGGCGCGCCCTACCTGTCGGTGTCGATGACGCTGTTCGTCGTCGCGGCCGTTCTGCTGGTGATCGTCGAGCGTGACCAGCGCACGGCCATCGCGGCGCTGTCCAGCGAGTCGCCGGAGGACGACGCCAAGGTGCAGACCGGTCGGATCGCCGCACTGGGCGGCATCAGCGCCCTGATCTGGCTCGTCATCCTGTTCCTGATGGTCTTCTTCAACCCCTAAGAGAAAGATTCCCGCTTTCCCCCGTATGTCCGGTAGAACGTCTTTGGCCGGAAACGGGGGAAAGAGGAGCGGGTGCACCTTACGACGCAACGCCGTGCGGCGTGGGCGCTGGTCGCCCTCGCCGTCGGGGCCTTCACCTACGTCACCGCCGAGGTCCTCCCCATCGGGCTGCTCACGGTCATGGCGGCCGACCTGGACCGGTCGCCGTCCGAGACGGGTCTGCTGGTCACGGGGTACGCCGCGGTCGTGGTGCTGGCGTCGCTGCCGCTCACCCGGCTGACCCAGCGGGTGCCGCGGCGCAGGTTGCTCACCGTCACGCTCGGCGTGTTCGTCGCGGGGATGCTGCTGACCGCCGTGGCGCCGAACTACCCGGTGCTGCTGGGCGGGCGGCTGCTGGTCGCGGCCACCCAGGCGCTGTTCTGGTCGGTCGCGACCCCGGCCGCGGCGGCGATGTTCCCCCCGGAGATCCGGGGGCGCGCGATCGCCCGGATGTCGATCGGCAGTTCCCTGGGGCCCGTCCTCGGCGTCCCCGCGGGCACCTGGCTCGGCCAGCAGGTCGGCTGGCGGATGGCGTTCGCCCTGGCCGCCGCCGTCGGCCTCGTCACGTGCGTCACCGTGGCGACGCTGATGCCGCGCGTGGGCTCCGACGGCCACGAACCGGGCCGCGGCGCGACCCCGGACGCCCGCCGCTACGCGCTGCTCATCGTCGCCACCGTCATCGGCGTGGGCGGCTACCTCACCGCGTACACCTACATCACGCCGTTCCTGCTGGACTTCGGCGGCTTCGCCCCGGCCGCGCTCAGCCCGCTGCTCCTCGCGTCCGGAATCGCCGGGGTCGCGGGGACCATCGTGGTCGGCCGGCTGCTCGACAGGCGGCCCAGGACCGCCCTCGTCGGGCCGCTGGCCCTCATCACGTGCGCGCTGCTCACCCTGTACGTCTTCGGCGCCCTGCGCCCGGTGGCGGTGGTGGCCCTCTGCGTGACGGGCATGTCGTTCAGCGCGCTGGCGGCGGCCATCGCGAGCCGCGCGCTGCAGGTGGCCCCGGGCAGCACCGACATCGCCTCGGCCGGCAGCGGCTCGGCCTTCAACGTCGGCATCGCGGGCGGGTCGCTGCTCGGCGGCGCGCTCATCGACCACTCGGGGGTCCGCAGCGTGACCGTGGCGGGCGCCCTCCTGACCGCCGCGGCGCTCGCCGCCCTGCTGTGCGAACGGTGGGTGGCTCCCACCCGCGCCTCCGCGCCGGAGCGTACGGCCCCGACGCGGAGCGGGCGCTACTAGACAGAGCGCGGAGCGGGCGTCAGACGGTCGTCAGCCGAGGGCCTCGGAGAGGTCGGCCAGGAGGTCGTCGACGGTCTCGATGCCGACCGACAGGCGGACCAGGTCGGCCGGGACCTCCAGCGGCGACCCGGCGGCCGACGCGTGGGTCATCCGGCCGGGGTGCTCGATCAGGGACTCGACGCCGCCGAGCGACTCCCCGAGTGTGAACAGCTTGGCGCGGTTGCAGATCTCGACGGCCGCCTCCTCGCCGCCCTCGACGCGGAACGACACCATCCCGCCGAAGCGCCGCATCTGCTTGGCCGCGACCTCGTGGCCGGGATGCTCGGGCAGGCCCGGGTAGAGGACCTGGACGACCTTCGGGTGCGACAGCAGCAGGTCGACCACGCGCTCGGCGTTGTCGCAGTGCCGGTCCATGCGCACGCCCAGCGTCTTGAGGCCGCGCAGGGTGAGCCAGGAGTCGAACGGCCCGGCCACCGCGCCCATCGCGTTCTGGTGGTAGGCAAGCCGCTCGCCGAGGTCCGCCGACCGCGTCACCAGCGCCCCGCCGACCACGTCGGAGTGGCCGCCGACGTACTTGGTCGTCGAGTGGACCACGGCGTCCGCGCCCAGGCTGAGCGGCTGCTGCAGATAGGGCGAGGCGAAGGTGTTGTCCACCACGAGCACCGCGCCGCCGTCGTGGGCGACGTCCGCCAGCGCGGCGATGTCCGCGACGTTCAGCAGCGGGTTCGTGGGCGTCTCCACCCAGACCGCCTTCGTTTCCGGCCGTACGGCGGCGCGCACCGCGTCCAGGTCGCCGAGCGGCACCGGGTCGAAGGAGACCCCCCACTCCTGGAGCACCCGGGAGAACAGCCGGTAGGTGCCGCCGTACGCGTCGTCGGGGATCACCACGTGGTCGCCGGGCTTGCAGACGGTCCGCAGCAGCGTGTCCTCGGCGGCGAGGCCCGACGCGAAGGCCAGCCCGCGCACGCCGCCCTCGACGGCGGCCAGCGCCTCCTCAAGGGCGGTCCTGGTCGGGTTGGCCGACCGGCTGTACTCGTATCCCGCCCGCAGTCCGCCCACGCCGTCCTGCTTGTAGGTGGACACGGCGTATATAGGAGGAACGACGGCGCCCGTGTGCGGGTCCGCCTCCTGGCCCGCGTGGATGGCCAGCGTCTCGAAACCTTGGTTCATGGGGTCGAGCGTAGCCGCCCGGCCCGCCTGGTCCCGGCGGGCGCGTCAGCCGTCAGCCCAGTGACCGGCCCAGTGACCGGCTCAGTCGCCGGCTCAGTCGCCGGCTCAGTGGTTGGCGAGGAAGGCCAGCAGGTCCTGACGGGTGACCATGCCCACCGGCTTGCCGTCGTCGAGGACCACGGCGGCGTCGGCCTTCTCCAGCGCCTCGACCGCCCGGGCCACCGGCTCGCCCGACCCGATCATGGGCAGCGGGGCGGACATGTGGCCGCCGATCTCGTCCTCGGACCGCACCCGGCCGCGGTAGAGGCCCTCCAGCAGGTCGCGCTCCACGATCGAGCCGATGACCTCGGCCGCCATGACCGGCGGCTCCTCCTTCATCACCGGAAGCTGGGAGACGTTGTACTCCCGCATGATCGAGATCGCGGTGCCGACGGACTCGTGCGGGTGGACGTGGACGAACTCGGGCAGTCCTGGCGTCTTGCGCCCCAGCACATCGCCGACCAGGCCCTCCTCGCTCGACGTGGTGAGGAAGCCGTAGTCGGCCATCCACTCGTCGTTGAAGATCTTCGACAGGTAGCCGCGGCCGCCGTCGGGCAGCAGCACGACCACGACGTCGTCCGGCCCGGCCGCCTGGGCCACCCGTATGGCCGCCACCACCGCCATCCCGCACGAGCCCCCGACGAGCAGCGCCTCCTCGCGGGCGAGCCTGCGGGTCATGCCGAACGAGTCCTTGTCGGAGACCGCGATGATCTCGTCGCAGATCGTGGTGTCGTACGTCGCGGGCCAGATGTCCTCGCCCACGCCCTCCACCAGGTAGGGACGGCCGGTGCCGCCGGAGTAGACGGAACCGACGGGGTCGGCGCCGACGACCTTCACCCGGCCGCCGGAGACCTCCTTGAGGTACTTGCCGGTGCCGCTGATCGTCCCGCCGGTGCCGATGCCGGCGACGAAGTGCGTGATCCTGCCCTCGGTCTGCTCCCAGATCTCCGGGCCGGTGGAGTGGTAGTGGCTCGCCGGGTTCTCGGGGTTGGAGTACTGGTCGGGCTTCCAGGCGTTCGGGATCTCGCGGGCCAGCCGGTCGGACACCGAGTAGTACGAGTCGGGGTGGTCGGGCGAGACGGCGGTCGGGCAGACGACGACCTCCGCGCCGTACGCCCGGAGCACGTTGATCTTGTCCTGGGCGACCTTGTCCGGGCAGACGAACAGGCAGCGGTAGCCCTTCTCCTGCGCCACGATGGCCAGGCCCACACCGGTGTTGCCGGAGGTCGGCTCGACGATCGTGCCGCCGGGCTTGAGCTCGCCGCTCCGCTCGGCCGCCTCGATCATCCGCACCGCGATGCGGTCCTTCACCGAGCCGCCGGGGTTGAAGTACTCCACCTTGGCCAGGACCTGGGCGGGCGCGCCCGCCGTGACCTTGCGCAGCCGGACGAGCGGGGTGTTGCCCATCAGCTCCACCAGCGAGTCGTGTACGCGCACCGCGATGACCACCTTGTTTGCCGAAGCTTGTCAGCCTGCCGTCAGCCGGGGTTCCGATAGGGGTGGCCGGAACTCGGCTAGTTTCTTAACTTCAAACCGTACCGTGAGCGTGAGGAGGGCGGGTGGTCTGGACGTCCGGCGCGGTGCGCGCCGCGCGGCGCATCGCCACCGCCGCCGCCGTGGGCGGAGGCGGGCTCACGGCCCTGGGAGCGGTCACGTACGGCCTGTTGATGGCCGAGGCCATGGTGGCCAGGCGCATCGTGGGGCAGCCGCACGGCCTCGACGGCCCGCAGGCCGACGGCGTGTACGGCGCATTCCCCGGGGAGCCGATCCGGATGGCCGTCCTCGGCGACTCGACCTCCGTCGGCCTCGGCATGACCCGCCCCGAGGACACCCCGGCCGTCCGCATCGCGTACGGGCTCGCGGCGGTGGCCGAGCGCCCGGTGCGCCTCACCGTGGTCGGCCAGTCGGGCGCGGCGTCGGTGGACCTCGGCGTCCAGGTGGACCGCGCGCTGGAGGCCCGCCCGGAGATCGCGGTCGTCTTCGTGGGGGCCAACGACGTGACCACGGCCACCCTGCCGGCCCGGGCCGTGCGGCACCTGCAGAAGGCCGTGCGCCGGCTGCGCGAGGCCGGTGCGGAGGTGGTCGTGGGGACCTGCCCCGACCTCGGCACCGCACGCCCGATCGCGCAACCGCTCCGATGGGTCACCCGGCGCTGGTCGCGGCAGCTCGCCGCGGCCCAGACGGTCGCCGTCGTCGAGGCGGGCGGCCGCACGGTGGCGTTCGCCGACCTGCTCGGACCCGAGTTCGACGCGAACCCGGCCGAGATGTTCGGACCTGATCGTTTTCATCCATCTGCCCGAGGTTACCTACAGGCCGCGTACGCAGTGCTACCGTCTGTATGCGCCGCGTTGGGGTTGTGGCCCGAGCCGGAACCCGTGCGCGTCGAAGGATCGCAATACCTCTTGGCCGCAATGGCCGTGGAGGAACCCGGCACCGAGGTCACCGCGACCCGAGTCGCCGGCCGGGCGGTCGGCCCCCATGGACGGTGGGCGGCGCTGCTCCGCCGGAGACCCGGGCCGCTTCCGAACGCCTAGAGCCGGTTACCTCCTGCGGCCGGGCCATCACCCCCTGTAGGAGCGAAATGATCCGGCCCCAGCTGAACCACGTGAAACCCGCTCTGGCGCTCGCCGCGACCGCCCTGCTGACCGGGGGCGCCCTCACCGGCTGCTCCGGCGGCGACGAAGCCGCCAAGGACTCCCCGGCCTGGCAGAACACGCAGGTGAACGCGGTCAGCCGGGCCACCACGGGAGGCGGCGTCGCGGCCACCACCTCCATGCGGCCCGACGGCTCCCTGGAGACCGTCGCCCTCGACCTCGCCACCGGCCGCCGGCTGTGGGCGCACCCCGCGACGATGGCGGGCCGGCTCCCCGGCATGGGGGTGCAGGCTCCGGCGACCGTGGAGACCGGCGGCGGGCAGGCCGCGGTGATCGCGCTCGACCCCGCCGCGGCCGGGCACAAGGGCGCCACGCTGGTCGCCAGGGACGCCCGCACCGGGCAGCAGAAGTGGACCAGGCCCGTGCGGTCCACCTTCGGGCCGCAGCGCTGCGGGCCGTATGTCTGCGTCTCCGAGGACACCGCGCTCTCGTCCGCCCGCGTCGTGGTCCTCGACCCCCGCACCGGCGCCGTGAAGTGGCGCCTGGCCGGCATCGCGGAGGTCGAGTGGTCCGACGCGTCCAAGGTCGTCCTGCTCAGGCTCGCCTCCCACCCGGTGCTGGAGGCCCGCGCGCTCAAGGACGGCAAGACCGTCTGGCAGCTGCCGATCGAGCAGGCCCTCGGCCCCGACGTCGACCTGAGCGGGGGCTGGGCCTTCGGCGCGACGGGCGACAAGATCATCGGGTACGTCGCCCCGTACACCAACCCCCAGACCAAGGAGACCTCGACGTTCGGCCTGTTCTCCGCGCGTCTCGCCGACGGCGCCGTCGACTGGATGCGGCCGTCCGTCGTCCGCGTCTACCCCAGCGGCAACCCCGCGTACGCGCCGGTGGTCCGGCCGGTCGACGAGCAGGGCCAGTACGGCGGGTTCGCCCGGCTCGACGCCGAGACCGGACGGGTCCTGGGGCAGATCACGCCCACTCAGGTCCCCGGGTCGGGCTGGTGGCTGGCCTTCCCTTCCGAGATGAACAAGCTCGGCTTCCTCAAGCGCGACGCGCCCGGTTCGGTCTTCGATCTCAGCACCGGCGAGCCGACCCCGGTGAGCGGCGCCACCGGCTGGTCGTTCTGCGTGACCGACCCCAAGCCGCTGCCGCTGCGCGGCATGATCTCCGGGTTCTACTCGATCGCGGCGCTGTGCGAGTTCGACCTGGCCACGGGTAAGCGCAAGGACTCCTCCTCCGCGCCGCCCTCCTGGTTCACCGGCAGCCAGAACGGCTGGCGCCTGTGGCGCGACGAGAAGGGCGGCCTCCACGCCGTCAACGACGGCACCGCCACCACCCCCGGCATGTACGGCTGATTGATCGACTTGTGCAGTAGTACAAAATTCTGGTGAGTGGGGCCCGGGGCGTGGCGGGCGGCGTACCGAGGGGTAACCTCCGGGAAGGAGGCCCCCCGAACCCTGAGTGGAGGGGCACGAGATCAGGCAGGAGAGTCACATGCCCGAGGCAGTCATCGTGGCGACCGCGCGGTCGCCGATCGGCCGCGCCTTCAAGGGGTCACTCAAGGACATCCGCCCGGACGACCTGACCGTGCAGATGGTCCGCGCCGCGCTGGCGAAGGTGCCGCAGCTCGACCCGAACGACGTTGACGACCTCATGCTGGGCTGCGGGCTCCCCGGCGGCGAGCAGGGCCACAACCTGGGACGCGTGGTCGCAGTGATGCTCGGGCTCGACAACGTGCCGGGCACCACGGTGACCCGCTACTGCTCCTCTTCTCTGCAGACGACCCGGATGGCGTTCCACGCCATCAAGGCGGGCGAGGGCGACGTGTTCATCTCGGCGGGTGTCGAGACCGTCTCCCGCTTCATGAACGGCAGCTCCGACATGCCCCAGGCGCAGAGCCCGCTGTTCGACGAGGCGAAGGCACGGACGGAGGAGACCGCGAAGGGTGGTGCGCCGGTGTGGCACGACCCGCGCGAGGACGGCGCCCTGCCCGACGTCTACATCGCCATGGGCCAGACGGCCGAGAACGTCGCGGCCCTGAGGGGCGTCTCGCGGCGCGAGCAGGACGAGTTCGGCGTGCGCTCGCAGAACCTCGCCGAGAAGGCCATCGCCAACGGCTTCTGGGAGAGCGACATCACCCCGGTGACGCTCCCCGACGGCACCGTGGCGAGCAAGGACGACGGCCCCAGGGCCGGCACGACGTACGAGGCGGTCTCGCAGCTCAAGCCGGTCTTCCGGCCGGACGGCACGGTGACGGCGGGCAACTGCTGCCCGCTGAACGACGGCGCCGCCGCGGTGGTCGTCATGAGCGACACCAAGGCCGCCGAGCTGGGCATCACGCCGCTCGCCCGGATCGTGTCGACCGGCGTCACCGGCCTGTCCCCCGAGATCATGGGACTGGGCCCGATCGAGGCGTCGCGGCAGGCCCTCGCCCGCGCGGGCATGTCGATCGGCGACGTCGACCTGGTCGAGATCAACGAGGCGTTCGCGGCCCAGGTGATCCCCTCCTACCAGGAGCTGGGCATCGACATCGAGCGGCTCAACGTGAACGGAGGCGCGATCGCGGTGGGCCACCCCTTCGGCATGACCGGCGCCCGCATCACCTCCACGCTGGTCAACAGCCTCCGGTTCCACGACAAGTCGATCGGGCTGGAGACGATGTGCGTCGGCGGCGGCCAGGGCATGGCGATGGTCCTGGAGCGGCTGTCCTGAGCGACGGGATACACGCCGGTCCCGGCCAGGGCCGGGACCGGCGCGAACTCAGCCGTGGTAGTCGGGGCCCGCGCGCGTGGGCTCGACCCGGATGATCACCCGCTTGTCCCGGATCATCACGGCGCGGTAGTCGTCCCAGTCCGGGTGCTCGCCGCTGATGTCGCGGTAGTACTGCACCAGGGGCTCCATCGCGTCCGGCAGCGAGACAACGTGGGCGATGCCCTCGATCTGCATCCACTCGCCATAGAAGGCGTCGGTCATCACGGTGAGCACGACCTGGGGGTTCTCCCGCAGGTTGCGGGTCTTGACGGCCGTCTCGCGGCTGCTGATCACGATGTAGCCGTCCTTGTCGCAGCCGACGGTCACCGGGGAGGTCTGCGGCCTCCCGTCCGGATAGCGGGTCAGCATGACCGCTCGGTGGTTGCTCCTGACGAACTCACGCGCCTTGTCGAGATCCATAGAACAATGATGCGCCCGCACCGGGCCGGTGCGGGCGCGTCAGTGCTGCCTCAGGACGGAAGCCTCCGTACAGAGCGCGGTACGGCTGCTGCTGGTGTGCGCGGGATGTCACTGCCCCTTCCCGCGCCCCGGTCTAGAAGCGACGGCGCCGTTCGTGCTCGAGGACGATCGCGGCGGCGTAGCCGTGGCTCAGCCCGTGCTCGTCGGCGAGCCAGTTGGCCCGCTCTTCGCAGCGTAGGAACGACGGGCCGTTGTCGATGGCTTCGAACCACTCTGGGAGGTCGCGCCCGGTTATGGACGGGACACGGGCGATCAGCTTGTTCTGGGTCTCCGGTGAGTGGTTCAACGACATGGGCACCTCCACGGAAAAGGCTGCTTTGTGTCACAGTGCATCACCGGTCCGCGCTTGACAAGACCTCAGTGGCATTGATTTGTTACAGGATGTTGATCGAAAGTTGCAGTGCCGATCACCAGATCCTGATATAGCGCAACAAAGGGGCGCCGCTCCCGGAGGAACGGCACCCCTTCCGCTCGTACGGCTAATCGTTGTTCGTGAAGTAGCTGATGAAGCGGAGGATCTCCAGGTAGAGCCAGACGAGGCTCAGGGTCAGGCCGAACGCCATCAGCCACGAGTAGCGCTCCGGCACGCCGGCCCGCACCCCCTGCTCGATCTCGCTGAAGTCGAGCAGCAGGAAGAAGCAGCCGAGGAGGATCATGCCGACGCTGAAGATCCAGCCGATGGGGCTGTCGGTGCGCAGGCCCAGGCCACCGCTGACGAAGATGCTCGCGATCCAGTTGATCAGCAGGAGGCCGATCGCGCCGAACGCGGCCGCGACCACGAACTTGGCGAACTTCGGCGTCGGCCGGAAGATCTTCAGCGCGTACACAGCCAGCGTGCCGCCGAAGGCCACCATCGTGCCGAGCACGGCCTGCAGGACGATGCCGTTGTAGACATTGTCGTACATGTGGCTCAGCACGCCGATGGCGACGCCGTAGCAGACGGAGTAGCCGAGGATCAGCGCCGGATTCGTGCTCTGGCGGAACGACACGATGAGCCCGAGGATCAGGCCCACGATCATCGCCGGCGCCGCCAGCCCCCAGCCGACGTTGAAGTACCAGGCCAGGGCCGCCGACACGACGAGCGTGCCGAGGGTCATGAAGCCGCGCACGACGACGTCGTCGATCGTCATGGTCCGCGCCGCCGGGGGAGCGTACGAGGGGGTGGCGTACATCTGGTTCAGCTGCTGCACGCTGGGCGTCGGACCGGCCCACGCCTGCTGACCAGCCGCCCCGCGCCGACTGAATATGGGGTTCTTGCTCTCCATTCGCTTCCTCCAGGACGCGACTCACTGATCAGCCGCTGCGCGGCCTAGTGGGGATGGTGCCCGAGGAGCGGTGCCCCTACAAGGGGGAGCGCCACTCCACCACAGTGGCAACGATCAGGCTTCCGGGCGAGTTCCCGCCGTCGCTCACCGAAAACGACGGCCGACGCCGACCGCGCGGAGCAAACTTGAATAATTCCTTTACTTGAACTCTTCAAGTCTAATGCTAGCGTTGGTGCGGAGCCGAGAAGTAGCGGCCTGACCAGGCAGAACGCCTCAGCCACCACTCCGCCTGCCGTTGCGAGCCTCTCATTCCAAATCAGATCGGCACAGCATGCCGTCCGGACGGCCACTTCGACGCCGGAGAGCCGCCCGTCCGCCGCCAGTGCCGCAGGGGAATGTCATCGCAAGGAGGACGGCGATGAACGTCAGCGGCCCACCGTTATTGCGAAGGTTCCAGCCTCATTCCATCCGAGGACGCATCACCGTCCTCATCACGGCGCTCGCCACCCTGCTGCTGATCCCCACCGGGATCCTGGGCAGCATGCTTGCCCGGCAGGCGTTCTCCACGGCGGTCTGGCTCGACGCCCGCCAGGAGGCGGCGCTCACCGCCGCCGCGTGGCGTGCGGGCCATTTCCGCCACATCATCAATCCTCAGGTGGCCGGGATCGACCTGGTCCAGGTGGTGGCTCCCAATCGGCGGGTGCTCGCCGCGTCGCCCGCCGCCCGGGGGATGCCCCCGCTGACTTCCTTCTGGCCGTCCCAGCAGGACCCGATGCAGGACCTGCAGGCCTGCACGCACGACGGGTTCGGCTGCCTGCGTCTGTCCGCGCTGCGGGTGACGCCGGGGCCCGACTCCCCCGTCGTGTACGCGGGACGCCCCATCGAGGGGTTCACTCCCGTCACGATGTTCGATCTACTCTTCACCGCGGAGGTATCCGTGCTCGTGCTGCTCACCGCCTGGGCCACCTGGAAGGTGGCCGGACGCACCCTGCGCCCCGTCGAGGCCATCCGCAGCGACCTGGCCACCGTCAACGTGAACGACCTGGACACCCGGGTGCCCGTACCGGCCGGGGACGACGAGATCGCACGGCTCGCCCGCACCGTGAACAGCACGCTCGCCCGCATCGAGCAGGCGAAGCTCACCACCGAGCAGGCGCTGCGGCGGCAGCGCGAGTTCGCCGCGGACGCCTCCCACGAACTGCGCACCCCGCTCGCCGGCCTGCGCACGCAACTGGAGGAGGCGCAGCTTCACCCCGACGAGACCGATCTGCGGTCGCTGCTCAGGGACGCACTGCTCGACGTCGAGCGGCTGGAAGCGATCATCGACGACCTGCTCCTGCTGGCGAAGGTGGGAGCGACGGCCCCGGGCCGCAAGCCCGTGGACGTGTCGGAGCTGGTCAGGGATGAGGTCGCCCGGCGGACCGACCGGATACCGGTGCGCCTTCGGCTGGAGGACGGCGTCAGGATGCACGCCGCGCCGCGCCACCTCGCCCGGCTGCTGACCAACCTGCTCGACAACGCGCAGCGGCACGCCCGGAGCGTGGTCGAGATCGGGCTCCGGCGCGACGACGGCTTCGTCGAGTTGTGGGTCGGCGACGACGGTCCCGGCGTCCCGGTGAGCGAACGGGAGCGGATCTTCGAGCGGTTCGCCAGGTCGGACACGGCGCGTAGCCGGGGCCGCGGGGGCGCCGGCCTCGGCCTGGCCATCGCCCGCGACATCGCCCGCGCCCACTGCGGCACCCTGGTGGCGGCCGAGTCGCCGTACGGCGGCGCCATGTTCGTGCTGTGCCTGCCGGTCTCCGGCTGCCCGCCGCACACCGACACCGCGCCCTCGCAGGCCGCGATCCGCGGCGCCGCGGGCCCGTACGCCGAGCCGCCGCGGGTGGAGAACGTCCCGGCGCCGCTGAACGAGGGACATGCCTGACGGCGGTCAGAGGCGGGCGAACCAGTCGCGGACGGCGTGCCGCCCGCCCCCGCCGAGCGCCACCATCAGGGCATATCGGGCCTTCACCGCTGCCAGCCCGCGTGCCCCGATGGCGCCGACCTTCGCGGCCAGCCCCAGGGCCGGCGGCAGGTCCTCCAGCGCGACCGGCCGGGTGCGGCACCGCGAGGCGACCACCACGGGGATGTACCACTCCGCCAGCTCACTGAGGGTCGCGTACAGGGTGATCGGGATGTTCCCGGCGCCGGTGCCCTCCAGCACCACGCCCCTGGCTCCGGCGTCCACGACGGACGTGACGAGCACGGGGTCCATCTCCGGGTACGTCTTGATCAGCGCGACGTGCGTCTCCGGCTCTCCCCGCGCGGCCGGGGGCCGCGGCGGCGGCGTCGCCGTCATCTCGACCCGGCCGTCCGCCACCCGGCCGAGGATCGGCGCGGGCGCGGACGACAAGGCCGCCACGCCCGTCGCGTCGGCCATCGTGACCCAGCGGGCCGCGTGCAGCTCGTCGTTCACGCAGACCACCGCGCCGACGCTGCGAAGAGCGGGATCGGCGGCGGCGACCAGGGACGACGCCAGGTTGCGCGGGCCGTCGCTCGACAGCTCGTCCAGCCCGCGCACGGCGCCGGTCAGCACGATGCCACCGCGTAGAGCGGCGGGGCCCGCGAGCAGGTCCGTGAGGAAGGCCGTCTCCTCGATCGTGTCCAGGCCGTGGGTGACGACCACGCCGTCGAACCCCTCGTCGAGCAGGGCCGAGCGGGCACGCCGGGCCAGCCGCAGCATGGTGGAGGGCGAGGTGTCCCAGCTCGGCTCGGCCTGCACGTCCTCGGTCACGACCTCCACACCGAGATCCCCGGGTACGGCCGCCAGCAGGTCGGCGGCCGTCGCGAGCCCCGGGCGGCTGGTGTGACGGGCGTACGCCATGACGTCGCCCGTCGCCACCAGCAGCACGCGTCCGGTCACGAGGCCTCGCCCTCGGCGGGCGCGGCGACTCCGGCGTGCTGCTCGAGCCGCTCGATGCGCCGCAGGAGCGGAGCGATCTCCTGACGAACGACCGCCGCCACGGCCTGCGCGGCGGTCTGGGAGGCGGCCTGAGGGGCGGTCTGGGATGCGGAGGCGTCCTGTGCCTGGGCCCGGAGGTGGACGTAGCCGGCGAGCGCCGCGACGACCGCGCGCCGTGTGAGGCGTGGCTCGGCGCCCCGATCCCGCAGCACCTGCCCGCCGATCCCGTCGGGCTCGGTGACCAGGCCGAGCAGCAGGTGCTCGCACCCGATGTAGTTGTGCCCCAGCGCATGGGCCTCGGTGACCGCCAGCTCGAGGGCGTTGGCCGCGTGTGCGTCGAACCGGCTCGGACCGTCCTTCCGCGTTCCCTCGTCCCCGGACTGCTCTGGACCGGCCGCCGCGGCGGGTACGGACGGGCGGCGGCTCGCGAGGTCGCGCTCGACCAGGGTGGGCTCGACCTCCATGGCTCGCAGGACGTGCAGGGCGAGGTTCTGCCCCTCGGCCAGCATCGCGGCGAGCAGGTGCTCGGTGCCGATGCCGGCGGCGTTCTCGGCCCGGGCCCGTTCCAGCGCCAGCCGGAAGACGGCGCGGGTCCTGGGCGTGAAGTGCGACAGCCGGGGGTCGTCGATCTCGAAATCGCCGAGGATGCTCTCGCGGATGGCGCTCACCCGGCGGACCGCCTGCTCCAGCGCCCGCTGGCAGATCGCGGACACCGGAAGTGCCGCTTCCTTGACCGCCTCCGCGAGATCATCCGGCAGGTACACGTTGATCTTAGGCATGCATTATTCATACCCCCATTGGGGGTACACGTCTACCCCCAATATTGAGTACGACGTCAGGGGAGCGTGACGTACTTGCCGAGGAACTCCCGGACCTCGGGGATGTCCAGGCGGTAGTCGACGTTGGTCGTCCGGCAGGCGTCGTCCACTCCGCTGATCGTCGTGGCCACGAGCAGGTTCGAGTCGGGGCCTCCGAGGTAGTTGGGGCCGCCCGAGTCGCCGTAGCAGGTTCCGCCGTCCCCTCGCGAGGGGTCCGGCGTCAGGTCGAGCCACCTGCTGCCGAGGCGCTTGAAGGAGATGGAGGTCTGACTGCGCGTGTCGGTGTAGTGGTACCGCCATCCGTGCCGCTTCTTCGTGGGGTCCACCGAGCCGTACCCGACCGGGGTGAAGCGCGCGGTCTTGAGACTGTCGTCGGCCTTGAGCTGGTCGAGCAGGCCCAGAGTGGGCAGCTTGGCCGGCGTGATGCCGGTGACGGGCTCGGAGAAGACCACGACCGCCAGGTCATAGGCCTCGCCGTTGTATCTCGAGTCGGGCACGTAGCGGCCGGTGTAGAGCTTCGCCCCGGCCTGGTAGTGGCTGGCGAAGGAGACCCGGGCGGCCTTCTGGCCCTTGTTCCCGCAGTGTGCGGCCGTGAGGAAGACGGTCGGCGAGATGAGGGTGCCGGTGCAGTACGACCACGTGCCGTCGCTTTCCGGCTTCTCACCGATGAGGGCTCCCACTTCCGGGTGATCGGTCGTATCGACCGAGCCATGGGTGATCGCCGACGCCGGCGAGGCGGTACCTGCCACCAAACCCGCAAGAATCATGACAAAAGGGACGAAACGCATGCACGAATGTATCCGAGCATGGGCTCCGCATGGCAAATGGAACGAAAAGATCTACCGATCGGCCGTCAGGCCGGGACTTCGCGCAGCAACGTCAGTCATCGACGACTGAGCCCGGCACGGGCCCCGCCTGGCTAAACAACGGAAGACCGCCCCTCCGATACAGGAGGAGCGGCCATTGCGATGCGGTCCGAGCCGCTAGTGGTGCACGCCGCCCTTGTGATGCGTGCCCTTGTGATGCGTGCCCTTGTGATGCGTGCCCTTGTGATGCGTGCCCTTGTGATGCGTGCCCTTGTGATGCGTGCCCTTGTGATGCGTGCCCTTGTGCTTACCAGGGTGGTGCTTGCCCTTGTGCTTACCAGGGTGGTGCTTGCCCTTGTGCTTACCAGGGTGGTGCTTGCCGCCCTTGTGCTTATGGCCGTGGCCATGCCCGTCATCCTGCGGCGACGCCGCCGACGCCGCCGACGCCGCCGATGCCGCGGCCACGTGACCCGAGCCCGGCGGGGGCGAGGCCAGGGCACCCTGAGTCGGCCACAGCACGAGCGCGCCGAAAAGGGCCGCACTTAAGATGCCGGTTCGTTTCCCGTTCATGTGATTCCTTCCGGCCGCGGCCTCTGTAGTGCCGCACGAGCGCGGCTAGAAGCCTCCCGAATCGGACATACGGGACTATTCCCCCCTTTGTGGGGTCATCGATGTACCAGCAGTCAAGTTGGCATCTCGAGTTGCAATGGCAACTCCAAAGACACTTTGGTAACAAGGTTGATCTCGCCCGCGGCTCGCTGTGACCGGCCCACGACCTGGACGCCTTCGGCCGGCCGCCGTGTCCTGATACGCGCACTATGGGCTGCGGCACCACCACACATACCGCCCGGCACGGGCGGCGGATTGATTCCGTAAGGGAACTTGTCACCACGCCTGAACGTCGCCAGGTGACGCCGATCTTCTCGGACCAGCCAGATCAGCCGGTGGCCTGGATCACGCAGGTCACCTGCTTCTTGTTGCTGGGAGGCGCCAGTGCCCCCGGTGGGACTCGAACCCACACCACAGCCCTTTTAAGGGGCTTGCCTCTGCCATTGGGCTACGGGGGCGCCGCGATCATATGTCACGGATCACTCCTCTGTAAGCAAGTTACGTCTTACGCGGCTTGTCCCCCTTTCCACAGCGCGTGAACGGCACCCCTGGGAGCCACCCGGTCAAGGTCCGGGAGACCGTCCGCACCTTCTCCACCGTCCACCACACCAGCATGGCAGAGCACAGGAACACGCACACGGCCCGGCGGTGTGCGCCGCCGGGCCGTGTGCGTGTCCTGAGGTCGTCCTTCGATCCGTCCGCGCCGACCGGGTCAGCGCTTGAGGCCGCTCTTCGCGGCCGCCCTGAACTCGTCGCGCGGGTGCTCGATCTCGCCGAGGGAGATCGTCTCCCGCTTGAAGAACAGCGACAGCGTCCAGTCCATCACCACGCGGACCTTCCGGTTGACCGTGGGGACCCGCGACAGGTGGTAGGTGCGGTGCATGAACCAGGCCGGGAAGCCGCGCAGCTTCATGCCGTAGACGTTCGCGACGCCCCGATAGAGGCCGAGCCCGGCGACCGACCCGGCGTACTTGTGCCGGTAGTCCTGCAGCTTCTCCCCGCGCAGGTACGCGGTGATGTTGTCGCCGAGGACCTTCGCCTGCCGTACGGCGTGCTGGGCGTTGGGCGCGCAGTACTGACCGGGGTTCGTCACGTCGGGGACACCGGCGATGTCGCCGGCGGCGAAGGCGCCCTTGACGCCCGCGACCGTCAGGCGCGTCGTGGTCTTGATCCGGCCGCGCTCGTCGAGCGGCAGGTCGGTGGAGTTGACGATCGGGCTCGCCTTGACACCGGCGGTCCAGACGATCGTGGCCGACTCGAACTCGTCGCCGTCCGAGGTCTTGACCAGGCCGCCCTCGCACGACTGGAGGAACGTCTCCATCTTGAGCTCGATGCCGCGCTCGCGCAGCTGCTCGGCGGTCCACTCGCCCATCTCGGGGCCGACCTCGGGCAGGATGCGGTTGGACGCCTCGATCAGGACCCAGCGCAGGTCCTTCTTGTCGATGCTCGGGTAGTACGTGACCGCGTCCTCGGTCATGTCCTCGAGCTCGGCGAGAGCCTCGATGCCCGCGAAGCCGCCGCCGACCACGACGAAGGTCAGCGCGCGGCGGCGCACGTCCTCGTCGTCGCTCGACTCGGCCCGGTCGAGGAGGGCCAGGACCCGGTTGCGCAGCGCGATGGCCTCGCCGACGGACTTGAAGCCGATGGCCGCGTCCTCAAGGCCGGGGATCGGCAGCGTACGCGAGATCGAGCCGGCCGCCATGACGACGACGTCGTACTCGATCTCACGGGACTGGCCGGCGGCGGGCTCGAAGGTCAGCGTGCGCGCCTCGTGGTGCACCTTGGAGACCTTGCCGTTGAGGATGCGCACCTTGGGCAGCACCCGGCGCAGCGGGGCCACGACGTGGCGCGGCGAGATGTTGCCGGCCGCCGCCTCGGGGAGGAACGGCTGGTAGGTCATGTACGACTGCGGGTCGATGAGCGTGATCCGCACGCTGCCGTCGTGCAGCTCACGGCGGAGCGTGCGCTGGAGACGAAGAGCCGTGTAAAGGCCCACGTACCCACCGCCGACGATGACGACGTGCTTCCAGTTGCGGTCTGCCACGATGCCCTCCCAACGCTTGTGAAAGCATTCACAAGCCTACGTCACGAGTTGGCAATCGCACCAACCCACTAGGGCCAAAGGTTCAGTGATTTTCCCCACTTCGTCATCTCTTGACGACATTTCTCAGGAAAAATCCCGCAATCTTCTCTCCGTGATCGACTTCACACTTGTGAAATGGTTCACAAGGTCGCGGTCCCCAGTGCGGTGGCGCGGGCGAAGACCGCGTCGAGCATGTCCGCGGTGACCCGGCCGGTGAAGGTGTTCTGCTGACTCGGGTGGTAGCAGCCGATGAGCGTGACCGGAGCCGCGCCGTGGGAGAGGGGCACTTCCACCGCGTGGCCGAACGGCGGCCTGCGGGGCGGCAGCGTGAACCCGGCCTCGCGCAGCGCGGGCCACACCGCCTGCCAGGCGAAGCCGCCGAGCGCCACGATCACCCGGGTCGTACCGGCCACGAGCGCGAGCTCCCTCGCGAGCCAGGGGAAGCAGGTGTCGCGCTCCTCCGGGGTCGGCTTGTTGGCGGGCGGGGCGCACCGCACCGCCGCCATCATCCGGGCGCCGATCAGCCGCTGGCCGTCGCCCGCGTGAACGCTGGTCTCCTGCGCGGCGAGGCCGGTGCGGTACAGCGACGCGAACAGCCAGTCGCCACTGCGGTCGCCGGTGAAGATCCGGCCGGTCCGGTTGCCGCCGTGCGCGGCGGGGGCCAGCCCCACGATGAGCGTGTGCGGCGCCTCGTCGCCCCATCCCGCGATCGGCCGGCCCCAGTAGGTCTCGTCCGCGAACGCCCGCCGTTTGACGTCGGCGACCTCCTCCCGCCACTCGACGAGACGCGGACAGGCGCGGCACACCGACTGCCTGGCGGTCAGTTCGGTCAGAGTGCGGCTCTCGGCGGCCAGTTTGGCGACCTCGTGGGCGTCGTGGGCGACGGGGGTGTCCGGGCGCGCGGGGTCGCCCGGCCAGCCGGAGCCGGGAGGAACGGAGCTCATGACACCGATCGTGCCAGGCCACAAGGTATGCGTCGGCCCGAAGCCGGTTCTCGCGACGCCGCCGCCCGCCGATCGAGCCGCCCGGGCCCGGCGCGCCCGTGCCGCACCGTCTCGCGGTTCCCACGGGGTGTCCGCGGGGCATCGGCGCGCGTGTCACAAAGAGGTCATGCCGAGAAAGATTCCAATCTTTTCCGTCGCGCCGCGGATGGGTACGTACGGGCCCGTGTCCACCGACTCATTCCCCCCGCTGTTCGGCCCGGCGTTCGACGCCGACCCCTACCCCGCCTATGAGTGGCTGCGCCGGAACGCCCCGGTGACCCGCGTGCCGCTGCCCGGCTGCGAGGCGTGGCTGGTCACGCGGTACGAGGACGCCGTGACCGCGCTGACCCATCCCTCGCTCGCCAAGGACCCGGCCGCGGGTTCGCCGGAGTGGCGGGCCGCCGGTCTCGGCCTGCCGCTCGATCATCGGCCGTCGCTCGCCCGGCACATGATCAACACGGACGGGGCCGACCACGCGCGCCTGCGGCGGCTCGTGAGCGCGGCCTTCACGCCCCGGCGCATGGCGGGGCTGCGGACGCGGGCGCTGGAGGTGACCGACGCGCTGCTCGACCGCCTCGACGGCCCCGAGGCGGATCTGATCGCCGACCTCGCCTATCCGCTGCCGATCACGATCATCTGCGACCTGCTCGGCGTGCCTGAGGAGGACCGGGCCACCTTCCACCACCACGCCTCCGTCATCGACTCGGCGGCGGCGTCCGAGGTGGCGGAGATCGCCCGGGCCACGGACGCCCTGGAGACGTTCCTGGCCGACCTGGTCGAGCTGAAGCGCTCCCGGCCGGGCGACGACCTGCTCACCGACCTCGTACGGCGGTCCAACCAGGGCGAGATCGACAAGGACGAGCTGACCTCGACCGCGTTCCTGCTGCTGATCGCCGGCCACGAGACCACCGTGGCGCTGATCGGCAACGGTCTGCTCGCGCTGCTGCGGCATCCCGGCCAGGCGGCGGCCCTGCGCGCCGACCTCTCCCTGCTGCCGGACTTCATCGACGAGATGCTGCGCTACGACGGTCCCGTGCGGAACGCCACCTGGCGTTTTCCCACCGAGCCCGTGGTCGTCGGCGGCCAGGAGATGCTGCCCGGGGAGCCCATCCTCGTCTCGCTGCTGGCGGCCAACCGGGACCCGGCGGCGTTCGCCGACCCGGACGCGTTCTCCCCCGGCCGGGTCGGCGAACCGCACCTCGCCTTCGGCCGGGGGCCCCACTACTGCATCGGCGCGGCCCTGGCCAGGGTGGAGGGAGAGGCCGCGATCGGCCGGGTGCTCGAACGATTCCCCGATCTGGCCCTCGCCGCCGACCCCGCCGAGCTGACGTGGTGGCCCAGCGCCATCATGCGCGGCCTGTTCTCCCTGCCCGTCCGCCTGCGCGGCTGACGTCCGGTCCGGCTCCGTCCGTATGCGGAGCCGGCCTATGGACAGATAGTCTACGCGTAGATAATCTCTGCGTAGGCAATCGGCGAAGGAGCCCGGCATGTGGGAGTACGAGCACAGCGTGGAGACCGCCGCCAGCGCGGGCACGGTCTGGCGGCACTGGTCGGACATGGCGGCGTGGCCGCGCTGGAACGACGGGATCGGGAGCATCGAGGTCGACGGGCCGTTCGCCGTCGGCACGACGTTCACGATGACCCCACCGGGCGACGAGCCGATCCGGATGCGCCTGACCGAGATCGAGCCGGGCACGTCGTTCACCGACGAGATGGACGCCGGCGACTTCGTCGTACGGACCGTGCACCGGCTCGAACCGGCCGACGGCCGCACCAGGATCGTCTACCGCACCGAGATCACCGGCCCGGCCGCCGATGAGGTCGGCCCGCGGCTCGGCCCGGCCATCACCGCCGACTTCCCCGACGTGCTGGCCGCGCTGGTGCGGCTGGCAGTGGAGGGCTAGACCATGCCGCCGCTGGACCCCGAGGAGAGCCCGGGGTTCCTGCTGTGGCACGCCACGCTCCGCTGGCAGCGCGACATCGCCGCGGCCCTCGCGCCGCTGGATCTCACCCACGTGCAGTTCGTCCTGCTGGCCGCCACATGGTGGCTGAACTCCCACGGCGAGGATCCCAACCAGCTCACACTGGCCCGGCAGTCCGGCACGGACGTGAAGATGACCTCGCAGGTCATCCGCAGGCTGGAGGCCAAGGGCCTGGTCTCGCGCGAGGTCGACCCCGTCGACACCCGGGCCAGGAGGCTGCGGGTGACCGAGCGCGGCGCCGCCCTCGCGCGGGAGGCCATCGCCGTGGTCGAGGGGGTGGACCGGGCCTTCTTCCGGCCCGTCTCCGACCGCACGACGCTCCTGACCATGCTGCGCGCGCTCGGGTCCGGCTGACCCTGCGGCTCCCCTACCGCCGGGACGGCGTGGCGGAGGGCGACGGCGACGGCGACGCGGACGGCGAAGCGGAGGCAGTGGCGTCCGCCGGCGTCGGCGTGGCGGGCACGCAGGCCGCCTCCGGTTCGGCGGGATCGGCGCGGTGCTCCACGGGCCTCAGCGGCAGCGGGTAGGCGTTGCGCATGGGCGGCTCCCCGTCGCAGGGAATGACGAGCTCCTGGTCGAAGCCCGGCTCCAGCATGATCGGGTTGCCGTCCTGGTCGTAGAGCCGGACGTTGTGCAACGGTGTCCCGTCCTCCGCGTACGGGAAGATGTTGGAGACGTCCCCGCCCAGCGAGGACACCCTCTCCACCCGCATGCCCGGCGCCGCGTACACGTCCGGCCGGGGGCCGTAGTCGAAGGCCACGCTGCGCGACGACGTGCTCGGAACGTCGGCCATCGCCGTGACCACGAGGACCGCGGCCAGCAGGTCGGCTCCGAGCAGCAGCGCCCGGCCCCAACGTGACCCCCGCGTGCGGCCCCGCCGGCCCAGCCACACCGACCCCCAGATGACCGCGAGCGTGAACACCCAGGCGGGGAGGTCGCCGGGGACCAGCCCGGGGGCGCTGATCGGCGCGAGCACGCCCAGCGCGATCGCGTAACCCCGCAGCACCCACCACGCGGGGCGCAGCTCGGGGGCGAAGACGGCGGCCTGACGGTAGGGCGGGAGCACGAGCAGCCGCGTGTGAACGCGCCGGACGGCTCCGCTCATGCGCTCGCGCAGCCGCCCGCCCAGCGAGGAGCCGCCGCCCGACGGCCGCCCGCCGTAGGCGGCCCGCAGCTCGGCCGCGTACGCCTCGGGGCTGCCGAGGCGTTCCTCCAGCGACATGCCCGGCTCGGCGGCGACCTCGGCGAGATGCTCGTCCAGGTCCTCCAGCAGCGCGTCCCTGTCGCGGGCGGGGAGATCGGCGAGCGCCTCGCGTACGGCGGCGGCGTACTTCTGGGGCGTCATTGGGGGGTTCATCCCGGATCGACCTCCTTGAGCAGGTCGTTCATGGTGGCGGCGAAGGACGTCCAGGTCTTCGCCGAGGTCTGGAGGAGCGAGCGGCCCACGTCGTTCAGGCCGTAGTACTTGCGGTGCGGTCCCTCGTCGGAGGCGACCACGTAGGAGGTGAGCGCTCCGGCCTTGAAGAGCCGCCGCAGCGTCCCGTACACCGAGGCGTCGCCGACGTCCTCGAGCCCCACCTCACGCAGGCGGCGTACGACGTCGTATCCGTAACTGTCGCGCTCGGCGAGCACCGCGAGGACCGCCAGGTCGAGGACTCCTTTGAGGAGCTGGCTACTGTCCACGCATCGCACAGTACTACGCATTGCGTAATAGCGGCAAGATCTTCAGGTGCTCCACACGGCGTTCACCCCTGCGCGCCGAGCCGGAACTGACGCCCCGGTTCTTGTCAGGCGAGGGACCAGGCGATGCCGTCGAGGATGTCGTGCTCGCTGACCACGACCTCCGGGAAGCCGTAGCGGCGGACGATGCGGTCGAGGATGAGCGCGCCCGCGCCGATGACGTCCACCCGGCCCGGGTGCATGACCGGGATGGCCGCCCGCTCGTCGTGCGTCATGCGCAGCAGCCGCGCGGACACCTCGTGGACCCGCTCGGCGGGGATACGCGAGTGATGGATGCGCGCGGGGTCGTAGGCGGGCAGATCGAGCGCGATGCCGGCGACCGTGGTGACCGAGCCCGCCAGGCCGACCAGCGTCCGCGCCGTACGCACGGGGACGCTCTCCTCGACCCGGTCCATGGCCGCCTCGATGTCGGCGACGGCCGCCTCCACCGTCCCGGCGCTCGGCGGGTCGTCGCGCAGGTGGCGCTCGGTCAGCCGTACGCAGCCGATGTCCACCGACAGCGCGCCCTCGACCGACCGGGAGCCGACGACGAACTCGGTCGAACCGCCCCCGATGTCCACCACGAGATAAGGAGTCTCGGCCTCGGCGCCCGAGCGGGCCAGGCCCCGGGTCGCGCCGGTGAAGGACAGCCGCGCCTCCTCGTCACCGGTCACCACCTCGGGCTCCACGCCGAAGATGTCCCGTACGCCGGAGACGAAGTCGGCCCGGTTGGCGGCGTCGCGGGTCGCCGAGGTGGCGACCACGCGGACCGGCACGGGACCGTCCGGGGCGTACTCCCTGATGAGCTTGGCGTACCCGCGCATGGCCGTGAACGTCCGCTCCAGGGCCTCCGGCGCGAGCCGTCCCGTACGGTCGACGTCCTGGCCGAGCCTGACGATCTCCATTCGCCGTTCGACGTCGGTGAGGTCGTCGCCAGAGATGTCCGCGATGAGAAGGCGGACCGAGTTGGTCCCGCAATCGATGGCCGCGACCCGCTTCGTCTTCACGCTCATCCTCTCCGGCCCCCGGTCGGCTCCCCGCGCCACGACGGCGCTCCCGATTCTGTCCCGCGCCCGGCCTATGGCTGCTCTTCGGAATTCTCCACGACCACGCAGGGGCCGCCGGCCCACCAGTCGGGCAGCGCGTCGAGGGCCTCCCGGCCGAACGGGTTGACCCCCGGCGCGGCCAGCTCGTGGGCGACCAGCGCGTGCAGGCACTTGACCCGGCCAGGCATGCCGCCGGCGGTCTGCATGTCACGCGGCAGCGGCTCCAGGCCCTCCTCGTCGGCCGCGCGGTCGCGGCGGGCGACGTAGTCCTCGTGGGCCGCCCGGTAGGCCTCGGCCAGCTCGGGGTCCTCGGAGAGCCGGGCCTGCATGCTCTTCATCAGGCCGGACGACTCCAGCGTGCCGATCGCCGAGGCGGCTTTCGGGCAGGTCAGGTAGAACAGCGTGGGGAACGGCGCGCCGTCGGGCAGCCGGGGCGCGGTCTCCAGCACGTCGGGCAGGCCGCAGGGGCACCGGTGGGCGACGGCCCGCACCCCGCGCGGCTGCCGCCCGAGCTGCGCCCGCGCCGCCGCCAGGTCAGCGGGGTCCACACGGCTCGCGTGGCCCACGTGGTCCGCCTGGTCGTCCGCCACGTCGATCTCCTCGCCCTTCACGATGCCCTGTCGCGGCCGTCCGCGGTCCTCATCCCGCCGGCGCAGACGCCGATGCGGACGCCGTCGGTGCGGGGCTCCGCCCTGCCGCGGGTGCGGCGGGCCGCCCCTTGTCGGCCGCCTCGAACGACCGCCAGAGAGTGACGTACCAGGCGGGCCGCTCCGGCGGCTTGGTCCCCGCCTTGGCGGCGGCGGTCCCGGCCGTCGCCTCGTCGATCACCTGATAGCAGTCCGCGCCCGGCTCGCAGTAGAACAGCCGCTCCTTGGCCAGGCGCTTGATGTAGTCCGGATCCTCCAGCCGCCGGCGCCGCTGCTCCAGGTTCTGGAGCTTGCGCAGCGCGTTCGCCTGCTGCGCCTCCAGCTGGGCGATCTGCCGGCGCTGGGCGACGTACTCCCGCACGGGGTAGGCCAGGCTCATGGCGATGGCGCACACGACGACCGCGAGGATCGCCGCGCGCCCGGTGAGCTGCGGCCGCTTCGCCGCCACGAAACCACCCCTCCCGGTCGGTCAGCGCAAGGCCCGATCAACGGCCACACTAACCGCCCGTCCCGGCCGTACACGCCCGGACGGGTACGGCGTCGCCGCACCCATCGCCACACCGGGCGTCCGGAACGTGTCCAGCCGGGCTACCGCCGCGTGCCGCCGATCAGCCCTGGAAGCGCGGGAAGGCGGCGCGACCGGCGTACCGCGCCGCGTCGTCGAGCAGCTCCTCGATGCGCAGGAGCTGGTTGTACTTGGCCACCCGATCCGAACGGGCCGGGGCGCCGGTCTTGATCTGGCCGCAGTTGGTGGCCACGGCGAGGTCGGCGATCGTGGTGTCCTCGGTCTCGCCGGAGCGGTGGCTCATCATGCAGCGGTAGCCGCTGCGGTGGGCCAGGTCGACCGCGTCGAGGGTCTCCGACAGCGTGCCGATCTGGTTCACCTTCACCAGCAGCGCGTTGGCGGCGCCCTCGGCGATGCCGCGGCCGAGCCGCTCGGGGTTGGTGACGAACAGGTCGTCGCCCACGAGCTGGACCTTGGCGCCGAGCGACGTGGTGATGGCCTTCCAGCCGTCCCAGTCCTCCTCGTTCAGCGGGTCCTCGATGGAGACCAGCGGGTAGGAGCGGACCAGGTCCTCGTAGAAGGAGATCAGCTCGGCGGCCGACACGCCCTTGCCGTCGATCGTGTAGACGCCGTCCTTGTGGAACTCGCTGGCCGCGACGTCGAGCGCGAGCGCGATGTCCTGGCCCGGCGTGTAGCCGGCCTTCTCGATCGCGACCATGATCAGGTCGAGCGCGTCGCGGTTCGACGGCAGGTTCGGCGCGAAGCCGCCCTCGTCGCCCAGGCCGGTGGCGTAGCCCTTCTCCTTCAGCACGCCCTTGAGCGTGTGGTAGGTCTCCGCGCCCATGCGCAGCGCCTCGGAGAACGTCTCGGCGCCGATCGGCGCGATCATGAACTCCTGGATGTCCACGTTGGTGTCGGCGTGCGCGCCGCCGTTCAGGATGTTCATCATCGGCACGGGCAGGATGTGCGCGTTCGGCCCGCCGACGTAGCGGAACAGGGGCAGGTCGGCGCTGTCGGCGGCGGCCTTGGCGACGGCCAGCGAGATGCCGAGGAGCGCGTTGGCCCCGAGGCGGGCCTTGTTGGGCGTGCCGTCCAGGTCGATCATCGTCTGGTCGATGAGACGCTGCTCCTCGGCGTCGAACCCGATGAGCTCGTCGGCGATCTCGTCGGTCACGCCGAGGACGGCCTTCTCGACACCCTTGCCGAGATAGCGCTTCTTGTCGCCGTCGCGCAGCTCGACGGCCTCGAACTGACCGGTGGAGGCGCCACTCGGAACGGCGGCACGGCCGGTGCTGTAGTCGTCCAGCAGTACCTCGACCTCGACCGTGGGGTTCCCACGGGAGTCGAGGATCTCGCGGGCGGTGATGGCCTCGATGGCAGCCACGAACGCTCCTAGCAAAATGGCGGGCGGTTTGCCTCCCGAGCCTATCGGTCCCTACTACTCGGTACGGCGCAGGGCCGCCCGTTCACGGCGTGTCCGCGGCGTCCTCCCACTGCTCCACGCGCCGCCGGTACTCCCTGGCCGCCGCCCTCAGCTCGGCCTCGGGGTCGAGCCCCGCGTCCTGGGTCTCCCGTACGAGCGCGAACAGGCGGGCGCCGGCGGGCGGGGCGAGGTCGCCGGCGAGAGAGGCGGGCGCCCCGGCTCGGCCGGCCCGGCGCAGGAGCTGGGCGGCCAGGGAGATCGCCGGCTGGCCCATGGGCACGCCGCTGAGCGCCGAGCCTGTCTCCCCCTTGGCGGCCCGCTCGGCCGCCTTGATCGCCTCCCAGTTGTCGGCGACGTCACCCGCGCCGGAGACCTCGACGTCCGCGAAGACGTGCGGATGGCGGCGGACCAGCTTCTCCACGATCCCGGCGGCGACGTCGTCGATGTCGAAGCCGTCCCCGGCCGCCTCCTCCGGGCCCATCCGTTCCTGGGCGAGCCGGGCGTGGAACACCACCTGGAGCAGCAGGTCGCCGAGCTCCTCGCGCAGCGGCGGGCCGTAGGCGCCCTCGTGGATGGTCTCCAGCACCTCGTATGCCTCTTCGACCAGGTAGGGCACGAGCGACTCGTGGGTCTGCTTGCGGTCCCACGGGCACTCGCGACGCAGCCGGTCCATGACCTGGACGAGGTCGAGCAGCCGGGCTCCGGGCAGGTCGTAGGAGCCGGGGACGACCTCGATCTCCGGCGGCTCGTCCAGGGAGATCGCGGCGTGGCCGACCGCGCGCATGAAGTCCTCGTCGCCGTCCTGCGCGGCCAGCCACACCACCGTCCCCGTACGGCTCTCGCGGGCGACCGCGCCGGGGTCGGGGGTCACCACCTCGACCCGTACGCCGGCCTCGTCGAGATAGGGCAGGTAGGGGTGGTCCGGGGTGCCGGTGAGCACCCGCCCTCGGGTGAGGGCCTTCCACGCCGCGGGCGCGAGCAGGCCCGGAGCGACCCGGGGCGAGGTGGTCACCACGATCAACGCCATGGCCTCAGCCTAATGAGCCCGCCCACCCGGCGTCGCCGGGCCGCCGGCCATACCGCTCAGGCGTGCGATCAGCCGGCCTGGGCGGCGCCTGCCGCACCCGCGGCGGCCTCGCCCGCCGTGGCCCCGCCCGCCGAGCCGAAGCGGTCGTCGGCGACGAAGCCCTGCTGGGGGTCGAACTTGCCGTAGCGCGGGCTGTACTTCACCGGCACGGCCGAGTCGGCCTCCTGGACGACCTTCTGGAGGGCGGCCTGCTGGCTCGCCTGGTCCTGACCGGCGCCGGACTGCTGCGCCAGCTTGTTGCGGATGACGACGGCGCGGATGAAGTCGCGGCCCTCGTCCAGCGGGATGCCGTTGGCCAGCAGCACCTTGTTGAACTGGTCCCAGCCGCCCTGCGCCGTGGCGACGTCGTCGACCTCCCGGTCGGTGACCACGACGCCCTTGCTCCGGCCGAGCTCCCGGAACTGCCTGCTCGTGGTCATGTTGAGCAGGACCGTCTGCGGCAGCGAGAAGGACAGCTGGAGCTGGTCCTCGGGGATCTTGTTGGCGGCCAGGTCGGCGCGCAGCGCGCGGACCTCGTCGTTCAGCTCGCTGGAGGTGATGCGCTCCTTGCCCACGATGGCCGCGGAACCCGCCTGCACGGGGCCACCGCAGGCGGTCACGGCGACCCCGGCCGCCGCCAGCGCCACGGCGACGCGCACTCGATACGACTTCACGGACGATCCTCCCGAACGACACCGGCCACGCGTATGTTGACAATTTCGCGGGTCACTGTACCCGCATCGGCTCCAGGAACAGGGCCTCGACCAGGTCCCCACACCATTTCAGCAGGTCGAGGTCGCGTAGTGGCTGACCGCCGATCGGTTTGGTCTTGGGCACCGGCACGAGCAGGATGCCCGTCGCCTGCTTCCAGATGGAGCGGGGGTAGAGCCGCTGCAGCCGCACCTGCTGGGAGTCCCTCAGCTCCACGGGCGCGAACCTGATCTGCTGGCCCTGCAGCGTCACGTCGGTCAGCCCGGCCTTGCGGGCCTTGATCCGGAAGCGCGCCACCTCCAGCAGGTTGTCCACCTCCTGGGGCGGCCTCCCGTACCGGTCGGTGAGCTCGTCGCGGACGGCCGCGATGTCGTCCTCGGAGCCGATGGCCGCGATCCGCTTGTACGCCTCCAGGCGCAGCCGCTCGGAGGTGACATAGTCGTGCGGCACGTGGGCGTTGATCGGCAGCTCGACCTTGACCTCGGGCCGCTCCTCCACCTTCGCCTCGCCCGCGAGCTTGGACTTCTGCTCCTGGACGGCCTCGGCCATCATGCGGACGTACAGGTCGAAGCCGACACCGGCGATGTGGCCCGACTGCTCGGCCCCGAGGATGTTGCCGGCGCCGCGGATCTCCAGGTCCTTCATGGCGACGTACATGCCGGCGCCCATCTCGGTGTGCTGGGCGATCGTGGCGAGCCGCTCGTGCGCGGTCTCGGTCAGCGGCGACTCGGGCGGGTAGAGGAAGTAGGCGTAGCCGCGCTCGCGGCCCCGGCCGACCCGGCCGCGCAGCTGGTGGAGCTGCGACAGGCCGTAGTTGTCCGCACGGTCCACGATGAGCGTGTTGGCGTTGGGCACGTCCAGGCCGGACTCGACGATCGTGGTGGAGACGAGCACGTCGAAGTTGCGCTCCCAGAAGTCCACCATGATCTTCTCGAGCTGGCTCTCGTTCATCTGCCCGTGGGCGACCGCGATCCGCGCCTCCGGCACCAGCTCGTGCAGCCGCGAGGCCACCTTGTCGATCGTGCGGACCCGGTTGTGGACGAAGAAAACCTGCCCGTCGCGCATCAGCTCGCGCCGGATCGCCGCCGCGATCTGCTTCTCGTCGTACGGCCCGACGAACGTGAGGATCGGGTGCCGCTCCTCCGGCGGGGTGAGGATCGTCGACATCTCCCGGATGCCGGTGAGGCCCATCTCCAGCGTCCGCGGGATCGGCGTCGCCGACATGGCGAGCACGTCCACCTGCGTACGCATGTGCTTCATGGCCTCCTTGTGCTCGACGCCGAACCGCTGCTCCTCGTCCACGATGATCAGGCCGAGGTCCTTGAACTTGACCTCGGGCGACAGCAGCCGGTGCGTGCCGATCACCACGTCGACCTCGCCCGTACGCAGGCCGTCGAGGGTCGCCTTCACCTCGCCGTCGGTCTGGAACCGGGAGACCGGCTTCACCGCGACCGGGAAGGCGGCGAACCGCTCGCCGAACGTCGACAGGTGCTGCTGCACGAGCAGCGTCGTCGGCACCAGCACGGCGACCTGCTTGCCGTCCTGCACCGCCTTGAACGCCGCCCGCACCGCGATCTCGGTCTTGCCGTAGCCGACGTCGCCGCAGATCAGGCGGTCCATCGGGACGGGCCGCTCCATGTCGCGCTTGACCTCGTCGATCGCTTCGAGCTGGTCGCCCGTCTCGGCGTACGGGAAGGCGTCCTCCATCTCCCGCTGCCAGGGGCTGTCGGAGGCGAACGCGTAGCCGGGCGAGGCCATCCGGGCCGAGTAGAGCCGGATCAGCTCACCCGCGATCTCCCTGACCGCCTTCTTCGCCCTGGTCTTGGCCTTGGCCCAGTCGGCCCCGCCCATGCGGTTGAGCGTGGGCGCCTCGCCGCCGACGTAGCGCGTGACCTCGTCGAGCTGGTCGGTCGGCACGTAGAGCCGGTCGCCCCTGGCGTACTCGATCACGAGGTATTCGCGGGTCGCGCCCTGGATCGTGCGCTGCACCATCTCGACGTAGCGGCCCACGCCGTGCTGCTCGTGCACCACGTGGTCGCCGACCTTGAGCTGGAGGGGGTCGACCATGTTGCGGCGGCGCGACGGCAGCCGCCGCATGTCCTTGGTGGACGCCTTCTGCCCGACGAGGTCGAGGTGGGTCACCACGGCGACGTCCGGCGTGACGAAGCCGTGGTCGATGCGGCCCGTCGTGACCTGCACGACGTCCTTCGGCGGCGGACCGTCGAGGGACGGCACCAGCCGCGCCGCCACGTCCACGCCCTTGAGCAGCTCGACCATGCGCTCGGCCGGGCCGTGCCCCTCGCTCAGCAGCACGACGGCCTTGCCCGCGCCCATCCAGCCCTTGATGTCGCCGAGCGCCCGCTGCGTGTCGCCCCGGTAGGCCTCGACGTCCTGCGCGTCCAGCTCCACGCCCTCGCCGAAGGGGGCGATGCTCCACCACGGCTGGCCCAGCTCGCCGGCGTGGTCGCGCACCTCCTCGAGCGTGCGGAAGGCGGCCGCCTCCAGGTCGATCGGAGCCTCGCCGCCCGCCGCCGCGGCGATCCAGGACGCCTCCATGAACTCCTGGCTGGTGTGGACCAGCTCGACGGCCCGGCCGCGGATCCGCTCGGGGTCGCAGACGAACACGGCCGACCGGATCGGCAGGTGGTCGAGCAGCAGGTCCATCTCCCCGGCGAGCACGGGCGCGAACGCCTCCATGCCCTCCACCGGCACACCCTCGGCGAGCTGGTCGAGCACGTCCTTCAGCGCCGGGTGCTCCTCCCCCAGCTCGCGGGCGCGCCGCCGTACGTCGTCGGTGAGCAGCAGCTCGCGGCAGGGCGCGGCGAACAGCCCGTCCTGGGCGACCTCCAGCGAGCGCTGGTCGGCCACCTTGAACCAGCGGATCTCCTCGATCGTGTCGCCCCAGAACTCCAGCCGCAGCGGGTGCTCCTCGGTGGGCGGGAACACGTCGAGCAGGCCGCCGCGCACGGCCACCTCACCGCGCTTCTCCACCATGTCCACCCGGTGGTAGCCGTTCTGGACCAGCCGGGCCACCACGTCGTCCAGGTCGGCGTCGTCGCCCGCGCGCAGTCGTACGGGCGCCAGGTCGCCGAGCCCGGCCACGATGGGCTGGAGCAGCGAGCGGATCGGGGCCACCACGATCCGCAGCGGGCCTGCCGCGGGGTCGCCCTCGATCGGGTGCGCCAGCCGCCGCAGCACGGCCAGGCGCTGGCCGACCGTGTCGCTGCGCGGCGACAGGCGCTCGTGCGGCAGCGTCTCCCATGCGGGGAAGACGGCCACGGAGCTCTCGTCCACCAGGCTCGTGAGCGCGGCGGCGAGATCCTCTGCCTCGCGCCCGGTCGCCGTGACGGCGAGCACCGGCCGTACGCGGGACAGCGCGGCCACGGCGAACGGCCGCAGCGCGGGTGGCGCCACCAGCTCGGCGCCGGGGTGGGCGGCCTGCCCGGCGGCGTCGAGCGCGGCGGCCAGCCTGGGTTCGGCGGATACGAGGTCGAGCAGTCCGGAAAGAGACATCGATGCCTTCAAAAGCCCCGTGACAAAGACAGCCGGCGTGCGGACGCGACCCCGTTCATCCGGCCGATCCCCCTTACGGAGGAGATCCGCGAGACGCTCCCAACCGGGCCGCGGCTACCAAGGCTACGCCCTGTCCCTTCGCCTCGCTCCGCTCGCTCCTCGGTCCGGACATGATGGGTGACGGCAAATGCGCAACTGCGCGTCGTCAAATGATTACTCTCAGTGGTATGACAGAGGTTCGTTTGTCGTCCGCCGATCAGGACGACGTGTTCAGCCAGCGGATTCGCGAGCAGTGGACCGACCAGCTCGGACGGCGGCTCGACATCCTCATCGCCGGATGCGGCCGGGGCGGCGCCCTCGACGTGGGGCGCTACGAGCCGAGGATGACGGGGGTGGACGAGGATCTGCCGCCCCTGCGGGCCCACACCGCCAACCGCGGCGACCTGGAGGCGTCCTACCTGGGCGACCTGCGTCTCGTGCCGATCCCGCCCCGCTCCTTCGACGTCGTCTACGTGTCGTTCCTCCTCGAACGCATCCGGCACGCCGAGCTCGTGCTCGACCGGCTCGTGGCCGGGCTGCGCCCCGGCGGGCTGCTGCTGCTGAAGATGCGCGACCGCAAGTCGGCATACGGCTTCTGCGACCGGGTGACCCCCCGCTGGCTGCGGCGGGCGCTGTGGCGCACGCTCGCCCCGGCCGGGTCCGTGGGACCGCTTCCGGCGATGTACGAGCCGCTGGCCTCCCGCGAGGGCATCCAGGCGTACTGCCTCATGCGCGGGCTCATGATCGCCGAGGACTACTCGGCGGTGAGCGGCCCGGCCAGGCGGGGTCCGCACGGCGGTCTGGTCGCCGTGGTCTGCCGGGTCGTGGCCGCGCTCTCGCGAGGCGGGCTCAACGGGACCGAGGACGAGATCACCATGGTGATCCGCCGTCCGCAGAACCACTTCGCCCGCCTCATCTGAGTCGCTACATCTGGGCGGCTACCTGAGGGTCAGCGTCGGCTCCCACGCCTCGGGCTTCTGGGTGTTCTTCCGGTATTCCGACAGCGGGACCGCGTCCTCGCCGTCGACGCCCACCAGGACCAGGCCGTTGTGGAACTCGTTCCCGCACGTGCCCGCGCAGCCCAGCGCGACCAGGCGGTGGTCGTCGGCCCAGGCGAGGAGCTGGAGCACCTGCTGACGGCCCACGATCTCGCCCGTCGACAGCTCGGTGACCTTGGTGGGCATGCCGTCGGGGCCGGCGAGCAGCGTGCCGCCGGGCGACACGCCCGCCTTCGACTCCGTGGCGACGTAGCCGGAAGGTGCGTCGTGCGGCCTGCCCTCCAGGTCGTAGAAGGCGTCCGGCCGCTTCCAGATGTTGCTGGCCTCGCGGACCAGCGCGCCGTCGTCGCTCCAGCCGAAGTCGCGCCTGACGTTGCTGTTGTCGGTCCAGCAGGGATCGACGGCGTGGAAGTCCCCCGCGGTCGCGGTGGCCGCGTCGACGACGTAGAAACCCGTCCGGCTGGTGGAGATCGTCTGGAACGGCGGATGCCGGGGGTCCTCCGGCGTCGCGGCGACCCGCGCCGGGCACTGTCGCTCGTCGACGGACGTCCTGTCCAGGTCGGGGGACTCGTCGTAGGCGGTGGCGAGCAGGCGCGTGCCGTCCGGGGACCAGACGACGCCGCCCACGGGGTGATCCACCGGCACCCAGGCCCGCACCTGCCGGGCCTCCATGTCGAAGATGCCGATCCTCCGCACGGGCAGGTCCTTCTCCAGGACCGCCGCCCAGCGCAGGCCGGGTGCGACCTCGGTCCAGCCCCACTCCGTCTTCTCGTAGCTCTTCGTCGCCGGATCGAGGAGATACCACGTGCGGTCCAGCATCTTGCGCCCGGCGACCGTACGCGACCGCCACGTGTAGTAGGCGGAGACGGCCACTCTGCCCGCCGCGATCATCGTCTTCGGCGGGGAGTTCCCGGTGTCGGCGAGCACGTCCTCCGCGGGGGTCGTCTGCCGGTAGGGCTGGACGGGCACCACCACCGGCGGGCCGCCGACCTGCGAGATCGGCTCCGCGGTGAAGAGGGGGGCCACGACCAGCGGCACCAGCAGGGCCACGGCCGCCACGACGGCCGCGCACGAGACCGCCCCCGCGAATCTCGTCAGGCGCAGCCGCGACCGGCGGCGCAGCGCGCGGTCGGCGAGGTCGCCGGGCACGCGGACCTCTCGCGACCACTCCTCCAGCGTCCGCTTCAGCATCCGGGGCGTCATGAGATCACCTCACTCAGGCGCAGATCGGCGAGTTCCGGCGCGGTCGTCCGCAGCCGGGCGAGGGACCGGTGCGCGGTGCTGCGCACGGTCCCGACGGAGCAGCCGAGGACCTGGGCCACCCGGTCCTCGGGCAGGTCTTCGAGATAGCGCAGCACGAGCACGGCCCGCTGGCGGGGCGTCAGCCGGGCGAGCGCCCTGCGCAGGATCATCCGCAGCTCGGCCTCGTCGGTGCCCGCGCGGCCGGCCGGATGCTCCGGCACGTCGGCCACGCTGGTCTCCCGCTGCCGCCAGGCGAGCCGCCACCAGCTGATCTGCTGCCGGTACATCACCTGGCGCACGTACGCCTCGGGCTCGTCGAGCCGCCCCCATCTCGTGATGACCTTGGCCAGAGCGGTCTGCAGCAGGTCCTCTGCGGAGTGCTGGTCTCCTCCGGTCAGCAGATAGGCCAGCCGCATGAGCGCCGGCGCGCGGGCCGACACGAATTCGCGGAATCGTCGCTCTTCTGCGGCGTCCACGAGCACCTCCTCGGATTAATGTCTGCCTGTAGACGCCCCGAGCACCGGCACGCTATGCGTGCGGTTGCCAGTAGGGTGCGTATCCGACCCACCGAGCTGCGGACAATCGAGCGGAAACGGAAGCCATGACCGAGTGGACGCCCGACGCACGTGAGCTGGCGGACCTGGAGCTGCTGCTGTCCGGGGCGTACGCGCCGCTGACCGGTTTCCTCACCTCGGCCGAGGTGGAGAGCGTGGTCGAGCGGGGCCGGCTGCCCGGAGGGGCGTCCTGGCCCGACCCGATCACGATCGCGCTCCCGGACGAGTTCGGGCCCGGCGACCGGGTGACGCTCAGGGACCCCGAGGGCGCGGCGGTCGCGGTGCTGACCGTCGCGGAGCGGGACGGCCACCACGCCGCCGGGCCGGTCGAGGCGCTCGACGCCCCCGTGTACGGACCGTTCTCCCGGCTGCGCCGCACGCCGGAGGAGGTGCGCAAGGACCTGCCGGACGGCGAGGTCCTCGCGGTGACGATGCGCGGGCCGCTCGACGGCGCCGCGCTCGACGACGTGGCGGCGACCGCCGAGGAACTGGACGCCACCGTGCTCCTCATGCCCCTCGTCTTCGGCGAGGGCGGGCCCGCCGTGGTGCGCGCCGCGCTCAAGGCGGCCGAGCGGCTCCCGGGGGCGGCGGTGGTCGCGGTGCCGCTCGCGCCGCGCGAGGACGCCGAGATCGACCTCGAACTCCGCGAGCACGTGGCCCGCAACTACGGCGCCACCGAGCACTACGCCGGTCCCGCGCCGGTCACCATCCCCGGGCCGCCGCACAAGCGGGGGCTCGTGGTGTTCTTCACCGGCCTGTCCGGCTCGGGCAAGTCGACGATCGCCCGGGGCCTGCGCGACGCGCTGCTCGAACGGGGCGGCCGCACGGTCACCTACCTGGACGGCGACGTCGTGCGGCGGATGCTGTCGGCGGGGCTCACGTTCTCGCGTGAGGACCGCGACCGCAACATCCGCAGGATCGGCTTCGTGGCCGCCGAGGTCGCCCGCCACGGCGGCCTGGCGATCTGCGCGCCCATCGCGCCGTACGCCGCGACCCGGGACGAGGTGCGGGCGATGGTCGAGGAGGTCGGCGGCGACTTCCTGCTCGTCCACGTGGCCACGCCGCTGGAGGAGTGCGAGCGCCGCGACCGCAAGGGCCTGTACGCCAAGGCGCGGGCCGGGCTGATCCCGGAGTTCACCGGGATCTCCGACCCGTACGAGGAGCCGGAGGACGCCGACCTCGTCCTCGACACCACGGACATGACGATCGAACGCGCGGTCGGCGCCGTGCTGAACCTCGTCACCTCGGGCGGCTGGGTCCGCTGAGGCGTCCGCCGAAGGCTCAGGAGGGCGGCACCGGCGTCGACGTGAAGCGAGGCAGCCGCCCGAGCTGCGCGAACGCCCGGGTGGCGCCCGGCGTGGTGTCGAACCTGGTGTCGCCCCGGGGCGCCAGCGGCGAGTCGAAGTAGACCAGCGCCTTGATCTGGGGGTAGTCCCCGATCTGACGCCGGACCGACTCGAAGAAGTCGCGCTTGAACGCGGGTGCCCCGCGCCGCTCGAAGGCGCCCCACTCGGCGACCATGATCGGCTTGGCCGGGAACCTGGCCTGCATCCACCGGTAGAACCCGGGCCAGCCCGGCGCGTCGGGCCGGGTCTTGTCGACCAGCCCGGCGAAGTCGCTCACCCGGTCGTCCGCGTACGGGTCGAAGGCCACCCAGTCGACCACGTCGTCGCCGGGGTAGAGCCTGCCGAACCACGGCTTGGCCGCCCAGTTGGGCGCGCCCATGTAGGTCATCACGGTCACCGCGTTGCGCACCCCCTGTTGCCGCAGGCGGGTCACCACGTGGCGGTACATCGCGACGTAGTCGGCGGGCGAGTATCCCCCGCCCTCGCGCACGTCGTTTTCCGGCTCGTGGTGGATCGTGAGGAAGAACCGGCCGGGGAAGGTGCGCCGGATGTGCTCGGCGAGCCTGTCGACGCGCCCGTCCACCTCGCCGCGCGCGACCTCGGCCCATGTGTGGTCGAGCGCCGGCTTCCAGTTCACCAGCAGCAGGCGGGGCCCCTTGGCGATCTCCCGCTCCTCGGCGGTCGGGAAGAGCTCTCCGCCCCGGTGGTAGACGTGCACGATGTCGGCCCGGCGGCCCATGCGCCGTTCGGCCATGTCCACCGCGCGGATCGGGCCGCGTCCGGAGAAGACGTCGGGCGCGATCCCCCACCACGCCCCGCACGTCGGGATGAGCTTGTCCGTGACCGCGCAGGCGACCGGCGTCGTCCCGGCGCCGCCGCCCGGCACCCGCCCGCTCGTGGCGGTGCCCGCGCAGGCCGTCGCGCACACCCCCGCCACCAGTACGGCCAAGCCGGCGATGAGTCTCATCGCGCCCCCTTCCTCGGCAGACCACGCAATGAACGGATGGGCAAACACCATCCCATCAATCCCCGTGGCTTCGGGGGCCGTTTCCCCATCTCACGAGTACGGATATTTCCGTTTTCATCGGCTAATTGAGCGGCCATCGCCTGACGCTAATTCGGCAATAGCCGGGGACGAAACTCCGTGGCGGCTTATAGTTCGAGACCGGATCCCGCCGGACCGCCGCCGGGACCACGAACGCGCCCGGCTGCCCCTCCCTCATCCGGGGGGCACCGGTGGCCCCACCGCCGGCCGCGGCCGCGTGACGAACGAGGGCACGGGGAGTTCGATGAGCCTGCCGCCGCACAGCCGCGACCTTTCTGAATACGGCTCTGTGCTCCGGCGCAGGCGCCTGGTCGCCGCCGTCTGCCTGCTCGCCGGAGTGGGCGGCGGCGCCGCGGCGCTCGCGATGACCCCAGAGCGTTACACCGCGGTCGCCCAGGTGCAGGTATTGCCGACCGGCGCGCAGGAACAGTTGAACGTGCCGAGCTCCCGGCAACGGGAACCCCTCAACCTCGACACCGAATCGCAGATCGCCCGATCGGCGGTCGTCTCCACCATGGCCGCCGCGATTCTGAAATATCCGGATCCGGAGGAATTGCGGGAGCACGTGACCGTGGACGTTCCTCCCAATTCCGCCATTCTTTCCATTTCTTACTCGGCGTCGGATCCCCGGGCCGCGGCCGCGGGGGCCCAGGCGTACGCGGAGGCGTATCTGCGCAACCGCGCCCGCGCCGCCGAGGACGCGATCGGCGGCCAGCTGAAGCTGATCGCCGCGCGGCTGCGCGAGGTCGAGGACGATCTCGACAAGGCCGTGACGACCCAGGCGGCGACCGCTCAGGCCACCCAGACCACTCAGACCACGACCACCCGGACCGCGACCGGGCAGACCGCGGCGGGACCGGGATCGGCCAGGCGGCAGGCCGTGCTCGCCCGGCAGGTGGCTGACCTCACGCTGCGCTACGACGCGCTCAAGACCGTCGCGGTGACGCCGGGCACGGTGATCAGCCCCGCCAGGCCTCCCGCGCGGCCGGCCCATCCGAGCCCGCCGCTCTTCCTCGGCAGCGGCCTGTTCCTCGGCGTACTCGCCGGGGCGGGGGCCGCGTTCGGCCGCGACCGGCTCGACACCCGCATCCGCACCTGCGCGGACGTCGAACGGCTGTGCGGCCTGCCGCTGCTCGCCGAGCTTCCGGCCAGGCCGGACGCGGCGGTCCTCGACGAGATGGCCGCCGCCGTCGCCACGTCGCTGGGCGGCGGGCCCCACCGGCTGCTCCTCGAAGGCGTGGGGGCAGGAAGCCTCGAAGGCGTGCGGGCAGGGAGCCTGGAAGGCGTGCGAACACAGGGCACGGCCAGGCAGCTCGCCAAGGGCCTGGGCTCCGCGCTGGCGCACCTGGTGCCGGTGACGGTCGTGACCGGCCGGTCCGCCCATCCCGACGCCGCCCTGCTGCTGATCACCCTGCGCCGGACGACCTCCCCGGAGGTCACCCGGGCCGTGCGGCAGCTCGGCCGGCAGGGCGCCCGCGTGCTCGGCGCCGTCGCCGTGCCGCCGGGGTTCGTCGCGCCCGTCCCCGAGACGGCGGAGTGGGGCGCGTGACCATCCCCGTCCCCCGCACCGCCCTGCCTCCGGCGGCCCGCCCCCGGCACCGGCGCCGTCCCGCGCGGGCGGCGTGGCCGATCGCGGCGTTCCTGCTCGGTTATCCGCTCTGGTGGGCGCTCGGCCTGGGCGGGCTGTCGGTGGTGGTGCTGGCCGTGCCGATGGCGGTGGCGCTGTGGCACAGGCGGCCGATCCGCGTGCCGAGGGGCTTCGGCCTGTGGGCGCTGCTGCTGGCGGGCTACCTGGTCAGCGCGCTCGCGCTCGCCGAGACGCCGGACGGCACATACGGCGAGCTCGCCGCCGGCCGGGTCGTCGGCTACCTGATGCGGCTGGCCGTCTACGTCTCACTCCTGATCATGGTGCTCTACCTGGGCAATCTCACTCATGACGAGCTGCCGCAGCGCACCTTGGTCAGGTGGCTCGGCGTGCTGTTCCTGACGGCCGTCGCGGGCGGACTGCTCGGCGTGCTCGCGCCGGGCTTCGCGTTCACCTCGCCACTGGAGATGGCGCTGCCGTCGTCGATCGGCGGCAACCCGTTCGTCGCCAACCTGATCCACCCGACGGCGGCCCAGATGCAGCACGTGCTCGGGCACGCCGCGCCGCGCCCGGAGGCGCCGTTCGAGTGGGCCAACGCCTGGGGCAGCGACGTCTCGGTGCTCGTGATCTGGTTCGTGGTCGGCTGGTGGACCTACGGCGGGCCGTACCGCCGGGCGGCGGCCGTGCTCGTGCTCGCCGCAGCCGCCGTCCCGGTCGTCTACTCGCTCAACCGCGGCCTGTGGATCGGGCTCGGGATCTCGGCGGCGTACCTGATGGTCCGGGGCGCACGCCCCCTCCTGGCCGGCGCGGTCGCGGCCGTCGCCGCGGCGGCGTTCCTGCTGTCGCCGCTGAGCACGATCGTCGCGCAACGGCTGGACAACCCGCAGAGCAACGGCATCCGCGCGTTCACGGTCGCGGCCACCGTCCGGGTCGCGGCCACCTCGCCGGTCATCGGGTATGGCAACACCCGCAACGCGTACGGCAGCCACCGCACGGTCACGACGGGCCGCAGCTCGTGGTGCGTGGAGTGCGGCCATCCCCCGCTCGGCAGCGACGGGCAGCTGTGGCTGCTGCTGATCAGCCAGGGCTTCGCGGGGGCCCTGCTGTACGTCGCCTTCTTCGCCGGCGCGGTGCGGCGCTACTGGGCCGACCGGACGCCGATCGGCAAGGCGGGGACGCTCGTGATGATCCTCGTGCTGCTCTACATGGTCGTCTACGACGGGCTGATCAGCGCCCTGACCCTGTATCTGATCTCCTTCGCCCTGCTCTGGCGCAACACCGCCAGGACATCCGACCCCGGGGAGGCGCGATGAGGGACGCGGCCGATCGTCTCCACTACCTGGACGAGGTGATGGACCTGCTGTTCCCCCCTTCCCGGCCCGGCGCCCGGCCGAGCGTCCGCAGCGTGCTGCCGCACCGCCTCGTCCCCCGGCGGGTCGTCCCGCGCGAGTGGTGGCACACCGCGCTGGGGCGCGGCCTGCCCGTCGGCGGCGGGCCCGACACGATCGAGACGCACCTGAGCGACGTCCTCGGCCGCCGGATGCGGGTCGTCGTCCACGTCAGGCCCGCCCGCCGCGCCAACCGCAAACCGATCCTGGAGGCGTACGACGAGTCGGGACTCGCGGGGTTCGTGAAGATCGGCGACTCGCCGCGGGCCAGGCGGCTGGTGCGATACGAGAGCGAGGTGCTGCGCATGCTCGCCGGGCGGCCGTTGAAGGTCGTCGTGCCACCCGACGTGCTGTATCACGGTGCGTGGCGGGGTCTTGAGGTGCTGATGCTGTCGCCGCTGCCCGTGACCTCCCGCCGCGTGGGTTCCCGCCGCGTGCCCGCCCGCCTGCTCATCTCGGCCGCGCGGGAGATCGCCGCCATCCGCCCGTACGACGACGAGGCGGGCTCCGAAGAGCGGACCGGGGAGGCCGCGGCCTGGCACGGCGACTTCACCCCCTGGAACGTCGCCGCGGGTGCGGACGGGCGGCTGCTCGTGTGGGACTGGGAGCGGTTCGCCGTGGGCGTGCCGCTCGGCTTCGACGCCCTGCACCACTTCTTCCACCGGGCGCTGCGCCGGATGCCGCCTCCGGTCGCCGCCCGATCCTGTCTCGCCCAGGCGGGCGGGCTCCTGGAACCGTTCGGCGTCGACGTCGCCCAGGCACGCCGTACGGCGGTCCGCTATCTCGTCGCCCTGGCCGAGCGGCACCGCCGCGACGGCCGGGAGCCGCTCGGGCCGCCCGCCGTCTGGCTGAACCCTCTGGTCGATCACCTGGAGTGCCTGCTTTGAGGTCAACGCTGAAACACCCCGCGCTGAAACACTCGGCGCACGCCGTCTCGCTCGCCGCCGGGAGGGCGACCAGCGCGGGCAGGGTGCTGCCGTCGTTCCTGATCATCGGGGCGCAGCGGTGCGGCACCACCTCGCTGTACCGCGCCCTGTCCCGGCACCCGCTGGTCATGAAGCCGGTGCTGCGCAAGGGCGTCCACTACTTCGACATGGCCTACGAGCGGGGCCTGCCCTGGTATCGCGCCCACTTCCCGCTGCAGTCCGGGGCGCAGGCGCTCCGATTCCGGTGGGGCCATGCCCCCCAGGCGTTCGAGTCGGCCCCTTACTACCTGTTCCATCCCCTGGCGGGGGCCCGCATCGCGGGGGACCTCCCCGGGGTCAAACTGATCGCCTTGGTCCGGGACCCGGTCGAGCGGGCCTGCTCCGCCCACGCGCACGAGCTGGCGCGGGGGTTCGAGACCGAGCCGTGCTTCGAGCGCGCCCTCACGCTGGAGCCGGAGCGCCTCGCCGGCGAGGCCGAACGGCTGCGCACCGTCCCCGGATACGCGAGCCACGCGCACCGGCACCACGCCTACCTGGCCCGGGGACGGTACGCCGAACAGCTGGCCCGGCTGGAACCGCTCGTGGGGCGCGACCGGATCCTGGTCCTTGACAGCGGACTGCTGTTCCGCGACCCCGGCGCCGCGTACGACCGGGTGCTGGGGTTCCTGGGACTGCCCCGGCTCGGCGGCGTGGAGTTCGAGCGGCACAACGCCCGGCCGCGGGAGGCCATGCCCGCGTCGGTCCACCGGCGGCTTCGCGAGCACTTCGAGCCGTGGGACGCGCTGCTCGTCCCGTGGCTGGGAGCGGTGCCCTCGTGGCGGCGCTGACCGATCCTCCGCGGCCAGGCGGCCTTTTCCGGCATGGAGTCGCCGGCCTGGCCACGGCGGGCGCCACGGCGGGCGGGCAGTTCGCGCTCGTGCTGGTGGTGACGCGGTCGCTCGAACCGGCGGCCGCCGGGGCGTTCTTCACGGCCACCGCGCTGTGCCTGATGCTCGCGGGCGTCGTCCGCCTGGACACCGGCAACGGCCTCGTCCACGCCCTGGCCCGCAACCGGTCCGTCGACGGCGCCGGCCGGGACGGGGGGCGGCGGCTGGTCCGCGGGATCCTCGCGCCGGTGGCCGCGCTCGCCGCCGTGACGGGCGCCGGTGTGGTCCTGGCCTCCGGGCCGCTGGCCGGGCTCACCGGCGTGCCCGGCGGCGTCTGGGTCGTGCTGGCCGCCGCCCTGCCGTTCGTCGCCCTGTCGGACGTGCTGATCTGCGCCACCCGCGGCCTCGGCACCATGCGGCCGACGCTGCTGCTCGCCGGGGCCGTCCAGCCGCTCGGGCAGCTCGCCCTCGTCACCGCGGCCGTGCTCGCCGGGGCCCCGCCGCCGGTGCTGGCCGCCGCCTGGGCGCTTCCCACCGTGGCCGGCGCGGTGCTGGCCGCCGTACGGCTGCGCGGGCTCGGGCCGCACGACGTGGGGGAGGTGGGCGCCTTCTGGCGGCACACCGCCCCGCGGTCGGCCGCGGCGGCCGTGCAGTCGGTGTTCCAGCGGCTCGACGTGGTGATCGTCGCGCTGCTCGCGGGTCCCGCCGCCGCGGCCGTCTACACGGCGGCGACCCGGTTCAAGGTGCTGGGGCAGCTCGCCGGTCAGGGGCTCGCCCAGGCCGCGCAGGCGCGGCTGGTGAGGGCCCTGGCCGAGGGCGACCTGGACGGCGCCCGCGCGCTGTATCGGACCACCACCAGGTGGCTGGTCGTGCTCACCTGGCCGCTCTGGCTGGGGTACGCGGCGCTCGCGCCGTGGCTGCTCCCGCTGTTCGGGCCCGCCTACGCCGGCGGCGGCGCGATCGCGCTCGTCCTTTCTGCCACGATGATGGTCGCGACCGCCTGCGGCATGGTCGACGTCGTGCTCGTCGCGGGCGGGCGCACGGCCGCCAGCCTGGCCAACGTGACGACGGCCGTCGCCGTGACGATCGCCCTGGACGTGGTGCTCGTGCCCGCGTACGGCGCGCTGGGGGCGGTGCTGGGCTGGTCGGGCGGCGTGCTCGTGAAGAACCTGCTGCCCGCCGTACAGGTCCACCGCCGCTACGGCCTGCGCCCCTTCGGCGGAGGCCGCTCGGTCGCGGCTGCGAAGGCCGCTGGGGCTGCGGGGGCGGCCTCGTGACCGCGGAACCTCCCGTGCTGGTCACCGGCCTGCCGCGCAGCGGCACGAGCTGGGTGGGCCGGATGCTCACGGCGAGCGGGCGGCTGGTCTACGTCAACGAGCCGCTGAACCCGCAGCGCCCGCCGGGCCGCTCCCCTGGGGTGCTCGACGCGTCGGTGACCCACCGCTTCCAGTACATCTGCCCCGACAACGAGACGCCCTGGCTGGCGGCGTTCTCCCGTACGGTCGCGCTGCGCTACAACTGGCAGGCCGAGATCCGCCGCAACCACGGGCCCGGCGACCTCGCGCGGATGGCCAAGTACGGCACGGCGTTCACCATGGGCCGCCTGCTGGCCAGGCGGGCGCTGCTCGACGATCCCTTCGCGCTCCTGTCCGCCGAGTGGTTCGCCCGCCGCCTCGGGTGCCGGGTGGTCGTCGTGGTCCGCGACCCCGTGTCGTTCGCCGGGAGCTGGCGGCGGCTCGGCTGGAGGGTGGACGTGCGCGAACTGCTCGGCCAGCCCCTCCTGCTGCGCGACCACCCGTACGCGGCCGAGCTCGGAGCGCTCGCCGGGAACCGGGACGTGGCCACCGGAGCGGCGGTGTTGTGGAAGGTCGCGCGGCGGGTCACCGACACGGTGGCCCGGAGGGCCGCCGGCATCAGGGTCGTGCGGTATGAGGATCTGTGCGCCGCGCCCCTCGACGGCTTCCGCGACCTGTACGACTGGTGCGGCCTGCCCTGGACCCACCGCGCCGCCCGCCGGATAACCGCCGCCTGCACGTCCTCCCGCTTCGAGACCCGCCCCGCCTTCGCCTGGACCGGCCTGTCCCGTACGGCCTACCGGCCGATGGACTCCCGGCGGGCGCTCGCCGTGGTCTCCCTCCCCCACGAGGACGCCGCCCGCATACGGGCCCTGGCATACGACTGATCGGCGTATCGCCCGTGAACGGTTGGGCCGCTTCCTTGCATGACCAGGGCAGGAATGAAAGGAAGACATCCCTGGATGCCGGCTAGCCGAGGGTGGTGTCGCCGAGGGAGGCGTTCGGTAAATGCGGTCACTCCGCCGACGGCGGAGGTAAGTTATTTTCCGAACGATACGAGGGCTGGAGATCAGATGGACTCGAGGGCACAGCCTCAGAACGAGACTGAAGTCCTGACGGCTGGGATCGCGGTGCTGAAAGACCGGTTGCCGACCGGGTGGGACGTCCGGTCGCGCAGCCGCGGCAGCGTTCCCGACACCGGCTTCGACGCGCTCTGGGAGGTGACAGCACCAGATGGAAGCACGGTCATGCTAGTGGTGGAGGCCAAACGCCTGGTGGAAAGGCGCGACACCGCCGCACTGCTTCAGCAACTGAGCACCTCTACAGGAGCTATCCCAGGCAGCCGTGGGGTTGTCGTGTCCAGATATCTGTCACCGCCGGTACGTGAGCAGCTCTCCAGTGCCGGCCTGTCCTACATCGACGCGACAGGCAACATACGTGTGAGTGCGCCGCGGCCTGGACTTTACATAGCGGACCGAGGGGCTGACCGCGACCCGTGGCGCGGCCCTGGCAGACCACGCGGAACGCTGAAGGGCGCTCCTGCGGCCAAGGTCGTACGCGCACTGCTGGACCATGACAAATCATGGGCGATCCGCGAATTGGTCGAGGTCGCGGGCGTTTCCACGGGGTCGACTTATCGGGTGATCGAGTTCCTCGAGGCAGAGGGCCTCGCAAGGCGAAACAATTCGGGCGCTGTCATCGTGCCCGACTGGGTTGCACTTCTGAGGCGATGGAGCGAGGACTACGGGTTTGTGCGGAACAGCCGCGTCACCCGCTGGATAGCACCGAGAGGTCTATCGAACCTTCTGCAGCGGGCGGCGGGAAGCCCTGTTCGCTACGCCGTAACCGGAACCTTGGCCGCCGCTACATGGGCCCCCTACGCCCCCGCCCGCTCGGCGATGATCTATACATCGGACGCCGAGCGATCCGCACAGCTTTGGGATCTCCGTCCTGCCGATGCCGGGGCGAATGTCATGGTGGGCGAGCCCGAAATCGACGTCGTCTTCGCTCGCGGCCTTGCCGACGCCGCCGGGCTGATGATCGCAGCGCCATCCCAGGTGGCCGTTGATCTCATGACAGGTCCTGGGCGCAGTCCTGCCGAAGCCGAAGAACTCATCGAATGGATGACGCGCAATGAATCCTCCTGGCGTAGATAGAGGCGACCTCCTCGTTCGATCTCGCTCGGCGCTTCTTGATGCGCTGTCCGCTCTGGATGCACATCGCGACGCCGTGATCGTGATTGGCGCGCAGGCCATCTATCTGCACACCGCGCGAAGTCCCGTTGCGCTGGCCGAGACGACGAAAGACAGCGATCTCGCACTCGATCCGAGGGTGCTGGAGGACGAGCCCCTTCTGGAGCAGTCCATGAGCCGTGCGGGGTTCTACCGTGACCCCATCGGTGGACAGCCTGGCGCATGGCTGAACTCTGAGGGCATTCCTGTCGATCTGATGGTGCCCGAAGCTCTCGCAGGGCCCGGCGCGAAGAACACACGAGGAGCACGCATCCCCCCGCATGATCGGCGTGCTACCCGGCGTGCCCGTGCCGCCTTCAACGTCCTACTCAGCGACCCCATCAGCAGCGAGATCACTGACCAAGCCGTCGGGTACCTGGCTGCGCTGTTCGCACCGGGGCCCGACGCACTCGGCGCGAGGATGGCGGGACGCGCAGAAGAGGGCATCGGTGAACCTGAAACTGTTGCCTTGGCGACGTCCCTCCTCGCCGCCGATCTCGCGCAGGCCCTGCAGCCCGGCTGAAGCACACCGACCGCGTCTCCCCGAGGAGCCGACCTACATCCGGGCCGGGTTCTATGTCTGTGACACTGCTTCTGCCCTCTGAGAAGCGGCACCTCGGTCAGCGTGTTGGCCTCCACCAGCAAGTTTTGTATGCGGTGCAGGTACAGACGTGTGCCCCCGATCGGGCAACCACTGAACGTGAACAAGCGGCATCGAGCTAGCCGAGGGTGGTGTCGCCGAGGGAGGCGAGGAGGGTGCGCAGGGCGGCGGCGAGGTGGTCGCGCTCCCGGGGGTCCAATGACGCCAGTAGGCGCGCCTCGTTCGCGACGTGCGGCTCCAGCACCTCGTCCACGAGCGCGAGACCGCGGTCGGTGAGCCTCACCCGGATCGACCGCCGGTCGCCGGAGTCGGGGATCCGTTCGACCAGTCCTCTGGCCGCCATGCGGTCGATGCGGTTGGTGATCGCGCCGGAGGTCACCATCGCCGCCCTGTTCAACGCTCCCGCCGTCAGCTCGTACGGTGGACCGGACCGACGCAACGTGGCCAGGACGTCGAACTCCCAGCGCTCGAGGCCGTGCGCGGCGAAGAACTCCTTCAGCTCCCGGTCGAGCAGCCGCGACAGCCGGCTGATCCGGCCCATGATCCCCATCGGCCATACGTCCAGGTCGGGCCGTTCCCGCGCCCACTGCGTCATCAGCAGATCGACGGCATCGTCCATGGCGACCCCTCAACACTAAGTATCTCAACATTGACTAGTTTGACGTCTACGTGAGTCTCATGCTGTTATTTCAACGTTGAGATTATCAACGAGGAGCAATCGTTATGAGCATGTTCGCCGCATCCCGGTCCGGTTCTGCCGGAACGCTGGCCCTCACCGCGCTGACGCCGCTCGCCTGGGGCTCGACGTACGCCGTGACCACGGAGTTCCTGCCGCCCGACCGCCCGATGTTCACCGCGGTGATGAGAGCGCTGCCCGCCGGGCTGGCATTGTTGGTCATCGGCCGCGTGCTCCCGCGCGGCGTGTGGATCTGGCGGGCCGCGGTGCTCGGCGTGTTGAACATCGGGGCGTTCTTCCCGTTGCTGTTCCTGGCGGCGTACCGGCTGCCCGGCGGCGTCGCGGCGGTGCTCGGCGCGGTCGGGCCGCTGTTCGCGCTCGTCTTCGCCGCCCTGTTGCTCGCCGAGCGTCCGACCCTGCGCAAGGTGCTCGCCGGACTTCTCGGACTGCTCGGGGTCGGGTTGGTCGTCCTGCGCGCCGAGGCACGGCTCGACATGGTCGGCGTGCTCGCCGGGCTGGCCGGGGCCGCGTCCATGTCCGCCGGGACCGTGCTGACCAAGCGCTGGGGCCGCCCCGAGGGAGTCGGAGCCCTCGCCCTCACCGGATGGCAGCTCACCGCGGGCGGGCTGCTGCTCGTCCCGGTCGCCCTGCTGATCGAGGGCGCGCCGCCGGCGCTCAGCGGCGAGAACCTGCTCGGCTACGTCTACCTGGGTATCGTCGGCACCGCCCTCGGCTACTGGATCTGGTTCCGCGGAATCTCCCGGCTCCCCGCGACGTCCGTCGCCTTCCTCGCGCTGCTGAGTCCGGTCTCCGCGGCCGTCATCGGCTGGGCGGCGCTCGGTCAGGCCCTCAGCGCGGTTCAACTGTTCGGGATGGTCCTCGCCCTCGGCGGCACCCTCCTCGGTCAGGCCCCGGCCGGGCCGTCCCGGCACGCCACGACCCCGCCCGAGCCCGTACGGCCCGCGGCCCGGACGGCCAGCCCGTCCCGCTGACACGAACGAGCCCATACGCGGAGCGACGAGCGAGACGTGGGAGGATTTTCCCGGCCGCGCCATGCGCGAACTGTGCCATGCGTCATGTCACGCGCGAGCTGTGCCCGTGCGCGAACCGCGCCATGCGCGAACCAGGACGACCGGAGGACGAGCGCGATGCGCGACGAGAAGATCAGCGATTTCCTGTCCCGCCTCGCCGATCGGGTGCCCGCGCCGGGCGGAGGCGCCACCGCGGCCCTGCACGCCGCGCAGGCCGCGGCCCTGCTGGGCATGGTCGCGCGCTACACCACCGGCGAGAACTACGCCGAGCACGCGGCCGTGATCGAACGGATCACCGGCGAGACCGACGAACTGCGGTCGAGCGCCCTGCGCCTGGCCGAGGACGACGCGGCGGCGTTCACGACGGTGACCGAGGCGTACAAGCTGCCCAAGGACACCGACGAGGCGAAGGCGGCTCGATCGGCCGCCATCGCCGAGGCGCTGGTGGGGGCCGGCAAAGTCCCTGCCGAGGTGGTCGCCGTCGCGAGGAAGGTCGTCGGCATCGCCGAGGAACTGCTGCCCATCGGCAACCGCAACGTCGTCTCCGACATCGCCGCCGCCACCGAGGCCGCGCGGGCCGCGGCGACCACCGCCCGGGTGAACATCGAGATCAACCTCGGCGGGATCAAGGACGAGCGGGCCCGCGCCGAACTGGCCGCCGAGGCGGCCGGGGTGGACGAGGTCGCCGCGCGGGCCGAACGGGTCACCGCCGCCGTCCGTGAGGAGATCGCGAAGTGAGCGCCCGGGTTCTGTCCGGCAAGGAGCTCGCGGCGTCGATCCGGACCGAGGCCGCCGAGCGGGCCGCCGCGCTCACCGCGGCCGGCACGCCGCCGAAGCTCGCGGTCGTCGTCGCCACGGCGGACGAGTCCAGCGCCTGGTACGTCCGCTCGATCGCCCGCGCCGCCGAGAAGGCCGGCATCACCTGCGACATCGTCGACCTCGGCGCGGACGCCGCCCCCGGCCTGATCCGCGACAGGCTGGCGGCGCTGAGCGACGACGACACCGTGCACGGGATCATCCTCCAGACCCCGCTGCCGCAGGGAGCGAAGCTGGAGGACCTGGCCGGCGCGATCGCGTTCGAGAAGGACGTCGACGGCGCCAACCCGTTGTCGCTGGGCCGCCTGGCCGCGGGATTGCCCGCCTTCGCTCCGGCGACCGCCGAGGCCGTCGTGGCGATCCTCGACCACCACGAAGTCGACCTGGTCGGCAGCCACGTCGCCGTGGTCGGCCGGTCCACCGTGGTCGGCAAGCCCGCCGCCCATCTCCTGCTGGACAGGAACGCCACCGTGACGGTCTGCCACTCCCGTACGCGGGAGCTGGCCGCCGTCACCTCCGCGGCCGACGTGGTCGTGGCCGCGGTCGGCCGCGCCGGGCTGATCACGGCCGAGCACGTGCGGGCCGGGGCGGTGGTCGTGGACGTCGGCACCAACCCCACCGAGGACGGCGGCCTGGTCGGCGACGTCGACGCGGTCGCGGTCGCGGACAAGGCCGGGGCGCTCACGCCCGTGCCCGGCGGGGTCGGCCCGGTCACCACCGCACTGCTGCTGCGGCACACCGTGAATGCCGCCGTGCAGGCCGCCGGCCGCGGCTGAGCGCGCGCCCTGCCCCCGGCCCCCGCGCCGTCAGAGCGCCTCGTCCGGCACACCGGCCGGAACGACGGGTGGGGCGGAGCTCGACGGGGTGCGCGCCACCACCGGAGCCTTCCAGGCCACGGTCACCAGCAGCGGCACCAGCAGCGCCAGCGTCCAGGTCAGCCCGAGCGCCTGTGCGACGCGGCCGACGAGCGCCGGCGCGAGCAGCATGGCGGAGTACGTCATGGTGGTGAGCCGGGCGACCGCGGCGGTCGCTCCCGTGCCGCCCTCCTCCGTGCCCGCGTGCCCGGCCGCACTGAAGATCAGCGGCAGCGGTGTCGCCAGCCCGAGACCGGCGAGGGCGAACCCGGCGACCGCGAGGGTCGGCGTGGGAGCCACGACCACCGCGGTCAGGCCGGCGGCCGCCAGCGCGGTGCCGCTCCGCACCAGGACGCGTGCCGGGTGCCGGGCGGACAGCCGGTCGCCCACCAGCCGTCCGGCCGTCTGGCAGGCGGTGAAGGCGACGAGGCCCAGCGAGGCCACGCCCAGCGAGGCGCCGCGGTCCTCGTGCAGGAACACCCCGCTCCAGGTGATGACGGCCCCCTCGCAGGCCAGCACCGCCGCGCCCATCGCGCCGAGGAGCAGGACGCGGCGTGTCCAGCCGGCCCGCCATCCTCGCCGTCCGGCGCCGTCGCCCGTACGCGCGGGCGAGGGCCCCGCGGAAGGCTCCTCGGCCGGCAGCCCCCTGCCCACCACCAGGACGACGGCCATGACGACCGCTCCCAGGATCAGGTAGTGCGTGGTGAGGGACATGCCCGCCTGCGCCGCGGCCCCACCGGTGAGCGACCCGGCCACGGAGCCGATGCTCCATGCCGCGTGGCAGCCGTTCATGATGGGACGGTGCGCCGCCCGTTCGACCATCACCGCCTGCGCGTTCATCGCCGTGTCGAGCAGCCCGTTCGCGGCGCCGACGAGGAGCATGGCCGCGGCCAGGCGGACCGGCCCGCCGGCGAGGCCCACCCCGAGCAGGGCGAGGGGAAGCGCGACCGCGGCGATCCGCACGACCCACGCGCTGCCGATCCGCGCCGCGAGGCGCCCGGCGACCTGCGTGGCGGCGAGCGCGGCCACGCCGAACAGGGCGGTCAGGAGCCCGAGCAGTCCAGCCGTCAGATCGTGATCCATCTTCAGCGAAGGCGTGCGGACCGCGAAGGCGGCGATCAGGGCGCCGTTCACGGCGAACACCGCCGTCACCGCCGCGCGTGCCCGTCGCACGGCTCTCCCCTCCCGGCCCTCTCGTCGTCGCTCCTGACCGGCTTCCCGGGCCACCTCGGACATGCGTCCCGCCTTCCCCGTACGGCGCCTCCCGCCGAGCGCCTCCCGGAAGGACGACGGCGCCGAGGCGGATTTTCGACATCCGGGCCGGACCGGATGTCGATTTCGGCGACGCACCGCGTCGTAGAGGAGAGCGGCCGCACAGGGCGGCCCGTGTCCCGGAAGAGAGAGCCGATGAAATACCTGCTGTTGATCTGCGCCGAGGAGTCGGTTGAAGTCAGCCCCGAGCAGGCCGCCCCCGAGCCGTGGATCGAGGAGACGGAGCGCCGCGGAGTGCGCCTCGACGGGCATCGCCTGTGCCCCGTCAGCGACGCCACGACGGTGCGAGCCGGACTGGTGACCCAAGGGCCGTTCGCCGAGACCAAGGAGCAGATCGCCGGATTCGACATCATCGAGTGCGCCGACCTGGACGAGGCCATCGAGATCGCCTTGAAGCATCCCGTGGCGTCGTTCGGCTCGATCGAGGTGAGGCCGTTCTGGCCGGAATGAGCGGCGCCGACGTCACCCGGGTCGTCGAGGAGGCGTTCCGCGAGGAGTGGGGCCGCGTCGTCGCCACGCTCATCCGGCTGACCGGCGACTGGGACCTGGCAGAGGAGTGCGCCCAGGACGCCTTCGCCCAGGCACTCGCCCGCTGGCCCCGGGACGGCGTTCCGCGCCGTCCCGGGGCGTGGCTCACCACTGCGGCCCGCAACCGGGCGCTGGACCGGCTCCGTCGCGGCACGACCGAGGCGGCGCGGCTCCGCTCGGTCGCGGCCATGCCGGCCGGCCCCGATCCGGAGCCGGTGGAGGAGGATCACGTGCCCGACGACCGGTTGCGCCTGATGTTCACCTGCTGTCACCCGGCCCTGCCGCTGGAGGCGCAGGTCGCCCTCACCCTCCGTACGCTCGCCGGGCTGACCACGGCCGAGATCGCCGCGGCGTTCATGGTGCCGGAGACGACCATGGCGCAGCGGCTGGTCAGGGCCAAGCGGAAGATCCGCAACGCCGGCATCCCTTACCGGGTGCCGCCCGCGCACCTGCTGGCGGAGCGAACGGCAGGGGTGCTCGGAGTGCTGTACGTCCTGTTCACCGAGGGATACTCGGCCAGCGGCGGGCCGAGCCCCGCCCGGCCGGAACTGACCGCCGAGGCCACCCGGCTGGCCCGGGCGCTCGCCGGGCTCATGCCGGGCGAGCCCGAGGCGCAGGGGCTGCTCGCGCTGATGCTGCTGCAGGACTCGCGGCGCGCGGCCCGGTTCGACGCGGCGGGCGACATCGTCACCCTGGAGTTCCAGGACCGCGCGAAGTGGGACCACGACGAGATCGAGGAGGGGCTGCGGCTGCTGGACGACGCGCTGGCGTGCCGCCGCCCCGGGCCCTACCAGGTGCAGGCGGCCATCGCCGCCTGTCACGCCACCGCCCTCGACCCGGACGACACCGACTGGCCGCAGATCGCCGGGCTGTACGCACAGCTCGCACGGCTGACGCCGTCTCCGGTGGTCGAGCTGAACCGGGCGGTGGCCGTGGCGATGGCCGACGGCCCCCTCGCCGGTCTGCGGCTGGTCGACGAACTGCGGGCCGGCGGCGCGCTGGCCGGGCACCACCTGCTCGCCGCGACCCGTGCCGACCTGCTGCGCCGGCTGGGCCGTACGGCGGACGCGGCGCGGGCCTACGAGGAGGCCCTGGCGCTCGCACCCACCGACGCGGAGCGCCGCTACCTCGCCCGCAGGCTCGACGAGACCGGGTAGCGGCGGTGGCGTGTCATCGCGCCGTGATGAAGGCGAGCAGGTCGTCGTTGAACTGGTCTCGGTGGCTGACGTACAGGCCGTGCCCGGCGGTCGGGTATTCGTGGTAGACGGCCCCGGGGATCAGTTTGGCGGTGCGGCGGCCGGTGACGTCGACCGGAGCGGAAAAGTCGGCGGCGCCGTGAACGACCAGCGTGGGCACACCGATCTCGGGCAAGGTGGCCCGGTGGTCGAAGTCGACCACGTTGCGCTGGCACTGGCGGGTCGCCCACGGCGAGGTGTCCAGGCACTGGCGCAGGGTGAAGTCGATCTGTGCCGGGGAGACGTCGTTGCCCAGGTGCGTGGCGAAGAACGCCTGCGCCTGCCGGGCCAGCCACTTGGGGCGGTCGGCGTCGAGTGCGGCCAGCGACGCGTCCAGGAGCGCGCCAGGGACGCCTTCGAGGTTGTCGTCGGTCTGCCGGAGGAAGGGCAGCATGGCCGAGACCAGCACGGCATGCGCGATCCGGGCGTCGCTGTGCCGAGCCAGATACCGGGCCACCTCGGCGCCGCCCATCGAGTGGCCGACCAAGGTGACCTCGTGCAGGTCGAGCTGCTCGATCAAGACGGCCAGGTCATCGGCTCCGGTGTCCAGGTCATAACCGCTGGAGGGGCGGTCGGAGCGGCCGTGCCCGCGCCGGTCCAGAGCGATGCAGCGGTAGCCCCGCTCCACGAAGTACGGAATCTGGTACTCCCACATATCGGAGCAGAGCATCGAACTGGCCACGAACATGATTGGCCGGCCCTGACCGTAGTCCTCATATGCCAGGCGGGTTCCGTCATGAGTGTGGAAAAACATGGATGGCTCCTTCGTGATGCCGCTCGTTAGTGGCGCCGACGTGGACAATCTTCGCGACGCAGGGGTAGGCGCATCAATTACGTCCGACGTAAGCGGCAGATGCCGGGGAGCGGCACCGGCTACCTCGTCTGCGCCTCCACCCGCCACCCCGGGGACACCGACGTCCGAGAAGCTCGCCGTTCACGGGGTGGTCATGGCGGCGTCATGCCGTGGACGGAAGATCGGTTTCGGGATTGTCTACCTTCAGGCCCGTTATTGCTTGGAGGTACAAAATGCGCAAATTTGCGCACATTGTCGCCGTGGCAGCGGTCGTCGCCGCGGGCTCGGTGGCCGTCCGCGGGACCGCATGGGCCGAGGCGCCCCCCGGTGACAGGCCGGCCGAACCGCCCGGTTACCAGACCACCGTCCCCGGCGATTCGGTCGAGGCGGCCCGCGCCGACCGTGTGATCGCCCCCGGCATCGTGCTGACGTCGTTCGACGCTTTCGGCCGTACGGGCTGGACCCGCACGCACGTGCTCAACGCCGACCTGGCGGACGACCGGGTGGACGTCGGCATGGTCGGCGGCGCGCTGACCGAGACGCGGGCGCTGTCGAAGTCGGCGGACGCCGCGGGAGCCGTGGCCGCGGTCAACGGGGACTACTACGACATCAACCAGACCAACGCGGTCATCGGCCCCGAGGTCAGGGACGGCCAGGTGCGCAAGGCGACCACCCAGCCCGCCACGGTCGCCTCGGTGGGCGAGGACAAGATCGCCCGGCTCGCGAGCGCGCTGCTGGAGAGCACGGTGGCGGTGGGCGGCACGGACCATCCGGTCGCCTCGCTCAACTCGGCGTCCCTGCCCGCGAACGCCGTCTCGGTCTTCACCGACCAGTGGGGGCCGGGCCTGCGCACGCTGATCGGCCACGGCACGCCCGTCACCGAGCTGGTCGTCTCCGGCGGTGTCGTCACGGCGGTGAACGACGCGGTCACCACGACCTCGGTGCCCGCCGGAGGATTGGTGGTCGTGGGCGTGGGGAGCGCGGCGGCCCCGCTCGCCACCGCCAAGGCCGGCGACCCGGTGACGCTCACCACCGGCCTGCGCACCGACTCCCCCGCGAAGGTGCGCACCGCGCTGGGCAGCGGGGCGGTCCTCGTGCGGGACGGCCAGGCCGTCGACTTCCCGCCCTCGACGGGCAACGACGCGCCGAAGCCGCGTACGGCGATCGGCTGGCGCGACGGCGGCAGGCGGCTCCTGCTCGTGACCGTCGACGGCTCGGCCAACTTCTCGGCCGGTCTGAGCTTCGACGAGACCGCCAAGCTCCTCGTGCGGCTCGGCGCCGACGAGGCGTTCATGCTCGACGGCGGCGGCTCGTCCGATCTCGTCGCCCGCACGCCCGGCGACGCCGGGGTGAGCGTGGTCAACACCCCGTCGGACGGCGGTGAACGGCCCATCCCCAGCGGAGTCGGGCTGTTCGCCGCGAAGGGATCGGGAGCACTCAAGGGCATCGCGGTGCGGACGAGCGCGCCGCGCGTCTTCCCCGGGCTCACCCTCGGCGTCTCCGCCGCCGGATACGACGAGTCCTACGCCCCGGTCGCCCTCGACGGCGGCAAGGGCGACCCCGTCCGGTGGAACGCCGGGAAGCTCGGCACCGTGCGCGACGGCGTGCTGCACGCCGAGCGTTCCGGGGAGGGCGAGATCGAGGCCCGCTCCGGGCGGGCGCACGGCGCCTCGGACGTCCGCGTGCTCGGCGATCTGTCCGCCGTCGCGTTCACCGAAACGAGCCTGACCCTGGACGCCGGCGGCTCGGCCGTCGTGGGGGTCGCCGGCACCGACGCCGACGGCTTCGACGCGCCGATCGCCGCCCGCGACGTCGACCTGGACTACGACACGGCCGTGGTGAAGATGGAGCCGCGCGACGACGGATCGTTCACGGTCACCGGGCTGGAGGCGGCCGACGGCCGCGGCGCCGTGATCACCGCGACCGTCCAGGGCAAGGTCGCGCACCTGCCCGTCGCCGTCGGGCTGAAGCGCGGCTCGCTGGCCGAGTTCGACGGCGGCGAGCCCTGGGGCGTCTCGACCGCCAAGGCCACCGCGTCGGTGGCGGCCGTCGACGCCGCGGACCGCCCCGGCGCGGCGGCCGGCAACCAGGCCCTCGCGCTCACCTACGACTTCACCGGCACCTCCGGCACCTCGGCGGCGTACGCGGTGGCCAAGCCCGGGCCGCTGACCCTGCCGACCGGCACCAGACGGCTCGGCCTGTGGGTGTACGGCGACGGCCGCGGGCACTGGCTGCGGGCCACGCTGCGGTCGCAGGGCACGACGAACGTCCCCTTCACCTTCGCCTCCGTCGTCGACTGGACCGGATGGAAGTGGGTCGAGGGCGCCCTGCCCACCGGCTTCACCGAGCCGATCACGCTGCTCAACGTGTACGTGGTGGAGACCTCCAACCTCGCCAAGGACGCGGGACAGCTCAGGTTCGACGGGCTCACCGCGCTGGTCGGGCAGGATCTCGCCACCGGCGACACCCGGACCCCCGATCCGTTCGTCCTGGAGCAGGCCGACATCGACCGTTCGCGCTGGCGGTTCGCGATCATGTCCGATCTGCACGTGGGCGCGGCCGGGGGCACGACGTCGTTCGCCGCGCAACAGGCGGCCGCCGCGCTGAAGCAGGCCGTCGCCGCGAAGCCCGACTTCATCGTGATCAACGGTGACTTCGTGGACAACAACACGCCGGCCGACTTCGCGCTCGCCGAGGAGATCCTCAAGGCCAACGTGCCGGCGGACCTGCCGGTCTACTGGACGCCGGGCAACCACGAGTCCGGGGCCACGGCGACGGGGACCCTGAACGGCTTCCTCGCCACCGGGCGGCCGGCCCACCAGGTGTTCGACCACAAGGGCACCCGCTTCGTCCTGCTCAACACCACGCTGGGCGGGCTACGGACGTCCGACTGGTCGCAGGTGCCGGAGCTGCGGCAGGACCTGGAGGCCGCGGCGAAGGACAGGTCCGTGAAGTCCGTCGCGGTCGTCTTCCACCACCCCCTCCGCGACCCCTCGGGGGCGGGCGCGTCCCAGTTCTCCGACCAGCGGGAGGCGGACCTCGTGGAGAAGTGGCTCGCCGACTGGCGGGAGTCGTCGGGCAAGCCGGTCGCGTTGTTCACCGGCCACGCCCACACCGCCGCCGCCACCAGGTCGGACGGCGTGCTTGAGGTCACCACGCCGCCGGTGGGCAAGACGCCCTACAGCTCCCCGGACAAGGGCGGGTTCTTCGGGTGGGACCTCGTCGGCGTCGATCCCCGGCCCGGCGAGGTCGAGGCGGGCCGTCCCAGCCCGCAGACCCGCGACTGGGTCGTGGCGCGGACGAACCCGCTGATCGACAAGATCTCCCTGTCGGCGCCCGGCGCGCTCGCCCCGGGCGCCTCGGCGGAGGTCTCGGCGACGGGCACCACCAGCGGCGCGAACCTGACGTTCCCGCTGGCGTACCCGGCCAGCGTGACGTGGAGCGGCGACCGCGCCCTCGCGATGGCCGAGTCGGCCGCGGACGCGAAGAAGGCGGCACGCCGCCACGGCGTCGTCGCGGTGCTCGACCTGTCCACGCACACGCTGACCGGCGTACGGCCCGGCCAGGCCACCCTCACGGTCACGTCGGGAGGGCAGACCGCCTCGGCCACGATCACCGTGGCCCAGTAGGCCCGATGAGAGCGGGCCAGCAGGCCCGATGAGAGCGGCGGGCCGGTCTCCCTCACCGAGGGCGGCCGGCCCGCCGTTCCGTATCCGCGTTCGCGGCCGCGACAGCCGTGCCGGCGATCCGCGGCGACGGCCGCGGCTCGCCCATCCGCTACATTTCGCTCTGCTGCCGCAAGAACGGACTCCCCATGAACATCGTCCTGTGGGTCATCGCCGGCCTGCTCACGCTCGCCTTCCTCGTCGCCGGGGTGATGAAACTCGCCCAGCCGAAGGACAGGCTGGCCGTGTCCGGCATGGCCTGGACCGAGGACTTCTCCACGGGCGCGGTCAAGGGCCTCGGCGCTCTCGAGGTGCTGATCGCCTTCGGCCTCGTCCTGCCCGCCGTCACGGGCATCGCCCCGGTGCTGACGCCGCTCGCCGCGCTCGGCATCGCCCTGCTCATGGCCGGAGCGGTCGTCGTCCACGCCCGCCGCGCGGAATCCCCGGTCATCGTCGTCAACCTGGTGCTCCTGGTGCTGGCCGCCGTGGTCGCCTGGGGCCGCTTCGGCCCGTACGCCTTCTGACCCCTGTTTCCTCGCCCCTGCTTCGCGACCGGAAAGCCCTGCGCAGCAGGGCGCCCGACAGGAGGCGGAGGGCGAAGGGGAGGTCGTCGACCAGGTAGCGGCGGGCGAGCCGCTGGGGCTCGCTGATCAGGCGGAACAGCCATTCGAGCCCGTGGTCGCCCATCCAGCCCGGGGCCCGGCGCACCGAACCGGCGGCGAACGCGATGGCCGCGCCGCACCCCACGAACCAGGCGCCCGGCAGGTCGGCCCGCAGCTCCGCGACGAGCCGGTCCTGTCGCGGGAACCCGAGTCCCACGAAGACCAGGGAGGGCCGCGCGGCGACGAGCCGCCCCCGCACCTCCGCCAGCGCCGCCGCGCTGGTCTCGAACCCGTACGGCGGAGCGTGGACGCCCGCCACGACCAGACCCGGATGCCGCCCGCACAGCGCGTCCCGCGCCGCCTCGGCGACGCCGGGCGGTCCCCCGATCAGGTAGACGGGCAGGCCGCGGTCCGCGGCGGCCCCGGTCAGCGACCAGATCAGGTCGGCTCCCGTCACCCGTTCCGGCAGCGGACGCCCGAGCAGGCGCGACGCCCAGACCAGCGGCATACCGTCGGCCACGGCGAGTTCGGCCGCGTCGATCAGCGCGCGCAGGGCGGGGTCGCGGGCGGCGGCACGGCAGATGTCCACGTTCGGCGTGACGACGTGGCCGCCCGTGCCGCGCTCGAGCGCGCCCATCACCCGCGCGACCACCTGTGCCTCGGTGAACGGGTCGAGCAGCACTCCGCCCACGCGAACCCTGTCCCCATGAACCCTGTCCCCACGAGCCCTGTCCACACGGACCCCGGCACCCCATGCCCGGACGGCCCCGGACCACTGCCGCACCGGCGTCGCCGGGTCCACGGCCGCCGTACGCGCCGGCGCGGGCTCGGCCATCAGATGCCGTGGCCGCGACGGTGGAGGGCGTGCAGCACGGCGCGCGGGCTGACCAGCCCTCCGGCGACCACCAGCGCCACCGCCGCCCTCGGCTCACCCGGCCGGGCGGAGAAGGCGCGCAGCGACCAGCGGGCGGCCTCGCGGCGCCGGCCGAGGGCCGCGTGGCAGAAGGCGAGCTGCCCGTAGACGCGGGCCGCGCCCCGCGGTTCCGCCGCCAGCCCGGGATGCCGGGCGAGCATCCACTCCAGCCCCGCGATCCGGTCGGCCCAGCGTCCCACGTAGTGCGAAGAGCCCCAGCGCACCCGCACGAGCGGCCGGTCGACGTGGACGATCGGATGCCGCCAGGCGGCCCGCAGCGCGAGGTCCCAGTCCTCGTTCTGACCGGACGGCGCGCTCTCGTCCACCCATGTCCAGCCCCGGCGGAACAGGAACGTCGAGGAGTGCACCATCATCATGCGCGAGCGGGTGAGGTGCCGATGGGTCACCCGGCCGGTGCCGGCCAGCCGCGGCACCCTGCGGTCGCCGTACTCGACCTCGACGGCGCAACTCGCGAAGCCGGCGTCGGGCTCCTCCGCCAGCGCGGCGACCTGCGCGGCCAGCTTGCCGGGCAGCCAGAGGTCGTCGTCGTCGCAGAAGGCGACGAAGTCCGTGCCGAGCACCGAGATCCCGGTGTTGCGCGCGCCCGGCAGGCCGGCGGCCCGCCGGTTGCCCAGCACGCGGACGCTCCTGACCGCTCCCCCCGCCTCCGATCCGGCCCTCGGACAGGTCGCGGAACCGGAGACGCCGGACACCTGCTGGGCGACGAGGGAGGCCGACACACCGTCGGCCACGACCACCACCTCGACAGGGCCGGCGTACTCCTGGGCGAGCACCCCGGTCAGCGCGGCCCGCAGCGGGCCGGGCCGGTCGCCCCGGGTGGGGACGACCACGCCGACGGACGGCCTCATCGCCGCGCTCCCGGGCGGTAGACGAGGCGATAGCCGTAGAAGAGAAGAAGGGGGAGGGTGATCGCGGTGACCAGCCACCGCTGGGACCGGGGCAGGGGCGCCGGACGGTGGCGTATCTCGATCGGTCCCACCGAGAAACGCATCGGGTTGCCGGAGACGGTGTGCGCGACGCCGAGCAGCGCTTCGCGGTCGTCCAGGAAGGCGAACCCGCCGGTGGGAAGTCCGAGCCGCGCGGCCAGACGTCCCAGCGTCGCGCGCGGATCCCGCACCAGGTCCTCGTGACGCACCCGGACGACCTCCACGCCCTTGCGGCGCAGCACCTCGAAGGCCAGGTTCTGGGCCAGCCAGTGGACGGCGGTGCGCACGGGCGTCCAGCGGGTCATCGGCCGCCCGTCCTCGGGCCTGCGCACCCTGCGCCGCCACGACGCGGCCACCGCCCGCGGGTCGCGCACCACCTGCACGACCCGCATATCCATGATCGACGTCAGGCAGTACGCCAGGGAGGCGTGCTTGCTGGAGTCGACGACGACCCGGGCGTCGGCCACCTCCGCCGCCGCCGCGTAGATGCGCGCGTACGACCGGACGTATTCGGCCAGTTCGGCCTCACGGGTCGCCAGCCCGAGAGCGAGGACGGGCACGCGGCGGGTCCGGTCGACGCGGGCGCGCAGGCCGGGCAGCCACGCCGCCTGGCTCTGCCGCCACTGTCCGAACGCGCGGGCGCCCACCTTGACCCAGAACGGGCACTGGGAGAACCGCTGCCCGCAGCCGCAGGGCTCGTCGGCGCGTACGCCGCGGTCCCACAGGTGGACGACCTCGCCGAGCGGCGCCACGCCGGGCACCTCGCCGAGGAGGCGTTCGAGCAGAGTGCTACCGCTGCGTCCGAGGCCGCCCACGAAGATCACCGGCTGAGCGTCGGCCACGTGTCCTCCACGGATGGATGCGAAACGTGACGACCCTAGCGCGGAGGGTAATCGGACGACCCCTAATCGCCAAAGGATCTACGACCCCGCCGCCTGCGGCGGAATGGGATCACCGGGGCGGGGGAAGCCTCAGGAGGAGCGCAGTTCGACACAGCACTCCCCCGGGCGCGGCACCAGGACGGCCCGCACCCTGGAGGCTTCCAGGCCGGTGAGCATGCCGTCGAGGAAGGCGTGGTTGACCCCGCAGACCAGTTCGGGGGCTCGCGCCGCCAGTGGATGGAACGGGCAGTTGCGCAGCCGCACACAGGTGGGAGACTCGCGGCCGGGCTCGAAGCCGTGCCGCGCGAGCAGGCTTTCGAGCAGCGTGAGGGCGCGTTCCGCGCCGAGCCGGCCGGGCTTGGCCCGGGCGCGTTCCGCGGCGCCGATCTCTTCGCCGTGCCGACCGGCCACCCGGACCGCCGCCTGGCGGGCGCTTTCGCCTTCGCTCTCCGCGAGGACGGCGTCCATGAGGATGTCGGCCAGTACCTCGTGCCGGCGTTCGGGGATCGTGACGCGGATGTCGGTCTCGGCGGGTTCGTAGACCTTCGGGGTGCGGCCGACCTTGCGGATGCCGCCGACCGCCTCATAGCGGGCGCGCAGCAGGCCGGCGTCGACCAGTTTGTCCAGATGGAAGGCGGCCAGCTTGCGGGAGATTCCGACCGAGGCGGCGGCCTCGTCCCGGGTCACGGGGCGGCGCGCCCTGCGGATGTAGGCGTACATCCCCTGCCGCAGCACGTCGTCCAGTGCGGCCACCGCACTGATCGAGGGATCCGTCGTCACCCTGCCACGATAACGCCCGCCGGTGCGGTCGAAAACAGTATCCCCTCCGATGTACGCGTACTCCTTGACCGCCAGGCCGAATAAGACCAACATTCTTTGGCGTAAATACGTCGCACGCGGAGGTCCGGATGAGCGGTGAGCTGCACGAGGCGAAACGACCGGTGAGCGCGGTGCTGGCCGGGCCGTACGGCCATCCGTTCCACCCGATGCTGGTCGCGGTGCCCATCGGGGCGTGGGTGGCGAGCATGGTCTTCGACCTGGCGTCCCGGTTCGCGCCCAGTCCGGGGTTCCTCGCCGAGGGCTCGAAGTGGCTGATCGCCATCGGCGTGCTCGGCGCGCTGGCCGCGGCGATGGCCGGGTTCCTCGACCTGTTCGCCATCCCGGCGGGCACCCCGGCGTTCCGCACGGGTCTGCTCCACATGGGGTTGAACCTCGTGATCACCGCCGCGTACGCCGCCGGCTTCCTGTGGCGTCAGGCCGGCACGGCGGCGGGCATGACGACAGGCGCGGTCGCCCTCGGCCCGCTGCTGCTCTCGGCGGGCAGCCTGGCGCTGCTCGTGGTCTCCGGCTACCTGGGCGGCAAGCTCGCCTACCGCTACGGCGTGCGGGTGGCCGACGAGGCCACCCAGGCCGACGGTTTCCGGCGCTGACCCTCATCCCACCATCGCAGAAGGAGAATTCATCATGGGTATCGCGGCACTGGTCACATGGTTGCTCACCGCGGTGGGCGGCTTCGTGATGCTGGGCATCTGGATCGCGAGAGGCGGCCGGCGCACCAGCCGCTTCTCACCGGGGCTGATCTTCGGTCACTTCGCGCTGGCCGCCGCCGGGCTGGTCGTGTGGATCGTGTACCTGTTCGCCGGCGTCGCCGCCCTGGCGTGGGTCGCGCTGGTGCTGCTGGTCCCGGTCGCGCTGCTGGGCTTCGCGATGTTCGCCCGGTGGATCCCCGCCTACCGCGCCCGTACGGCGGTGGCCGGCGGGCCCGGCGCCACCGGCACGGCGGGACCGCCCGAGCGGCGCTTCCCGGTCGCGGTCGTGGCCGGACACGGTCTGCTGGCGGTGGCCACCGTGGTGCTGGTGCTGCTGACCGCGCTCGGCATGAGCGGCGGCTGAGATGCGTTCCGGTAACGCCCTGCGGGTGATCGACGAGCCGCGCGACGGTGTGGACCTGGCCGCCGCCGAACGCGCGGCCGGCGAGTTCCTGGAGGCGCTGGGCATCTCGACGGATTCCGAGAGCCTGCGGGAGACTCCGGCGCGCATGGCCAAGGCGTATGCCGAGCTGTTCACGCCACGCCCGTTCGACCTCACCACCTTCCCCAACGAGGAGGGCTACGACGAGCTCGTGCTGGCCCGGGCGATCCCGGTCCGCTCGGTCTGCGAGCATCATCTGCTGCCCTTCGCCGGAGTCGCGCATGTCGGCTACCTTCCCGGCGACCGCATCCTCGGGCTGTCCAAGCTGGCCCGCGTCGTCGAGCACTTCGCCCGCCGGCCGCAGGTGCAGGAACGGCTCACCAAACAGGTGGCCGACTGGCTCGCCGACCGGTTGCGACCCGCGGGGGTCGGCGTCGTGATCGAGGCCGAGCACACCTGCATGACCCTGCGGGGCGTACGGGCCGTCGGCTCGACCACCGTCACCTCGACGCTGCTGGGCATCCTTCGGGAAGACGCCCGATCCCGTCAGGAGTTCTTCGCCCTCACCGGCACCCGCACCTGAACAAGGAGACCATCGCCGTGACACAGCAGAGGTTCGTGATCGTCGGAGCCGGCCTGGCCGGCGCCAAAGCCGCCGAAGCCCTGCGCGAGCAGGGATTCGACGGGCGGATCACGCTGATCGGCGCCGAGCCGCACCGCCCCTACGAGCGGCCCCCGCTGTCCAAGGGCTACCTGATGGGCACGACCGACCGGGCCGGCGTCTTCGTCCACCAGGAAGGCTGGTATGCCGACCACGACGTCGAGCTGCGGCTCGGCGTCGCCGCGGCCGGCCTCGACCGCGGCGCCCACCGCGTCGAACTGGCCGACGGCAGCGCGATCGAATACGACAGGCTGCTGCTGGCCACCGGGGCCCGCCCGCGAAGGCCGCCGATCCCCGGCGCAGCAGCACCCCACGTGCGCTACCTGCGCCGGATCGAGGACTGCGAGGCGCTCAGGGACGTCCTCGGGAGCGTGTCCCGGCTGGCGGTGATCGGGGCCGGCTGGATCGGGCTGGAGGTCACCGCCGCCGCACGGCAGGCCGGCGTCGCGGTCACGGCGCTGGAGACGGCGCCGCTGCCCCTGCTGCGCGTGCTCGGGCCCGAGGCGGCCCAGGTCTTCGCCGACCTGCACCGCGACCACGGCGTCGACCTCCGGCTCGGGGTCACAGTCAGCGAGATCACGCCCTCGGGCGTACGTCTGGGCGACGGCGAAGAGATCGACGCCGACGCCGTCCTCGTCGGTGTCGGCGCCGAACCCGACGTACGGCTCGCCCTGAGCGCCGGGTTGCACGTGGACAACGGCATCGTGGTGGACGCGACCCTGCGGACCGGCGACCCGGACATCGTCGCCGCCGGGGACGTCGCCAATGCCTACCACCCTCTGCTGGGCACGCACGTACGGGTCGAACACTGGGCAAACGCGCTCAAACAGCCCGCGGTCGCCGCCGCCACCATGCTGGGCCGGGAGGCGGTCTACGAGGAGCTGCCCTACTTCTACACGGACCAGTACGACCTCGGCATGGAGTACGTCGGCCACGTCGAGCCCGGCGGCTACGACCAGGTCGTCTTCCGGGGCGACGTCGCGGCCCGGGAGTTCATCGCCTTCTGGCTCAAGGGCGATCGCGTCCTGGCCGGCATGAACGTCAACGTCTGGGACGTCGTCGAGCCGATCAAGACGTTGATACGCACCGGAACACCCGTCACGCCCCAAGCGCTGGCCGACGCCGGCCGGCCACTGGAGATCCTCGCCGCTCCTCGGAGCGGGGAAGCCTGACCCTTGATCAGACACCCTGCCGACGGTCTCCACTGGACCTGAACACGGGCCTGAAGGACGGGCACCGGGCAGCGCCGCCGAATGAGCTGAAGCGCTGCCCTGTGCTGCCCTGTGCTGCCCCGTGCCGCCCTGTGCCGCCCTGTGCCCCGCCCTCGCAGGCCGTCCGAGCGGGACCTCCCAGGTCCTTCGGGAAGCGCCGGTCAGCGCGCGTCGACGATCATCCCGGCGCCGACGGTGCCGTTGGTGGCCTCGTCGATCAGGATGAAGCCGCCGGTGAGGCGGTTGCGGGCGTAGTCGTCCACGAACAACGGCTGGGTCGTCCGCAGCGACACCCGGCCGATCTCGTTCAGGCCGAGAGCGGTGGCCGACTCGTCCCGGTGCAGGGTGTTGACGTCGAGCCGGTAGTGCAGGTCCCGCACGAGAGCCCGGGCCGTACGGGTGGTGTGCTTGATGATCAGCTTGGAGCGCGGCTGGAGCTTCAGGCCGTCGGCCATCCAGCAGATCATCGCGTCGATCTCCTGAGCGGCCTGCGGCTGGTTGTTCGGCCGGCAGATCATGTCGCCCCGGGAGATGTCGATGTCGTCGCCCAGGCGCAGCGTGACCGACATCGGCGCGAACGCCTCCTCCACCGGGCCGTCGAAGGTGTCGATCCCGGTGATCGTCGTGGTCAGGCCGGAGGGCAGGTGCAGCACCTCGTCGCCCGGCTTGAGCACGCCGCCCGCGACCTGCCCGGCGTATCCCCGGTAGTCGTGCAGCTCCTGGCTGGTCGCGCTGTGCGGGCGGATGACGTACTGCACGGGAAAGCGCACGTCGACCAGGTTGCGGTCGGAGGCGATGTGCACGTTCTCCAGATGGTGCAGCAGCGAGGAGCCCTCGTACCACGGCATGTTCTCCGAGCGGGAGACCACGTTGTCGCCGTGCAGCGCCGAGATCGGGATGAACGTGAGGTCGGACGCGTTCAGCTTGCTGGCGAACGCGGTGAACTCCTCGCGGATCTCCTCGAACCGGGCCTCGGAGTAGTCGACGAGGTCCATCTTGTTGACCGCGAGCACGAGGTGCGGCACCCGCAGCAGCGTCGTGAGGAAGGCGTGCCGCCGCGACTGCTCCAGCACGCCCTTGCGCGCGTCGATCAGGATGATCGCCAGGTCGGCCGTGGAGGCGCCGGTGACCATGTTCCGGGTGTACTGGATGTGCCCGGGGGTATCGGCGATGATGAACTTCCGCTTGGGCGTGGCGAAGTAGCGGTAGGCCACGTCGATCGTGATGCCCTGCTCGCGCTCGGCCCGCAGGCCGTCGGTGAGCAGCGACAGGTCGGTGTACTCCGTGCCCCGATCGCGGGAGGTGCGCTCGACCGCTTCGAGCTGGTCCTCGAAGATCGCCTTGGAGTCGAACAGCAGCCGCCCGATCAGCGTCGACTTGCCGTCGTCGACGCTGCCCGCCGTCGCGAAACGAAGGATGTCCATCAGAAGTAGCCTTCCTTCTTGCGATCTTCCATGGCGGCCTCGGAGGCCCGGTCGTCGGCGCGGGTGGCGCCGCGCTCGGTGATCCGGGTGGCGGCGATCTCGTCGATGATCTGGTCGATCGTGGTGGCGGTCGAGGCGACCGCGCCGGTGCAGGTCATGTCGCCGACCGTGCGGTAGCGGACGACGGCCTCGAACGTGGGCTCGTCGTCGCCCCGCTGGACCACCTCGGAGTCGGCCAGCAGCATGGCGTCGCGCTCGAAGACCGTGCGGGTGTGGGAGAAGTAGATCGACGGGATCTCGATGCCCTCACGCCGGATGTAGTGCCACACGTCCAGCTCGGTCCAGTTCGACAGCGGGAACACGCGGATGTGCTCGCCCCTGCTGATCTTGGTGTTGTAGAGGTTCCAGAGCTCGGGGCGCTGGTTCTTCGGGTCCCACTGGCCGAACTCGTCGCGGAAGGAGAACACCCGCTCCTTGGCCCGGGCCTTCTCCTCGTCGCGCCGGGCCCCGCCGAACACCGCGTCGAACTCGTGCTCCTCGATGGCGTCCAGCAGCGTCGTGGTCTGCAGCCGGTTGCGGGAGGCCCGCCGCCCGGTCTGCTCGACCACCCGCCCGGCGTCGATCGACGCCTGGACCGACGCGACCACCAGCCGCGCGCCCAGCTCGGCGACCCGCCGGTCGCGGAACTCGATGACCTCGGGGAAGTTGTGCCCGGTGTCGACGTGCATCAGGGGGAAGGGGATCGGCGCCGGCCAGAAGGCCTTCTCGGCGACCCGCAGCATGACGATGGAGTCCTTGCCGCCGGAGAAGAGCAGACAGGGGCGCTCGAACTCGGCCGCGACCTCACGCATGATGTGGATCGCCTCGGCCTCGAGCACGTCGAGCTGTGACGTGGTGTAGTCACGCTGAAGCATGGGGACTTCCTTCACGGAGTCTGGCGATGCAGGTCACGGATTCCGGCGAGCAACGTTGGCGCCAGATCCGGTAGGGAGACCAGGATATCCGGCAGCCAGGGGTCCCCCTGGTTGTAGGTCAGGGGTGAGCCGTCGATCCTGCTCGCGTGGGCCCCCGCCGCGACCGCCACCGCGACCGGCGCGGCCGAGTCCCACTCGTACTGGCCCCCGGCGTGCACGTACGCCTCGACCTCTCCGGTGAGGACCGCGGCGATCTTGGCACCGGCCGAGCCGATGGGGACGAGTTCCCCGCCGTGGCGGGCGGCCAGCTCACGGACGAAATCGGGCGGCCGGGTGCGGCTGACCGCGATGCGGAACGGCTCGCGCACCTTCTCCGGCAGCTCGGGCGGCGCCGCCGTCGTCAGCGTACGACCCTGGGCCGGCAGGGCGACCGCTCCGGCGGTGAGGGCGCCGCGTTCCCACAGGGCCACGTGGACGGCCCAGTCGGCGCGGCCCTGCTCGGAGAACTCACGGGTGCCGTCGAGAGGATCGACGATCCAGACGCGCTCGGCCGACAGCCGCCGGGGGTCCATCCGCTCCTCGCGGGTCGCCTCCTCCGACAGCACGGCGTCGTCCGGCCGCAGCCGCCTCAGGGCGTCCATGAGGAACTCGTGGGACGCGCGGTCCCCGGCGTCCTTCAGCGCCCGGCCGTCCTCGAACCCGAGACGGGCGCGCAGCTCCAGGAGCCGCTCCCCCGCCTCCGTCGCCAGCTCACCGGCGAGGGAATGGTCGTCCCGCATCGTCATTTCTCAGTACGCTCCCGCCCCGCCTGCGACCGCAGACCACGTCTTCCATAAGATCTGCAGATCCAGCATGAGAGACCAGTTCTCGACATAACGTAGGTCCAACCGTACCGATTCCTCCCAGGACAGGTCGGATCGGCCGTTTACCTGCCAGAGCCCGGTCATCCCGGGCCGCACCACGAGCCTGCGGCGCACGTCGTCGCCATACCGCGCGACCTCCTCGGGCAGCGGCGGGCGCGGTCCGACGAGTGACATGTCGCCCCGTATCACGTTGAACAGCTGCGGCAGCTCGTCGAGCGAGTAACGCCGCAGCGCGGCGCCGAGCCGGGTCACCCGCGGGTCCCTGCGCACCTTGAACAGCACGCCGTCGGCGTCGCTGACCAGCTCGACCTTGCGGGCCTCGGCGTCCCGGCGCATCGTGCGGAACTTCAGGATCGTGAACTCCACGCCGTCCCTGCCGACCCGCCGCTGGCGGAACAGGACGGGCCCCGGGCCGGTCGCCCGCACGGCCACGGCGACGGCGGCCAGCAGCGGGGCGAGCACGACCAGCGCGGCGGCGGCGACCAGCCGGTCGAACACGCCCTTGACCAGCCGGCGCCCTCCCGCCAGCTCGGGATGCTCCACGTGCAGCAGCGGGAGCCCGGCGATGGGGCGGATGGCGATCCGCGGGCCGGCCACCTCCATCAGCGCGGGCGCCACCACGAGGTCGGTGCGCGTCCGCTCCAGCCGCCAGGCCAGCCTGCGCAGCGCAGTGCCGTCCAGCTCGGGACAGGCGAGCACCGCCACCGTGTCCGCCCGGACCTGCTCGACCACCAGCGGCACGTCGGTGAAGTCGCCGAGCACCGGCACGTCCGCGACCCGGCCGGCGGCGCCGGTGGGCACACAGGCGGCCACCACCTCCATCCCGTGGTAGCGCTCCCTGCGGAAGGTGCCGACCAGCTCGGCGATCGCCGCCCGGTGGCCCACCACCACGACCCTGCGCATGCAGCCCTCGCCCCTGGCCCGCCTGCGGTGCAGCCGCTGCCGCAGGCCGTACCTCGCCCCGAGGGTGATCACGGTGGCGAGCGGCAGCGCGATCAGCACGTAGCCGCGGGCGATCTCGGTCTTCGACGCGTACGCCGCGATCGCGACACCCGCGATCAAGGTGAAGCCGCCCCGTGCGACCCGGCGGAACTCCTCGGCCCCCACGCCGATCAGGCGCGGCTCGTACGCCCGGCTCAGCACCAGGATCACCGCCCAGACGGCGGGCAGCGCGGCGCTCGCCATCACATAGGGCATCACGTACGGAGTAACCTCGCCGAACCGGATCACCACGGCGGTGACCCCCGCGAGAAGGGCGCCCACGATGTCGCAGACGGCCGCGGTGAGCCGATACCGGACGGCCCACTCGGGAGGCCGCGGCATCGGATGGGCGGGCGAGTCCCGGGACGTGCCGACGGCGACCGAGGACGTGTCACCGTCCAGCACCATCGCCCCCCGTAATCCTGTCAATACCGACGGTGATGGAATGCTAGCGGCCTCACCCCGGCGTCTCAGGGAGATTCGTTGAAAGCCGAAACGTACATATCGGTTGATGTCGAGGCGGACGGCCCGATTCCGGGGCCGTACTCGATGGTCAGCTTCGGCATGACCGTGGCCGGCCGGATGACCGGGCGGCGGTTCGAGCGGACCGACCCGGAGTCCCTGACGTTCTACGCGGAGTTACGGCCGATCAGCGACGACTGGGTGGCGGAGGCGCTGGCGGTGAGCGGCCTCGACCGGGCGACGCTGCTGCGTGAGGGACGCGACCCGACCGAGGCGATGACGGAGGCGGCGGCCTGGGTGCGCGAGGTCTGCGGCGACGACCTGCCGGTGCTCGCGGCCTTCCCGCTGTCGTACGACTGGATGTGGATGTACTGGTACTTCCTCCGCTTCACCGGGCAGTCGCCCTTCGGCCACTCCCGGTGCATCGACATCAAGACGCTGTACGCCGCCAAGGCCGTGGTGCCGGTGGCCTGGGCAACCAAGCGCCAGATGCCGCGCGAGGTGCGGGCGCGGCGCCCGCACACCCACAACGCGCTCGACGACGCCATCGAGCAGGCGGAACTGCTGCAGAACCTCATGCTGTGGCCGGGCGCCGCCCGCGGGCGCGACGCGAGCCGCGTCGGCGGGGCGGCCTCGCCGGATCTCAGCGGGGAGGCTTCGCCGGATTGAGGTCGGCGGCGTGGAAGCGGTTCTGCGTCGCCTCCAGACCGGCGGTCATCAGCGACTCCACCATGTCGGCCGCCCGGTCGACGAGGAACGGCAGGTCCTTGCGCTCGGCCGTGGCGAAGTCGCGCAGCACGAACGTCGCCGCGTCCATGCGGCCCGGCGGGCGGCCGATGCCGAACCTGATCCGCGGGTAGTCGCGCGTGCCGAGCGACTTCGTGATCGACTTCAGGCCGTTGTGGCCGTTGTCCCCGCCGCCGGTCTTCGCGCGCAGCGCCCCGTACGGGATGTCCAGCTCGTCGTGGACCACGATCACCCGGTCGGGGGTCACCTTGTAGAAGTCGGCCAGCGCCTTCACCGGGCCACCCGACAGGTTCATGAACGACAGCGGCTTGGCCAGCACGACCGGGAGCGCGGCCAGGCGGCCCTCGACCACCTCGGCCCGCGATTTGTGCGCCTTGAACCGCCCGCCCACCCGGGCCGCCAGCTCGTCGAGCACCATGAAGCCCGCGTTGTGCCGGTTCCCGGCGTACTCCGGCCCGGGGTTGCCCAAGCCCGCCACCAGCCACCGCTGCGCGGACGTGTCGGACATCGCTGTCTCCTCCGCTGTCTTTCCCCACATGGAAGAGTCCTCCACAGGACACCCTGTGGAGGACTCTCTCACGAACAGGTCCTACTCGGCGGCCTCGGCGCTCTCGCCCTCGGCGGCCTCGCCCTCCTCGGGCAGCTCGGCGGCCGGGGCGCCGATCACCTGCAGCACCAGGGCCTCGGGGTCGCCCGCCAGCGTGGTGCCGTTCGGCAGCTTCAGGTCGCTCGCGTGCACCGCGAAGCCGGCGTCCTTGCCGTCCACGTCCACCTCGACGCCGGTCGGGATGTGGGTCGCCTCGGTCTCGACCGAGATCGTGACGAGCTGCTGCTCGACGATGGCGCTGCCGATCGGGTCGCCGGCGACGGTGACCGGGATCTCGACGGTGACCTTCTCGCCGCGCTTGACCAGCAGCAGGTCGACGTGCTCCAGGAAGCCCTTGATCGGGTCGCGCTGGACGCCCTTGGGCAGCGCGATCTCGTCCACACCCTCGCCCTGCAGGCGGATGAGCACGTTGGGCGTGCGCAGCGCGAGCAGCAGCTCGTGGCCGGGGAGGGTCAGGTGCTTGGGCTCGGTGCCGTGGCCGTAGAGGACGGCGGGGACCTTGTTCCCCCGGCGGATCTTGCGGGCGGCGCCCTTGCCGAACTCGTTGCGAAGCTCGGCGGCGATACGTACTTCGGACACGGCACATCTCCTAGGGATGCTCGTCGGCGGATTGACGCGCTCCCCCTCACCCGCCCTAGCGGAAGGCGTTACGAGCGCAACCCCACCACTCTACCGTCTTGCCGACAGTCCCTTGGTGGCCGTTACACTGGCCGCGTGATTCGTACGTTGTGTCAGGGCTGGTGGCGCTCCACGTAGGAGCGGCCATCTCACACGCGTACGACCGGGCCGTTCGGATGGACGGCCCTTTTTCGTGCTCCCTGAACGAGGGGTCGCCGTCGGAACGGCGGACCACCTACCAAGGGAGAACACGTGACCACGATCCTCGACACCACTCCGGACGACGACGAGCTCGGCGTACCGGCCGCCCGGCGCCGCAGCGCCGAGCTGGAGAGACAGATCCATGAGCGGCCCGGACGGTTCCGCGCGCTGACCGGGGACCGCCCCACCGGGCGGCTGCACCTGGGGCACTATTTCGGCACCCTGCACAACCGCGTCCGCCTCCAGAACCTGGGCGTGGACATGATGGTGCTCGTCGCGGACTACCAGGTCCTGACCGACCGCGACGTCGCCGACCGGCTCGCGGAGCACGTGGAGGACCTGGTGCTCGACTACCTGGCCGTGGGCATCGACCCGGACCGGGCCACCGTTTTCACGCACAGCGCGGTCCCCGCGCTGAACCAGTTGCTGCTGCCGTTCCTCAGCCTGGTCTCCGTCGCGGAGCTGGGCCGCAACCCCACGGTCAAGGACGAGATCGCCCACTCGAGTCAGTCGGCGGTCAGCGGGCTGATGTTCACCTATCCGGTCCATCAGGCCGCCGACATCCTGTTCTGCAAGGCCGGCCTCGTGCCCGTCGGTCAGGATCAGCTGCCTCATCTAGAGGTGGCCCGCACCGTCGCACGCCGCTTCAACAGCCGCTACGGTCCGGTGTTCCCCGAGCCGGAGGCTCTGCTGTCCGCGGCCCCGCTGTTGCTCGGCACCGACGGAGGCAAGATGAGCAAGAGCCGGGGCAACGCCATCGCCCTGGCCGCGACCGCCGACGAGACCGCCCGGATGATCCGCGGCGCCAAGACCGACGCGGACCGCCACATCACGTACGACCCGGTGGCCCGGCCCGAGGTCTCCAGCCTGGTCCTTCTGGCCGCGCTGTGCCTGGACCGCGACCCGCACGAGGTGGCCGAGGAGATCGGCGGCCGGGGAGCGGCCGCGCTGAAGGCCGTCGTCACCGACGCGGTCAACGATCACTTCGCGCCCATCCGGGCACGGCGCGCCGAGCTGGCCCTGGACCGCGCCCACATCCGCCGGGTGCTTCGCGACGGCAACGAGTGGGCCAACGCCATCGCCGACGACACCCTCAAGGAGGTGCGGGAGGCGATGAAGGCCCTCTACTGAAGGGCGCGCGCGGGCCCCCGGACGGCCGTCCGACCAGACCGGGGGCCCGCACCGCTCAGCTGTCGCCCTCGAAGAGGCTGGTGACGGAGCCGTCGGTGAAGACCTCGGTGATCGCCCGGGCGATCAGCGGGGCGATCGACAGGACCGTGAGGCTGTCGAACCTCTTCTCCTCCGGGATGGGCAGCGTGTTGGTCACGACCACCTCGGAGATGCGGGAGTTCTTGAGCCGGTCCACGGCCGGGTCGGAGAAGATGGCGTGCGTGGCGGCCACGATGACGTCGGTCGCGCCGTGCTCGTACAGCGCGTCGGCCGCCTTGCAGATCGAGCCGCCCGTGTCGATCATGTCGTCGATCAGCACGCAGGTCCTGCCGCGCACCTTGCCGACCACCTCGTGCACCTTCACCTGGTTGGCCACGTCGAGGTCGCGCCGCTTGTGGATGAACGCCACCGGCGTGCCCAGGCTGTCGGACCAGCGCTCGGCCAGCCGTACGCGGCCGGTGTCGGGAGAGACGATCGTGGTGGTCTCCGGGTCGAGCTTGCCGCGCAGGTAGTTGATCAGCACCGGCAGGGCGAACAGGTGGTCCACCGGACCGTCGAAGAAGCCCTGGATCTGCGAGGTGTGCAGGTCGATGGACATCATCCGGTCGGCGCCCGCCTGCTTGAACAGGTCGGCCATCAGCCTGGCGGTGATGGGCTCGCGGCCGCGGCCCTTCTTGTCCTGCCGGCTGTAGCCGTAGAACGGCATGATCACGGTGACCCGCTTGGCGGAGGCGCGCTTGAGGGCGTCCACCATGATCAGCTGTTCCATGATCCACTGGTTGATCGGCGCGGTGTGGCTCTGCATGACGAAGGCGTCGCAGCCGCGCACGGACTCCAGGTATCGCACGTAGATCTCGCCGTTGGCGAAGTCACGCAGCGCCGTCGGTGTGATCTCGACGCCGAGGGCGTTCGCGACCTCGTCGGCCAGTTCGGGGTGGGACCGGCCGGAGAAGAACATCAGGTTCCGCTCACCGGTCGTCTTCTTGCCGCTCATGCCGCGCTCCTCGCGTGTCGAGCCTGTTCGCCGTACCGGGCCTGGTTCTGGGGCCGGGCCGGCCGTAACGCCGTTCCCTCGCCTCGCCCGGGGCTCGCAAACCCCTTCGCCCGGTCGATGTGGTCGGTCACGGTGTCCTCCTGGCCTGGCCCTTCGGCGCTACGCGGTCAGACCGCGCCTCGTACTCTTACCTGTCCCCGTACGGCCCGCGGGGAGGCGGGCCGCAGGTGGTCCTAATCGCCGGCCCTAATCACCGGCCCTAATCACCGGCCCTAATCACCGGCAGGGTCTCCGCCGTTCGCCGCGGCCGCGTCGCGGGCTTCGATCGCCCGCCGGGCCGCCTCCGCCGACTTGGTGCCGGCGCGGCGGCGCGTCACCCAGCCCTCGACGTTGCGCTGTTTGCCGCGGGCGACCGCCATCGCCCCGGGCGGCACGTCGGATGTGATCACGGATCCGGCGGCCGTGTACGCTCCGTCGCCGATCGTGACCGGGGCGACGAGCATGTTGTCGCTGCCCACGCGCACGTGGTCGCCCACGACAGTGTGGTGCTTGGAGACGCCGTCGTAGTTGACGAAGACGCAGGCGGCACCGATGTTCGAGCCGACCCCGATGGTCGCGTCGCCGACGTACGTCAGGTGCGGGACCTTGGAGCCCTCGCCGATCCGCGCGTTCTTGGTCTCGACGAACGCGCCGATCTTGCCCTTGGCGCCGAGCACGGTGCCGGGGCGCAGGTAGGCGAAGGGGCCCACGGCGGCGCCGGGACCGATCTCCGCGCCGTCGGCGACGGTGTTGCGCACGATCGCGTCCTCGCCGACGACCGTGTCGGTCAGCGTGCTGCCCGGCCCGACCTCGGCTCCCGCCCCGATCCTGGTGGCGCCCTTGAGCTGGGTGCCGGGGTGGATCACGGCGTCTGGCTCCATCTCGACCCCGGCGTCGACCCATGTGCTGGGCGGGTCGACGACGGTCACCCCGGCGCGCATGTGCGCCTGCAGGATGCGGTCGTTGAGCACGCGCCGGACGAAGGCGAGCTGGACGCGGTCGTTGACGCCCTCGACCTCGGCGTGGTCGGCGGCCACGTGCGCGCCCACCCGGTGGCCGTCCTCGCGGAGGATGGCCAGCACGTCGGTCAGGTACTCCTCGCCCTGGGCGTTGGCGGCGCCGATCCGCTTCAGGCCGTCGGCCAGGAGCGCGCCGTCGAAGGCGTACACACCCGAGTTCATCTCGGCGATCGCACGCTGCTCGGGGGTCGCGTCCTTCTCCTCGACGATCTCCAGCACCGCGCCGTCCTCGGCACGCACGATCCGGCCGTAGCCGGTCGGGTCGGGGACGACGGCGGTCAGCACCGTGACGGCGTTGCCGTCGGCGGCGTGCCGTTCGAGCAGGGCCGCCAGGGTCTCGGTGCGCAGCAGCGGCGTGTCGCCGTACGTCACCAGGACGGTGCCGTCGATCGGGCCCTCGGCTTCGAGCGCGGTGCGCACGGCGTGGCCGGTGCCGTTCTGCTTGTCCTGGACGACCGTACGGGCGTCCACGGAGGTCGTCGCGAGATGGGCGCCGACCTGCTCGCGCGCGTGCCCGATGACCACGATCAGCCGCTCGGGCGACAGGCCGCGTGCGGCGGCGAGCATGTGGTCGACGAGCGTTCGGCCGCAGACCTCGTGCAGGACTTTGGGGGTTTTCGATTTCATCCGGGTGCCCTCGCCGGCGGCGAGGACGATCACGGCTGCCGGGCGCGGCACACTCACGGACTGAGGCTCCCTCGGCGTCGCGGCTTACTACACGGATCGTGACTGTACAAATCGGGTGCGGCTTCCCACGCGTCCAAGTACCCAGGAACCGCACGGTCACCCGCTCGACAAGGTGAGCTTACCTGCCGTACCCCGGAAGGGAACCAGCCCCCCTGGGGCTCGGACGGCCGAATGAACAGGCTCCCGGGGGAGGATTCGAACCTCCGTTGACAGAACCAAAATCTGTAGTCTTGCCCCTAGACGACCCGGGAAGGGCGCGAAGTGCCGTTTTGCCGGGTTCCGGCAGCCGCCGGAATCCGCACTCAGGATACAGAGCCGTCCCCCTGGCGCGCGCCCCCAAAATTCAGCACGTACGGAGCGGGCCGGCGACGGCGCGCGCCCTCGCCAGGCTCGAGCAGGTCCTCCCGTCCCGGCTCCGGCACCACGTCGGCGACCTCCGGTCGGTCACGGTTCCTCTGGCGGGCCGGGCCGCGACCGTGGACCCGGCCGCGCCCACCGCGATCGCCGGCGCACGTTCCGTGTCGACCGGCTGCGCCTGCACAGCCCGAACGGGCCGCGCTTCACGCCCCGCGAGCCGCCCGGCGCCGACCTCATGCATCCGCTACATCTCCGAGCGGATCTCCGTCGACCCCTACCGCTACCGCGGCCGGTTCACGGTGCACGCCCCGGCCGCCGTCGCCGCCGCCCCCGCCCCCGCCCGCCTGACACGCCCACGTATGGCCTGAAGTACGGCGAATCCGGATGTTACCGAGAGGACATTTCGGGCAGGTCGGCGTGGACGCCGCGGCATCGGCGACGCGGCCGGAAGTGAGTACGAGGCACTACCAGATGGCCGTCCGTTGGTGCAAGGCGTGGATTCGCCACCAGATGTGGCCCGGAGCGTCACCTTCCACACATTCGCTCTTAGGGATTCCTAACTTACGATGGCGTAGGTTACGGTTCCGTAGCCAGACAATCTTCCCCATCTCGTGAGGTAGCCCATGACCGTCCTGACCGAACGTCCCTCACCACAGCCGAAGCCGGAGTTCGAGCCGGAAGGCAAGAGCAAAGCCGATCTGGTCGTCTTCGCACTCGTCGTCGGCCTTCCGATCCTCGCGGTGATCGCCGCGGTGCCGTTCACCTGGGGATGGGGCCTGGGCTGGACGGACATCGCGATCGCCGCCGTGTTCTACGTCGTGTCCGGCTTGGGGGTCACGGTCGGGTTCCACCGCTATTTCACACACGGCTCGTTCAAGGCCAACCGGCCTCTGAAGATCGCCCTCGGGATCGCCGGCAGCCTCTCGCTGGAGATGTCGGTGCTGGACTGGGTCGCCGCCCACCGCAAGCACCACAAGTTCTCCGACAAGGAGGGCGACCCGCACTCGCCGTGGCGGTTCGGGCCCGGCTTCAAGTCGATGTGCAAGGGCCTGCTGTACGCGCACGTGGGCTGGCTCTTCGAGGTCGAGCGCGTCAACCGCGCCAAGTACGCCCCGGACCTGCTCAAGGACCCGGACATCATGAAGCTGCACCGGTGGTTCCCCACGATGGCGATCACCTCCCTGCTGCTCCCGCCGGTCCTCGGCGGTCTGATCACCTGGTCCTGGCAGGGCGCGCTGACCGCGTTCTTCTGGGGCACGCTGATGCGGATCGGGCTGCTGCACCACGTCACCTGGTCGATCAACTCCATCTGCCACGTGTTCGGCGAGGAGGTGTTCGAGTCGCGCGACAAGTCCCGCAACGTCTGGTGGCTGGCCATCCCGTCGTTCGGCGAGTCGTGGCACAACCTGCACCACTCCGACCCCACCTGCGCCCGGCACGGCGCACTCAAGGGCCAGATCGACCTCAGCGCGGGCCTGATCCGCTGGTTCGAGAAGGCCGGATGGGCCCACGACGTGCGCTGGCCGACCCCGGAGCGGCTGGCGGCGAAGCGAATTGCCTGACGACTCAGTCAGCGCTGACGGCAGGGTCGCTCTCCGGAACGCGGCGGCCCTGTCCCTCACACCGCCCCCCGCATCGGCACCGTCTTCTCCGGCGGTGCCCGCCACATCCGCCCTCCCGGCACCCGCCGGCACCGGCACTCGTACGGCCCCCGCCTCCGCGGTGGCCGTACCGGCGCGTCCGGTGCCTTCTCCCCGTAAGACGGCGACCGGCCCGAGCCGGGTCCGGGCCGCCGCACCCGCCATGATGGAACCCGTGAGCGAGTCCTCTCGATCCCGAAGACGCATGACCGGCGCGGAGCGGCGCGAGCAGCTGATCCAGGTCGGCCGTGCCCTGTTCGCGGACAAGGGCTTCGACGGCACCTCGGTCGAGGAGATCGCGGCCAGCGCCAAGGTGTCCAAGCCCGTGGTGTACGAGCACTTCGGCGGCAAGGAGGGCATCTACGCCGTCGTCATCGACCGGGAGATGCAGCGCCTGCTCAGCCTGGTCACCCAGGCTCTGTCGGCCTCGCACGCCCGCGTCAAGCTGGAGCGGGCCGCGCTCGCCCTCCTTCAGTACATCGAGGAGAGCAGCGAGGGCTTCCGCATCCTGGTCCGAGACTCCCACGCCGCCTCGGGTACGGGCACCTTCGCCAGCCTGATCAGCGACATCGCCAGCCAGGTGGAGGACGTCCTGGCGGACGAGTTCGTGGAGCGCGGCTACGACCCCAAGCTCGCGCCGATGTACGCCCAGATGCTCGTGGGGATGACCGCTCTCACCGGCCAGTGGTGGCTCGAGGTGCGCAAGCCGCGCCGCGAGGAGGTCGCCGCCCACCTGGTGAACCTGTCCTGGAACGGCCTGACCGGCCTCGATCCCAATCCCGCGCTCACCGCCGCGACACGCGGCCTGGTCCTGTCCCCCGCCGCGGAGACCCGTACGGCGAGACCCGCCGAGCGCGATTCGAAGGAGCAGGAGAAGCTTCGCCGCGAGCAGGAGCGAGAGCAGCGCGAACGCGCCAAGCAGCTCGAACGCCAGCAGCGCGAGCTGGAGAAGGCCAAGGAACGCGAGCAGCGCGAACGCGCCAAGGAGCTCGAACGGCAGACGAAGGAGCAGGAGAAGCTCCGCCGCGAGCAGGAGAAGGCGCAGGAGCGAGAGCAGCGCGAACGCGCCAAGGAGCTCGAACGCCGCCAGCGCGAGCGGGCCAAGGAACTGGAACGCCTGCAGCGCGAGCGGGCGAAGGGGCTCGACCGGCAGCAGCACGGGGAGATCTGACCGCCCCGCCTGCGACTCGGGGGAGCTCGCCGGGACACCGCGGAAAGCCGCTCGTGGCGGCGGCCGGCGACGCACGGGAAGCGGCTCGCGGGAGGCGGTCGGCGACGCACGGGAGGCGGTTCGTGGCGGCGGTCGCCGATGCGCGGGAGGCGCGGCGATCAGGGAGAACGCGGCCCGCCGAAACCGGCCTGACGCTTTCGTTGCGGTGAAGTTAACGTTCCGTTCAACGACTTAGGGCATATTTCGTTATATGTCCGCCCAAAGCTCCCCCGCACATGAGCCGGAAGAGGCCGACCTCCCCGCGCGCGCCCCGCTGCCCAACGAGCGATTCCTCAACCGGGAGGAGAGCTGGCTCCAGTTCAACGAGCGCGTCCTGGAGCTGGCGGAGGACTCCTCGGTGCCGCTGCTCGAACGCGTGAGGTTCCTCGCGATCTTCGCGAGCAACCTGGACGAGTTCTTCCGCGTACGGGTGGCCGGGCTCAAACGGCGGATGGCGACCGGCCTGCTGCTGCGGACGACGGGCGGGCTGAAGCCGAGCGAGGCGCTGTCGCGGATCGCGACGGTCGCCGACGAGCTCGCGCGCAGGCACGCGGCGGTCTTCCACGACCGCATCTGCCCGGAGCTCGCGGAGGAGGGCATCGCGATCGTCCGCTGGGACGACCTCGCCAGGGACGAGCGGACGGCGCTGCGCAAGCTCTTCCGTGAGCGGATCCGGCCGGTCCTGACACCGCTGGCCGTCGATCCCGCCCACCCGTTCCCGTACATCTCGGGTCTTTCGCTGAACCTGGCCGTAACCGTGCGGAACCCGGAGGACGGCCACACGGTGTTCGCGCGGGTGAAGGTCCCCTCGCAGCTCCCGCGGTTCGTGACGGCCTCGCCGAACCGGTTCGTCCCGCTGGAGGACGTGATCGCGGCCCACCTGGGCGAGCTGTTCAAGGGCATGCAGGTCGTGCAGCACCACGTCTTCCGGGTGACCAGGAACGAGGACCTCGAGGTCGATGAGGACGTCACGGAGAACCTCATGAAGGCGCTGGAACGCGAGCTGCTGCGCCGCCGTTTCGGGCCGCCGGTGCGGCTGGAGGTCGAGGACACCATCACCCCCCAGGTGCTGGAACTGCTCGTGGACGAGCTCGGCGTGTCCGACAACGAGATCTACCGCCTGCCCGGGCCGCTCGACTTGACCGGGCTGCACGCCATCGCCGACCTCGATCGCCCGGAGCTGCACTACCGGCCGTTCGTCCCGGCGGAGGCGATCAGCGCCGAGGACGACCTGTTCGCCGTCCTGCGCGAGCGCGACATCCTCATCCACCACCCGTACGACTCGTTCGCGACGAGCGTGCAGCGGTTCGTGGAGGAGGCGGCGGCCGACCCGGACGTGCTGGCGATCAAGCAGACCCTCTACCGCACCAGCGGCGACTCGCCGATCGTGGACGCGCTGATCGACGCGGCCGAGGCGGGCAAGCAGGTCGTGGTCGTGGTGGAGATCAAGGCGAGGTTCGACGAGCACGCGAACATCTCCTGGGCGCGCAAGCTGGAGACGGCCGGGTGCCATGTGGTCTACGGCGTGCTCGGTCTCAAGACGCACTGCAAGCTGTCGATGGTGGTCCGCCAGGAGGCGGGCGGCGAGTTGCGGCGCTACTGCCACATCGGCACCGGCAACTACAACCCGAAGACGGCCCGGCAGTATGAGGACTTCGGCCTGCTCACCGCCGACCCGCAGGTGGGCGAGGACGTCACCGACCTGTTCATCCACCTGACCGGCTACTCCCACCAGTCCGAGTATCGCCGGCTGCTGGTCGCGCCCGACTCGCTGCGCCGCGGCCTGCTCGCCCGGATCGAGCAGGAGATCGCCCACCGCGGGGCGGGCCGCGCGGCCCGGATCCGGATCAAGACCAACTCGATGGTGGACGAGCCGATCATCGACGCGCTGTATCGCGCCTCGCAGGCGGGAGTGCCGGTGGACCTGTGGGTGCGCGGCATCTGCACGCTCCGCCCGGGCGTGCCCGGCCTGTCGGAGAACATCCGCGTACGCAGCGTGCTCGGCCGCTTCCTCGAACACTCCCGGGTGTACGAGTTCGGCGGAGGGCGGCGGCCGGAGATCTGGATCGGCAGCGCCGACCTGATGCGCCGCAATCTGGACCGGCGGGTCGAGGCGCTGGTCAAGGTCACCAGTCCGCAGCAGCGCAGGTATCTGTCCGATCTGCTCGACCTGGCGTTCCTGGACACCACCACCGCGTGGACGCTGCACTCCGACGGCAAGTGGCTGCGTCACCGGGGCGAGGTCGATCTGCAGCACCACCTGATCGCCGGGAGACGCTGGCGAACCGTGGACGATGTGACGGAGTGACGGCCGAGGGCATGGTCAGGGGTATGGCCAAGGGCATGATCAGGGCGGCCGGAGCGGTCGTCTGGCGGGGGGACGAGGACGACCCGGAGGTCGCCCTCGTGCACCGCCCGGCGTACGACGACTGGAGCCTGCCCAAGGGGAAGCTCAAGCACGGCGAGCACGTGATCGCGGGGGCCCTGCGCGAGGTGCGGGAGGAGATCGGCCTGCGGGTCGTGCTCGGCCGCGCGCTCCCGCCCGTGCACTACCTGCACGACGGCCGGCTCAAGCGGGTGGACTACTGGCTCGCCCACGCTCTCGGCGACCAGGTCGCGGCCGATGGCGACGAGGTCGACGAGGTGGCGTGGCTGCCGATCGAGGAGGCACGGCGGCGCCTCACCTACGCCTGGGACCGCAGCCTGCTGCGCGCCGTCGGCGCCGCTCCCCTCGTCACCACGCCACTGATCCTGCTGCGGCACGCGCTGGCGGGCTCCCGGCAGGAGTGGAAGGGCGACGACGACCGGCGCCCGCTGGACGAGCGCGGCCGCGCCCAGGCCGAGGTCCTGGCCACGGTGCTGGGGGCCTATCGCCCGTCCGTCCTGGTCAGCTCGCACAGCAGGCGATGCACGCAGACGCTCAGGCCGTACGCCGAGCGGCACGGGCTGGAGATGCGCGAGCAGACGGCGCTGTCGGAGAGCGGCTACGACCCGCGCGAAGCGGAACGCACCGTGCGCGGTCTGCTGGCCGCGCCCGTGCCCGCGGTGCTGTGCAGCCACGGCAAGGTCCTGCCCGAGCTGCTGGGCATGGCCGGCGAGGCGCTGCGCGGGGTGCGGACCGCCGACCACGCCCTCGCCAAGGGCGGCTTCGCCGTGCTCCACCGCGCCGTCGGCAGAGACCGCGCCGCCGACAGAGACCCAGCCGCCGATCCGGGCCACGGCACCGCCGGCGCGGGCGACCACGTCGTGAGCCTGGAGCGTTACGCGACCTAGACCGGCAGCGCGGTACGCGACCTGAGACCCGCAGCGCGGTACGCGACCTGAGACGACCAGCGCGGTCAGGCGGCAGGGTCAGGCGGGGTGTCGGGCGGGGTGTCAGGCGAGGCGGGACCAGACTGCGGGGAACTCCTCCTGCGCCCGGGCCGCCTCGGCGCTCTCGATGCCCGCCAGCACACCGTAGGTGAAGGTGTCCTCCCCGGCCTGCCGCGCCCTTCCGGCCTCCTCAAGCAGCACGCCCTGGGCGACGACGCCGTCCTGGTGCCGTCCGAGCACCTCCTGCACCTGCTTGGCGCGCTCGGCCGCGCCGGACATGCCGGCGGCCTCCGCCGTGTATCGGGCGCGCTTGGCGGCCTTGCGCACGTCGTGCATGGCCGTCTCCCGTTCCTCGCCCTCCTCCATGCACCGCGCCGCTTCGTAGGCGTCGGTCACCCGCCGCCAGTTCCTGTCCACGATCTTCGGCAGGGCCTTGTCCGCGTTCTTGGCCGCCGTGGCCGTCAGCGGCGGGTCGGCGGCCAGTGCGTCGAGGGCGTCGAGCAGCGCGAAGTAACGGTCCTCGCTGAGCGCGCGCCGGATGCGCTCGTACGCGTCGTGCTCCCTGGCCAGCAGGTCGTCGCCCAGCCTGCGGCGCGCGTCGGCGGTGACGAAACGGGGGTCGAGACCGTCGAGACGGGTGGCGAAGCGGGCCCGGATGACCTCCAGGTCACGGGCCTCGCCCAGCACCTCGCCGAGCCACTTGAGCTCCTCCTGGAGGTCCCCCTGGATGTGCTCGGTGCCGACGACGATCCGCTTGAACGCCTTGAGCGCGCTGCGCAGGCGGCGGCAGGCGACCCTGGCCTTGTGGACGGCGTCTTCCTCGCCGAGCCGTACGTGCGGGTCCTGCGCGATCAGCGCGTCGGCGTGAGCGCGGAGGTAGGCGACGACGACCTCTCCTGCCGAATCGGGCTCGGGCCGGGTCCTCGGCGGCGGCGCGGGTATGCGGTCCCCCAGGACGCGCGCGAGTTTGCTCGCGCTGTCCGCGGGAGCGGCGCCCGCCTTGCGCAGCCGCTTGGCCACCTTCTTGAGGAGGTCGCGCTCGCCCTCCTTGAGCTCGGCCTCGACCTCGCGCCAGCGCCGCACCACCGGCTCGTCGCCGAGCACCGTGCCCTTCACCCGGTCGTCGGCGATCTCCACGAGCACCGTGCCGGCCGGACCGAGCAGCCGGGTGATCCCCCGGCGGGTCTCCAGCTGGGCCACCGGCGCGAGCGGGGCGCCCCGCGTGTACGCGAGGACGAGGCTCGCCAGCTCGGCGGGCACCACCTTTGCGCTGCGGGTGAGCGGCCGGGTGATCTCCTGACGGGCGCCCTTGGCCTTGGGCAGCTTGAGGTGCCAGCCCTCGTCGTCTCCGCCGCGCCGCCGGCGCAGGGTGACGCCCCGGGCCGCCAGCCGCAGGTCGGGGGTGTCGAAGTAGACCGCGGTCAGCCGGTGTGAGAGCGGCTCGGACACCCCCTCACATCCCGGCACGCCGCCGAGGTCGGGCAGGGCGAAGCCCTCCGGAACGTCGAACTTGTCCTCGATCTCCAGCGCCACCGTTCCCCCTGGATATCCCGGTTGGCGGTCATACTGCCACGCTAAGGTGAACAAGCCTCACAGATGCGCGGCCACGAAGATCCGCCGGAACGGGAACGGCGTGCCGTACGGCCTGGGCGGGTAGGCGGCCCGCAGGGCCCGGGCGCAGTCGGCCAGGAAGTCGGCGTGGCGCTCGGGCGGCAGCCGGTCGAGCATGGGCCGCAGGGCCGTGCCCTTGATCCAGCCGAGCACCGGGTCCTCCCCGGGCAGGACATGTACATAGGTCGTCTCCCACGCGTCCACGGTGAAGCCCAGACCGGCGAGCAGGTCCACGTAGTCGGCGGGATCCCCGACCGGCACGCCCCGCGGCACGTCGCCCAGCTCCTCCCGCCAGGTCGTACGGCACAGCTCGCGCACGACGGCGTGACTCGGCGCGTGGAAGTTGCCGGGCACCTGGAAGGCGAGCCAGCCGCCCTCGGTCAGGTGGCTCCTCCACCGGCGCAGCAGGTCGGGGTGCTCCGGAATCCACTGCAGGAGCGCGTTCGAGACGATCACGTCGACCGGGCGCGGCGGGCGCCAGTCGCGGACGTCGGCCACCTCGAACGTCGGCCCGGGCGGCGTCTTGGCGATCATCGCGGGCGAGGAGTCGACGCCGTGCACCCGGGCACCGGGCCAGCGGTCACACAGGGTCGCCGTGAGCTCTCCGGTGCCGCAGCCGAGATCGACGACATACTCGGGCGACCTGGCGCCCACCCGGGCCACGAGCTCGTGGAAGGGACGGCCACGCTCGGCCGCGTACCGCTCGTAGACCTCCGGATCCCAGATGTCCGCGCCCATGCGGCCTCCTCCATTATCTTGACGTCGAGATAAATCGATATCGCGCGAGATATCTCGATGTCAAGAGAAGCTAGACTCGGCCCATGACCTTCTCTAGGCCCGTCGAGGACGAGGTGGACCGGCTGGTCGCGGCCTGGAAGCAGGAGCGCCCGGACCTGGACGTGACGCCTCTCGAGGTGCTGAGCCGAGTCTCCCGGTTGAGCCGGCACCTGGAGCGCGAGCGCCGCGCGGCCTTCGCGTCGCACGACATGGAGTCGTGGGAGTTCGACGTGCTGACGGCCCTGCGCCGCGCGGGCGAGCCGTACGAGCTGAGCCCGGGGGCGCTGCTGCGCGCCACTCTGGTGACCTCGGGCACGATGACGAACCGCATCGACAGGCTGGCCGCCGCCGGGCTGGTCACCCGGCGCCCCGACCCGGAGGACCGGCGCGGTGTGCTGGTGCGACTGACCCCCGCCGGGATGCACCGCGTGGACGCCGCCTTCGCCGACCTGCTTCGGCGCGAACGCGAACTGCTCGCGGGTCTCGAACAGCACGAGCAGCAGGCCCTCGCCGCCCTGCTGCGCACACTTCTGGTCCCCTTCGACACCTCCGACGCGGCCACCCACTGATCCGGCAGACTTCCTGCGCCCCCGGTTCGGCCGCCAGGGCACTCGAGACTCGAATGGCCGTCGCCATGGAGGCGGAAACCGGCCGGACCATGGCGGGATTTGAGGCTGACAAACGCCCTCATCAGGGACAATACCTGCCCATCTCTGCCATTTGTCGCTTTTGACGCTTTCGACGGCCCATTGGACGCCGCGTCAACCCGTCGCTGACTCATTCACAACCGGCATGAATAAGCCCATTTAGATGTGATTTTCGTCACACCTGTTCTTGGACCGGTCCATGCGTACCCAAAGCCGGAGACGCGCGGATGCTGCGTGATCAGCGGAGACGAGGCGGACGGTGCGCAGCGGCACCGCCGTCGGCGGAGTGTGGAGACCCTGTAGGCATGAAGAGGAAATTCTGAAATATCTGTTTTCAGAGGGTTTCTTCGTTATAACTTCCCTAGTTCCTTCACTGACGCATGGGGCGCAAGTGGCGCCTCACGACAGACCAGGGAGATCCACCTTGAAGCGCACTCTCGCCCTCGGCGGTGTGTCGGCCGGCCTCCTGGCCTCCGCCATCGTCGCCTCACCGGCCCATGCCGCCGACCAGATTCCCGCCATCAACCTCGCGAACACGAACTTCGCGGCTCAGCAGGTGGCGGCGTTCTGGTTCGGCGAGGCCCGGGCCAACCTGATCAACGCCACCCCGTACAACGTCGAGACCAAGCTCCCCGCGAAGCACGTCTCGACCGGCGGGACGTCCGCCAGCAGCAAGCCCGGCGTCGTCGGGTCGAGCGGCGACCAGAAGGCCGCCACCGGCAACCTGAAGAACGTCAACCTCCCCCGCACCGTGGGCAAGGTGTTCTTCATCGGCGCCGACCACAGGCCGCACTGGTGCTCGGCCACCTCGGTGCAGAACGGCTACAAGAACCTGGTGGCGACCGCCGGTCACTGTGTCTACGACACCGACAGCAACCGGGCCACGCTGGACAAGTGGGTCTTCATCCCGGGTTACTACCAGGGCAAGACCCCGTGGGGCATCTACGTGGGTAAGACCGCGTACACCCACTACGACTACGACGTGTACGAGGACGGCGACCGCGACTACGCGTTCGTGACCGTCTACAACGGCGTCCAGGTCACCGGCGTCAGCTACGACAGGTACGGCCGTGACGACCACCGTGGACACGACCGCGGGCGCAACGACCGTGACGAGCACGGCCGCGACGACCGCTACGGGCGTGACGACCACCACGGTCGTGACGACCACCGCACCGAGCGCCTGTCCGTGCGCGAGTTCCAGGCCCTGAACAGGGGCAGGGACCTCACCGGCAACGGCCCCTGGGCCAAGGGCACGGGTGTCCAGACCCGCGAGATCAGCGAGCGGCAGTACAACAGCCGCTTCGACTCGTACGTCAGCGGTGACGGCAAGACCCTGTACTTCCGTAAGAAGGTCTGGGACAACGACGACCACGGCCACGGTGGCCCGGGTCACGACCACGGCAGGCCCGCCGCGGACGACGTGGTCCTCTTCAAGGGCGGCCCCGGCGGCGGTGGCCCCGGTAACCCCGGTGGCCCCAAGCACAGCCCGTCCCCGTCGCCGTCGGCCAGCCCGTCGCCCTCCCCCAGCCCGAGCCCGTCGGCCTCCCCGTCGCCGTCGCCGAGCGCCACCCCCACGGGCAAGCCGACCGGCAAGCCCGACTGGTGCGACGACGACCGCGGCCCCCGCGACACCTTCTCCGCCGACAACGACCGTCGTGGCGGCGGCAGGGACCACTGCGACGACAACGGCCACCGGCCGAAGTACAAGTACTACGCCCGGACGTTCTGGGCGTCGTACAGCCGCAACGACCACAGGCCGCACGGCACGCTGAAGATCGCCCTGAAGGACGTGGGTCGTCTCGGCGACAACGTGGGCGGTCAGGGCCTGGCCTACAACCAGAAGATCGGGACGAACATCTTCATGTTCGGCTACCCGAGCGGGTCGGAGCCGGACGGCAACTACCAGTTCACCGGCAAGACCATGAAGTGGGCCTACGGCAAGACGTTCAAGGCGAGCGTCCCAGCCATCAAGGGCGAGGAGCTCGTGGGCGTCAAGTCCTCCTTCACCGGTGAGGGCTCGATCGGTTCGCCGTGGCTCTACCGCTACAGCAACGCCAAGCGGCTCGGCTACCTCAACGGTGTGACCATCGGTCTCGCCGACGTGGACGGCAACGAGCGCATCGACACCAGCATCTCCCCGTACTTCGACGGTGAGACGCTGGCCGTCTACCAGTACGCCGCGAAGTTCGCTTCCGGCCGTATCGTCTGAGTCTTCTGACTCCTGACGGCTTCAGGAAGGGCCCGGATGGCTTGTCCATCCGGGCCCTTTCGTTTCTTCCGGAACGCCGCCCTGGGCGAGGAACATCGCCCCCGCCGTACGGCGCGCGTGCCTCCTCCACGCAGGCGTCGTCGCCCCTACGCCTCAGCCCCGTGGGGGGGCGCGGGAGCGACCCCACTCGACCGGCGAGAGCCGGATGCCGCGAGCGAGGGCCCCATATGCCCGGCCTCGTCGCTGCGGCGCCGGCGTAGGAAGACGGACGCCGCCCTGCCCTGCCCGCCCGCCCGCGGCGTGGAGCTGGTGAGTCGAGGCCCTTCCGCATCGCCCAACCGCTCGGTCCGAGCTGAAGCGCACGTAAGTGATCTGCCCAGTACAAGCGCTCGCATCATTCCTTCAGGATGACCGAGAAGGGTTCCGCTCCTCCCTGTCCGCCTTGACAAGGTGCCGACAAATGCCGGGCGGAGAATGCGATCCAAGCCCCCTGATTGGACCGATTCAATTCCCGCCGCTGCTTGAACGGATCGTTCCAAACGCCATCGCCCGCCGACGGCGTGCGCCGCATCCATGCCGGCCGCAGCGGCGAAGACAGGGGTCATGCGCGACGGCGGGACCGCGAACGCGGTAGCCATGCGTAGTCGGCGCCGCCTCACCGAGGGGCGGGATGCCCGCCTCCGCCCTTCATCCAAGCTCCGGAGACGGAAGAAGTGGACGGTTCCGGGCATGCGGGGAGCGAGCCGAGCCGGCAGCCGCCCAGCGCCCGGAGGAGCCGATTTTGGACGGGAACGGCGACCCCACGGTTTCACCGTAGCCTGTGATCTGCATCACATTTGCAGCTGTTCGGGTCGGTCAAGAAGTTTGCGGTACCCCGTAAATGATCAGCGGAAACGCACCAGAAGGCTTGAACGACGGGTTGACGCGGGGTCGGCATCGAGCGAACAGAGGCCACGAATGCCCTTACACCACCCTTAACTCTCCTATACCTTTCTCCTCGTCTCTTACTGACGGATGGGGCGCAAGTGACGTCCCACGACAGACCAGGGAGAAATCCATGAAGCGCACTCTCGCTCTCGGCGGGATCGCAGCGGGTCTGCTGGCCGCTGCCGCCGTCGCCGCGCCGGCCCACGCCGACACCGACGTCGCCCCGCCCGTGAACCTGGCCAACACGAACTACGCGGCCAAGCAGGTCGCGGCGTTCTGGTACGGCCAGAACAAGGCGAACCTGATCAACGCCACGCCGTACAACGTCGAGACGACCATCCCCACGCGTCACGTCTCGACCGGTGGTGCTTCGGCCGACAGCAAGGCCGGCGTCGTCGGCTCCAGCGGCGACCAGAAGGCCTCCACGGCGACCCTGAAGAACGTCAACCTGCCGAAGACCACCGGCAAGGTGTTCTTCATCGGCGGCGACAACAAGCCGCACTGGTGCTCGGCGACCGCCGTGCAGAGCCAGTGGAAGAACCTGGTCGCGACCGCGGGTCACTGCGTCTACGACACGGTGAGCAACAAGGACACCCTCGGCAACTGGGTGTTCATCCCGGGTTACTACCAGGGCAAGACCCCGTGGGGCATCTACGTGGGTAAGACCGCGTACACCCACTACGACTACGACGTCTACGAGGACGGCGACCGCGACTACGCGTTCGTGACGGTCTACAACGGCGTCCAGGTCACCGACGTGGCCGTCGACAAGGTCAAGAACTGGGTGGACAACCGCACGTTCGAGACCATGGCCGACGCGGAGAAGGCTCAGAAGGAGCTGGAGCTCAAGAGCACCGGCTTCGCGGGCAAGATCGTGCCCGTGGTGGACTACACCAAGCGGGTCCGCCTCCACACGCCGGACTCGACGAAGGCGCCCGCCACTGCCGCGCAGCTCGGCGGTGCCGTCCCGGCGAACCTGACCACCCTGGAGAACCAGGCCAAGAACAACGGCACCTCCACCTACGACGACAAGACGTGGGGCACCGAGGTCAGCCGGGTCTCCAAGGAGGAGTACGGCAACGGCGGCGACCACTGGTCGTCCGACGGCAAGGCCTTCTACTTCGCCAAGGACAACGGCTGGTACAAGGCGACCTACTGGGGCAACTTCGACGTCGACTACAGGCTGCGTGGCCACCTCGTGGACATCGCGCTGAAGGACGTCGGCACCCTGGGCGCCAACGTCGGTGGGCAGGGCCTGGCCTACAACCAGAAGATCGGCACCGGGATCTTCGTCTTCGGTTACCCGAGCGGGTCGCACCCGGACGGCAACTACGCCTTCACCGGCAAGACCCTCAAGTGGGCCTACGGCAAGACCTTCAAGGCCGCCGCTCCGTCCATGAAGGCCGAGGAGCTCGTCGGGATCAAGTCCTCCTTCACCGGTGAGGGCTCGATCGGCTCGTCCTGGCTGTACCGCTACAGCAGCACCAAGCGTCTTGGTTACCTGAACGGTGTGACCATCGCGGTCTCCGACACCGACGGCAACAAGCGCATCGACACCAGCGTCTCCCCGTACTTCGACGGTGAGACCCTGGCCGTCTACCAGTACGCCGCGAAGTTCGCTTCCGGCAAGATCGTCTGAGACTAGCTCTCTGACGCTCTGACTGGACCACAGGAAAGGGCCCGGCCTCCAGCCGGGCCCTTTTCGCATGTCCGGAAACCGCCTCGCCTCCTCCCAGGGGCGACTGTCAGCGCGCCGAGGGGCCCGAGAGGCCCGCTTTGACGGACGCGAGCCTCATCCGGTTTCACTCAGAAGTGTGATTTGCGTCACACAAGGCACTCATGGCCCGTATAGGGAAGACCGGAACTCACCCTTGGTGATCAGCCAAAACGTCGCCGGACGCAGCCGGACGAGGGATCGGCACAGCAGAGGCGGCTGCGAGCACAAGCCGCCGATCGCTTACGCCTCAGAAAACTCTCCTATAGCTTTCTCCTCGATCCTTCACTGACGAATGGGGCGCAAGCGGCGTCCCACGACAGACCTGGGAGAAACCCATGAAGCGCACCCTCGCTCTCGGCGGGATCGCGGCGGGCCTGCTGGCCTCTGCCGTCGTCGCCGCGCCGGCTCACGCCGACGAGATCCCGGCCGTCAACCTGGCCAACACGAACTTCGCCGCCAAGCAGGTGGCGGCGTTCTGGTACGGCCAGAACAAGGCCAACCTGATCAACGCGACGCCGTACAACGTCGAGACCACGATCCCGACCAAGCACGTCTCCACGGGCGGTGCCTCGGCCGACAGCAAGGCCGGCGTCGTGGGCTCCAGCGGCGACCAGAAGGCCTCCACGGCGACCCTGAAGAACGTCAACCTGCCGAAGACCACCGGCAAGGTGTTCTTCATCGGCGGCGACAACAAGCCGCACTGGTGCTCGGCGACCGCCGTGCAGAGCCAGTACAAGAACCTGGTCGCGACCGCGGGTCACTGTGTCTACGACACGGCGACCAACAAGGCCACGCTGGACAAGTGGGTCTTCATCCCGGGTTACTACCAGGGCAAGACCCCGTGGGGCATCTACGTGGGTAAGACCGCGTACACCCACTACGACTACGACGTCTACGAGGACGGCGACCGCGACTACGCGTTCGTCACCGTCTACAACGGCGTCCTGCCCACCAGCGTGTCGACCGACAAGGTCAAGAACTGGGTGGACAACCGCACGTTCGAGACCAAGGCCGAGGCCGAGAAGGCCCGCAAGGACCTCGAGCTCAAGACCACCGGCTGGGCCGGCGACATCGTGGCCGTTCCCGACCGCTGGCACCTGGCCCAGAAGGGCGAGGAGTCGGTCAAGGGCTACGTCAGCTGGGACGACTTCTGCAGGCTGACCGGCTGGGCGAAGGAGAACACCGAGGCGCTCGTCCGCGGCGAGAGCACCGACGTCAAGCTGGGCAGGCGGGCCGGCTTCACCATCACCCGTGTCAGCAAGCAGGAGTACGGCGACGGCGGCTTCTCGTCGGACGGCAAGTCCTTCTACTACACGAAGGACAACGGCTACTACAAGGCCCAGTTCTGGGTCCTGTTCGACGTCGACTACAAGCTGCGTGGCCACCTCGTGGACATCGCGCTGAAGGACGTCGGCACCCTGGGCGCCAACGTCGGTGGGCAGGGCCTGGCCTACAACCAGAAGATCGGCACCGGGATCTTCGTCTTCGGTTACCCGAGCGGGTCGCACCCGGACGGCAACTACCAGTTCACCGGCAAGACCCTCAAGTGGAGCTACGGCAAGACCTTCAAGGCCGCCGCTCCGTCCATGAAGGCCGAGGAGCTCGTCGGGATCAAGTCCTCCTTCACCGGTGAGGGCTCGATCGGCTCGTCCTGGCTGTACCGCTACAGCAGCACCAAGCGTCTTGGTTACCTGAACGGTGTGACCATCGCGGTCTCCGACACCGACGGCAACAAGCGCATCGACACCAGCGTCTCCCCGTACTTCGACGGTGAGACCCTGGCCGTCTACCAGTACGCCGCGAAGTTCGCTTCCGGCAAGATCGTCTGAGACTAGCTCTCTGACGCTCTGACTGGACCATAAAGGGAAGGGCCCGGCCTCCGGCCGGGCCCTTTTCGCATGCCCAGAGGTCACATGGCCGTCAGGGCCGCTGACTGATCAAACGGCGGGTCGGTGACCAGATCGATCTCGATGGTCAGGACGCCGAGGGCCTAGCCGATCCGGTCCGCAGGCGGCATCGGCAGTGCCGACGCGGCATGCGGTTCGCAAGTGCGGCGCGCTCGCCCAGGGGGACGGCTCGAGCGGCTCCAGCGACCCATTGGCGATGTGACCGTTTTGACGGCATTAGGACCTTTCCCGGTTTCACCACAAACTGTGATTTGCGTCACATCCATCCTGAACCGTTCCATTACCCAAGGTAAGGACGGTCGGACCGGTCCATAGATGATCAGCCAAAACGTCGCGTGAGCCACCTGACGCGCCCATGCCGCGGGGTTGGCGGCTGGAGAACGAACCCCCCGAGACCACTTACACCACCCTTATTCCTCCTATACCTTTCTCCTCGTTCCTTCACTGACGCATGGGGCGCAAGTGACGTCCCACGACAGACCAGGGAGAAATCCATGAAGCGCACTCTCGCCCTCGGCGGGATCGCGGCGGGCCTGCTGGCCTCCGCCGCCATCGCCGCGCCGGCTCACGCCGCCGACGAGATCCCGGCCATCAACCTCGCGAACACGAACTTCGCCGCCAAGCAGGTGGCGGCGTTCTGGTTCGGCGAGGCCCGGGCAAACCTGATCAACGCGACGCCGTACAACGTCGAGACGACCATCCCCACGCGTCACGTCTCGACCGGTGGTGCTTCGGCCGACAGCAAGGCCGGCGTTGTCGGCTCCAGCGGCGACCAGAAGCCCTCCACGGCGACCCTGAAGAACGTCAACCTGCCGAAGACCACCGGCAAGGTGTTCTTCATCGGCGGCGACGGCAAGCCTCACTGGTGCTCGGCCACCTCGGTGCAGAGCGGCTACAAGAACCTGGTGGCGACCGCCGGCCACTGTGTCTACGACACGGTGAGCAACCGCGAGACCCTCGACAAGTGGGTCTTCGTCCCCGGCTACTACCAGGGCAAGACCCCGTGGGGCATCTACGTCGGTAAGACCGCCTACACCCACTACGACTACGACGTGTACGAGGACGGCGACCGCGACTACGCGTTCGTCACCGTGTACAACGGCGTTCAGGTCACCGACGTGGCCGTCGACAAGGTCAAGAACTGGGTGAAGGACCGCACGTTCGACACCCGCGCCGAGGCGGAGAAGGCCAAGAGCGACCTCGAGCTCAAGACCACCGGCTGGTCCGGCGAGATCGTGCCCTTCGGCCCGAACGACGTCAAGAACCCGTGGGACGAGCGGTGGGGCTGGGAGCTGGCCAAGCACGGCCAGGAGTCCCAGAAGGTCTACGTGCCCACCGACGAGTGGTGCACGTTCCTCCACTACGGCGCTGACAAGCTCGTTCCGCTGGTCCGTGGCGAGGTCAAGGACGCGTCCTTCCACGGCAAGGCCGGCTACGAGGTCACCCGGATCTCGAAGGACGAGTTCGTCGCGGCTGTGGGCAACGACGAGTTCGGCGTCAAGGACGGTGTCCTTTACTTCACGCAGAACAACGGCTGGTACAAGGCCAAGTTCTGGGTGAACATCGCCAAGAAGTTCAGGCTGACCGGCCACATCGTGGACATCGCCCTGAAGGACGTCGGCACCCTCGGCAGCAACGTCGGTGGTCAGGGCCTGGCCTACAACCAGAAGATCGGCACCGGGGTCTTCGTCTTCGGTTACCCGAGCGGGTCGCACCCGGACGGCAACTACGCCTTCACCGGCAAGACCCTCAAGTGGGCCTACGGCAAGACCTTCAAGGCCGCCGCTCCGGCGATGAAGGCCGAGGAGCT
>NZ_BSSF01000011.1:0-356032 GCF_030268985.1 Microbispora sp. NBRC 16548
CGGCTGGCAGACCTGGACAACCGTCTCCTGCCCCGTCACCGGCGCGACCGGCACCCACGACCTGTACCTCAAGTTCACCGGCGGCAGCGGCTACCTGTTCAACCTGAACTGGTGGCAGTTCACCGGCAACGACGGGCCGACCGCCAGCCCCACGCCGTCTCCCTCGGCATCTCCCTCGGCGTCTCCCTCGCCGACGGGCACTCCGCAGGCGACGAACGCGATCCGGGGCACGGGCTCGGGCCGGTGCCTGGATGTCACCGAGGCCTCCCAGACCAACGGGGCGCAGGTGCAGATCTGGGATTGCAACGGGCAGTCCAATCAGCAGTGGGCCTCCACGAGCGCGAGTGAGCTGCGCGTCTACGGCAACAAGTGCCTGGACGTGAACGGCGCGGGCACGGCGGACGGCACGGCGGTGATCATCTGGGACTGCAACGGGCAGAACAACCAGAAGTGGCGCTTCAACTCCGACGGCACCATCACCGCGGTCGGGGCGAACAAGTGCCTGGACGTGTCGAACTACGGCACCGCCAACGGCAGCAAGGTGCACATCTGGACCTGCCACGGCGGCACCAACCAGCAATGGACCCGCATCTGACGCTGTCCCCAGTCACCCTGGCGGCCAGAGGATCGACCACATCAGGGGCGGCGCGCTGAGCACCGCCCCTGATGTGCGGGCGACAGCACAACCCTGAAGGATGAGCGGCGAACCCACGGAACCCGAGCGAGCGCCGGGCGCCGCGCGACGAGTGGGTTCGCCGCCTTCGCCGTCCGCAGGGCCGTCCGAAGACGCGCACGCCGCGGACAGGCCGCTCATGGCCGAGGGACGGGCCAACCCGCGCACCCCGGCTCTCGGACCGGCCCAGCCGCACGTTACGCGCGTCGGCGAGCGGCTCTCTCGATGATCGCCGCCCCGGTCTCGGACTCCAGCGCCGGGGTGTAGCCGGCGGCGCGCAACCGGGCCAGCGTCTCCTCCTCGCCCACCGCACTGATCAGCACAGTCGGGGCGATCTTGCGCAGGCCCAGCGTGCGCAGCGCCTGGGAGCGGGCGAGTTCCTCGACGAGCGCTTCGTCGTCGGAACGGAGGCAGCACCCGGAGCGCACCACCCGGACGCGCCCGTGCGTACGGGCGGTGTCCTTGATCAGATATTCCAGCGGTTGCGGCAGGGGCGCCTCGGCCACCTCGGTGAGCCGAGCGAGCAGGGCGCCGGCCTCGTGCCCCCGATCGAAGGCCCGGCGCACGGTCGAACCGGAGAAGCGCCAGACCACGGCGTGCCCCTCCGACTCGCGGTCGGCGACGTCGTCGAGCAGTTCGGCGAGCTCCGGGCCGGGCATCCCGCGGACCACGGCCGTCAGGTCGGCCTGGAAGAAGGCGCTGGCCTGCGCGGGCGGGAGCATGACCGCCAGGGCGGCGGTCAGCGCGGGCTCCGGCGACGTCCACGCCTCACCACTCAGCAACAGATCGCGTACGACACGGCCGACGCCGGTGAGGGCGCCCCTGGCGACCAGGCCGAGCGACTCGGCCTCACGCACGACGGCGCCGACCAGATCGTCGCCCGCCCCCGACTCGGCGAAGTGGTGCGGGCGGTGCCAGGCCGCCCGTTCCGTCACGTACGTCAGGCCGTCGGCGGAGACGCCCTTGCCCGGAGGAAGCGCGGCGAGCGCCTCGAAGACGGCGATCCTGATGCCGACCGCGTTCGGATCGTCGGGCTCGGTGAGGGCGACGGGCGTCCCGGCCTCCTCCGGCCAGAACGTGTAGACGGCCGGTATGGTCACCCAGGTGGCGATGATCGTCGCCAGCCGCTCGACGGGAGACCGCTTCAGCCAGTCGTCGTACTCCGTCTTGGGCAGCAGGCTCACGACCGGCTCAGGCAGCTTGCCGCGATGGCCCTTCGGCCGCTGCACCGGCTCGGCATGCAGGCCGAGCAGTCCGGCCTGTGTGGCCAGGTCGAGCCAGAGCCGGGTGACGTCATCGGCCACGCCGGCCGCTTTGGCGATCCGCTTGGTGTCGCGGACCGCCAGACCGCCGGCCTTGCGCAGGAGGGGAGGCTGGTCGGCGCACGCGGCGAGCACGCGCTCGATCTGGGACAGCGCGGCGGTGGCGGCCGCCTGGGCGGAACCGTCGGCCCCGGCGGCGTCGGGCAGGCCGGCCGGGGGCCGCGGCGGCTCCGGGGCGAACGGAACGCGCAGCTCGCCGAGGGCGGCCACGGCGACCTCGATCGGCACCTCCGCCGTGTCGTACGGCCCGGCGGGCAGGAGGAGCCCGCGCGCGGCCAGCCAGTCGGTGTTCGGGTCGCCGGAACCTCCGGGCCGGAAGGCGTACTTCGGCGCCTGCTGGTAACCGAAGCCGCCGCGCGCCTGATAGGCGTGGGTGAGCACCTGCGATCCGTGCCCGATGACGTCGAGCAGCCACTCCCGGGCGTCCGCGGGGGCCTGTCCGAGCAGGGCCCGCACCCGCTCCTGGTCGGTGAGCAGGCCGAGCACGTTCCGCTCCGCGCCCTCCCGCGCGCTGGCCTTCGGTAATCCCAGGGTCTCGGCGATCGCGTGGACCTCCGGAGCGTTGAAGTGGAGCCTGATGAGCTCGGCCGCCGGGCGGCCCAGCCCTGCTGCCTCGGCGAGGTGCGCGTGGAGGCCTGTGGACACGATCACCTGGTCGTCATGCGGCGGAAGCACCAACGCCGTGTCGGCGAGCGCGTCCAGAGTGGCGGCGGCGCGCGCCCGCAGGGCCGGATCGCTCCCGGCCAGCAGGCCGAGCACGTCCGCGCGGGGCACCGCCCTCGTGGCCGGGTCCGCGTCATGCCAGAGGTTGAGGAGCGGCCCGTGCCGCTGCGCCGCCAGCCACGCGACGGCCGACAGCGCCTGGTGCTGAGGAAGGGTGCAGAACCGCGCGAGCGAGAGCGCCGCACGCGGCTGGAGCAGCAGCCGGGCGAGGTCCTGCGGGGTCATGTCGTCATCGGAGGTGAACCCGACCCGGGCGAGGATCAGCCGCCGGTCCTCTGGCGGCTTCGTCTTCAACCATGTCGCCAGGCGGCGCCGGGTGCTCACCACCGCAGCGTATTACGCCGCGTCCGGTGGCCAGACCTGTCGCCGGTTCACGCCCCGATGCGAGCCGCCGGGTGGAGTCGCTTCTCCGCGGCATGGACTGCCGGACCCGCAAGCTCCCGGCAGGCGGCACGATCCGTGCGCGCCGACTCCCCCGGCGCGCAGGGTTTTCCCGTGCGGGCGTGGCGGCGCACCCCCGCCGCATCATGGCCCGGTGAGATAGCGCTGGACCGTGGGACTCAGCCAGGCGATGATCTCTTCCTCCGTTGCCGCCACCATCGGCGGGAATTTCAGGATGTAGCGGGACAGGGCCAGGCCCAGGAGTTGCGAGGCGACGAGGGAAGCCCGCATGGGAGCGCGCTCCGGATCGCCGGTCAGGTCGATCACGAGCGGCATCACCTGGCCGCCGAAAATCGTCCGCATGCGTTCGGCGGCGGCCTCGTTCGTCACGCCGGTGCGGAGCAGGACCTGCAGCCCTTCGTCGGCCTCCCACTTGCGCAGGAAGTGGCGGACCAGGCCGGCACCGGCCTGGTCCGGCGGCAACTCGGGTAGTTCCAGGTCGAATTCGGCCGCGGCGGCGAACAGCTTCTCCTTGGTGCCGAAGTAGCGCATGACCATGGCCGGGTCGATCCGCGCGTCGGCGGCGATGGCCCTGATGGTGGCCTTGTCGTAGCCGTCGGCGGCGAAGCGTTCGCGGGCCGCGGCCAGGATCACGGCCTTGGTCTCGGCGGAGGATTTCCTCATGTCAACGATTGTAGGCCAACAAGTGTTGACTTGCGACTCATGGCGGGCTTACGTTCATGCCAACAGCCGTTGACCAAGGAGGCGCCATGAACGCCGAAGTGCTCATCATCGGAGCCGGACCCGCCGGGCTCACCGCCGCGATCGTCCTGGCGCAGCACGGCAGGCAGGTCATGATCGTGGACGCGCAGGCGGAGGGCGCCAGCACCTCTCGCGCCGCCGTCGTGCACGCACGCACCCTGGAAGTCCTGGAGCCGTACGGCGTGGCGGACCGGCTGGCCGCGCACGGCATCCACACTCCGGTCTTCACCATCCGCGACCGCGACAAGGTGCTGATGCCGGTGCCCTTCGGCGGCCTGCCCACCGCCTACCCCTACACCCTGATGATCTCCCAGGCCGACACCGAGGCCCACCTGCTGGCCCGTTTCCAGGAGCTCGGCGGCAAGGTGATCAGGCCCGCCCGGGTGAGCCGCGTCGAGCACGACGCCGACGGCGTCACCGCCGCCCTGGACGACGGGCAGCAGATCCGGGCCGCCTACCTGATCGGCGCCGACGGCCTGAACAGCACCGTCCGCCAGAGCGCCGGGATCGGCTTCACCGGCGGCACCTACGCCGAGTCGTTCGTCCTGACGGACGTCCGCCTGTCCGGCGGGGTGCCGCGGAACGAGGTCATCCTGTACTTCTCGCCCGCCGGACTGGTCGTCGTCGCCCCGCTGCCCGGCGGCCTGCACCGCATCGTCGCCACCGTGGACGAGGCTCCCAAAGAACCCGGCATCCCCTTCGTGCAGCACCTGCTCGACACCCGTGGCCCCGAGGCCGAGCCCGCGCGGGTGCAGGAGCTGATCTGGAGTTCGCGCTTCCGGGTCCACCACCGCATCGCCGACACCTACCGCCAGGGCCGCCTCCTACTGGCCGGCGACGCCGCCCACGTGCACTCGCCCGCCGGCGGCCAGGGCATGAACCTGGGCATCGACGACGCCGTACACCTGGGCGAGGCGCTGGCCCGGGTGCTCGACGGCGAACCGGACAGCCTGCTCGACTCCTACGCTGCCACCCGCCGCGCGCAGGCCGAGCAGGTGGTCGCCCTCGCCGGGCGGCTCACCAAGCTGGCCACCGCCGCCGCCGGCCGCCGCGTGCTGCGCAACCTCATCCTCGCCCTGGCCGGCCACATCCCCGCCGTCCGCACCCGGCTGGCCTGGCAGTTGTCCGGCCTGAACAGACGGCACGCCGCGTGAACCTGTCCACGTTCCTGCCGGGCCTCCTCTTCCGGCCCACCTTCCGCAGCTTCGTGCTGGCCGATCTCGCGGCGAACGGCATCGCGGCCCAGCCGATCATCTACCGGCGGATCTGAAGCCGACCGTGACCGTCGCCCTGTCGATCCTGTGAGCGCGGCGAGCTAGGGAACTCTGCCCGCTATTCCTCAGGGTCGCTCACGGCCACTGTCGGCGCGTCGCCGTACATCGCGTCATGCTGCTTGCGTGGGGCGCAGACGCTGGCCTTGGAGCAGGCGCAGCGGCGGCCGCCCTCGTTGAGGCGGACGATGACGGAGTCGGACGGCACGTTGTGCCCCACCACCGTGCCCGGACCCTGCGGGGTGTCCACTGCGAGGCCCGTGCGCGGCGCCGACGCCCGGAACTCCTGGTAGAGCGGGTGCTCGTACTTCAGGCAGCACATCAGCCGGCCGCAGGCGCCGGCGATCCTGAGCGGGTTGACCGGGAGGTCCTGGTCCTTGGCCATCCGCACCGAGACCGGCTCGAAGTCCTTGAGGAACGTCGCGCAGCACAGGTCGCGTCCGCAGGGGCCGATGCCACCCTGGAGCCTGGCCTCGTCACGCGGGCCGATCTGGCGCAACTCGACCCGGGCACGCAGGTTGCGGGCCAGGTCGCGCACGAGCGCCCGGAAGTCGACCCGGTGGGGCGCGGAGAAGTACACCGTGTAGACGTTGTCGGCGTCCAGGTAGTCGACGCCGACCACCTTCATCGGCAGCTCGTGCCGTTTGATCAGGCGCTTGGACACGCTGCGGGCCTCCGCCCTGCGGCGGCGGTTGGTCTCGTCGCGGGCCAGGTGCTCCTCGGCCGCGACGCCCTGGCAGACGGGCAGGCCCTCGACGTCCTCGCTCACGTACTGCGGCGCCCACACGCACTCGGCGACCTCCGGGCCCGAGTCTGTCGGCACGAGGACCTTGTCGCCCACCTTGGGAGAGTGGCCGCCCGGATCGAGGTAGTAGAGCCGTCCGTAGCGGGTGAAGCTCACCGCCATCATCATGCCCAAGCGCCGGCCCTCCTCGATCCGTACGGCTAACGCGTCCGAACCCACCATACGTGCCCTACGGCACCGGCAATCATCGCCTGTGGACAACCTCCGGCGGACCGGGAGACCCGGCCCGCCGGAGGACTCCGCCTACAGGCCACCTACCAGGCCGCCGTCCGCGCGACGCCGCCGTCGTCCGTGAACAGCGTGCGGTATCCGGATTCCGTCACCTGTCCCGTCTCGTCCGGCCCGACCACCAGCACGAACCGCCCGGTGCCGTCCACATCCACACGCTCGAAGAGAGGCCGTCTTTCCTCATCGCGATAGAGGGTCTGCACGGCCTGCCCGGTGCCGACGTCGTACGCCACGACCTCGGCGACGGCCCCCGCGAGCTTGGTCACACCCTGCACCTGCGCCAGCCTGCTCCAGCCCACCGTGGCCAGGACACGTCCTCCGTCCGGCGTGAGGGCGACGTCATGGACCCCGCCCGTCGTCGGGGCGGACGATCCCCCCAGCGTGATCGCACGCACGTCGTCGAGGCCGCCGGAGGTGCCGGTGTCGAGCACCCACACGGTGCGGGACATCGAGCACTCCCAGGCGACCGCGGTCGCCGAGCCGGCGGAGGAAGGCGTCGTGCCCGAGACCGGATTCTCCGCCGGATTCTCCATCGTCCTGGCCGGTATCAGGCAGGTCCACCCCTTGGGCAGCGGCGGAGCGGAGGGCTCGGCCGACTCCGCCACGGGCTGCTCTCGCGGTGCGGCCCCCGCCTCCGGTTCCGCCGAAGCAGCCGGGAACGGCGCCGTCCCCGGTTCTTCCGGGGTCACGCGCGACTCCGGCAGGACGCCGCCGTCTTCCTGTGGGAGAGCCGATTCCACGGCGGCGGGGGATCCGGAGGTCGTCTCCGGCATGGCTTCCGGCTCCGCAGTGGCTTCCGGCTCCGCAGTGGCTTCCGGCTCCGCGGTGGCTACCGGCTTCGGGGGCGCTTCCGCCGGGACGGCCGGCTCCGTGATCACCTCCGTCGACGTGCCCCAGACCGCGCCGGCCCGGCGGAACACGAGGGTGCGCCCGTCCTCGCTCATCGAGACGTCCCGGACGGCCGACGTGCGCGCGGACGTCCAGGTGCGGCTGTCACCGGTCGCCATATCCGTGACGACCAGAGAGGCGCCCTTACCGCCCGGAGCACAGGAAGACAGCCCGTAGGCCAGCGTGGAGCCGTCCCCGTTCACCGCGAGCGAGGTGACGGCGGTGCCCTCCGGCGGCGTGAACGGGAGCGCGCCGATGGAGCCGACCTCCCCGCTGTCGCTGAGGCTGAACCGGTAGAAGCGGAACCGGCACGTGTCCTGCTCGGTCACGGCGTAGAAGAGCCGGTTGTCCCGGGTGGCCTGCACCTGGGTGAACCGCTCGCCCCCCGGTCCCGGCACCGTGGCCGTCACGTGGCCGTCGGCGACGCTCCTGACCGCCATGTCCCCGGAGCGGATCTGCACGAGGAAGGACGGCTGGGCGGCGGGGCCCACCGTCGTGCCGGCGGCCGTGTCCATGGTCCCGCCGCCGTGGCGCGCGACGGCCGCCCCGCCCGCGACCGCGACCGTCACGGCGGCCGCCGCCGCGACCGGAATCAACCAGGACCTCGTCCGCCTGGAGCCCGCAGGCGTACGGCGGGCGGGCGCGGCGGCCGGGTCGAACGGCGGGACGGCCTCGACCGTCTCCCCCACCGCGTGGGCGGCGTCCTGCAACCGGCGGATGACGTCGTCGTTCATCGGGTCTCTCCCAGGAGGCGGCCGAGCGCGTCGAGCGCCCGGGAGGTGGTGGACTTCACGGTGCCCCGGCTGATCTTCATGACCCGGGCCGTCTCCTCTTCGGACAGCTCGGCGTAGTAGCGCAGGACCAGGGCCTCCCGCTGGCGCGGGGGCAGGCGGTGGAGGGCCTCCATAACCTCCCGCCGCTCCGCGCCGAGGATCGCGGCCGACTCGGCCGACCAGACGGGCGGGTCGTACGTGCCGGCGAACCAGGACGGCAGCCGCCGCCTGCGCAGCACGGAGCGGGCGTTGTTCAGCACCGCGGCACGCACGTAGACGAGCGCCTTGTCCCGGTCACGCAGGCCGTCGAAGCGCCGGTGCAGGCCGAGGAACGCCTCCTGCACCACGTCCTCGGCGCTCTCCCGGTCACCGACCATGATCAGGGCCAGCCGAGTGAGGCCGAGGGCGTGGTCGGCGTAGAGCCCGCTGATCGTGTCGTCGGCGCCCGCCGACAGGGGCGGGACACTCACGGGCCCCCCGGATTGCTGATCGAGATCGAGCGTTTCGGCCTTCATGTACCAGAGACGCCGTACGCCCGCCGGGGTTGCTCGCGTCCTATGCGGGCGAGCGGAGAGCGAGGGTCATGGCCTCGACCGCGATCTGCGGGTTCACATTGGCCGCCAGCCGCTCCCGGCACTTCATGATCGCATCCGTACGGCGGAGCGTCTGCTCGGCGGTGGACGCGCGCGCGACCGCCTCCACCTCGTGCCTGCGGTCCTCGTTGGCCAGCTCGACCGGGGCCCCGAACTGCACGGCCAGCACGTCGCGGTAGAACGCCACGAGTTCGAGCAGCGCGAGGTCGAGGGAGTCGCGCTTGATGCGGGTCGCCCGCGACTTCTGCATCGTCTCGAGTTCCTTGAGCGCTCCCGCGCCGCCCCGCACGAGGCCCTTGTTGAGCCCCTTGCCGGAGGAGCCCTCGCCGTAGACCTTGCGCAGCTCGGCGGTCTCGACCTCGTTCAACGCGGTCGTGGCCGCGTCCGCGTCCTCGGTGGAGGTCTTCACCAGCCGCTCGGCGGCGGTGATGCACTCCGCCACACCGGTCAGCGACCGGGGGATCGACAGCACGTCGTCGCGCCGGCGCCGCGCCTCCTCGTCGAGCGCGAGCCGCCGCGCCCGGCCGATGTCCCCCTGGGCCGCCCGCGCGGCGTCGAGCGCCACGTCGTGGGGCACCCCGTCGCGGGTCACCAGCACGTTCGCGACCGCCTCGGTGGAGGGCGTGCCCAGCGTCACGACCCGGCAGCGCGAGCGGATCGTGATGATCATGTCGTCCGGGGAGGGCGCGCACAGCAGCCACACGGTCCGCGGCGGCGGCTCCTCGATGGCCTTGAGCAGCGCGTTGGCCGCCGCCTCCGTCACCCGGTCGGCATCGTCGAACAGCACGATCCGCCACCGGCCGAGCGTGGGCGCCCCCGCCGCCTTGAGCACGAGTTCGCGCGTCTGGCGCACGCTGTACGACAGGCCCTCGGGCCGGACGAACGTGACGTCCGGGTGCGAGCCGACCTCGACCTGATGGCAGTCGTCGCAGTGGCCGCACCCCTGGTCGGGGCAGAGCAGCGAGGCCGCGAACGCCGTGGCGGCCGCGGACCGCAGGGCCGGCCCGGTGAACAGCCAGGCGTGGGTCATGCCCGCGCCGCGCCCTCCGGCGACGGCCTCCGCGGCGGCCGAGGCGGCCCGCCGCATCACGTCGATCGCCCGGTCCTGCCCGATCAGATCCCCGAAAACGGTCATGTGCGGCTACCCGAAGTCGCGGATGGCGGGCATCGTGCCGGTGGCCTCCTCGGCCTCCTGCGGCACCGGGTCGGGCAGGATCTCACGCACCCGGTCCTGGATCAGGCGCGTCACCTCCCGCTGGTCAAGCGTGCCGTCCACCATGAGGTAGCGGTCGGAATCGGCCGCGGCCAGCGCCCGGAACTCCCGCCGCACCCGCTCGTGGAACTCCAGCGGCTCGGCTTCGATGCGGTCGGCGGGCGAGGCCATCCGCCGCAGCCCGACCGCGGGCGGCACGTCGATGAGCACGGTCAGGTCGGGGACGAGCCCGCCCGTCGCCCACCTGTTGATCCTCGCGACGTCCTCCTGGTCGAGCGACCGCCCGGCGCCCTGGTAGGCCAGGGACGAGTCCACGTACCTGTCGGAGATCACCGTCGAGCCGCGCTGCAGGGCGGGCCTGATGACCTTCTCCACGTGCTCGGCCCGGTCGGCGGCGTACAGCATGGCCTCGGCCCGCGGGGACAGGCCCTGGTGGGCGGCGTCGAGCAGGATCGCCCGCAACCGCATGCCGACCTTGGTCGAGCCCGGCTCGCGGGTCTGCACGACGTCGAAGCCCTGGTCGCGCAGCCAGATCGCGAGCAGCCGCGACTGGGTGGTCTTGCCCGAGCCCTCGCCGCCCTCGAAGGCGATGAACAGACCGCGCTCGGGGTCCGCCTCCTCCGGCACGAACCGCCGCCCGCGCAGGGCGGTCAGCAGGTCGACCGCGATGGGAACCCCCGGCCGGTCGTCCATGTGCCGCAGCGCGACCACCCCGACGGCGATCGCCAGCAGCGCGCCCAGGAGCAGCACGAGGTTCGTGCCGTCGAAGCGGTAGCTGATGCCGGCGACCCCGAGGGCGTGCGTGCCGAACAGCGCGGCCAGCGTCGAGGCCACCGCCACGACCAGCAGCAGCACCACCCGGGCCAGCGACTGCAGGAAGGAGAACGTGCGGCCGCGCAGCCCGTCCTCCACCTCCAGGCCGATCACCGTGTAGCCGATGATCCAGGCGATGCCGGCGCAGGCGCCCAGCAGCACGGTCAGCACGACCACGACGACCAGGTTCTGGATGAGCGCGACGGCGGCCAGCGTCAGCCCCGCGAGCACGATCGACAGCCCGAACAGCCGCCGCCTGGACAGGCCCTTCAGCAGCCGCAGGCCGAAGAACATGCCGAACGCCATGCCGAGGAAGACGGCGCAGAACACGGTGCCGTACCCCGCGTCACCGCCGCCCAGGGCCTGCACGTACGCCTTGGCAACGCCGACGACGGCGCCCCCGGCGGCGAACGCCCCGAGCATGCCGATGATCAGCCCGCGCACGATGCGATTGCCGCCGACGAACCGCCATCCCTCGGTGATCTGCCGGAGCACCGAGGGCGTGGACACGTGGCTGATGTGGTTCTTCGGAATGGCCCGCAGTGTGAAGACCATCACGGCGGAGGCGAGGTAGGCCAGCGCGTTGGCGTACAGCGCGACGCTGGTGGCCGCGACGTCGAACGACGGGGCGGCCGCCGAGATCGTCGTGACCACGCCCGACACGATCGCGAACAGCGCCGCGGCCACGGGGGCGGTGCCGTACGTGACGAGGAGGTTGAGCTGGTTGGCCTCCTCGAGCCGCTCCTTGGGCACGAGGTTGGGCACGGTGGCGTCCTTGGCCGGCACCCAGAAGAGGTTCACGCACTCGACCAGGAACGTCGCGATGATCACCCACTGGTAGTTGCCGACCAGCGGGATCGACAACACCACCGCGAACCTGGCGAGGTCGGCGACGACCATCGTCAGCCTGCGGTCGAACCGGTCGGCCACCGCTCCCGCGAGCGGGCCGAGCAGGATCGCGGGCAGCATCTTGGCGACGAAGACGCCGCCGATGGCGAGGCTCTGCGCCTGAAAGCCGGACCTCGCGGTCAGGTTACCGGCCAGGGCGGTCAGCGCGATGATGTTGAGCCAGTCGCCGAGGCTGCACGTCGCCATCGCCGTCCACAGCCTGCGGAACGGCGCGTTCGCCAGCACGTGCGGCTGCTTGCGGCGCGCGGCGGCCCGGCCAGTGGTGCTCATGATGTCAGCGTATCCAGGTGCTCGCTGGGCTTGGGAGACGGACGAGCGGGCCGCTGGGGCCTGCCCGTCGCCTGAGGGTATTACGTCCGCCTCGTCCTCGCTGTCGAGATGGCGCCAATGCTCTGCCCGATTCCGCTTCCGGGGATCCGGCGCGGTCAGGTGCGCAGCTCGACGAGGGTGATCTCGGGCGGCGCGCCCACGCGGACCGGCGGCCCCCAGAAGCCCGCACCTCGTGTCACGTAGACCTGGGTGTCACCGCCGCCCGTGCGCGGCACGCTCGCCAGCCCCGCCACCACGGGCTGCTGCAGCGGCACAAGCAGGTTGAACGGCGCCATCTGCCCACCGTGGGTGTGCCCCGACAGCTGGAGATCGACGCCGTGCGCGGCGGCCTGCGTCACCTGGACGGGCTGGTGGGCCATGAGCACGACGGGCCGGTTCGCGTCGCGGCCCCCGAGCGCCTTGTCGAGGTCCGGGCCGTCGCCCGACGGCACGCCGTTGAGGTCGTTGACGCCCGCGAGGTCCAGTACGGCTCCCGCGTGCCGGATCTCGACCCGCTCGTTGCGCAGCGGCCGGACGCCCAGCGAGCGCAACTCCTCGATCCATTCCTGGGGGCCCGCGGCGGTGTAGTACTCGTGGTTGCCGGTCACGAAATACGCGCCGTAGCGGGATTCGAGGGACCTGAGGGGCGTGGCGAGACGGCCGAGCTCGGCAACCGTGCCGTCCACCAGGTCGCCCACGATCGTCACCGCGTCGGCCTCCAGGCCGTTGATCATCCGGACGATCCGCTCGGTGTGCCCCCGGCCGCTCAGCGGGCCGAGGTGGATGTCGCTGACGACCGCGATGCGCAGCCCGCTCATCCGGGGGTCGAGCCGGGGCAGGCGAATCGGCACCCGCTCGATCACCGGATCGCCGAGGGCCCGGCTCACGCCATACCCCACGGTCGCGAGCGCTCCCGCGGCCACGACCGCGGAGGCCGTACGGGAGATGAACACCCGGCGGTCGATCGCCGGGGCGTCTGCCGCGGCCCCCTCCACCGCCGGCCTGCCTGTCGTGGCCGTGCCGTGAGCGGTGGCGCCTCCCCCGGCCGCCGCTCCGGCGAGGACCACCTCGTCCACCGGCGCCGTCTCCCCCTCGGCCCGCTCGGCCGGGGCCGCGGTTTCGGCCGTACGGAGGCGTCTGGACACGACGAACGTCGCGACCGCCCGGGGCACCTCCATGACCAGGCCGAACACGAACAGGTAGAACATCACGGCCAGCCACAGGTAACCGGGCCAGGCCACGACCCGCTCGACGTCCATGCCGAGGCCGAGCCGGCTCCCGGCGAAGGTCACCACCATCAGGGCGGCGAGGATCACGAGCGCCCACGTCAGCACCCGGCGCGGACGCGATCCCGGCGTCGTCGACGCCCTGACGAGCCGCCGCCACAGATAGACGTGCACAACGACGACGGCCGTCAAAATCATGCCGACGAACCCCACGAGAACTCCCCTCGACCGGCTGGCGATCAAGGGCCGGCTGACGACGATGCTACGAGCTCACGCCGACAGCCGCGTTCGTTGTCCACAGCCAGGCCGGGTGTCCACAGGCAGGCCGGGTGTCCACAGGCAGGCCGGGTGTCCACAGGCGCGGCGACGCGATGCACGGCCGCGCCCGGGCATGCCACCGCACCGGCCACCGCACCTGCCATCACACCGGCCCACCGCACCTGCCACCGCGCCCTGACGGGACCGCGAGACGCGGGAATCGGGGGTCAGGACTTCCCGGCGGGCTTCTTCGCGGCGGTCCTGGCCCGGGTCGTGCGCTTGGGGGCGGGCGCCCGCTCCCGCCGCTCGGCCAGCAGCTCCGCCGCCCGCTCCAGCGTGATGTCCTCGACCGTGTCCCCCTTGCGCAGGGACGCGTTGGTCTCGCCGTCGGTGACGTAGGGACCGAAGCGGCCCTCCTTCACCACGATCGGCTTCTTGGAGTTCGGGTCCTCGCCCAGCTCACGAAGGGGCGGCGCCGCGGCGGCACGGCCGCGTCCACGGGCCTTCGGCTGCGCGAACAGCTCCTTGGCCTGCTCGATCGTGACCGTGAGCAGGTCCTCCTCCGAGGTCAGCGAGCGCGAGTCGGTGCCCTTCTTGATGTAGGGCCCGAACTTGCCGTTCTGCGCGGTCACCTCCTCGCCGTCGATCTCGCCGACGACCCTGGGCAGCTGGAGCAGCTTCAGCGCCTGCTCCAAGGTGATCGTGTCGAGGGACATCGTCTTGAACAGCGAGCTGGTCCGCGGCTTGGGCGCGTCGGCCTTCTTCGTCCGCTTCTTTCCGTCGGCCGGCGCGGGCTCCTCGGGCAGGATCTCCGTGACGTAGGGGCCGAAACGGCCGTCCTTGGCCACGATCCTCCGGCCGGTCGCCGGGTCGACGCCCAGCTCGCGGTCGCCGCTCGGGCGCGAGAACAGTTCCTCGGCCTTCTCGGCGGTCAGCTCGTCCGGCGCCATGTCCTCGGGAATGTTCACCCGGGCGCCGTCGCGGTCGAGGTAGGGGCCGTAGCGGCCGACCCTGATCACGATGTCCGTCCCCCTGATCGGGAACGAGCTGATCTCCTTGGCGTCGATCTCGCCGAGGTCGGTGACCATCTCCTTCAGGCCCTCGTCGCCGTCGCCGCCGCCGAAGTAGAACCGGTGCAGCTCGGGCACCCGCTCGGCGCGGTCGTTGGCGATGTCGTCGAGGACCTTCTCCATATCGGCCGTGAAGTCGTAGTCGACCAGGTTGCCGAAGTGCTGTTCGAGCAGGTTGACCACGGCGAACGCGAGGAACGACGGCACCAGGGCGGTGCCCTTCTTGAACACGTAGCCCCGGTCGAGGATCGTTCCGATGATCGACGCGTACGTCGACGGCCGCCCGATCTCCCGGTCCTCCAGCTCCTTGACCAGCGACGCCTCGGTGTAGCGCGCGGGCGGCTTGGTCGAGTGCCCGAGCGCGGTCAGCTCGGCCGCCGTGAGCCGGTCGCCCTCGGTCAGCGTGGGCAGGCGCTTCTCCGAGTCGTCCCGGTCGGTCGAGGGGTCGTCCGCGCCCTCCACGTACGCCTTGAGGAAGCCGTGGAAGGTGATCGTCCGGCCGGTGGCGCTGAACTCCACGTTCTCGCCGGCGCTGGACGTGCCGCCGACCTTGACCGACACCGACTCGCCGACCGCGTCCTTCATCTGGGAGGCGACCGTACGCTGCCAGATCAGCTCGTACAGCCGGAACATGTCCCCGGACAGGCCGGTCTCGCCCGGCGTCCGGAACTCCTCGCCGGACGGCCGGATGGCCTCGTGCGCCTCCTGGGCGTTCTTCACCTTGCTGGTGTAGACGCGCGGCTTGTCCGGCACGTACGCCGAGCCGTACAGCTTGATCGCCTGGCTGCGGGCGGCTGCGACGGCGGTCTCCGACAGCGTGATGCTGTCGGTACGCATGTAGGTGATGTAGCCGTTCTCGTACAGCCGCTGGGCCACCTGCATCGTGTACTTGGCGGAGAAGCCCAGCTTGCGGCTCGCCTCCTGCTGCAGCGTCGTGGTCCGGAACGGCGCGTACGGCTTGCGCGTGTACGGCTTGCGCTCGACCGACCGCACCGCATAGGACACGCCCTCCAGACGGCCGGCGAGGGCCGTCGCGGCGGCCTCGTCGAGGTGGAGGACGTCGGAGCCCTTCAGCCTGCCGGTGGAGGCGAAGTCGCGGCCCTGGGCCACGCGCCTGCCGTCCACACCGGTCAGCGTGGCGGAGAACGTCCGGGTGTCGTCGCCCGCCCGGCCGGTGTCGAACAGCGCCTGCAGGTCCCAGTAGTTGGCGGCGGTGAACGCCATGCGCTCCCGCTCGCGCTCCACCACCAGCCTGGTGGCGACCGACTGGACACGACCGGCGGAAAGCCGCGGCTTGACCTTCTTCCACAGGACCGGGCTGACCTCGTAGCCGTAGAGGCGGTCGAGGATGCGCCGGGTCTCCTGGGCGTCCACCAGGCGGAGGTTGAGGTCGCGGGGGTTGGAGACCGCGTCCCTGATCGCGTGAGGGGTGATCTCGTGGAACACCATGCGGTGCACCGGGATCTTGGGCTTGAGCACCTCGCGCAGGTGCCAGGCGATGGCCTCGCCCTCCCGGTCCTCGTCGGTGGCCAGGTAGAGCTCGTCGGCTTCCTTGAGAAGCTGCTTGAGCTTGGACACCTGCGACTTCTTGTCCGGGTTCACGACGTAGAGCGGCTCGAACTCGTGGTCGACGTTCACCCCGAGGCGGGCCCATGCCTCGCTCTTGTACTTCTCCGGGATGTCATCGGCCTTCTCCGGAAGATCGCGGATGTGGCCGATGCTCGACTCGACGATGTAGCCGCGCCCGAGGTACCCGGCGATCGTCTTCGCCTTCGCGGGCGATTCCACGATCACCAGGCGGGTTCCGCCGGCGTTGCCGTTGTTGGCTGGCACGCTGCTTCCTACCTCGCTGTCCGCTGTCATTCCCCGTGCTGCCGGGCTTCGTTACTCCCGGCTCATGACACCCTCGTCGTCCGGGCCGGGGGCACTTACCCCCGTGGGGCGCCGACGAGGCGCCGCTTTGACGGTACCTGCCGCCGCACGTTCCTCCCCCTCGGGCTACCCGGTTATGTCCGGGAATGTAACCCGCCTGGCGCTGTTATCCACGGAGACGCAGAATAGAGCCCATCGAGTTCCCTAGCACGCCCCGGAGACCAATGGCTGTGCTCGACTACTCTTATCTGGACCTGTATCTCCCTCGGGGCACCCCTCGTGAGGTGGCGAGGCAGATGCTCACAGAGCATGCCGAGCACGGAGACTGGGAACTGGAGCGGCTACGCCTTTATCCCGACGGCAGCAGGCGCGTCCGGCTGCGTCGGAAGATCATACGGGCCGCCCGGACCATGTGAGCCCCGGGGGCGCGGACGCCACGGTCAAAAGGGCTTTGCCCATCCGCAATGTGGTCGACGCCATGACCGTAAGTGCTCCATCCGTCCCGAAACAGTACCCGACAAAAGGGCTTTGCCCGCCCCGGGCCGCGCCCCCGGAACGGGCAAAGCGTTCGTGCCTCCCTCCACTGGCGGTGGGGGGGCGTCCTGGTCGCCCGCGCCGGGAGCATCTGTCGGACACTCCCTGGCGCGGGCGAGTGATATCCCTCGCCTCCGTCAGCCGCGCGCCGCCGGATCACTTCCGTACGGCCGTCGCCGCCGGAGGCGTTCCCGTGCCGTCACGCGCGGCCGTACGACTACTTGCGGCCGAACCGGAAGCGGCGGGTGACGGCGAACAGGCTCGCCGAGGCGGCGAACATGGCGCCGATGGCCAGGGCGAGGAACGACGCCGGGTTCATCCCGGTCAGGCCGACGGGCTGCTCGGCGCTCATCAGCTTGAGGGGGCTCAGCTTGCCCAGCGGCAGCACGTCGGCGCTCTTCCCGAGGTCGCCCGTCGGGAGGTTGCGCGCCGTGTCGGAGACGGGCAGCGAGGCGGTCGCGTCCTCCAGCGTCTGGTTCGTGGGCAGCGAACGAGTCGCGTCGTCGAGCGTGCCGCCGGCCTTGGAGACGGCCGCGGGGGTGCTGCCACCCTTCGCGCCCTTCCCTGCGGGGACGGCGGGCAGGCTCGGCGTCTCCGGCAGGCCGAGCATGTTCGGCAGGTCCCCGACGACCGGAGCGGAAGGAGTGGCGGCGGCGCTCATCGGCTGCACCGTGTGCTTGCCCGACAGCACCGACGCGCCCGGCATGGCGGGCATGACCCCGCCGCGGGCGGCCTTGTGCTGCGGGTGGGCCCAGTAGCCGTGGCCCTTCCAGCCGCCCACCTGGGCGCCGCCCAGGCACCCCGCGGCGGCGTCGCCGAGCACGGCGACGGAGTTGCCGCAGACGTTGATCGGGGCGGTGATCGGGGCGACCACCTGGTTGCCCGCGAGGATCCCGTGCCTGCCCGAGGTGATGTTGCCGCCCGCACCGGCACCGCCGCCGAGGACCGAGGCGCCGCCCCGGCAGCCCGCGTGGGACCGGCCGATGACGCTCACCGCGTTGCCGCAGACGTTGATCGGGGCCGTGATCGGGGCGACCACCTGGTTGCCGCCCAGGATCGAGCCACGGCCGGACGTGACGTTCCCGCCCGCGCCCCAGTGGCCGCCGTGCCTGCTCCAGCCGCCGATCACGGTCGCGCCGCCGCGGCAGCCCGCGAAGGCGTGACCGACGATCGCGACGGCGTTGCCGCAGACGTTGATCGGCGCGGTGATCGGCGCGACCACCTGGTTGCCGCCCCCGATGCTGTGCACCCCGCTGGTGCGGTTGCCGCCCGCGCCGCCACCGGACCAACCGCCGGACCAGCCGCCGTGACCACCGTGCCCGCCGTGCCCGCCGTGACCGGGCGTGGAGCCGCCGTGGCAGCTGCCCGAGCCGTTGCCGCACACGTCGGCCGGCGTGGTGATCGGCGCGACCACCTGGGTGCCGCTGCCGGCCGAGTAGCGGCCGTCAGTGTCGTGGCCGGTCGAACCAGGACGGTGCCAGTGACCGCCTCCGTGGTGGCCGCCGTACCCACCGTGACCACCGTGACCACCGTGACCGCCGTGACCCCCGTGGCCGTGGCCGCCGTGGCCGCCGGAGCCGCCCACGGACGAACCGCCGCGGCAGCCCGAGAACGCGTTGCCGAGAACCGCGACGGAGTTGCCGCAGACGTTGACGGGCGCGGTGATCGGCGCGACCACCTGGTTGCCGCCCAGGATCGAGCCACGGCCGCTGGTGCGGTTGCCACCCGCGCGGACGCCGTCACGGCCGCCACCGACGAAGGCGCCGCCACGGCACCCGGCGGTGGCGTCGCCGAAGACGGCGATCGAGTTGCCGCACAGGTTGATCGGCGCGGTGATCGGCGCGACCACCTGGTTGCCGCCCCCGATGCTGTGCACCCCGCTGGTGCGGTTGCCGCCCGCGTTCGCGCGCCGCCCCGAGCCCTTGACCGCCGCGCCGCCCCGGCAGCCCGCGTCGGACCGGCCGAAGACGGACACCGCGTTGCCGCAGGCGTTGATCGGGGCGTTGATCGGGGCGACCACCTGGTTGCCGCCGAGGATGCTGCCCTCACCGGAGGTCCTGTTGTGTCCGGCGCCCACGCCCGCGCCCTGTGCGGTCGCGCCGCCCAGGGAGGAGGCCCGGGAGTCGCCGGCGACCGCCACCGCGTTGCCGCTGATGTCGATCGGCAGGGTCACCGGGATGTCGACCTGGTTGCCGCCGAGCACCGAGTGACTGCCGTCGGTGTCGGCGAAAGCCGTACCGCTGCCAAGGGCCATGACGCCGGCGGCCAGAAACGCCGCGGAGGCCGAGCCCTTCGCCCACGTTCGCATGATGAATGCTCCTAGTGGTTCTTCTAGGGGGGTTACCTGACAGCTCGCGACGCATGTCCAGGCCGCATGAGCACAGCGGAGCCGTGGACGGTCACGAGGATGGGAAATTCCGCGTCACCCGCGGGAGCCTGCCGCCCGGGCACCACGAGCGAGGGCAGGCGGTGGCACCGGTCGCCGTACGACGGGGACCGGCACGAAGGCGGGATCAGTCAGGAGAGAAAGACGGGTCGTCCGCCGCTGTGCGGACCACCGGGGGAACAACCGCCGCCAGTGGGGCGGGCAGCTTGGTGAAGCGCGGTTCGAACACGTCCCGCGCGACATCCCCGAACAGGATGTTTCCACCGCTCGACTGCGGGACCAGGCCCTGGTCTGCGGGCGCGTGGTCTGCGGTGGAGGGCGGAGGGAGCAGAGGCTTCGACTGGCTGGTGAGCCCGTCGACCGTGCGCCCCGCCATCGCCTCGGCGTTCGCCGAGACGTCGTCCGCCGCCGTGGGGAAACCGTCGGTGCTCTTCCCGTGGGACTCGACCGCGCCCGGCGAGGGCGGCAGACCGAGGTCCGGACCTGAGAGACGATCGGGAAGAACCGACCCGGCGACGTCATGTGAGGGTGCGGTCCCGGCCACGGACGTCGCCGTGCCGGAGACACCGAAGATCACGCCGAGCAGCCATCCGGCGGCGATCAGCCCGCCGATGACCAGCAGGCGGCCCAGACGGGAGCCGGCCGCGAACCGCGCCATCCGGCCCCGCTCCGCAGAGCCGGGAGACGTGACGCGCACGCCGGGAACGGCGGCGGGCGAACTCGCCCTCCGCCGTTCCTGCGACGTGCGCGTCACGCGACCTCCCCAAACCGCTGAGTCAACAGTCCGCTGGGTCAACCCGGTGCGGATCCAACCCCCAACGGAGAGTTACTGTAGCGGCACGGCACGTGATCGCAAGAGCTTTCTCAGCAGTATTCGAGGAAACGGTCAAGGACCCGGACGCCAAACCGGAGCGAATCAACCGGAACCCGCTCGTCGACGCCATGGAACATCCCGGAGAAGTCCAAGTCTTCGGGAAGCCGCAGCGGCGCGAAGCCGTAGCCGCTGATGCCGAGGCGGCTGAACGCCTTGAGGTCGGTGCCGCCGCTCAGCGTGTACGGCACGGCCCGCGAGCCCGGGTCCTCCTCGTGCAGCGCGTCCGCCATCGCCTTGACCAGCGGGCCCTTGAATGGGGTCTCGACCGCCACGTCGTGATAGACGAACTCCCTGGTCACGTTCGGCCCGAGCAGCTCGTCCACGGTCTGGAAGAACTCGTCCTCGTACCCCGGCAGGAACCTGCCGTCCACGTGCGCGGTCGCGATCTGGGGGATGACGTTCGCCTTGTAACCCGCCTGGAGCATGGTCGGGTTGGTCGTGTTGCGGAGAGTGGCGCCGATCATCCGGGCGAGCGGCCCGAGGGTGGCCACCGCCGCCTCCGCGTCCTCCGCCTTGACCTCCGTGCCGAAGACCTCCTCGAAGAACGCCTGCACGGTGGGCGTGAGCCGCACCGGCCACTTGTGACGGCCGAGCCTGCCCACCGCCTCGGCGAGCTCGGTCACGGCGTTGTCGTCGTTGAGCATCGAGCCGTGCCCGGCCCTGCCCTTGGCGGTCAGGCGCATCCAGGCGATGCCCTTCTCCGCCGCCTCGATCAGGTACAGCCGGCCCTTCTCGGTGGTCACGCTGAAGCCGCCGACCTCGCCGATGGCCTCGGTGCAGCCCTCGAAGACCTCCGGATGCCGGTCGGCCAGCCACTGGGCGCCGTAGTGGCCCCCGGCCTCCTCGTCCGCGGTGAAGACGAGGACGACGTCCCTGGGCGGCCTGCGCCCCTCGCTCAGCCGCCGCCGCACGACGGCGAGGATCATCGCGTCCATGTCCTTCATGTCGACCGCCCCGCGGCCCCAGACGCAGCCGTCGGCGATCTCGCCGCTCAGCGGGTGGTGGGTCCAGTCGGCGGCGTCGAACGGCACGACGTCCAGATGGCCGTGGAGGACCAGGGCGTCCCTGCTCGGGTCGGTGCCCTCGACCCGGGCGACCACGTTCGCCCGTCCGGGATCGGACTCGAGGATCGTCGGCTCCAGGCCGACCTCCGACAGCTTGCCGGCCACGTACTCCGCGGCCTCGCGTTCCCCGGGCCCCGCGTTGTCCCCAGCGTTGACCGAGTCGATGCGGATCAAGTCGCGGCACAGCTCGGCGACCTCGTCCTCCCCGTAGCGTGGGGTCATTACGCCTCCTCCTGCCGGGTGGGCCGGTCAGCGGCCCCCCGCCTTTCCCGTCGTACGGCTCGCGCCTCCATCCTGCCGCCGTACAGGCGTGACGTTCACCCCCGGGCTCCGGCGATCTGCGCGAGGGCCGTTTCCCGGTATGAAGCAGGGCCGAGAGAGTGCTAACCTGTATCAGCCGACGCGGGATGACGATCCTGCGTGAGGCACCACGTCCGGGTGGCGGAATAGGCAGACGCGCTAGCTTGAGGTGCTAGTGCCCAGTGATGGGCATGGGGGTTCAAGTCCCCCCTCGGACACGCACTCTGGTACATGTTGGGCCTGGCCTCAACTGCGACCACTCTCTCCAGAGGGTCGTAGACGAGGTGCAGGCCCATCTGCGTGTAGATGTCGTTCCGGTCGGTGGGGTCCGCCTTCTCGATGACCTTGGCCATCTCGGACAACCGTGGGATCACCTCCGCAATCCCCTTTTCACTGATCTCCCTCTTCCTGCTCGGCCAACCGCGCCACCGACTCGCGGCCGCCATGCCCGATCAGGTTCGGGTCGTCGAATGCGGACGAGACCGCCGCCGCGGCATGGGAAGATCGAATCTCGGAAGTTCGCCGGCGGATCGCGCCTGATGTGGCCCTAGAGAAACGTCATCATCGCAGGTCACAAGGCACTTCCCCGTTCCCTGAGAAACTGTCCCCAGACATCAAGCCGATGAATCAGGGATCAAACGACCTCGCCGGGACAAAGTGCTCTTTAAGCACGAAGGGCGTCGATCAGGGCATCGACGGCAGTGAGCGCGGCGGCCGTGTCGAGTCCTGCGCGGGAGACCAGGGAAAGGCCCTGGACGGTGAACAGCAGTAGCTGCGCCTGGGCCTCGGGGGTGGCGGCCTGGGTGACCTCGCCGCTGGCCTGCGCACGCCGCAGGGCGTCGGCGACGATCTGGATGAAGCGGGCGTGCGAGCGGGCTACGATCTCGCGGGCCTCGGCATCCTGCGGAACAAGTTCGGCGGTGGTGTTGCCGATCATGCACCCTTGCGGAACGCCGACGTCGGAGGCGTACTCCTGCGCTCGGGCCGGGTTGGCGAGCACCTCGCGCAGCGCCGGCAGCACCGGCCCGGCTTCCAGCGCCATGACTAGCTGACGCTCGTAGGTGTCCCAGTACAGCTGGACCGCCGCTAGGTAGAACTGCCGTTTGTCGCCGAAAGCGCCGTACAGGCTGCCTCGCTCCAGGGCCAGCGCGTCGACGAGATCCTGAACGGAGGTCGCTTCGTAGCCCCGGGACCAGAACAGGAGGAGCGCGCGCTCCAGGACCTGGCCTTTGTCGAATGCGCGGGGGCGTCCTGTCCGTGCCATACCCCCAGGTTACGACTTTTTGACTGTGCGCACAAAAGTCCGTACGGTGGTGGCCGAGCGACTTTTTGAACGATCACACAGAAGTCGGCGGCGCGCGAGCGCGCCGGCGGACGAGAGGCAGGACCACATGGACTTCGAGGGGAAGACGGCGCTGATCACCGGATCGGGCGCCATCGGCGGGCTCGGGCACGCGACAGCGAGGATCCTCGCCGCCGGCGGGGCCAACGTGATCATCACCGGCACTGACCCGGACCGCGGCGCCCAGGTCGTGGAAGACGTGCGGGGGAACGCGGCCGGCTCCGCCGGCACCGTGCGCTTCATTCCCGCCGACCTGGCCGACCCGCAGGCCGTGCAGCGGCTGGCCGCGGACGCTGGGCCGGTGGACATCCTCGTCAACAACGCGGGCGTTGTTCCGTTCAGCGCGACCGCCGACCAGGACATCGCCGACTACGAAGCCGCCTTCGCGGTCAACGTGCGCGCGCCGTTCATCCTTACCGCCCAGCTCGCACCGAAGATGGCCGCCGGCGGGGGCGGCAGCATCGTCAACGTCAGCTCCACCGCGGCCGGCCTGGGCATGCCGCTGATGGCGGTCTACGGTGCCACCAAGGCAGCGATCGAGTCCCTGACCCGCACCTGGGCGGCCGAGTTCGCCGCGTCGAATGTGCGCGTCAACGCCGTGTCGCCCGGCCCGATGACCACCTCCAAGGTGGTGGCGGCCATGGGACCGGACCTCGGCGGCATGGGCCTGACGACCGCACTGAAGCGCGCCGCCGACCCGGCCGAGGTCGCCCAGGTCATCGCCTTTATCGCCAGCGACCAGGCAAGCTACGTAACCGGTGCCGTCGTGGCCGCCGACGGAGGCCGGACCGCCATCTGACCGAGGACGCGCCGGCTACCGACACGGCGGAGGCGGTCCGGGCGTTCTCCGATCACCTGTATTTCCACGCCGGGCCTGTCGGGGCCGCATGGCGGGTGTCCCGTGATGGCGGGGACAGCCCGTCATCGTTGCCAGAACCACCGTTACCAGAACCACGCGCCTTAACGCGAGTGAGGAGAATGAGCTCAATGGGTCGTCTTGAGGGAAAGCACGCACTGATCACAGGCGGGACGAGCGGCATCGGGCTTGAGACCGCCCGCGAGTTCCTCGCCGAAGGAGCGACTGTCGCGATCACCGGCCGCTCGCGGGAACGGCTGGATGAGGCCGCCCGGCAGCTGAACGGCCCGCTGCTGCCCATCCTCAGCGACGCCGGCGACGTGCCCGGCCAGGCGGCACTCGCGGCGCGGCTGAAGGAGGAATGGCCGCGGCTCGACATCCTGATGAGCAACGCCGCCGACGTCACCCATCTCCCGATCGAGGAATGGACCGAGGAGGCATTCGACAGGCTCCTCGCCACCAATCTCAAGGGACCGTTTTTCCTGATCAAGGCCTTGCTGCCGCTCTTTTCACGGCAAGCCTCGGTCATCCTCGTCGGCTCTGTCTCCGCTTTCATCGGGCACGAGAACGCGGCGGTCTACGGTGCCGCCAAGGCGGGCCTGCTGTCCTTTTCCCGCGGGCTGACCTATGAGCTGAAGGACCGGGGTATCCGGGTCAACGGGCTGAGCCCGGGGCCGACCCTCACAGACACGTTCAAGCCGCTCGGCCCCGAGCGCCAGGCCGCGATCTACGACGAACTCCGGCGGACCGTGCCCCTCCATCGCATCGGCACCGCCACCGAGCTGGCGAAGGCAGCTGTCTACCTCGCCTCTGACGAGTCCGCCTACACCGCCGGCACCGTCCTGCGCGTCGATGGCGGCATCGGCGAACTCGCCTACTAACTGGCTTTGGCCGGTATTCCTGCGAGACTGAACGCTAAGGATGGCGAGCGGCATCGCCTCCGGAACCTCCTCCGGGGGATGGTGACCGCACGCGGGCAGGGCAACGCTCTCCACGTCGTCGTCGGCGGCGAGCTTCATCGTGTCGCCGACCGATGCGCCCAGGTTCTCCGCACCCCCGATCGCCAGGACGGGCACCGACAGCCGCCGCCTGTTGCGCTCCTGGTTGTGCGCGATGGTCGTATGTCGACGTAGTGCCGGACGGCGTAGTCGGGCAGCGCCTGGGCGGCAGACGCCCATCCCGGCAAGCGCGAGGCTAGGGGTCGGATGCCTCGGCGGTCAGAAGGCGTCGACGTACACGTACACCCGGTCGAAGCGGAGAGCGGCCAGGTCGGCGCGGCGAATCACCCAGTGGAAGAGGCCCGCCTCCAGCTCCTCACAGTCGTCTTCACCGCGCCAGGTAGCCAGCAGCGTCCACTCGTCGCCATCCGCGAGCGGCAGCGGCACTTCTTCCCGGACCACCTCGACCGGGTCCCAGTTGAAGAGGACCGGCTCACCGCCAAGCTGGAAGCGCCAGTGAGGGCGCCAGCCGACCACGTGCGACCAGGCCGACTCCAGCTCGGCGGCCCGCTGCGACTCCTCGTCGTCGTCCTCCTCGCGCCACGGCCACGACCACTGGTGGAAGCAGAAGTCCAGCCGCGCCCGGCGGTAGGTGTCCGGACCGCCGTCCCGGTCGACCGGTCGCTCTGCCGACGGCGTCCCGGCCGGTAGATACCGCACGGCGTCAGCGACCACCGCCCCGCTGCCCGGATCGGGGTTGGCGAAGAACAACAGCCGACCCTCGGTGGGCAGCGGCAGATCCGTCGCCCCGGGCGGCAGGGCCGCGCAGTCGACGGCCGCGACGAACGCCGCCACCGGCGCGGGGGCGCCCTCCGGCAGCGGCGGGTTCCCGCCGGTCAGCGCCACCACCGGTCCGGGGCCGTCCTCTGCGAGGTAGACCGCCGGGCGGGCGGTGCGTATGTACGCCTCCACCTCGGCGGCCGGAATCCCCCGTGCGGCGGCCTCCGCGCGGAAGCGGGCGGTCCTCGCCGCCGGGGTCTCGTCAACGGTTTCCGTGTCGGTCATGGGACGACCCTATGGGCGTAATTCGGTTCATGTCGGCCGTTGCGTTATGCGTGGGTTGGACGTCATCACCTAGATGTATCAAGGCCGGTAGGGGCATATCGTCGAGGGCGCCGCGCGGTGCGTGTGGCGCCGCACCGTCCCGACGTGGCCTCGCCGCTGTACCCCTCAGGAGCGCGGCGGGGCCACCGTCTCGGCCCGCCGGCCGTCCCGAACCGGCAGGCGGGAGATCGCAACTTCGCGCGCTGCCGCTCTGGGGATGACCCCGAGCCTCCACAAGTCGTTTCTGGGGCCGTACGTCAATCCGAGCCCTGCCTGTGCGTAGATGCCGGCCTTGTCGACCGTCTGACGCAGTCGCGCCTGCGCGGCGACGAGCTGCACGTTCTTCCTGATGCGCCGCCTCAGCCGAGCGCCAGCTCGGCGACCCGGCGGGCCAGCAGGCGAGCGGGATCGACGACGGGGACGGGGACACGGGAACCGTCCAAGGCCAGGACGATCTCGGTGCACGCGGCGACGACGCGCTCGGCGCCGCGGTCCGCGAGGGCGCGGGAGACCTCCTCGAGCACGTGCCGGTGGGCCGGGCCGACGGCGCCGCTCTTGACCGCGCCGATGGCCGCCATGACCCGCCGCTGGTCGGCCTCGCCCGGCTCGATCACCGCGACGCCGCGACGCCGCAGCGCCTCCGCGTACAGGCCCGCGCGCAGGGTGCCCAACGTGGCGAGCACGCCCGCCGCGCGCACGCCGGCGGCGGCGAGGGCGTCGGCGGTGACCTCGATGATGCTCGCCAACTCCAGACCGGCCTCGTCCGCGAGGCGGGGGACGAACGCGTGAGCGGTGTTGCACGGCACGGCGAGCACCTGGCACCCGGCCCGTTTCAGGCCCTCGATGCCGCGTCGCAGGTATGGGGTCGGGTCCTCGCCGTCGCCGACCAGGCTCAGGGAGCGGTCGGGGACGCGGGGGTCGCCCCAGATGACGACGGGCACGTGCCCCTGGTCGCAGGTCGCCGGCGTCTCCTCAACGAGCTTGCCGTAGAAGTCCACCGTGGCCGCCGGTCCCATGCCGCCCAGGACGCCGACCAGGCGGGGCCCGCTCACCGGTCGCCTCCGGCCGGGCCGCGGACCCGCCGGGTGCCGCGGAACCGAGTCATCGAGATTCGTCCTCTCCCCGAGTGCCAGGGGTTCGCCGCACGGTCGTGGAAGCGTCAGCGCCGTACGTCCGGGAGCCGGGACGGCTACCCGCACAAGGATCGATCTATAAGGTGTTTTCGGCCTGAGAACGCAGCAAACAGCCATTGGAGGGGTGATCGTGCAGGATTCCGGCACAGAGTCGCCTCGGTTGCTGTCGGAGGCCGACCTCGAACTGATCGACGCGCTCCAGATCAACCCGCGCGCCAGCTGGGTGGACATCGGGGCGGCGATCGGCGCCGATCCGGTGACGGCCGCGCGGCGCTGGCAGCGGCTGAACGCGTCGGGCGAGGCGTGGACCACCGTCGCCCTCGGACAGCGCCAGATGCACGCGATGAGCATGGCGTTCCTGGAGATCGACTGCGAGGCCGGAGCCGCGGTCGACGTCGCGGACCGGCTCGCCACGGCCGGGCACCTCATCACCGTGCAGCACGTCGCCGCGGGCCACGACCTGTTCGTGATCGCCGTGGCCGCCTCGATGCCGACGCTGGCGGACTACCTGCTCACGGACCTGCCGCGGGTGCCGGGCGTGGCGAAGGTGCGCACCCACGTCGCGACGCGCGTCTTCGAGGCCTCGTGCCGCTGGCGGCTGCGCGTGCTGCCCCCTCGTGCGGCGGCCGCGCTGGCGCGGCGGCCCGGCCCGCCGGAGTCGACGAGGCGGATGGACGCACTCGACCGCCTGCTGTTCAAGGCCCTGCTCGCCGACGGCCGGGCCGGTTACTCCGAGCTGGCCCGGACCGTCGGCGCATCCGAGCGCACGGTGCAGCGCAGGCTGTCCCGGCTGGTCGCGACGGGCGACATCGACTTCCGCTGCGATCTCGCGCGCTCGCAGGCGGGCTGGCACTCCTCCGCGATCCTGTGGCTGCGGATGCCGGACGGCCTGCTGGAGGAGACGGGCCGGGCGCTGCTCGGCTGGCCGGAGACGCGCACCTGCGCGGCGCTGGCGGGCACCCGCAACATGCTCCTCACCGTGGGTCTGCACGGCGTCTCGGACCTGCACCCGCTGGTGGTCCGCCTGGAGGAGCGGTTCCCCCACGTCAGCGTCGCCGATCGGCAGATCGTGCTGCGGCAGGCCAAGCTGTACGGCCGGGTCCTCGACCGGCTCGGCCGCTGCACGGCCGTCGTCCCGGTGGACCCGTGGACCCTGCCGCGGCACGCCTGAAGGGTCAGCGGGGCTCGGGGACGCCGCCGCCTCGCGCCTCCCGGCAGAGGCCGGCGCGCAGGACGTCCGCCTCGCGGCGTCCCACCACCTGCAAATCACCGACCGCCAGCGCGGGCAGGCCGAGCGCGGACACGACGGCGGTGAGGCGGCCGACCTCGCCGCGTACGGCGGCCTCGTCGCACCCGAACCGGGGCGCGGGGCCGCCGAGCGTCGGCATGATCAGGAGATCGACCCCGGACATCTCCGCGGAGAAGCGGGCCCGGACCGCGGCGAGCTCCTCGATCGCCCGGCGGTACTCCCGGTGGCCGATCCCCGCGGCGCCCTCCAGCTTGCGCCGCACCCCCTCGCTGTAGCTCCCGGCCGCCCTCGGATAGGTGGCCTCGTGCGTGCGGCGGGCCTGCGCGCCCACGATCGTCCAGTACGGCGGGAGGATGTCGTAGGGCAGGGCGATCTCGCGGACCTCGGCGCCGAGGCCGGCGAACTCCCCGGCCTGCGCGCACCCCTCGGCGACGCCGACGACCAGCCCCGACAGCGAGTCCGGCGGCTCGACCGCCTCGCCGGAGAGCACCCGCCACACGCGGGCGCAGTCGTCGACCGAGGTGGTCATGGGCCCGACGACGTCGAACATGGGGGCGAGCGGCGCGACGCCCTCGGACGGGACGGCGCCGGCTCCGGGGCGCAGGCCGACCACGCCGCAGCAGGCCGCCGGGATCCGTACGGAGCCGCCCGTGTCGGTGCCGAGGCCGAACCGGGCGATGCCCGCGGCGAGCGCGGCCGCCGTGCCGCCGCTCGATCCGCCGGGAGACAGGTGTGGGTGGCGCGGGTTGCGCACGTCGCCCCAGTGGGGATTCTCGCTGGTGACGCCCCAGGCGAACTCGTGCTGGTTCGCCTTGCCGACCAGCAGCGCCCCCGCGCGTTCCAGCGCCTCGACGCAGGGGGCGGTGGTCAGGGCCTCCTCGCTCCCGTACAGGGCGGAGCCGCGGGTCGTGGGGAGCCCGGCGATGTCAATCATGTCCTTGACGACGAACGTCCACGCCCACAGCTCCTGCGGGACATCGGGGGCGGGGCGCTCGTTGCGGGCGAGCCGCTCGATGACCGGCTCGGCGCCGGCCTCGATGAGGATGGCGTGTCCGCTGTGAAGGCGGATCGCCTCGGCGGACCGGGCGATCGCCACCTCGCGTGCCGCGACCGCACCGGTCGATCCGGTGATCGCCGCCTCGCGTTCCATGGTCGAGGGCCTCCTCACGCCTGCTCCGGCGGCGGGGGCCGTCCGGTGGGGACGGCGCGACGGGTCGTCGCCGGCCGCGCCCATGATCCGGCAAATGCTGACATATCCCCCGTTCCGCGTCGAGCCCCGCGCGGACCTGGAGCGGCGCGGACCGTACGGTCAGACCGCCAGCGCGTCCAGCAGGGACAGCAGACGGGCGGTCTCCCGCTCGGGGCGGGCGAGAGCGAAGATGCTGCGGCTGGTGTTCAGCCACGGCACGTCAGCGACCACGACGCCCGGGCCGTGCCCGCGCAGCGCGAGATCGGGAATGAGCGCGGCGCCCATCCCCGCCTCGACCATCGCCAGCATGATCTTGAAGTCGTCGGCGTGGCAGGCCACCCGGGGGTGCAGGCTCCAGCGGGAGAACACGCCCTCGAAGAAGGAGGCGTCACTGCTGCCCGGGTGGTGCATGATCCACGGCAGGTCGACGAGCTGTTCTGCCCGGTGCGGCGCCAGGTCGCCCCACTGTGCGGGAAGGACGACCTTGTAGCGGTCCTCGGCGATCCAGCGGCGGCCCAGCGCGGACGGCCACGAGAGGCCGGAGTTCCCCACCTGGTAGACGATCGCCGCGTCCATCTCGCCTCCGGCGCCGAGACGCGGGATGAGCTGGGAGGACTCACCGACGGTGACCCTGACGCCGGCCCGGTCCCTGTCCTCCATCCGCCCGAGCACGCCGGTCAGCACGTCGGCGAAGCTGGGGAAGATGCCCAGGTGGATGCGCCGCTCGCTGTTGCGGTGCACGGCCTGGACGGTGGCGATCATGCGTTCCATGTCGCCGAGCACGGTCGCCGCGTGCCTGGCCAGCACCTCGGCGGCGCCGGTGGGCAGCACGCTGTGCGCGGACCGCTCGAACAGCCGCACGCCGATCTGTCGTTCCAGCGCGGCCATCTGCTGGGAGACGGCCGACGAGGTGTACCCCAGCCGGTTCGCCGCGGCGGCGAAGGAGCCGAGCTGGACCACCTCGCGCAGAGTGCGTAGGTGTTCCGGCTTCAGCATCAGCGTTCCTTGCTCTCAGGGTTGCTAAATGTCGTGTTTATAGCGCTTCCGCCGCTTTTCCGCCACTCCTACAGTGATGGACCACCGTCCTCCGAACCCGTTTGAGAGTCACATGAGCATCCGCGTGTACCGCAACGCCGCCATCCACACGAGAGCCGGCGGCACCCCGCCCGCCCAGGCCATGGCCGTGGACGGCGAGACGCTGCTCGCCGTCGGCACGGAGGCGGAGGTGCGCGAGGCCGCGGGCCCGGGAGCGGAGCTGATCGACCTTGACGGCGCCGCGGTGCTCCCCGGCCTCTACGACGCGCACATCCACACCGCGCAGTACGCCCAGAGCCTCGGCGCGGTGGACCTGCGCGACGTGCGCTCCCTGGACGAGGCCCTCGCCATGGTGGCGGCGCACGCGGCGCGGCTGCGGCCGGGCGCCTGGCTGTTCGGCGGCCGATGGAACAGCAACACCTGGGATCCGCCCGCCCAGCCGGACCGGTACGCGCTCGACTCCGTCTGCCCCGACCTGCCCGTCGCGCTGCCCAGCGTGGACGGCCACACCGTGTGGGCCAACTCGGCCGCGCTGCGGCTGGCCGGCATCGACGCGGGCACGCCGGACCCCGTGGGCGGCGAGATCGTCAGGGACGCGAGCGGGGAGCCCACCGGCATCCTGCGCGAGGCGGCCTCCTACCCGCTGCGCGACCTCATGGTCTCCCCCGACCTGCGCGACCTGCTCCGCGCGGCGCAGGAGGAGCTGCTCGCGCTCGGCCTGACCAGCGTGCACGACATCGACGGCGAGGACTGCCGGGCCGCCTACCTGGAGCTGCGCGACGCGGGCGAGCTGAAGCTGCGCGTCCATAAGGCGATCCCGATGGTCCACCTGGAGACGGCGATCGCCGAGGGCCGCCGCACCGGGCAGGGCGACGACTGGTTCCGCACCGGCCCGGTGAAGATCTTCAGCGACGGGGCGCTGGGCTCGCACACCTGCCACATGAGCGAGTCCTTCGCCGGCGATCATGGCAACACCGGCATCGCGGTCACGCCGTACGCGGAGCTGGTCGCGCTGTTCTCCCGGGCGGCCGCAGCCGGCATCGCCGTGGCGACGCACGCGATCGGCGACCGGGCCAACCACCTGGTCATCGACGCCTACGAGGCGATCGGCCCCACGCCGGGGCTGCGGCACCGCATCGAGCACGCCCAGCACCTGCGGCCCGGCGACCTGGCGCGGATGGCGCGGCTGGGCATCGTCGCCTCGATGCAGCCCGTGCACTGCACCAGCGACATCGACCTGGTGGACCACCTGCTGGCCGGCCACGAGCTGGCCTCCTACGCCTGGCGGGGGATGCTGAACGTCGGCGTGGCGCTGGCCTTCGGGTCCGACGCCCCCGTCGAGCACCCCAACCCCTTCGCCGCGCTGTACGCCGCGGTGACCCGCACCCGGACCGACGGCACCCCCGCCGGCGGGTGGCAGCCGGAGCAGCGGCTGAGCATGGCCGAGGCCGTCACCGCCCACACCCTGGGCGCGGCCTACGCCGCCGGCGAGGAGGAGCGCAAGGGCGTCCTGACGCCCGGCAGACTCGCCGACTTCATCGCGGTGGACACCGACCCCTACCTGGAGTCGCCCGAGGCGGTGCTGCGCACCAAGGTTCTGACCACCGTCGTCGGCGGCGATGTCCGCTGGCGGCGCATCTGAAGGAGCACCCCCCTTGAACACCCGGATCCTCACCATGCTCGCCGTCGGCGGGCTGCTCACCGCGACCGCCGCCTGCGGCGCCCAGTCCCTGGACGCCGGCGACTCCGGCGACTCCGGCACGGCGGCCTCGGCGCCGGCCGTCGTCCTCGACCAGGCCCCCGCCGAGGAGAAGGCGGCCGACGTCATCAACGCCATCACCCCCGACCAGGAGCTCGCGGCCAAGGCGCCGGCGAGCCTGAAGTCCGGCGGCCTCAAGGTCGTCTCCTCCATCGGCTATCCGCCCATGGAGCTGTACGCGAGCGACGGCAAGACGCCGATCGGTTTCGACCCCGCCCTGGCGCGCGCCATCGCGAGGAAGCTCGGCGTCAAGGTGACCATCACCGACGAGGAGTTCAACTCGCAGATCCCCGGTGTGCTCACCGGCCGCTACGACTTCGTCATCTCCTCCATGAGCGACACGCCGGAACGGCAGGGCCAGGTCACGTTCGTCGACTACGTGCAGGCGGGCGCCGCGCTGCTGGTCAAGAAGGGCAACTCGGCGGGCATCACCGGGCCCGGGAACCTCTGCGGCAAGACGGTCTCCGTCGTCGACAACGGCTCCTCGATGGAGCTGGCCGAGAGCTATGACGCCGACTGCAAGAAGGGCGGCAAGCCCGCCGTGGACATCCTGAAGTTCCCCGGCGACACGGAAGCCATGCTCCAGGTGAGCAACGGCCGCGCGCAGGCGAGCGTCACCGACTACGTGGTCGCCGCGTACAAGGCGGCCGACCCCAAGCTCGACATGGAGGCGATCAGCCTCGACGGCACCGCCAGCCCCTGGGGGATCGGGATGAAGCCGGACAACAAGCAGCTCGTCGACTCCGTCAAGGGCGCGCTCGACTCCCTCATCAAGAGCGGGGAGTACGGCGGGCTGCTCAAGGCGTGGAACCTCGACGCGCTGGCCGTCGAGTCGGCCGTGGTCAACGGCGGTAAGTGACGTGCGCACCGAACCGATCGCCGACGGGTCCGGCACGCCGGTCCCCGTCGCGCGCCCCTGGCACTGGGGCCGCTGGCTCACCGCGGCCGTCGCGCTCGCGGTCGCCGGCTGGCTGGCCTACCTGGTGGTGGTCAACCCCCGCCTCGACTGGGGCAAGGTCGCCGAGTATCTGTTCAACGAGCGGATCCTGTCCGGGGTCTGGGTCACCATCGAGATCTCCGTGCTGGCGACGGCCCTCGGGCTGGTGCTCGGCGTCCTTGTCGCGGTCATGCGCCTCGCGCACAACCCGGTGCTGAGCGGGCTGGCCGCGTTCTACATCTGGTTCTTCCGCGGCACGCCGGTGCTGGTGCAGCTCATCTTCTGGTACAACCTGGCGTTCCTGTTCCCCGAGCTGGTGCTCAGGATCCCGTTCACCATGATCGGCCTCAAGTGGGACACCAACCAGGTGATGACCGGCTTCACCTCGGCCATGCTGGGGCTGGGGCTGAACCTGGCGGCGTACTTCGCCGAGACCGTGCGCGCCGGGATCCAGGCGGTGGACCGCGGCCAGACCGAGGCGGCGTACGCGCTGGGCATGACGCCGGCCAGGCGGATGCGGGTCATCGTGCTGCCGCAGGCGCTGCGCATCATCATCCCGCCGACCGGCAACGAGTTCATCTCCATGCTGAAGACCACCTCCCTGGTGTACGTCGTCGCCGGGCACGACCTGATGACCAACGCCAGCCAGATCTACAAGGCGAACAACCGGATCATGGAGCTGCTGATCGTGGCGAGCGTCTGGTACATGGTCATGACCGCCGTGGCGACCTTCCTGCAGGGGCGGCTGGAGCGCCGCTTCGGCTCCGACGCCGTACGGCTGGTCCGCGGCGGCGGGGTCGCGGCCCGGGTCCTGCCGAAGGTGGCCGCGTGAACGCCGGGGCGGCCCCCGCGGCGGTGGCCCCCGTGGTGGTGGCGACGGGCGTCCGGATGGGCTACGGCGGCGTGCAGGTGCTCAACGGGGTGGACTTCACCGTGGCCTCCGGCGAGGTGAGCTGCGTCATCGGGCCGTCGGGCTCGGGCAAGTCCACGTTCCTGCGGTGCCTCAACGGGCTGGAGCCGGTGCTGGGCGGCAGCCTGCGCGTGCTCGGGGAGGAGGTCGGCCACACGCTGCGGGACGGCAGATACCACCCCTGGACGCCCAAGCGGTTCGCCGCCTTCCGAAGGAACATCGGCATGGTGTTCCAGCGATTCAACCTGTTCGCCCACCAGAGCGCGATGGAGAACGTGGCCTGCGGCCCCGTCCATGTGCTGGGCACGCAGCCGGATCGGGCGCGGACACTGGCGATGGAGCACCTCGACCGCGTGGGCCTGGCCGACCACGCGCACAAGCGGCCCCACCAGCTCTCGGGCGGCCAGCAGCAGCGGGTGGCCATCGCCCGGGCGCTGGCGATGAACCCGGCGCTGATGCTGTTCGACGAGCCGACCTCCGCCCTCGACCCCGAGCTGGTGGACGAGGTGCTGGAGGTCATGAAGAGCCTGGCCGCCGAGGGGATGACCATGGTCGTGGTGACCCACGAGATCACCTTCGCCCGTGAGGTCGGCGACCGGCTGGCCTTCTTCGCCGACGGCGTGGTGGTCGAAGAGGGCCGCCCCCGCGAGCTTCTCGCCGCCCCGGAGCACGAGCGCACCCGCGCGTTCCTGTCCAGCGTCCTCGGAACCCAGGAGGGCCCGTTCGAGAAGTGAGCGCCGGCTGCCGGAGGATCCTCTCCTGGTCGGGGGAAACCGCGATGCTAACCTAAGTCAGTCGCTTGATTTAAAGGCGCATCGCACCCCCGACCGCGCATCGGAGAACCCGCGCATGTCCCCTGCCTCCGTCGTCCACGCAGCGCGCCGGCTCAGAGGCGCCGCCGCCGTCGGCGTGGCCGGAGTGGCGCTGTTCGCCCTCAGGGACAGGATTCCCGACCCGGACGCGGTCTGGGCGTCGGTTCGAAGGGTGAACCCGGGCTGGCTGGCCGTCGCCGTGGTCGCCGAGGGCCTCTCGATGAGGCTCTTCGCGGGGCTGCTGCGCCGCCTGCTCAGGAGCGGCGGCATCATGCTCACCCGGCCGCGCTCGGTGGCCGTCGCGTACGCGCGCAACGCCGTGTCCGGCTCCCTGCCCGCCGGACCGGTGCTATCGGTCGCCTTCACCATCCGTGAGCTCGGCCGGCTCGGTGCGTCAAAGCCGCTGTCGGTCGCGACGCTCGTGCTCAGCGCCGTGTACTCGACCATCAGCTTCGCCGTGCTGGGGCTGGTCGCGCTGCTGGGCGGCGACGCGACCCGGATCCCGGCGCTGATCGCGCTGGCCGCCGTCGCGGCGGCCGTCTTCGCGCTGATGCGGCTGCGCCGGCGGCCCGGCTCGGCGTCACCGAGCTCGGCATGGCTGCCACATTCGTCGGAGCGGGGGTCACCGGCAGCATGGCGGCGGCCGTCGTCGCGCTCTACCGGCTGATCTCGTACTGGGCCGTGCTCGCCGTCGGCTGGGTCGCCTGGCTGCTGCTCCGCGACGGGGTCCGGGCCCGGCTGGCCACGGCCGGACGGTGGCTGCTCGGCGTCGTCGGCCGCCATGAGGACGAGGCGGGCGTGCGTCCGGTGGGGTGAAGCTCACGAATCCCGGGAAACGGGTGCCAGCCACAGTCCGACGAGCGCGTCGATCAGCCCGGTCGCCGTGCCGTGCCAGCTGGATCTGGGCGTGGGGGCGCCTTCGGCGAGGGCGCGCTCGCGTTCGGCGCACACGTGTGTGATCAGCTGCCGCGCCATGTCGCCGCGCTCCGCCCGGACTTCGGCGGGCAGTTCGGGCAGGCAGCGGATGAACCCGTCCAACGCCTGTCGCAGCGAGGCGTGCGTCTCCTCGGCGATGATCGCACGCAGCGCGGGATCGGTCACCACCTGGGCGAGGAAACGGGCGTACCAGGTCGGGTTGCCCTGCGCGGCCAGATGCTCGGTGACCGGGCGGACCAGGCAGGCCACCCAGTCGCGTACGTCGGCGGAGTCGCCGATGTCGGCCAGCATCCGCTCGCGTATCCGATCGACCGGCTCGGCGTGCCTGCGGGCGATCGCGCGTACGAGATCCGCCTTGGTGCCGAAGTGGTAGCCGACCGCGGCGTTGTTGCCCTGCCCCGCGGCCTCGCTGACCTGGCGGTTGGACACGGCGAGCACGCCGTGTTCGGCGAACAGCCGCTCCGCCGCCGACAGAATCCGCTCGCGGGTCACGCTGGCCCGTTCGGCTCGTAACTTACCGGTCATCCTCACCAGCGCACCGGAATCGACGCGGTAAGTCAAGCAATTGAATTAGACGTCTTCCGGCGCTCGCGGGCGCGGACCGCCAGCGTCACGGGCACGGCGTGGCCCAGCACTCCGACGCCCCAGCCCAGGATGGGCCAGATCGGCCACGGATACCAGAAGTCCGTCGCCCGCCCGACGACGAGCCAGACGACCACCATGAGAAGCGATGTGCCGGCATAGACGCCGGCGTGGATGCGCACGCCGAGCCTGGCCGCCCTGGCCTTGCGGGCCCGGCGCAGCGCCCGGTCCCTCGACGTACGCAGCTTGGCCGGCAGGTCGGCGAGGAGGGCGTCGAGCTCGGTGCGGTGCCGCGCTCGCGTGGCGACGTCGAGGCGCTCGTCGAACTCCTCCTTGGTCAGGTAGCCGGCGCCGAACGCGTCGCCGAGCAGTTCGACGGCACGGTCGCGCTCGGCGGCGCCGACCCTGGGCGCGGTGGCCGGGGCGGCGGCGGGCCTGGAGCGCAGCGCTGTGCCGGAGTCGATGTCCAAGGGATGCCTCCAGGGTCGGGCGGCGATGACCGCGAACGTGAATAACCCGAGCATCCCATGAACGCTTGAGCTAACGCAATACGCTAGAGTTAACATGTGTCAACAAGAGAGGGGGGCAGAACCGATGGAGGGGTCCTCGACGACCAGTCCTTCACGACGCCAGAGGGTGCGTGACGCCACGCTGCGTGAGCTGATCTCGGTGAGCCGCGAGATCCTGACGACCCAAGGCGTCGAAGCGCTGACGATCCGGGCGGTCGCCCGGGAGATGGGGATGACCCCGCCCGGGGTCTACCGCTACTTCGACGGCCACCGCGCCCTCCTCGACGCGGTCATCGTGGCGATCCTGGACGAGCTCACCGAGTTCGTCGCCACCCGGGTCGGCGAGGTGGACGAGGCGGACACGGCGGGCAGGCTCGTCGTCGCCAGCAGGGCGTTGCGGCGCTGGGCGGTCGAGCACCCCCGGGAGTTCCACCTCTCCCTGGTCGTGTCCCCACCGGAGGAGGAGAACCAGGCGGTCGGCCGTGCGCGAGGCCAGGTGGGCAAGCTGTTCGGGGAGATCTTCGCCGGAGCATGGCGGGACTACGGCAGCGCCTCCCCCGCTCCCTGGCCCCGCGAGCCCCGGATCGAGCCGCTGGCCGAGCGGCTCGTCCAGATCCTGGAGATCACGATGCCCTCCACCGCCGCCGCGGCCGCCTTCACCCGCTGCTGGACGCGGCTCTACGGAATGGTCTGCCTGGAGTCGCTCGGCCTCCCGCGGGTCATCGGCGACGAGGCGGGCGATCTGTTCGAGGCGGAGCTGACCGACCTCGCGCGGACACTCGGCCTTCCCGAGGCCGCCCTGGGCGCCGCTCGCTGACGTCCCCCACCACCATCCTCACAGGAGTGCCCAATGACCCCCCTGCAGCTCAGCCAGCCGACCCAGGTGATCGCCGGTGTCGTCCTGCTGACCGTCGTGACCATCGAATTCGGCGGGTGGTTCCTCACCCGGATCGTCCGCGGCGCGGTGCCGATGACGCCCTTCCAGCAGACGTTCGCCCGCGCCGGGCACGCGCACGCGGGGGTGCTGGTCACCCTCGGGCTGGTGTGCCTCCTCTTCGTCGACGCCACCGGCCTTGACGGCGTCGCCCTGTGGACCGCCCGGCTCGGTGTGCCGGCCGCCGCCGCGCTGATGTCGGCCGGATTCTTCCTGTCGTCCCTCGGACGGGACGCGACCCGGCCGAACCGGCTGATCATCCTGCTCTGGCTCGGCGCGCTCTGCCTGGCGGCGGGCGTGCTGACCCTCGGCATCGGCCTGCTGACGACCTGACCGGGGCGCCCGGTCCACGGGATGTGCATGAGACCGGATTCCGGGGGTAAGCGAGAGCGGGAGAGTGCGCTACGGGGCCCGCGCGGGACGGCGGCGGACAGGTCATCCGTCACGTCCCGCGCGGGCCTCGCTCACTTATCGTGGACGGTGACCACGTATCCGTCGGGGTCGCTGAAGGAGAACGTCCGGCCGAACGGCCCGTCGACCGGCTCGGACAGGATCGGCACCCCCGCCGCGGCGAGCTCGTCGTGGAGCCGCTGGGCGTCGTCGGCCTTGAACCACAGCGCCACCCCGAGGCCCGGACGCGGGGCCGCCTCGAGGTCGACGCCGGGCAGCGGCTCGCGCACCGCGAACGGGATGGGCGCGGTGGCGAACACCACGGCGTGCGGCGGCCCCGCCGGGTCCCGTCGCAGCCCGAGGCGCTTCTCGTAGAACGCGGCCGCCGCCTCCAGGTCGCGCACCTGCAACGCCACGAAATCCAGTCCGGTGACGGTCACGACTACCTCCAATGTCAGAACTTTGACATTGGAGACCATATGTCAGAATGCTGACATGAGGCAAGAGAGCAACGGCGCCGCCCTCGGCCGCCTGGTGGGCTACCAGTTGAAGAGGGTCCAGGCGGCCCTGCGCTCGGCCATGGACGCCGCGCTGCGCCGCCACGACCTGACCACTCCGCAGTACGCCTGCCTGGAACTGCTCGACCAGCGACCGGGGCTGTCCAACGCCGAGCTGGCCAGGGGCGCCTTCGTGACCCGGCAGTCGATGAACGTGTTGCTCCGCAACCTGGAGGACGCCGGGCTGGTCGAGCGGCCGGCGTCCGCGCCGCAGGGCAGAGCCCTGCCCACCACCCTGACGCCGGAGGGCAGGGCCCGGCTCGCCGCCGCGCGCGGCGACGCGCTCGAGATCGAACAGCGGATGACCGCCCACCTGGACGCGGAGCAGGCCGACCTGCTGCTTGGCCACCTGGAGCGGATGACGGACGCCCTGGAGGACCGCCCTTCCCCGGTCCGCCGGCAGCGGTAGCGGAGCCGCCACCCCGCCGGGCTGGGAAGACATGCCCCCGCCCACCCTCGGGATTTGCCGGCTCTGACGTCAGAGTAGGGTGATGCAGGTCACGTGGTTCTCCCGGCCGACGCGCAGCCGTCCCGCGACGTCCCCGCGCCCCGCGTCGTGACCGCCGGGAGGCCAGGGAACCGGGCGGCCCCGCCGCCCGCGGGGGCCGGCCCGCGCGGGAGCCTCCTCCGCGGTGGGTCCGGCCACACGAGAGACCGCACGTGGAGAGGAGGACGATGTCCGTCTACCGCGTCAGGATGTACAGCGGCTTTCAGCGCACCCTCACCGCCGACCGCGTCGTCGTCAACGGCGACAACGTCTGTTTCGAGCGGAGCAGGAACGGATCCTGGGTGGCGGCGCTCCAACTGCCGACGCAACTGGTCACCCGGGTCCGCCGGCGGTGCGTCCAGCCGGACGGCACGGTGATGTGGAACGTCGAGGAGCCGGAGCCCAGCACCTACTGATCGCGCGCGCTCGCTCCCGCCGGGCGTCGGGGGTTTATTGCTCTATAAGGCGGTCGCGGAACGCGTCGACAAACTGCGCGAGCAGCTCGCGATGGCCAGGGAGTTCGCCGAGCAGCTCCGGCGTCAGCGGTTGAACGTCCCGAAAACCACCTCCGCCCGCTGATCCGTCTCCCTCGCGCCTGTCTAAGTCCGTCCCAAGTGCCGCCTAAGCCCTGCCGCCTAAGTTCACCGGCGTAAGGAATTCCGCTGCGAAGGAGCATGGGATGTCCCTGTCGCCCGCGTCCGGCACGGCCAGGCGCACGAACTGGCCCGCCGAGATCCTGCCGGTGCTCGAAAACGCGCTGACGTGCGAGTACGCCTCGCTCACCCGGACCGGCGCGCCGATCACCTGGCCGGTGGGGCAGGCCAACACCGATCTCTATCTGCGGCGGACGCTGGCGAAGTATCCGCAGGCGATCGCCCGGCAGCCGTGGTTCCTCGTGCGACGCCAGGCCTGGTACTGGGCGCGCATATGGATCGAGGTCACTCCGCTGCGCGTGCTGTGGTGGCCGCACGGGCGGCTCGACGCGCCTCCTCAGCGGTGGGAGGCGGCCCGGGAAGCGACCGCGCCGCCGTCGGATCCCGCCCCCACCGGAGCCGGCGCTCCGGGGTGGCTGGAGCCGCCCGCCGACTGGCGCCCGCGCGCCGACCACGCCGTCCGCCTCGGTGATCCCGTGCTGACCGTGATCGGCGAGGACGGCTGGCCCCTGCCGCTGCGTTCGCTGGGCGCGACCCGTGTGGACGACGGCTTCTTTGTGCGGACCGGCCCGCCCGGCGTCCTGGCGCGTGGACGGGCCTGCCTGACCTTCCACACCCATGGCGCCGACATGAGCGGCCAGGAGAACGTCGTGCTGGTCGGCGAGGCCACGCCCCTGCCCGACGGGGTCCACGTGCGGGTCGAGCGCGCCCTGGCCGACTTCAGCCTCAGCGGGAGCCGTCTCGGGCAGGTGCGGAAGATGATGCGGACCGCCCGCGCCCTGGCACCGCGTCTCGAACGGGAGGCCGCGCGACGCGGGCAGCCCGTTCCCGCGCTCCGGCGTCCTCGCTGATCACAGGCGCGCGAGCGCGTCACGGGCCGCCTTCTCCCAGTGGGGGGAGCCCACCTGCCGGGCCACCTCCACCGCACGGGCGTAGTGTCCCGCCGCGGCCTCGGACCCGCCGAGGAAGACGGCGAGGTCGCCGAGCGTGTGGGCCACCGGACCGAAGGTGACCGACGCGGTGCTCATCCCGGCCATCTCCCCCTCCACGGGGAGGAGCCGGCGGTAGCACTCTCCGGCCGCCTCGCGGTCCGCCAACGCGATCGCGGTCGTCGATCGCGCCGCCATCATGCCCACCCAGGAGAAGTCGCGGCGCGGGAGGGCCGCCGGCCATACGGCCCTGGCCTCCTCCAGGCGGCCGGCCGCCACGAGAGCGCGGGCGTACAGCTCTTCGACCTCCTGCGGGATCCGCTCCCACACCGGGGTGATCGCCTCCACGCACTCGTCGAAGCGTCCGGCCGCGAGACGGACCGCGAAACAGCCCACAGCGCCCATGAGGGACGATATCGACGCCCCCGACTCCGCCATCCGCTTGCCCAGCGTCGTGTACGCCTCCTCGGCCTGCTCGAACTCTCCCCGCAAGAGCAGATGAAGGGCGTCGAGGAACGCGAGGATGCCGAGGGCGTGGCCGAGCTGGCCGCTCGTCGAGTGCTCCGCCGCCTGGTCGGCGTGGTGCCGGGCGCCGGCCCAGTCGTTTCGGCTCAGCGCGACCATGCAGAGCGCCGCGTGGCCGAGCGTCTGGTAGCCGAGCAGCCCGGCCGACGAGGAGACCCGCAGCAACTCGTGCCCCAGTCCTTCGAGCTCCTCGCGCCTGTCCGGGGCCTGGCAGGCCCAGTATCGGGCGTTCAGCGCCATGCACAGCAGGTGGGGGTCACCGATGTCGCGGGCGATGGCCACCGCCTCCGCGCTCGCCGTCTCCACCCGGGCGCCGTCGTGTCCCTCGACGGCGTGGCACAGCGTGACCAGCAGAAGGCAGCGCCGCTCGCCCGTCTCCCGGGGAATCGCGTCCTCGACGGCGTGCACCAGATCGCGATCGAGCCTCCGCTCCGGCTGGATGGTCCAGATGACGGGCGCGTCGAAGGCCACCGCCGCCCGGGCGACGGCCTTCGGATCGGCGGTTCTCCTGGCGACGGTCAGCGCCTTCGCCCGGGCGTCGAGCGCCCTTTCCACCTCGCCGGCGTGCGCCAGCGCGGACACCAGGCGGCACATCAGGTCGAGTCGCAGCGCCTCGGGCGGGTCAGGCGCGAGATCGAGCGCACTCAGCGCGCCGTCCAGGAAGGCCGCCGCGTCCCGGTGGGCGTACAGCGCGGACGCCTGGGCCGCCGCACGCGACGCGTACTCCGCCGCGGCCGGCGCGGTCGCGGTGGTCGCGGCGGCGAGGGCGTGATGCCCAAGCGCCCCGACGTCCCCGGGCCGCACGGTCTCCAGGGCCGTCACGACCTTGCGGTGCATCCGGGCGCGCCGTAGCCGGGGAATGTCCTCGTAGAGGGTCTCGCGGACCAGCACGTGGGCGAAGCGGACCCGGCCCGGCCGGGGTTCCTCCAGCAGCCCGGCCAGCACCCCCGCCTCCAGCCCGTCGAGCACGGTCTCCTCGTCGGCTCCCGGCATCGCGATGAGCACGTCGGCGTCGACCTCCCTGCCGAGCACCGCCGCGTTGCGCAACGTCACCTGGACCGCGCCGGGGAGGTGGGCCACCCGCCGCCGGATCAGGTCCCGCACCCCGGGCGGCAGCACGTTCACCGCGGAGGGGCCGTCGATCGCGAGCAGCCGCGCCGTCTCGCTCACGAACAACGGGTTGCCGCCGGTGCGCTCGCTGACCTTCCGCGCGGTCGCCCGATCCACCTCCATGCCGGACCGCTCGGTGAGCAGCCGGGCGACCTCGTCCGGTGCGAGACCGCTCAGCTCCAGGTTCTCCACGGTCTGGACGGCGAGGGCGGCAGCGGTCGCCATCAGGTCGGCGCTCGACTCCCCGGGCCGGTGCGTGAGCAGGACGAGGACGGGTGTCGCGGCCAGCCGTACGGCCAGGTGGCGCAGCAGCTGAAGGGTCTCCTCGTCGGCCCTGTGAACGTCCTCCAGCACGATCAGCAGCGGCCCCGGCACCCCGTCCACGTAGTCACCCACGGCCCTGGCCAGCCAGAACTGGCCGACCGGTGCGGCGTCGTCGGTCAGCAGCGGCGCCAGCCGCGCGGCGGTCTCCGGCGGGGGCGGCGTGGTCGCCGCGAGATCGCGCAGCACCTCGCTCCACGCCCACGCGGGCGGCACCCCGCCCGTCGTCTCCGGGCACCTGCCGACGACGGTCCGCCAGCCGCGCGACGACAGGTGCCCCACCAGGGCGTCGGCCAGGGTGCTCTTGCCCAGCCCGGCCTCCCCGCCGAGCCACGCGACCCGGAACCCGTCCCCGGCCTGCTCCGCGGCGGCGGTCAGGCGGGACAACTCCCTCGTACGGCCGACCATCCTGCCGGGGGTCGGCGGGCGCGGCCGGTCGGGCGGAACGACCGGCGGCGCCGGCGCGGGCTCCCGGATGATCAGGTCGAGGGAGGGGGCCTGGGCGAGGATGTCCGCCTCCAGGCTCCGCAGGGCGGGCCCGGGGTCCACGCCGAGCTCATCCGCCAGCAGGGCCCGGGTGCGGCGCAGGACCGCGAGGGCCTCCCCCTGACGGCCGGCCCGGTAATAGGAGAGCGCCAGCAACCGGACCGCGTTCTCCCGCAGCGGGTGGGCCGCGACATGCCGTTCCAGCTCGGGGACCAGTTCGGCGTGGCGGCCGAGCGCCAGGCCCGCCTCGGCGCGGTATTCGACCGCGACCGCCCGCAGCTCCAGCAGGTGGCCCACCTCGGGCACGGCCCACTCCTGGTCGGCGAACTCCGCGTACGCCTGGCCCGTCCACAGCGACAGCGCCTCGCTGATCGTGTCGAAGGCGCCGGCGGGTTCGCGCCGGGCGAGGAGGCCGGCCGCGGCGTCGACCAGCTTGGGGAAGAGCCAGGCGTCCACGTCCTCGGTGTCGAGTGCGAGGCGATATCCGGGCGGCGCGCTCACCAGCACGCGGGCGGCGGCCCGTGGCGCCCGCTCGGGCTCCAGGACACGGCGCAGGTTCGAGACGTACACCTGCAGGGCGCCGAGCGCCTTCGGCGGCGGCTGGCCCTTCCACAGGTCGTCGATGAACCGGTCGGTGGACACGATGTGCCCCTGTGCGCAGACCAGCCGGGCCATCACGGCCCGGTGGAGTGACGTGCCGAGCTCTACAGGACGGCCCGCCACCTCCGCGCCGATGTGACCCAACACCAGAACGCGCACCATAGCGGGAAAAGCATAGGTCTGTTTCCTTTTACGGTGACAGCTCGTCAGTGTGAGCGCTCGATTCCCGCAACGGCGGCCCGCCGTCCGCCCGGGCCTGCGGGTAATAGTTCGTTATGCGGATACCCGCCCTCGCCTTGGGGATAGCGTGCCTTCGTATGGCCTGCCTAATCTGCGATAAGTGACGCTCTTCCCGACCGTACGACGCGCCGCGCACGGAGCGTCGGGGTGCTTCGCGACGGGAGGTGCCCGCTGGTGACCAAGGAGCACGACACGATGAACTCGCAGACCATGGACCGGGCCGACGTCTCCGCGGCCGAGGTCGTCAGTTCCGTATATACGTGTCCGGTGCCGCACTCTCCTCAGGAGGTCAGCGGCGTGCGACGCCACGCGCTCGGTGTCCTGGCGGCCTGGGGAACGCCCGGGACCACCGCGCAGGAGGTCGTGCTGGTGATCTCCGAGATGGTGACCAACGCCGTACTCCACGCCCTGCCACCGGCCGAGCTCCGGCTCTTCGTCTACGCCGACGGCGATCGCCCGGTCATCCGGGTCGAGATCACCGACGGCGGAGCGGCGCCGGTGTGGCCGGGAACCGCCCCGTCCCCGGACGAGAGCGGACGCGGCGGCGTCGTCGTCGACGCCCTCGCCATCCGGCACGGCTCTCTGAACCGTCCCTCCGGCACCACCACGTGGTGGGCGGACCTGCCGGCCCGCTGAGCGGCCGTACGCCCGCGCTCAGCGGCGCAGGGTCTCCGACGGGGACTCCCCGAAACGCCGGCGGTAGGCGAGGGCGAACCGCCCCAGATGAACGAACCCCCAGCGGTAGGCGACGTCGGTGACCGTGGTGGCGCCCGGATCGTGGACCGTGAGTTCGGCCCGCACCCGCTCGAGGCGCACCTCCCTCAAGTAGCTCATGGGCGTCGTCTCCAGCTGACGCCGGAACCCCTCCTGAAGCGCCCGCGCGCCGACGCCCACCGCCTCGGCGATCTCCTCCACGGTGAGCGGTTCCGCCGCCCGCGCCTCGATCACGTCCACGGCCCGTTCCACCGCCGTCGGTGCGACGCGGGGCTGCCCGCCCGACAGCGCCTCGCTGTAGTTGCTGGGCTGGGCCAGCAGCAACTGCGTCATCAGCAGCCCCTCCAGCTGCCTGAGCGCGACCGGCTGCTCCAGCATGGCTCCGCCTGTCTCCGCCTCTCGCCTGAGCAGCTCGACGACCGAGAGCCACGATCGGGCGGGGGGCCGGGTCAGGTCCATGCCGAGGGAGAAGGTGAGCGGACTGCGGGGCGTGCGCCCCATGAGCTTGCCGAGGTGGGCTTCGAGCGCGGCGCGGTCGAAGCGGACGATCAGCGACTCGTGCCCGGGGGCCCATCGCATGGACATGGGCCGCGTCAGCGACAGTACGGAGGCGAGCTCGGGCGTCGACACGATCCGTTCACGGCCGTGGGACACCTCCGCCACGCCGGTCAGCGGGATCTCGACGAGCAGGTAGCTGTCCAGCGGCTGCGGCGTGATCAGCACCTCCGTGCCGTAGCCGAGCGAGTACAGCCCGACTCCGTCGAACGTCATCCCGTTCAAGTGGGCGTCGAACCGGATCTCCGAATTCACCGGGCGCAGCCCGTGGTCGCCGAGGTCGTTTCCGACCCGCGTACGGGCCTCGTCGACGTCGTGTGTGTACAGCCGCAAATGCGCGGCGAGTGGTAGCGATTGTTCGGCCATTTCGCCTCCCCAAGCGGGCAGGCCCCCCGTTCCCGCAGGTGGCGGGCGCGACACAAGCCTACGCGCGCGGCCCGCTGCGGCGGGACACGGCCGCGGTGAGGACCGGCCGGATGGTCAGATCAGACGGCGGGAGACGATCCCGCTGCCGACGTCGTGGCCGCACCACAGGCGGAAACGCTCCCCGGGGCGCAGATACTCGACCGCGTCATCGTCGGTCGTCGCGATGGTCACCACGTGCAGCCAGTCTCCCGGGCTCAGCGGCTCCTCGTCGTCCGCGGTGATCGCGACCTGGAACGGCCGGCTGAACCGCATGCCCTCCTCCCCGGCGCAGGCGCAGATCACCAGCGACTGCGTGCGGAAGGGCAGTTCGTGCGGCAGACCGCCCTGGTCAGAGGGCAGGAGCGTGATGAGTGCCTTTGCCTGGACGGTCATCGAGACCACCAACTTTCACGCGACTATTGCATTATGCAACGTTCGCCGCGGCGGATTGCTTCCCCAAGCCTCACCGTCCAGTGTGCGCCGCGGGGGCGGTCGAGCCGCGCACCACGAGTTCCGTCGCGAGTTCGACGTGGTGGGACTCGACCTGTTCCCCGGCCGCCAGGCGCAACGCCGTACGCACCGCGACGGCGCCCATCTCCCGCAGCGGCTGCCGCACGGTCGTCAGGGGCGGCGAGGCCATCCGGGCGATCTGCGTGTCGTCGAAGCCCACGATGCTGAGGTCCTCGGGCACGCGCAGCCCCCGCGCCCTGGCCGCCTCCAGCACGCCGAGCGCGATGTCGTCGCAGCCCGCGAAGATCGCTGTGGGCGCCTCGGGCAGGCCGAGCAGGGCCGCTCCGCCCGCCATGCCGTCGTGGTAGTGGAAGTGCCCGGTCCGCACGTAACCGGGCAGGACGGGAGCCTCTACGGCCTCCATGGCGGCCCGGTAGCCGTGCAGCCGGGCCTGGTTGCAGGCCGCGGTGGCCGGGCCGCCGAGGTAGGCGACGCGCCGGTGGCCGAGCGCGAGCAGGTGCTCCGTCGCGGCCATGCCACCGGCGAAGTTCGTCGAGCCGACGCTGGTCACCCGGGCCCTCGGCAGATTCAGCGGGTCGATCACGACCAGGGGCAGCCGTGCCCGGGCCAGGGCGGTGAGCTGCCCGGCGGTCAGTTCGCCGGTGACGGCGACCAGCGCCCGCCGCCCGGCCGCGACCAGGTCGCGCGCCCACCCTCCCGTGCGGTCGGCGTCGCGCCGGATGCTCACCACCACGGCCACGTCGCGATCGGCGCCGGCCTGCACCGCGCCCTGGACGATCTCCGTGGAGTACGCGTTGAGGTCGGCGTCGAACTCCACCTCGATCGTGTCGGGCGTCGCCTCACCCCGGCGCTGCGGCGGCGCGACGTAGTCGTGCTGCTCCAGCAGCGACAGCACCAGGGAACGGGTCTCCGGCGCGACGTCGCTGCGGCCGTTGAGCACCTTCGACACGGTCGCGACCGATACCCCCGCCGAGGCCGCGACCGTGGCGAGAGTGGCCCGCCTACGACTGGGCGGCATCTGTTCCTCCCTGATCGGGGCCCGCCGCCGGTCGCACCTCCACGGGAGTGACCAGCCGCCGGTCGTGGCCGACGTGGCGCAGCGGGCCGGTCAGCCGTACACGGCCCCGGCACGGCAGGTCCGACGCGGAGGTGCCGACGAAGACGTCGATGTCTCCGGGCTCGACGATGCGCCGCAGGTCGCGGCCGGTGAAAGCGGTCCTGTCCGCGTGCACGGTGAAGGTCGCCCGCGCGCTCTCGCCGGGCTCCAGCCGCACCCGGGCGAACCCGGCGAGCTGCCGCACCGGCCTGGTCACCTGCGCCAGCACGTCGTGCAGGTAGAGCTGGACGACCTCCTCGCCCGCCCGGCCGCCGGCGTTGCGCACGCGCACCGACACGGTGAACTCCCCGTCGGTGGAGACCTCGGAGTCGCCGATCTCCAGGTCGCCGACCTCGAAGGCGGTGTAGGACGCGCCGTAGCCGAACGGGAACAGCGGTGTCGGGTCGAGGTTGCTGATCCCGTGGCTGTCGGAGCCCAGCGGCGGCTGCAGGTAGGTGCCCGGCTGCCCGCCCGGGGTCCGCGGGATCTGCACCGGCAGCTTCCCGCTGGGCTGCACCCGGCCGGACAGGACGCCCGCGATGGCCGCCCCGCCCTCCTCGCCCGGCATGAACGCCTGGACGAGCGCGGCGGCCCCCTCGCGCACCCGCCCCAGCGCGTACGGCCGGCCCGACACCACGACCACCACGACCGGCGTGCCGGTGGCGGCCAGCTCGACCAGCAGGTCCTCCTGCGTCCCCGGCAGCCGCAGGTCCTCGGCGTCGCAGCCCTCGCCCGAGGTGCCCTGCCCGAACAGCCCGGCGAGGTCGCCGACGACGGCCACGCACAGGTCGGACTCGCGGGCGGCCGCGAGCGCGGCGGCGAAGCCGGACCGATCCTCGTCCCGCCAGTCGCAGCCCCGCTCGTGGACGATCTCGGCGTCCGGCAGCTCGGCCCGCAGCGCGTCGAGCAGGCTGGGCGCCTCCACGCCGAGCCCGAGCTTCGGGTGGCGGGGCAGCACGTGGTTGGGGAAGGCGTAGCAGCCCATGAACGTGCGCGGGTCGTCGGCGCAGGGCCCGACCACGGCCACCCGGCGCGGCCCCGGGCGCCCCTCCCCGAGCAGCGGCAGCGCGTCGCCCGCGTCGAGCAGCACGATCGACCGCTCGGCCAGCTCCCGGGCCAGCGCCCGGTTGTCCGGCGAGTCGAGGTCCACGGCGTCCGCGCCGGCCACCGACCCCTCCGGCGTCCAGTCCGGGTCGAGCAGCCCGAGCTGCACCTTCTGGGTGAGCAGACGGCGCGCGGCCCGGTCCACCAGTTCCTCGGGCAGCTCGCCCCGCCGCACCCGCTCGACCAGGTGCCGGCCGAAGCCGAGCGTGTCGGGCAGCTCGACGTCGATGCCCGCGGTCAGCGCGAGGACCCCGGCCTCTTCGTGGTCCGCGGCGACCTGGTGCATCTTCGCGAGGAACGCGATCGCCCAGTAGTCCGACACGACCGTGCCGGTGAACCCCCACTCGTCGCGCAGCACCTCGGTCAGCAGCCAGGGGTCGGCGGCGGCGGGCACGCCGTCCACGTCCGAGTAGGAGTTCATGACCGAGCGCGCACCGCCCTCGGCGATGGCGGTCTCGAACGTCGGCAGGATCATGTCCATCAGCTCACGGCGGCCCATGGGGACCGGGCCGTGGTTGCGGGCCGCCCGTGAGGCGGAGTAGCCGGCGAAGTGCTTGAGCGTGGCGATGACCCCGGCCTTCTCCAGGCCGCGCACGTAGGCCGCGCCGAGCATCGCGACGAGGTACGGATCCTCTCCCAGGGTCTCCTCGACCCGGCCCCAGCGGTAGTCGCGCACCACGTCCAGCACCGGCGACAGGCCCTGGTGAGCGCCCACGGCCCGCATGTCCCCGCCGATGGCGGCGGCCATGCGCTCCACCAGCTCGGGGTCGAAGGTCGCGCCCCAGGCGATGGCCGCCGGGTAGACGGTCGCGCCGTAGGTGGTGAAACCGGTCAGGCACTCCTCATGGACCAGCGCCGGGATGCCGAGCCGGGAGTGCTTCACCACCTCGCGCTGCAGCCGCACCACCTCCGCCGCGCCCTCCACCGCCGTCACCGGAGCACTGCCGAACACCCGTGTCAGGTGGCCGAGCCCATGGCGTACGGCCTCCTCGATGGGCACCGTCCCCGAGGCGGCGAAGACGTCCTGCATGGGGGCCACGTTGTGCGCGTTGTCGGGCTCGACCTCCTCGGGCGCCTGCATGTCGTTGCCGATCCACCGGCTGCCGAGCTGGCCGACCTTCTCCTCAAGGGTCATCTCGGCGAGGAGGGCCTCGACCCGGTCGGCCACGGGAAGTGCCGGGTCCTGCCACGCCCGGAGCGTGCCGTCCGCCGCGTGCGTCCGATCTGGGGCCGTCATCTGCTCTCCTCAAAAAAGTTTCGAAACATTTCGGCGTCGCGGTCAGTTCTGTCGTCAATATTTCGGTCGACCATGATCACCAGGTGTGACGCCTGTTCGTCGGTACTTTACACACGCATCACGTTGAGCTGGAGAGCCCGTGAGAGCGCTCTTGACAGTCAGGTATCGCAAATCTAGATTGGCGTGCCACGCGGCTTGTGTCGAAATATTTCGAAACGAGCTGACTTCAAGAAGGAGTGGACAGTGGCACCGGGGTGCCGATCCACGTCGCCCCCGCCGCGTCCGAGTTACTTTTCAACGAGCCGCGGCCAGCCTCGGCGTTCGACGTACGGAGATCAGCGTGGAGTCCAGGACATCATCCCGCCGCACCTTCCTCACCCTCTCCATGGGCCTCCCCCTCGGTGCCGCGTTGGCGGCCTGCGGCACGTCCGGCCCCGCCCCGTCCGGCGGAGGCACGGGTGGCGGCGCCGCCGGGGGCAGCGGTGGCGGCGGGGGCAAGGCCACCTACTGGTTCCTCCAGGGCCCTCCCGGTGAGGCCCCCCGCACCGCGTCCGTCCAGCGGTTCAACAAGGCCAACCCCAGCGGCCAGATCGCGATCACCACGATCCAGAACGACGCGTACAAGACGAAGATCAAGACGGCGATCGGCGCGAACCAGGCGCCCACCATCATCTGGGGCTGGGGCGGCGGCGGTCTGCGCAGCTACGTGCAGGCCGGCCAGGTCGAGGACCTCACCTCGTGGTTCGGCGAGAACGCCGCCGTGAAGGACCGGCTGTTCCCCGGCGCCTTCGGCGCCGCGACGATCGACGGCAAGATCTACGCGATGCCGTGCGAGACCGTGCAGCCGATCGTCCTGTTCTACAATAAGAAGGTCTTCGAGAAGGTCGGGGCCCAGCCGCCGCAGTCGTACGGCGACATCCTTGACCTGGTGAAGAAGTTCAACGCGGCGGGAATCGCGCCGTTCTCCCTGGCCGGCCAGTCGCGCTGGACGAACATGATGTGGCTGGAGTTCCTCTTCGACCGCATCGGCGGCCCCGAGGTGTTCCAGGCCGTCTTCGACGGCGAGAAGGACGCCTGGAACAACCCCGCCTCCATCGAGGCCCTGACCAAGATGCAGGAGCTCATCAAGGCCAACGCGTTCATCAAGGGCTTCTCCTCGGTCACCGCCGACTCCAACGCCGACCAGGCGCTGCTGTACACCGGCAAGGCCGCGATGATGCTGCACGGCAGCTGGTCGTACGGCATCCAGCAGGCGCAGGGCGGCGACATCGTCCCCAGCGGCGGCCTCGGCTGGATGAACTTCCCGGGGGTCGACGGCGGCAAGGGCGACCCGACCAACACCGTCGGCAACCCCGGCCAGTACCTGTCGATCTCCTCCAAGGCGACGCCCGAGCAGAAGGAGATCGCCAAGAAGTTCTTCGCCACCGGCGTCCTCGACGACCAGGAGCAGAAGGACTGGGTCGGCACCGGTGGCGTGCCGATCGTCAAGGGCTCCGACAAGCTGTTCGCCGGCTCCAAGGACGCCGAGTTCCTGAACTTCATCTACGGCGTCGCCAGCAACGCCAAGGTGTTCGCCCAGTCGTGGGACCAGGCGCTCAGCCCGACCGCGGCCGAGAAGCTGCTGGACAACATCGCCAAGCTGTTCCAGCTGTCGATCACGCCGCAGCAGTTCGCCACGAACATGAACGCGGTCATCGGTAAGTGAGCATGTCGGCTATCAACGCAAGAAGGACGTCGTCCGCCGGCGCGCCCAAGGCGCGCGGCGGCGGCGTCCTGCCGTGGCTGGCCACGCCGGCGCTGGTGTTCTTCGCCGCCTTCGCGCTGATTCCGCTGATCGGGGTCCTGCTGCTCAGCTTCACGTCCTGGGACACGCTGGGCGAGATCAAGCTGACCGGGGTCGAGAGCTGGCGGGCCGTGCTCAGCGACCCCGGCCTGCCCCACGCGCTGTGGGTGACGTTCCTGATCACGGCGCTCTCCTGGGCGGTCCAGACACCGGCCAGCATCCTGATCGGCGTGTTCCTCGCGGGCCGTCAGCGCTACCGCGAACTGCTCGCGGTGCTGTACTTCATCCCGCTGCTGCTCAGCTCGGCGGCCATCGCGATCACCTTCAAGGCGCTGCTCGACCCGAACTTCGGGCTCGGCGCGGGGCTGCACATCGACCTGCTCAACCAGGACTGGCTCGGCGAGCCCGGTCTCGCCATGGGCGTCGTGATCTTCATCGTGTCCTGGCAGTTCATCCCCTTCCACGCGCTGCTCTACCAGGGCGGCGTACGGCAGATCCCGCGGTCGCTCTACGAGGCCGCGGAGCTGGACGGCGCGGGGCGGGTCCGCATGTTCTTCAACATCACGTTGCCGCAGCTCAAGTACACCGCCATCACGTCCTCCACGCTGATGGTCGTCGGCTCCCTGACCTTCTTCGACCTGATCTTCGTGCTGACCGAGGGCGGTCCCGGCGACGCCACCCGCGCGCTCGCCCTGGACATGTACAAGCGCGGTTTCCAGGCGAACCTCATGGGAGCGGCCTGTGTGATCGGTGTGATCCTCGTTCTCGTGGGTCTCGCCCTGGCGCTGCTGCTGCGCCGGCTGGGCGGCCGCAACCCCAACGCCAGCCAGCTGGAAGGGGCCTGACCGTGACCGCGACCCACACCTCGAGGGCAGCCCAGCGCACGGCGGCGCCAGGGGCGCACGGACGCCGCCGGCCGAAAACGACCTCCCAGCGCCCCAACTGGGTGGCCGGGCTGATGGGCTGGCTGTGGCTGGCCGTGGTGATCATTCCGATCTACTGGATCGTGATCACCAGCTTCAAGACGCAGTCCAACTACTACATCACCAACCCGCTGGTGCCGCCCAGTGATCCGACGCTGGACAACTACCGGCTGGTGCTCGACCTGGACTTCCCGCTGTACTTCCTGAACAGCCTCCTCGTCGCCATCGGCACGGTGATCCCGTCGGTCCTGTTCGCGTTCATGGCGGCGTACGCGATCGTCCGGAGCGGCGGCGCCAGCCGCTTCCTCCGCGGGGTGAACTCGCTGTTCCTCATGGGCCTGGCCATCCCGCTGCAGGCCACGGTCATCCCGGTCTACCTGCTGATCATCAAGCTGCACCTCTACGACTCGCTGACGGCGCTGATCCTGCCGTCGGTCGCCTTCGCGATCCCGCTGTCGGTGCTGGTGCTGGCGAACTTCATCAGGGACGTGCCCAAGGAACTGTTCGAGTCGATGCGGATGGACGGCGCGACCGAGTGGAAGACCCTCTGGGGCCTGACCTTCCCACTCACCCGGCCGGCCGTGGTGACGGTGTCGATCTACAACGCGCTGCAGGTCTGGAACGGGTTCCTGCTGCCGCTGATCCTCACCCAGAGCCCCGACAAGCGCACGCTGCCGCTGGCGCTGGCGGCGTTCCAGGGCGGACCGTACGGCGTGAACGTGCCCGCCGTGCTGGCCTCCGTCGTGCTGACCATCCTGCCGATGCTGATCCTCTACACGGTCGGCCGCCGTCAGCTGCTCAGCGGCCTGACCGCCGGTTTCGGCAAGTAGACGAAGAGTCTCACGCCCCGCCGTACAGACGGCCCAGGTCGACGAGTTCCACGTCGGGCCGTCTGTCGGCGAGGCGGACCAGCGCGGCGGAGAACCCCGAGCGCGCGAACAGGAGCAGCTTGGGCAGTGCACCGACCTTGCCGCTGGGCAGCAGCCCGCGCAGGTGTTCCAGGCGTTCCAGCTGAGGGACGTCGACAGGCGCCTCGGTGCTCTTGGCCTCGCCGATCGCGGTGATCCGGTCGGCGGCGAACGAGGCGGACTCCGTCACGACGACGTCGAGCTCATGCCCCCGGCGGTGCTCCCGGCACGGCAGTTCCGTCGGACGCACCGCGCTCGCGACCCCGCCGAGGGTGTCCGGTGAGGCGTGCTCGAAGCACCACTGCCGCGCGAGGTCCTCGAAGTGCGCGCCGTAGATCTGCGAGGCGACGGTGTCCGCGTTGGCCTTCCAGACACGCTCGGCACGCCCGGCGACCAACTCGGCCTCGTGGCGTTGGATGACGAGCTGGTGCAGGCGCACGACGGGCTCGGCGATGCGGTAGACGCTGCGCTTACCCCGCAGGGCGTCGTCGATGTGCTCGATCAGCCCGATGTCCTCGAGGCCGCCCAGCAGATGGGCGAGGGCACTACTGGGGCGGCCCAGCGCCGCCGCTATCTCCGAGCGCCGACGGTTGCCGGCGCTGATCGCGCTCAACGTGGCCGAGTACGAGGTCGGATCGGCGATCGAGGGCTCCTCCCGGAGCAGCAGGCCGCCTTCGCGGAACATCGCGGAGGCCGGATTCAGCAGGCGCCGCTGAACCCAGCGGTCGAACTCGGGGACTCCTGCGGGCCCCGATCCCCCGCTCATCTCCAGATAGGCAGGGGTTCCACCGAGCAGGGCGTGCAGCCGGAACGCCAGCTCCGGATCGTGATCGACCCCCCAGAACGCCGCGGCCTCACGGAACCTGAACGGGCGGACCACCAGCTCCATACCGGCACGGCCACGCAGGGGCGCACCCCCGGAGAGCAACTGCGCCATGGTCGTCAACGCGCTGCCACACAGGATCAGCCGGGTTTGGGTGTGTTGTTTCGCGTAGCTCAACGGGCTGAGCGCCTGCTGGAGGTAGGAGGGCAGTGCGGGCGTCACCGAGACGAGATAGGGAAACTCGTCGATGATCAGAGGGGTGGCCTGGTCCTCCCCGAGCCGGAGCAGCTCGTCGATGGCTTCACGCCACGTACGGAAGGCGACGGGCTGACGCAGGCCACGATGAGCGGCATAGGCCGCCCCGAGGTCGGCGAGGTTCTGCGTCTCGGTCTGCTGTGTCGCGCCGAACAGGAACCCGCCGGTCTGCTGGGCCAGCAGTTCGAGCATGAGGGTCTTGCCCTGACGGCGGCGGCCGTAGACCAGCCCGAGCGTCGCCCCGGACATGGGGGACGCGACGAAGTCGGCGAGGTTCTCCCACTCGGCGTCCCGGCCGAACAAGCGTTCCGGCTTCTCCAGCAACGGCTGCTCCTTCATGGTGTAACGATAGCCGCGCCTATCATAGTTGTAGCTATCATTCGTTCGCCCACCATGCCGCTTTTGGGTCTTGTACGGCCGTCTTTCCGGGGCTACGCTCGCCCAAAACTATTAAGAAACTTTCCTAAGGAAAGGAAGGCCACGCGACCGGCCGTCGTGTCACCCGACGCCTCCTCGCGGACGCCGATCGGCAACCCGGAAGGACGGCATTGATGAAGAAACGGCTGCTCAGCGCGTTTTTGCTCGCGTTGGGCCTCTGTCTTGCAGGGGTCGGGGCCGGCCCCGACCCCGCGTCGGCGGCGTCCAGTGCCGTGCTCGCGTACGCGGCTTGGGCGCCCAACACCTATTACGCCACGGGCACGCGGGTGACCTACAACGGCGCCGACTACGAGTGCATCCAGGCGCACACGTCGCTGACGGGCTGGGAGCCGCCCAACGTCCCCGCGCTGTGGAAGGCGCTCGGGAGCCAGGGCACCGGCACGCCGGGGCAGCCGGGCGCCCCCACGGTGACCGGCGGCACCGACACGTCGATCTCGCTGTCGTGGGCCGCCTCAAGCGGCACCGTGACCGGCTACCGCGTCTACGAGGGCACTACCCAGCGGGCCCAGGTCACCGGCACCACCGCGACGATCGGGTCGCTCGGCACCTGCACCACCCACACCTACACCGTCAGGGCGTACAACTCCGCGGGCGAGTCCGCGGCGAGCGCCGCCGTCACCGGCACGACCACCGGATGCTCCTCCGGTGGAGGGCTGCCCAAGCACATCCTCACCGGCTACTGGCACAACTTCGTCAACCCCGCCGTCGAGCTCAAGCTGTCGCAGGTGCCGCAGGACTACGACGTGGTCGCGATCGCGTTCGGAGAGGCGACCACCACGCCGGGGCAGGTGACGTTCGCCCTCGACCCCGGCCTGTCCACCGCCCTCGGCGGATACACCGAGGCCCAGTTCAAGGCCGACGTGCAGGCGCTCAGGCAGCGCGGTCAGAAGGTCATCCTCAGCGTCGGCGGCGAGGCGGGCCACGTGCAGGTGGCGAGTTCCGGAGCGGCCACGGCGTTCGCGAACTCGGTCTATTCGATCATGCAGACCTACGGGTTCGACGGCGTCGACATCGACCTGGAGAACGGCCTCAACGCCACCTACATGGCCCAGGCGCTGCGCGAGCTGCGGACGAAGGCGGGCTCCGGGCTGATCATCATGATGGCCCCGCAGACCATCGACATGCAGTCGACCGGCATGGAGTATTTCAAGCTCGCGCTGAGCGTCAAGGACATCCTCACCATCGTCAACATGCAGTACTACAACTCCGGGGCGATGCTCGGCTGCGACCAGAAGGTCTACAGCCAGGGGTCGGTGGACTTCATGACCGCGCTGGCCTGCATCCAGCTGGAGAACGGCCTGCGCCCCGACCAGGTCGCGCTCGGCTTGCCGGCCGGTCCCGGCGCGGCCGGCGGCGGCGTCGTCTCCCCCGGCACGGTCACCGGCGCGCTCAGCTGCCTGGCGCGGCGCACCAACTGCGGGTCGTTCGTCCCCTCGAGGACCTATCCCGACATCCGGGGCGCGATGACCTGGTCGATCAACTGGGACGCCGCGAACAACTGGAACTTCTCCAGGTCCGTCAAGCCCTTCCTCGCCACCCTGCCCTGAGCGACTGGACGCCCCGTACTCGGGGGTACGGGGCGTCCGGTCGAAGCGTCAGGCGTAGAGGAACCAGAAGTTGCCCCCGCCGGTTCCCCATTCGCAGCGGAAGGAGGTCCACCAACCCCACTGGATGCCGAGGTTGCCACCGTTGTAGCAGTCCGACTGGTAGTAGTAGGCGTACCGGATGCTGTCCGCGTGTGCCGGCGCCGTGGCGACGGACGCCAGGCCGGCGGCCAGGACGGCGGAGACGAGTAGAGCCCGTACCGTACGCATGCGATCCTCCCGGGATAGACGCCCACAAGGCGAGCGGCACCCGCACTATCGCATCGCTGATCATGGGCGGCCAGAGAGCGCCGGAGGGCACGGTCCCCACCTGCCCGGCCGCCGCGGCGGCGCTGAAAGATTCACGAACGCCTGGTCACAGGGCCACGGTGCGGAATCCGGCGTTGGCCATGGAGGAGTCGGGGGTGTTCGACGACCGCGCCGAGTTGCGGTAGCGGTTGCAGTAGGAGTCGTGGCACAGGAACGAACCGCCGCGCAGCACCCGGGCCCTGCCGCGCAGCGGACCACGCGGGTTGTCCGAGGGCGAATAGACGTAGTAGTCGGGCGCGTACCAGTCCGCGCACCACTCCCAGACGTTCCCCACCGTCTGCCACAGCCCGTACGCGTTGGGCGCGAACGTACGAACCGGAGCGGTCGTGAGATAACCGTCGTCCAGGGTGTTTTCGGTAGGGAAGACGCCCTGCCAGATGTTCACCCGCCACTCGTCCTGAGGCAGGTCGTCTCCCCAGGGATAGCGGGCGCCGTCGAGGCCGCCCCGGGAGGCGTACTCCCACTCGGCCTCTGCGGGCAGCCGGCGGCCCGCCCACGAGCAGTACGCCGTCGCGTCGTTCCAGCTCACGTGGACCACCGGGTGGTCGGGCTCGGCCTGCGACAGCCGCCCGGCGGGGTGCCGCCAGTCGGCGCCGCGCACGCCCACCCACCAGGGGGTGCCGGGCACGGGCCCCATCACGTCGTCGGGGTGGGCGCGCATCGCCAGGTGGAAGACGGCGGAGAAGCCGTACTCCTCCGCCTCGGTGCGGTAGCCGGTCGCCTCGGCGAAGGCGGCGAAGTCCGCGACGGTCACCGTCGTGGCGTCGATCGAGAACGGCGCCACGGTGACCGCGTGCACGGGCCCCTCACCGTCGCCGGGGTTGCCGTCGCCGGTGGCGTCGCCCATCCGGAACTCGCCGCCGGGCAGGCGCGCCTGCTCGATCCCGTGCCGGCCCCCCGCGGTGAAGCGAACCGGCTCACGGGGCTGTCCCGGCGTGGCGGGCGTGCAGCAGCTCCCCGACATGGTCAGACCCCCGTGTTTTCCAGCGATTGGGGCGCCGGCTGGCTCTGGTGCGGCTCGTCGCCGAGGGCCGCCTGCGCGTGCCACATGCGGACCTTCATCTCCTCGCGGACCTCGCGGTAGGCCGGGTCGTCGTAGACGTTGCGCAGTTCCTCCGGGTCGGCCTCCAGGTCGTACAGCTCCCACTCCCCCGGGTAGGTGAACGCGCCCGTGCCGGGGATGCCCATGCCGTCGTTGTAGAAATAAATGATCTTGTAGCGGGACGTCCGGTAGCCGTAATGGGCCGGCGCCTTGTGGAAGACGTCGTCATGCTCCCAGTAGCGGTAGTACATGCCCTCCGCGGGCGGCGGGCCCGGCTCGCCGGTCAGGTCGGCGAGGAAGCTGCGGCCCTGCATCCGGGGGTGGTGCGCCACCCCGGCCGCGTCCAGCACGGTCTGCGCGAAGTCGACGTTCGTGACGATCCCGGTGTGCACCTGGCCGCCCGGGATGCGCCGCGGATAGCTCAGCACGAGCGGCATCCGCAGCGACTCCTCGTACATGAACCGCTTGTCGAACCAGCCGTGGTCGCCCAGGAAGAAGCCCTGGTCGGAGCAGTACATCAGCAGCGTGTCGTCGAGGTCGCCGCGCTCGCGCAGCCAGTCGACCACCCGGCCGACGTTGTCGTCCACCGACGCGACGACGGCCAGGTAGTCCTCCATGTAGCGCTGGTACTTCCACAGCGCCAGTTCCTCGTAGGACAGCCCCTCCGGCGGGTCCTGCTTGAGGTCCTCGGCGTTGAGGTGCTCGGCGATCCGCATGGCGGCCCGCCGGGCCGACGACGAGCGCGTCGCGTAGTCGTCGTCGAACGTCGAGGGCACCGGGATGGGGTCGGTGTACATCCCCGCGTGCTTGTCGTCCGGCTCCCACGGGCGGTGCGGCGCCTTGTGGTAGATCAGCAGGCAGTAGGGATCGTCGCCGTCGAGCGAGTCGGCCCAGCTCAGCGCCATGTCCGTGATGAGGTCGGTGGCGTAGCCGGGGACGGTCCGAAGGCCCTCCTCCGACAGGAACGACGGGTCGAAGTACTCCCCCTGCTCGATCAGCACGTCCCAGTAGTCGAACCCCTGAGGGTTGTGCCCCGGGCCGTCCCCCATGTGCCACTTGCCGACGATCGCGGTGCGATATCCGGCCGCCTTCAACTGGCTCACGAACGTCGGCTGCGCCGCGTCGATCGGCGTGACCAGCGTCGAGACGCCGTTCACGTGCGAGTAGGTCCCGGTCAGGATGCTGGCCCGGCTCGGCGAGCACAGCGCGTTGGTGGCGAAGCAGTTGTCGAACCGGACGCCGAGGTCCGCGATCTCGTCGATCCGCGGCGTCCGGTTGACGACCGATCCGTACGCGCTGACCGCGTGCGACGCGTGGTCGTCGGTCAGGATCATGACGATGTTCGGACGCCTGCTCACCGGTAGGTCGCCTCGTCCAGTCCGCTCAGCGTCGGGTCGTAGGAGACGTCGCCGACGTCGTACATCGAGGTCATCCAGTGGTAGAAGTTGTCGCCCCGGTCGCGCAGCACCTGGTAGAGGCGCCGCATCAGCCGTCCGCGCACCTCCGCCATCTCGGGGTGGTCGTAGACGTTGAGCAGTTCGTCCGGGTCGGTGAACAGGTCGTACAGCTCGTTGGTCGAGTCGGGGTTGACGACCAGCTTGTAGCGGTCCGTCCTGATCATCCGCTGCGGGTACGGGAAGTGGTGCCCGTGGAACTCGCAGACGATGTCCTGCTCCCACGGCACCTCGTGGGTGGAGGCGAGCGGCACGAGGCTGCGCGAGTCGACCGCCGGGGCGGGGTCGATCCCGGCCAGCTCCAGGATGGTCGCCGTGCAGTCCAGCAGGCTGACGAACTCGGTACGCACGACCCCGGGCTGCTGGCCGGGGATCCGCAGCAGGCCGGGCGTGCGGTAGATGTCCTCGTACATCGCCGGGCCCTTGTCGTGCAGCCGGTGGGCGCCGGTGAACTCGCCGTGGTCGCAGGTGAAGAACACGGCCGTCTCATCGTTCAGGCCCAGGCGCCGCATGGCGTCCATGACCCGGCCGATCTCCATGTCGATGAGCGCGACGTAGCCCCAGTAGACCGCGATGAGCTTGCGCGTGACCTCCAGCGGCATGGTGTCGAACGTCCAGTGCGCGCTGTAGTTGGCCTGCACCCGCGGCTTGCCGGCGAAGGTCTCGGCGATCGACTTGGGCAGCTCGACCAGCTCGGGGTCGAACATGTCGAAGTACTCGTCCGGCACGATGTACGGCAGGTGCGGGCCGAAGAAGTTGAGCTGCAGGAAGAACGGCTTCGGCTCGGCGGCGTACCGCTCCAGCATCTCGATCGCCCGGGTGGCGAGGTAGTGCTCGAACGTCGCCTCGACCGGCTGGCGCAGCCGCGCGGCGAGCAGGTTGCCCGGCCCGCCGTTCGGCAGCGTCCCGCGGATGCGGTCGTGGATCTCGTAGGGCGGCAGGGCGTTCGCCTTGAGGTAGTCGAGGTAGTCGGGGTGGTCCACGGGGTTGTGCCACCCCGGCAGGTCCGGCCCGTCGAACCCGAAGTCGGCGGCCCGCCGGTGGTGCCCGACGTGCCACTTGCCGATGAGCCCGCAGTTGTACCCGGCGTCCCGCAGGGCCGTGGAGAAGGCCCACTGGTCGTCGGGCAGGTCCTCGATGTAGCCGACGTTCCTCTCGTGGTTGGCGAGCAGCTTGTGCCGGAACGGCGCCTGCCCGGTGAGCAGGCTCGCCCGCGCCGGGGTGCAGATCGCGGTGGGCGTGTACCAGCGGTCGAACCGTGTCCCGGTCCGGGCCAGCTCGTCCAGCACCGGGGTCGCGGCGAGACGGTTGCCGTACGTCCCCAGGGTGTCGGCCCGGTGCTGGTCGGTCATCAGGAACAGGACATTCACTTGGCCGCGCCCGTGAACAGATCGCCGGTGTAGTACGTCTTCGGGTCAACGGCCGAGGGCAGCTTGCCCGCGCCGACGAAGTAGTCACCCATCCCGCTCAGCCACTTCTCGATCGTCCCGTCCTTGCTGTAGCCGTCCAGGTCGGAGAGCGACAGCACCTTGGAGTTGGCGGCGTCGGCCTTGACCTGGTCGGCCGGCAGCTTCAGCATCTCGGCGGTCGCGGCCACGGTCTCGTCGAGGTGCTCGCTGCGGTACTGGATGGCGTCGCGCAGCACGCCGATGACCTTCTCGGTCTTGTCCTTCTCCTTGGCGACGACGTCGTTGCCGGCGACGAACGCGGTCGGGAACGACACGGTGTCGGCGAAGTCCTCGTTCTTGGCCAGCTCGACCAGGTCGGGGACGCTCTTCTTGATCGTGGAGATGGCCGGATACCAGAAGCCGGCCGCGTCGATCTGCTTGGAGGTGAACGCCGACACGATGGTGGAGGCGTCCATCGGGACGATCTTCACGTCGTCCTTGGTCAGCCCGGCCTTCTTCAGCGCGAGGGTGAGGATCATGTCGCCGGAGGTGCCCTCGGGCACGCCGATCGTCTTGCCCTTCAGGCCCGCCAGGGACGTGATGCCGGCCTGGGCGATGACGCGGTCGGCGTTGCCGAGCGTGTTCAGCGCGACGACCTTGGCCTTGCCGGAGGCGGGCAGCCACATGGCGCCGGGGCCGATGTAGCCGAAGTCGAGGTCGCCGGTGCCCAGCGCCTGGATCTGCAGCGGGCCGTTGGTGAACACGCTGACCTTGGCGTCGAGGCCGTGCTTCTTCCACAGGCCCTGCTTGTCGGCCACGGCGAGCAGGCTCGCGCCGTTGAAGTCGGCGATGTAGCCGAAGTCCACGTGGGTGGTGCCGCCGTCCGCGCCGCCCGCGGCGCCGGAGTCGTCCGATCCGCAGGCCGCCGCCGACAGTGCCACGACGACCGCCGCGGCGGCCAGGAGAGTCTTCTTCATTTCGCGGGCTCCTTGATCTGCCGCTGGTGGTACACCGCGTGCCAGACGCGGTTGCGCAGGGCCCCGAACTCGGGGCTCAGCCTCATGTCCTCGTCGCGCGGGTAGGGGAGGTCGACGTCGACGATCTCGGCGATGCGGCCCGGCCGGGCGGCCATGACGACCACCCGGTTGGCGAGGAACACCGCCTCGTCGACGTCGTGGGTGATGAACATGACCGTCCGCCGTTCCTTGCTCCAGGTCTCCAGGAGCTGCTCCTGGAGCCGCACCCGGGTCAGCGCGTCCAGGGCGCCGAAGGGCTCGTCCATGAGCAGGATCGACGGGTTCACCGCGTACGCGCGGGCGATCGCGCACCGCTGCTTCATGCCGCCCGACAGCGTCTTGGGCAGCGCGTCGGCGAACTGCTCAAGGCCGACCAGGCGGATGAAGTGCTCGGCCCGCTCCCGCCGCTCCCCCTTGGGGACCTTCGCGGTGCGCATGCCGAACTCGACGTTCTCGCGGACGGTCAGCCACGGGAACAGCGCGTACTGCTGGAAGATGACGCCGCGCTCGGGGCCGGGGCCGGTGACCGGCTTGCCGTCCACCAGCGCGGTGCCGCCGGTGGGCTGCTCCAGCCCGGCGAGGATGTTGAGCAGCGTGCTCTTGCCGCAGCCGGAGGGGCCGACCACGGTCACGAACTCGTTGTCGCCGATGTCCAGCGAGACGCCGCCGAGCGCGACGAACGGCTCCTTCCCCACCGGGAAGACCTTCTGGACGTCGCGTACGGAGATCTTGGGAGTGCTCATCGGTTCTCCTGCCAGGCCGTCAGCTTGTTGCCGGCGATCATGAGCAGCCGATCCATGATCAGGCCGAGGACCCCGATCGCGATGATGCCGACGAAGATCGTCGGAAGGTCGTAGTAGAGCTGCGCGCTCTGCATCCGGTGACCGAGCCCGGCCTGCGCGGCCAGGAGTTCGGCGGCCACCAGCGTCCCCCAGGCCGAGCCGAGCCCGACCCGCATGCCCACGAGGATGAACGGCGTCGAGGCCGGCACCACCACGCGGCCGAAGATGGTCCCGTCGCTCGCGCCGAGCACCCGCGCGGCGTTGATGAGCGTCTTGTCCACGTTCACCACGCCCTGATAGGTGGAGATGACGCAGGACAGGAACGCCGCCAGGAAGATGACGAAGATCTTCGGGCTCTCCCCGATGCCCATCAGGACGAGCACCAGGGGCAGCATCGCCAGCGGCGGGATGGTGCGGAAGAACTGGATCCACGGCTCGAACAGGCCGCGGGCCACCGTGTACCACCCCATCACGAAGCCGACGATCACCGCCGCGACCGAGCCGAGGGCGAACCCGGCCAGCACGCGCCCGAGCGAGGCGCCGACGTCGGTGGCGAGCGTGCCGTCCTGGATCATCTTCCAGGCGGCCGAGACGACCTCGACCGGAGTGGGGAACTGGAGTCCGGCCAGGGACAGCCCCCACCAGATCGCGATTCCGGCCACGATCGAGATGATGTTGAGGACCAGGAAGGTCCGGTTCTTGCGCGGCCGGGCGGGGGCGTTGTCGGCCCTCGTGGCGCCCGCACTGGTCACGGCCACTATCGGCCTCCGTCCGTCGTGACGTTCGCTTCGTATCCGGCGAGCAGGGGGGACTCGTGGAACAGGGCCGCGATGGCCCCGCGCGCTCCGCCGTCGTCCGAGAGCAGGGCGGGACGGATCACGGGCGCCGCGTCGAGGCGCCACGACAGCTCGTAGGTGACCGTGTCCGCGACCTGGCGCAGCAGGGCCGGGGCGACCTGGATGATCTCGCCGCCGAGCACGATCTCGTCCGGATTGAGTGTCATGGCCGCCGTGCCGAGCACCCGGCCGACCGCCATGCCCGCCTCGCGGAGCACCTGGTCCACGGTGGGGTGGGCGATCTCCACCGCGGCCTTCAGGTCGTCCAGCGTGTCCATCGGCACGCCGAGCTCGCGGCACCGCCCGAGGATCGCCGGGACCGACGCGACGGTCTCCACGCACCCGCTCTTGCCGCAGCGGCACCGCGCGCCGCCCGGGACGGCGGTCACGTGGCCGAGCTCCCCCGCGTACCCGTTGGAGCCCTTGACGAGCTGCCCTCCCACCACCAGACCTCCGCCGACGCCGTCGGACAGGCGCAGGTAGATGAGGTCGCGTACGGAGTCGGACTGAGCGTGCAGGGCCTCGGCCAGCCCGGCGAAGCGCACGTTGTTGTCGACGATCACGCCGGCGTGGAAGCGGGTGGCGAACACCTCGGCCACGCCGTCGGCGCTCGAACGGTCGCCCCAGCCCGGCACACCGATGGCGATCGCCTGAAGCGCCCCGTAGTGGACGCCGGTCTCGGCGCTCAGCCGGTCGATCAGCGCGAGCCCGGCGTCGAGACGCTCGGGCCACTGTGCCGACTCCTCGTAGCGGGCGGTCCCGGACGCGATGATGTCGTGCGCGGCGTCGGCCACCAGGACGTTCACGCGGCGGTGGCCGAAGTCGACGCCCATGTACTGCCCGGAGGCCGGGTCCAGCGCGAGCCGCTCGGCCGGCCGGCCGCTGCCCACGCGCTCCACGGCGTCGGTGTCGACGACGCGGATGGCGCCGCGGCCGAGGAGATCGCTGGTGATCTCGGAGACCGTGGTGCGTGACAGGCCGACCCGGGCCGCGATCTCGTTACGGCTCTGCGCGCCGTTCTGGCGGAGCACGCGCAACACCCGCTCCTCATGGGAGCGGCGCACGAGGGCATGCACGCCGTTGGGGGTCGTTGACACGCTGGAAACCTAAGGTTCGTCTGTTTTTTACGTCAACCATCCGACAAAAAGATTCGATAAATATGTCCGGTATCTTGACGAAAGCCTCTGACCAGCACGGACACCTCCCCGACAAGCTCCCAGGCATCCTGCCGCACCCACCGGGGGCCGCTGAGGCCCCTGGGACACGGGATTCTGACGGCGTCTCGACGGAAAAATTTCACCTGTCTACGGTGCTCGCCGTGAGACAACTGGTGATCGGAGCCTTACTCCTCGCGTCCTCCGTGGTCCCGGCGACGCTGCCCGCCCAAGCATCGACAGCGCAGGCATCAACAGTGCAGGCGGCGTCCGGCCCCACCTACACCAACCCGGTGAGCGCCGGGGCGGTGCAGACCTTCCCCGACCCGACGATGATCCGCGGCAAAGACGGCCTCTGGTACGCCTACGGCACCACGAACCCGATCGACGGGAAGAACGAGCACATCCTGCCGATGCTCACGTCCTCCGACATGGTGCACTGGACGTACGCGGGAGACGTCTACACCGGAGACGACCACCCCTCGTGGTGGCCGAACGGCACACGCCCCTGGGCGCCGGACATCCGGTATGTGAACGGGACCTACCACCTGACGTATGCGCTCTCCACCGGCGGCGTGGGGCTCGCGACCAGCCCGCACCCGACCGGCCCCTGGACCGACCACGGCCTGATCGTCCGGGCGGGCGGCAGCGGCTGCCCCACGGGCAACATCGACCAGGCCATGTACACCGACGTGAACGGTGACAACTACCTCTACTGGGGCAGCTACGACACGATCTGCGGCGCGAAGATGAACGCCGAGGCGACCGAGGTCACCGGCCCGGTCACGCAGATCGCCCGCGGGCGCCGCATGGAGGGCGGCTTCGTCGTCCGGCGCGACGACAAGTACTACCTGTTCTACTCCGACGCCGGGTGCTGCGACGGCGCGTTCAGCGGCTACACCGTCAAGGTCGGCCGTTCCGACAGCCCGCTCGGGCCGTTCACCACCCCGACCGGCGTCGACCTGATGGACCTGACCAGCAAGGACGGCATCGTCCTCGCGGCCAACGGCAACGGCTGGGTCGGCCCGGGCCACAACGCCGTCCAGACCGACCTCAGCGGGCAGGACTGGCTGGTCTACCACGCGATCCCCTCGTCGGCCCCCGAGTTCGGGCAGGCCACGACGACCTGGGGCACGACCATCACCAACCTGAGCCGGCGGCCGCTGATGATCGACCGGCTCGACTGGATCGACGGCTGGCCGGTCGCACGGGCCGGGGCCGGGCCGTCCACGGGCGAGCAGCCGGCGCCGGTCACCACGTGGACCGTGGGCGGCACGTTCAACGAGGGCAAGGACGGGTGGACCGGGCCGTGGAAGCTCGCCTCCGACCCCGACTCGCTCGGCTACCTCAGTGGCAAGGGCGTGACCAGCGAACTCAGCGACGACCGGGTCCGGGGCGACGTGCGGGTGGAGGCCGACCTGCGCCTCGGCGCGGACGGCGACGCCGCCGGGCTCTTCGTGACCCGCGAGAACGGCGCGCGGAACATCACCGCGTGGCTCGACCGGGAGCAGGGCGCGCTCGTGGTGACGGCCAAGGTGAACGGGAAGACGACGACGGCCTCCAGCCCGCTGCCGGCCTCGTTCGACTACGGCTCCTGGCACAACGTCGCCGCCGAGCGGCGCGGGAACGCGCTGGTCGTGTCGGTGTCGGCCGACCGGCTCGGGGACCCGCTGGCGACGGTCTCCATGACGCTGCCCGACGGCGCGCCCACCTCGGGTGCCATCGGCGTGACCACGCGCGGCGCCGCCGACGCCGACAACGTGGGCGCCGCCCCGCTGTACCAGCCGGTGACCGAGCGGGTGCCCGACCCCGTCCTAGGCAAGCAGCTCCCGGCGTACTCCGACGAGTTCGACGGCACCGGCTCGCCCACCGGCTGGACCAAGGTCCGCAACCCGTCGGCCACCCTGTCGAACGGCTCCCTGGTCTGGCCGACCCAGAACGCCGAGCTGTACCTGGGTAACAACAGCGCGTCGATCCTGCTCCGCGACGCGCCGCAGGGTGACTTCGCCGTGGAGACGAAGCTCACCTTCAACGGCACGAAGGGCAACCAGCAGGCCGGTCTGCTGCTGTACGAGAACGACGACCGGTGGCTGAAGCTGACCCACTCGATCCTGCCGCTCAACCAGGGCAACGGCGCGGTGCTCCACCAGACCGAGTTCGGCAAGGAGGGCCCGCGTCCGGGCACCACCCCGCCCACCGCGGTCGCCAACGCGCCGATGTTCGGCGGCCCGGCCGCGGAGACCACCTGGCTGCGGCTGCTCTACCACTACGACGAGGAGAACGGCGAGCACGACGTCCGCATGGCGTCGAGCACCGACGGCACCCACTGGATCTGGGGCGGCACCTGGTCGCTCCCGCGCACCGGGCCGGTGAAGATCGGCCTGATCTCGATGAACACGGCGGGCGCCACCGCGACGTTCGACTACCTGCGGACGTACGAGGTGACCAGCCGATAACCGGCGACCGGCCGCCCCTTCACCCGAGGGGCGGCCGATCAATGTGCGAGGAATGATCCGCTGCGGTTTCCGCCGGGGCCGGGGCGCGGGCCCACGGGCGGGGTAGAGGCACTCCGATGCCGACCATCCACACCCTCACGGGATTCCCTGACTCCCTTGCGCGACGGCCCACGACGACGGCGGCGACACTCGCCCTCGCGCTGGCCCTGCCCCTGGCCCTGGCTCTGGCCCTGGCGGCGCCGGTGGCCGCGGGCGCGGCGGCGGCCGGTGACGGCAACGGGAACGGCTCCGCCGTACGCGTGGGCAACGGCTCGGCCAACCGCAACCTGGTGGCGATGGGCAGCACGCACCTGCGCGGCGCCCTCCACCAGTTCTCGGCGGGAGTGGGCGGGCTCAGCAGCGTGCAGGGCGGACTGTGCAGGCCGCGCGGCCGGCTCTGCGCGCTGTCGCAGGACATCCGCGCCACCAGAGCCAGGGCCACCCGGCGGTGACCCGCTGATGCGCGGCGGTCTCGCCCTGGCGGCGGTCACGATCGCGACGGCGGCGCTCGCCGCGTTGCCCCCTGCCGCCGCCGCACACGCGGCGGTCACCCATGCGGCGGTCACCCATGCGGCCGGGAACGGCGACCGCAACGGCAACAGCGCCACCGTCCGCCTCGGCAACGGGATCCGCAACGTCAGTCAGCTGACGGTGGGCAGCGCGCGAAGCGCGACCGGCATCCAGCAGAGGACTGTCGGCGTCGGCGGCCTGGCGAACGCGCAGAGCATCATGTGCCGCCGGTGGTCCCGCCTCTGCGACCTGACGCAGCGGGTGCGGGCGTCGGACCGGCAGAACGACGTGGTCCGCCTTCCGGAGACGCGAACCCGACGAGGCGTCGGGTCGTCGCCCTTGCGCCGGACGTCTACGGCCAGCCCGCGCCGGGCACCGTGACCCGGGTCGAGAGCACCTGCCCGGTTCCGGGTGGCACCATCTCGGGCATGCGCCACTCGGCCGCCACGATGAACAGCGTCTTCCCGTCCTGGCCCCCGAGCGCGCAGGCGAAGCATCCCCGGTCGACTTCGACGGTCTGGAGGACCTCACCGCCCTCCCGGATCCGGACGCAGCGCTTGTTGCCGACGTCGGCGTACCAGACGGCGCCCTCGGCGTCGACGCAGATGCCATCGGGGTGGTCCTCGCCGGTCTCGGCCCAGACCCGGCGATGGGACAGGCCGCCGTCCGCCTCGATGTCGAAGGCGACGAGCCTGTTGCCGTACGAGTCGGCCACGATCAGCGTCGAGTTGTCCGGCGTCACGGCCATGCCGTTGGGAAAGGCGATGTCGTCCGCCACCTGGCGCGCCGAGCCGTCGGGGCCGACGTGCACGACGTATCCGGGGTCGAACGCCGCACCGCTGAGCATGTCGAAGCCGATCCGGTTGACGTAGATGTTGCCGCGGCCGTCGATGACGATGTCGTTCCAGCCGCGCCCGAGACCGGTGAGGTCGGCCAGGGTCGTCGACGAGCCGTCGGGTTCCAGCCGCTGCAGCAACCCCCGCGCGGAATCGACGATCACCAGCCGTCCGTCGGCCTGCCACGCCGTGCAGAGCGGAAGCGAGTCCACCCGGGCCACCACTTCGTGCGTGCCGTCCAGGCCGAGCGCGATCACCTCGTGCGCCGTCCAGTCGGAGAAGTACAGGCGGCCGTCGTGCCAGCGCGGCGACTCGACCAGCCCGAGACCGGTGAGCCACGTGCGCACTTCTGTCATTGAAGACTCCCATCGCCGCGTTCGGTTGGACAGTACGCGGCCGCTACGACAGTTTCCGCGTGCTTCTCACCGGCGCCGTGAGGGATCAGAGCACAACGGAGATCGTTCCGTTGGGAGGTCCTAATCCTCGTTCAGCGGCCGTGACGAGCGCGCCACCCCGGGGTAGATGCCCGGCAGGTCCGTGCGAACGGATCTCCTTGACGGACGACGGGGAAGGCGCGGGAGAACATGGCTCGTCACAGGGCTCGCGACAGGGCTCACAACAGGGGGCGGCACGCGCTCACCGGCCCGGCGGCGCGACTGCTGGCGCTGACCGCGCTGACCCTCACGAGCGCCGGCCTCGCGCTCTCCCCCGTGAGCGCGGACGCGGCGACGAGCCGGGGATGGGGCGGCGGCGACGGGAACGGCGCCAACTCCAGGTATGTGATCAACAACGGTCAGAACAACCTGAACTCCCTGCTCGTCGGCAGCCAGCGGAACGCGACGGGCGCTCAGCAGGTCATCACGGGCGTGGACGCGTCGGTGAACACGCAGGCCTCCAACTGCCTGCACCGGCCCGGCTGCAGGGGCTCCCAGAACCTCCGGGGCCGTAACCAGAGCTCCCCCAGGACGAGCGGCACCGTGATCAACAGACGCTGACGTGCCGCGAAACGGCCGAGAACATGGCGGGACACGCGCGCCGGGGATCATCGGCAGGACCGCTGCGGAAGCTACGGTGTGACCAGGCTTCGAATCGGCGGACGGGCGGTGGCGGATGCTTCATTCCTGCGGCGCATCTCGGCGTGTCCCGCTGTTCGCCGTCGTCCTCGTCGCGGCCGCCGCCGCGCAGGTCCTTCTCACCGCTCCCGCGAACGCGCGGGCCGGGCGGGGGGACGGGGACGGCCCGGCCTCCGTCGGCAACGGCACCCGCAACCGGAACATCGTCTATCTGGACAGCCCCACGCGCAATCGCGGTCACCAGCACACCGCGGCCAGCACCGCGGGCGGGGCGACCAGCGTGGCGGACGGTTTCTGCCGCCGGGCCAGGAACTGCGACATCAGGCAGAACATCGCGGTCACCGTCGCCGCGCCCCTGTAGCCTCCCTCACCTGCCCCTGCTCACTTACTCAGCGCGCGTACGGCCTCTTCCGGGCTGTCGTAGAAGGAGAGCAACCGGTCCAGGCCCATGATCTGGAAGACGCGGGCGATGTCGGGGTCCAGGCCCGCCAGGAGCAGGGCGGCGCCCGCGTCGGCGGCGCGCTGGTGGGCCGCGACCAGTATGGCGATGCCGGTGGAGTCGCAGAAGTTCAGGCCGGACAGGTCGATCACCAGGTCGGCGTCCGGGCCGAACTTCACCTCCTCCAGGGCCGCCCGTAGGCGTGGAGTCGTGTGATGATCCAGGTCACCGGCCACGACCAGCAGGTGCGGCCCGGAGGTGTGCGGCTGGAGGCTGACGGTCAGACCGTTGTCATGCTGCACCGAAACTCCCGGAGGACGGCGTTCGAGTGGCGGGCGGGACGGACAGGGCGAGGATCGCGGTGTCGTCTGACACCCCCTTGCCCAAGGCCCTGATCAGGTCGTGCACGGTGGTAAGGAGGGCGTCGGCGCTCGTGGGCTTGGTTGCGGCGAGATACGCGGTCAGTCCGTCTTCGTCGAGCATCGAGCCGGACGGCGTCCGCGCCTCGGTGAGGCCGTCGGTGTAGAGCAGCAGCGCGTCACCGGCGTTCAGGCGCGCGCTCACCTGGGCGAAGTGGGGATCGCGCAGGATGCCGATCAGCTGACCGCCGACCGGGTGGATGGGCTCGACGGCGCCGTTCGCCCGCACCGCCAGCGCCGGGGGATGGCCCCCGGTGGCGAGCGTGACGCCGAACCCGTCACCGTCGGGCTGCAGGACGCCGAAGACCGCCGTGCAGTACGGCACCGGGGCCTCGCCGCCCGCGTGCTCCTGTTGCAGGACCGCGTCGAGATTGGCCAGCACCGCGTGCGGGTCGGCGTCGTAGACGGCCGCGGCGCGCAGGGTGTAGCGGACCAGTGACGTCAGCGCAGCGGCGTCGGCGCCCTTCCCGCAGACGTCGCCGAGGAAGAAGCCCCACCGGTCGCCGTCGAGGGGGAACAGGTCGTAGAAGTCGCCACCCACCTCGTCGGCCGAGACGGGATGATAGGCGGCGGCCGCGCACAGTCCGGGCACCCGGGGCAGCGCCGGCGGGAGCAGGGTGCGCTGCAGGGTGCGGGCCAGCCGCTCCGCGCCCGCGCGCAGCTCCCTTTCGACCTCGACCGTACGGTGCGTGGCCAGCCGCACCTCGAGTTCGTCCATGACGAGGCCGGCCAGGTCCCGCAGACAGGCCAGCTCCTCATCGCCGGCCTCACGGGGGCGGACGTCCATGACGTTGACGCTGCCCAGTGCCTCGCCGTCGGGCGTCGTGATCAGCGCGGCGGCGTAGAAACGGATGCCCGGCTCACCGCGCACCGCCGGGTCGCCGGCCGCTTGAGGGTCCAGCAGCGCGTCGTGGACGACGTACGGGCCGCCGTGCCGTACGGCCGCGGCGCACAGGCTCTCGACGAGCCCGCGGCGCGGTGGCAGCCCGTGCGCGGCGATGACGCGGACCGTCTCGTCGCCGACGATCGTCACAGTGGCGAAGGGAGCGCGGAAGATCCGCGCGGCCAGGGCGGCCACCCGGTCGAACGCGGCGCCGGAGGCGGTCTCCAGGGCCGCGTAGCGGCGCACGGCCGCGAGACGGCTCGCCTCCGTGGCGGAGACGAGCGACATCGGCCTGCCGGGCGCTTCGTCGACGGTGCTGACCTCGGGCTCCTTCCGCTCTCACCCGACCGGGGGCCCTGGAGCCCGCCTGCCCGGTGAACGATTTGCCCTATCCTACGTATCGTTGAACTGCGGCCAGGCGTCGCCCCAGACGACGTCGCGCGCCTCGCGGTAGGTCTCACCCTGGCGCTTGGAGACCGCGCGTTCGGCCAGCCCGTCCTCGGCCGTGCACAGGCGCAGCGTCACCAGCCCCTTGCGCTTGAGGGGGTGGCGCAGGATCCGGCTCTCCGCTCGCGGCCATGGCCGGGCCGAAGCCGCGACATAGGAGAACTTCTCGTCCTCGAAGCTCAGCGTGCCGTCCTTGATCCGCCGGTGCAGGGCGGTCCGGTTGAGGCGGACCGCGAAGTGACACCAGTCCTGGTCCGGGCGGATCGGGCACTCGCCGTCGTGCGGGCAGGGGGCGACCAGGTGCAGGCCCGACTTCGCCAGCAGCCGCCGGGCCGCCGCGATCCGGGCGTAGCCGGCGGGCGTGCCGGGCTCGACGATCACCAGCATGCCCGCGGTGCGGGCCAGGGACCCGATCACGTCCTCCTGGACGGCGGGCGACAGCTCGCCGAGCACGTAGGACATCGTGACCAGGTCGGCCACCGGCGCGGGCGCGCTCCGGTCGACGAACGCCTGCTGCCAGCGCGCCTCCCTTACGGCCGCCGCGGGCGCGCGACCGGCCAGCCGCCGCCCGAAGGCGATGGCGGAGGGGGACTGCTCCAGGACGGTGACCGTGCGCAGCGTCGGCCAGACCGCGCTCGAGGCCCACAGCGCGCTGCCCGTGCCGCCGCCCACGTCCACCTGCGTCTCCGGCGCGAAACCGGGGGCCAGCAGGGCGACCTGGCGCAGCGCCGCGCGCACGGCGCTGTAGGTCGCCGGCATGCGATATCCGGCGTACGCGGCGACCGCGACCTCCGAGCTCAGCGCGGGCACGGTCCGGTCGAAGCCCTCCCGGTACTGCCGGATGAGCGTCTGCACGCTCCGCGTCAGCTCGGCCGTCGGGAAGCCGCCGAGCGACGCTTCCAGCGCGTCGTCCAGGTCATCAGGCAGGGTGGACACGGCGTTCATGATGCCCGGCTCCGCTCAGGCTGTCGAAGCGCCGAACCGCACGGTCACCGTGCAGGAGGCGCCCTCGTGACCGGCCGGCCCGCCGAACGTGAGCGTGAGCCGGGCGCCGGTCTCCGCGCGATGCAGGAGCGGGTGGCCGCGCGTGACCCCGGCCACCGGGCGGTCCCACGTCACCGTCAGCCCGTCGAGGGCGCGCCGGGGGTCGGCCACCGTCACCGTGGCCGTGCCGTCGCCGAGGTCGCGCACGAGGACCGCGCACGGATCGGAGGCCGTCAGGCCGCCCGCCCGTCCCCCGGCCCGTCCGCCCGTCCAGAAGTTGACCGCGGTGACGCCCAGCGACGGGACCTCGATCCCCTGCTGCGCGGAGGTGTTGGCGAGCACCCGGGCCCAGCCGGGATCGGCGGCGCGGGCGGCGGTCTCGGCCGGGCCCGCCCCCGGCATGAGGTGGTAGACGTAACCGGCCGCGTCCGGGTCCACGCCGTGGTCCAGCCACAGTGTCGCGTAGGCCCGGGTGATCCCCGCGGCCGCGCGGTCCTCGCACAGCGTGCGCAGCGGCTGCCCGGCGGGCACGACGTAACCGCCGTGGCCGTCCAGATGAGCCCATCCGGCGTCCACGGTGAGCAGGGCGCCGGTCCTGCGGTTGTCCACGACGGTCTCGACCGGCACGCCGTCGCGGCAGGTGATGCCGGCGCCGAGGCAGACCACGGCGTCGTCGAGGAAGAACCACGACTTGAACGCCTCCAGCGTGCTCTCCAGGCCGTAGAGGTGCTGGCCCACGGTGGCGTACACGCCGTCGGTCGCGCCGCCCACCCATTCGGCCGGCGGGCGGGTGTCGCCCCACTCGCCGCCCGCGCCGTCCGGCAGCCGCCGGGTGGAGACCGTCGTGCCCGGCAGCCGGTAGGGATCCACGGTGGGCCAGAAGGCGTCGGAGTACTGCTCGCCCTGTTCCTGTGCTGATGGGCCGGTGGCCCACCAGTAGAGCATTCCTGAGCCGGTGTGCCAGCCGCGCAGGTTCTCGCCGTTGCCGTACTCGTAGTGCGCGACGCGGGAGGAGGCCATGCTGACCGCCGCGCACCAGCCGGGTCTGCGGTGCACGGCGCGGGCGCTCATGGGGAACAGGCGGTGCCCGATGGGCTCGGCGGCGGCCGGGACGGTCGCGTCGCCCAGCACGGCAGACAGGCGCGCGTGGAACGCCAGGTCGCTTCCCTCGGCCGCCCCCTCGGCCGCCCCCTCAGCCGCCCCCTCAGCCGCTCGGAGCATCGGCTTCGCGGTGTCGCGCACGGCCCAGCCCTTGACCATGGCCCGCCAGCGGGCCCGGTCCGGGTCCGGAGCGGTCTCGGCCAGCAGCAGGACCGCCGCGGCGATCTCCCTGCCCCTCCTGTGGTCGCCGTACGGCCGCCTGTCGATGCCCCGTCCGCGTACGAGGTCCATACAGGCGCCGTCATGGACGAAGGGTGCGAACGCCCGGTCCACCGCGTCGAGGACGGTGCGCGCCGCCGGGTCGGTGATCTCCCACGGCGTGCCGCGCAGCACGGCGAACAGCGTCGCGAGGCCGGTCAGCAGCACCGCGCCGTACCCGCCCTGGTAGGGGACGGAACCGTGCTGGATGAACGAGCCGTCGCGGTAGAAGCCGTCGCCCTCGGTGACGTAGGGGAACACCGGGGAGAGCGCGGAGGCCGCGAGCGCGGCACGACCGGGGTCGCTGCCGGCGATCGCCCGCAGCAGCGTCACCGTGCACAGATCGACCCGGTTCGCTCCGGTGCTGTTGCCCTCGTAGTCGTCGAGGCGGCTTTCCGGGACGAAGGTGTCCACCGCCTCGCACAGCGCCGAGACCTGGGTGTCCGTCAGGTGCGGAGCGGCCAGCACGGCCGCGTCGAGCAGCGCCCTCGGCGTCCCGATCTGCCAGTCCCACCAGTTGCCGGTCTGCTCGGCGTCCGCGGCGTACACGTGCCGCACGTAGTGCTCGACGCCCTCGCCGACGGCCGTGCCGAGGCCCGGCTCGGCGGTCAGCCCGGTGCCCGGCAGCGCGTACGCCCGGGCCATCGCCCGCAGCCGGGCCGGCGTGGCGTCGAGAGAGGGGAAGGGCAGGTCGGGCCAGAGCGACCGGCGCGCGGGCGTCATGGCGTCGCGGTGCCGCGCGGCCTTCGCGCCCAGCCGCGCCAACCGGGTCCGGTACGGCTCCCGCTCCGGGTCGAACGTCCCCGGGTAGCCGAGCGTGACCTCCCGCCATCGGCGGCGCAGCGGGGCGAGGGTTCCGGCGTCGGCCTTCTCCCGGGGAGCACAAGCGGCCAGCGCGGCGAGCCCGCCGAGCTGGAGAAATAATCGCCGGGAAGGTCCTTTCACGCGTAGATTATCCGCGCGATCCCTCCCTTTTATCGATCTTCCACGCGCCTCTATGGGAGCGCTCCCAAATGACGTACCTTACTTCTGCCGTTGTCATCGGGAAAAGGAGCGCGTCGTGCGACGACTGTTACCCGTGGTGTCGTCCTGCCTGGCCCTGCTGCTGCCGCTGACGGCAGCGCCGGCCGCCTCCGCGTCCAATGCGGCGTCGAAGTCGGAGTCCGCGTCGCACGGGCCAGGGAGCTGCGCGAAGGGCGGCACGCTGTTCTGCGAGGACTTCCAGTCGCTGCCGGTCGGCGGCGCGGCGAGCCTCAAGTGGGGCGTCGACACCAAGCACGGCACGCTGACGGTGGAGCGCGGCGTCCGCGGACAGAAGATGCTGCACGTCCACACCGAGGGCAACGGCCGGGCGTTCCTCAAGGTGGACGACTTCGCCCCGCCCGGCAACGGCTTCTACGGCCGCCTGCGGCTGCGTGTCAAGGCGTTCCCCACCGCCCCCGACTGGGCCCACTACACACTGGTCGAGGCCACCGGCGCGGGTCCGGAGATCGTCCGGCCGCTCGGCGGCCAGTACGTCCCCACGCTGGGCAAGGACCTGTGGGGCGTCGGCGCGGACGGCGGCCCGACCGGCGACTGGACCAACTGGCGCGAGTCGGCTCCGTCGCGGGCGGACGTGTGGCAGTGCGTCGAGTGGCGGATGGACCCCGCCGACAACACGATCTCGCTCTGGTTCGACGGCGTGCCCAAGCCCGACCTCACCGTGTCCACCCGCGGCCACGGCGGCAACGACGTCGACTTCGTGTTCCCCCGCTTCGACACCGTCAAGATCGGCTGGCAGCTCTACCAGCCGAACCCCTCCCCCGCGGCGTACGACCTCTGGGTGGACGACATCGCCCTGAGCACCCAGCGCGTCGGCTGCGCCTGACGTCTCACGCGGCCTCTCAAGCGGCCTCGGCGCGGCTGTCCCGCGGACCGGTCAGCAGGCGCAGCGAGCCGACGGCCAGACCGGTGACGAGCACCACGTGGACGACCAGGTGGACGGCCATGAAGTAGGCGGCGAAGACCGGCCCCCGCTGCCGGCGGACGAATCCGACCAGCTCCGGATCGGCGAGGACGAACCCGGCGACGAACACGGCGGGAAGGGCGAGCAGAAGGGGGTGGAACAGCCCGAACGGCAGGCTCAGCACCACCAGCCCCAGGCCGGCCAGGGCGAGCCCGCAGGACAGGATGCCGGCCGGGCTGTTGGCGTGCTCCGGCTTGGCCGCACCGCGCCGGGTGGTGGTCAGCGCGAGCGGGATCAACGGCAGGGCCCGCCGCCACTGCTCGGTCAGGATCGGCAGCAGGCGGCTGCCGTCGTCGTGACGGCCCACGACCGTGTCCGTCAGCACGATCCGGCTGCGTACGGCGAGCCTGCTGCTGTATTCGACGTCCTCGCAGTCGCGCAGCCGCTCGTCGAGCCTGCCCACGGCGAGCAGCACGTCGCGGCGGACGGCGGCGAGGGCGAACACGACGCTGTTGACCTCCCCCAGGTGGCGGCGGCGCCAGTGCACCGCGTGGAGGATGCGATACCACTCGACCGGCCCGTCGTCGATCAGCGGCACGGTGTCGTAGACCCCGTGGACGCAGCCGACCTCGGGATCGTGCTCAAGGATCTCCATCGCGTTCGCGACGGCGTCGGGCCGCAGCGCCACGTCGGCGTCGAGGAAGAAGACGACCTCGCCCGTGGTGGCGTCGATCCCGGCGTTCCTGGCGGCGGACACGCCCCGGTTCTCCGGCAGGCGCACGACCCGGCAGCCCAGCTCCTCGGCGATCTCCGCTGAGCCGTCGGTGCTCGCGTCGTCGACCACGACGATCTCGCCGGGCACGCGGGTCTGCGCCAGCACCGACTCCAGGCACAGCCGCAGCGTCCTGGCCGCGTTGTAGCACGGCACGACCAGCGAGATCATCGCCTCGTCCCCTCCGCCGAGAGCACCCGCGCGTAGACGGCGAGCGTCTCCCCGGCGGCGCGGCTCCAGCTCAGCGTCTCCCGCACCAGCCGCTCGCCCCGCTCGGCCAGGGCGCGGCGCAGCCCGGGATCGGTCATGACCTCGATCACCCCGTCGGCGATGTCGCGGGGATCGGCCGCCCGCACGAACCGTACGGCGGGCCGCGCGGGGTCGCCGAGGAAGATCCGGGAGAAGCCGTCGCCCAGGATCACCGGCCGGGCCAGGGCCATCGCCTCGGTCGCCACCAGCCCGAACGGCTCGAAGAGCGAGGGGAACACGCAGGCGTCGGCCATCGCGTAGTACTCCAGCAGCGCCCGCCCGTCCACGAAACCGCCGGAGGTCAGCACCCGGCCGTCGAGCCCCGTCTCGGTGACGATCCGCGCGACGCCCGCCTCGTCGCCCTCCCCCACGAGCACCAGACGCAGCCCCGGCACGGCGGGCGCGATGTCGCGCATGGCCTCGAGGAGCGGGTAGATCCCCTTCTGCCGTTCGAGGCGGCCGACGAACAGCAGCACCGGGTCCTCCTCGGCGATGCCGAGCCTGGCGCGCAGGTCCGCCGCGCCGAGGCGCAGCTTGTCGCGGTCGAACGCGGGGTCGGCGACCACCCGCTCGTACGTGCCGCCGAGGCGGACGACGTCGATCGGCGAGCGGTCCCAGCCCGCCTCCAGCAGTTGCTCGCGCACCTCCGGCGTGGCGACCACCACCCGCCGGGAGACCCGCGCCAGCCACCGCTCCAGCGCGGCGAAGAGGTTGAGCGGGTCGGTGATGCTGCGCTGCGGGGCGACGCCGTACTCGGTGGTGTGGACGTGGAACACGACCGGGAGCCGCAGCACGTAGTGGCACAGCAGGCCGCACAGGAAGTTCGTCGAATCGTGCACGGCGACGAGGCCGGGCCGCCGATCGGGACGCAGCCGCCGCAGGAGCAGGAAGTAACGCCAGTTGCTCACCACGACGGTCAGCGCGAGCAGGAGGAACTCCAGGCCCCGCGTGCGGTTGAGCCTCCGGCGGCGCGCGATCGCGCCGAGCACGCGCCCGCGCGGCCGATACACGGTGACATCACCGATCCGCTCCCACACGGGCAGGCGGCCGTCGTTCAGCGTGAAGACCGCCATCTCGTGATCGCGTGCCAGATGCGGCGCGATCAGCTCGGCATACCGGCCGAGCCCCGCCGTGATGTTGGGCGGGAACTGGTTGATGACGTGGGCGATCCTCACCCGCGCACCTCCATTGCAGGCCGGTAGAGCCGGGCGGAGACGGCCGTCACGACGGCCACGAGGACGACATTGCTCAGGGCGAAGGCCACCAGCCCGCCGGCCAGCCCCTGCCAGGCGATGAGCGCCGCCTGGCAGGTGAGCGCGAGCGGCGTCCCGGCCAGCAGGCAGCCGATGAGCACCTTCGCCCCCCGCACCCCGTCCATGGTCAGGGCGACCTGCTGGAGGTTGAAGACCGTGTGCGCGCCGATCCCGAGCGCCGACAGCGCCATCAGGCCCAGCGAGTACGGATACTCGCCCCCCATGAGCAGGAAGAACACCGTGCTCGCCGCGAACGAGAACACGACGGTCGCCGCGAACACGACCGGGGCGAGCCGGGCGATCCGCCGCATCACGGCGGGCTTGTCCGACGTCGCCAGGGTGGGCAGCAGCACCAGGCCGACGCCGTCGGTGAACACCACGCCGAGCAGGCGCTTGGGAAAGCCGTTGTAGACGGAGTAGACGCCGACGTCGGCCCGGGGCGCCCAGTGGTTGAGGAAGATCACGTCCACCCCGAACACCACCGCCGTGAGCGCGGCGATGGCGGTGACGTACGCGCCGTGCCGGTAGAGCGAGCGGGCCAGCGCCCACGACCAGGACCGGGGCACGACCTCGAACCCGGCGACTGAGACCAGGGCGAAGACCAGGTTGGTGCCGATCAGCGCGACCAGGTAGGGCTCGGCGTCCCGCACGCCGAAGACCAGCAGGCAGCACGCGGCGGCGCCCAGGTAGACGACGGCCACGGCGAGCTTGAGCCCGGCGACGAGGCGGAACCTCTTCAGCCCGCGCAGGAAGCTCTCGGTGAGCTGGTTGAGCGTCATCGACAGCGCCAGCGCCAGCGCGAAGGCGAGCGTGCGGGTGTCCACGCCGAGCGCGGCGGTCAGCAGCGGAGCGGCCGCGAGACCCGCGATGAACACCACCGCGCCCAGCACGAGCGTGGCCAGCAGCGCCGTCGTCACCAGGGCGGGCCGCGCATCCGGCTCGGCCCGCGGCAGCTCCTGGAACATGACATAGTTGAGGCTCGTCAGCATGCCGACGGTCACGATCAGCGCGATCGACAGGACGACGGTGAAGTTGCCGAACGCGGCGGCGCCCACCCCTCGTGCGATGACGAGCGTGGTCGCGGCGGCCGTGCCGCTGGCCACGGTGCTCACCAGCGTGGGCCCGGCGGCCCAGCGGTGGGCGGCCAGGAGCCCGGCCGCCCGGTCCGTCAGCGCGCCCACCCCGTCACGCCCACCGCAGGTGTGCCCGCCGGGCGAACTCGAGGTCGTCGGCCGTGTTGACGCCGCGCGCCTCGTCGGGGTCGGTCACCGGCACCACCGTCAGCGGCCAGTTCCGCTCTGCCGACAGATAGGGCAGGAACGGCAGGAAGTTGACCTCTCCGGTGCGGGCGCCCGCGGCCGCCTCGCCCAGGTAACGCGTCCACTCCTCACGGAGCCCTTCGGTGTCCAGGCAGAAGACGCCGACGTCGCTGAGCCCGCCGGGGCGGCACTCGTCGCCCTCCCGCGACTGGCGCACCCGCACCAGCGTCCCGTCGTCGTCCAGTTCGTACTCCACGTACGGGTCGGCCATCGGCACCAGCGGGAGCGTGAACCCCTTCTCGTGCGCCCCGGCGACACGGCCGACCGTGTCGGGGGACAGGCCCGCCTGGTCGCCCCAGACCACGAGGATCGCGCCGTAGGCCTCCCAATGCGGTGCGGCACCGAAGATTGCGCCCCCCATCCCGGTAGGCGTGTCCTGCACGCTCACCGAGACCGCGCCGGTCGCGATCCGGTCCGCCGCCAGCGCGCGGAACGGCCCCTCCCCCTCCGGGGACATCACCACGTGGACGTGCTCGACGTACGGCCGCAGCCGCTGGTGGAGCACGTGCCACACGGTGACGCCGTCGGCGATCTCCACCATGATCTTGGGGATGCCCAGGCCGAGGCGGGTCCCCCGCCCGGCCGCCGGGATCACCGCGCACAACCGTTCAGCCGGCACCGCCCACCTCCGCGAACAGGAGAGACACGATCTGTTCCAGGTCGCGTACGGCCACCGCCCCGGGAGCGGGCTCGGCCACGTGGACGTGCAGGGTCGCCAGGCCCGCGCCCACCGCCGACGCCACCCCGTGCGCGGAGTCCTCCAGCACCACGGCCGCGCCGGGATCGAGCCCCCAGCGCTCGCACGCGTACGCGTAGAAGGCCGGATCGGGCTTGCTCGCCGGGACGTCGTCGCTGGTGAGCACGCCACGGAAGTACGCGCCCAGCGAGCAGGCCGCCAGCACCCGCGCGACCGACGCCCGGCTGCCGCTGGTGACGAGGTAGGCGTCGCGGCCCCCGGCGACCAGGCGGCCGAGCAGCCGCCGCGCGCCGGGGAACACGGCCACCGCACCGGCCCGCTCGCGGTACAGCCGCTGCTTCAACCGGGCCAGCCGGTCCGCGTCTCCGGTGTCGCCCAGCAGGCGCACCGCCACCTCGCGGGTGCTCGCGCCGGCGTGGTCGGCATACCGGAAGGACGCGAGCAGGTCGGGCGCGACCTCGTCGATGGCCTGCAGGAAGGCCGCCTCGTGGGCCGGGCAGGAGTCCACGAGCGTGCCGTCGAGGTCGAAGAGCCAGACGCGGCGGGCACACGCCTCCGCCAGGAGCGCCGTCATTGGGCCCGCGCCAAGGCCGCCTCGTCCCTGATCGCGAGCAGGGCCTCGGCCGTACGCTCCGGGTGGTGCAGGCCCGGGCGGCCGGGGTGTCGCAGATCGGCAGGGTGTTCCAGGTCGGCGGTGACCCAGCGGGCCCCCGCCCACTCTCCCCGGTCGAGCACGCCGTGAGGCACCGCGGGGGCGTCCGGCGCGGACGTGCGATGGCTCAGCACGTGGGTCACCAGCCGCCGCCCGTTGCGGGGGTCGCCGAGGTAGGCCAGCGTGCGGTCCACCAGGTCGGGCGCGCTCAGCCCCCGGATGTCGTGGTCGCTCCGGGTGTTGACGACGAACACCTTGGCCGCCGCCCGGCTCCGCGCGACGGCGTCGGCAACGCCCGGCGTGAGATAACTGGGCAGGAGCGAGGAGTGCGGGGTGCCGGGACCGTAGACGATGAGGTCGGCGTCGCGGATCGCCTCAAGCGCCCGCGGGCTCGGCGTCACCTCGGCGCGCTCGCGGCCCAGGACCTCCCTGGTCCATGCGGGCGGCAGCGCCTCCAGTTCGTCCCGCCGCCGCGCGCCGAGCGGTTCGCGCAGCAGGAACAGATCGGTGATCACTCCGGGGCCCTGCGGCGCGACGATGTCGGCCTCGTCGGCCAGCAGGCTGCCGTCCCGCCTGAGCGCGGCCAGGAAGGCGTTCTCCCCGTTGGTCACGTTGAGCAGCCGTACGGGCGAGCCGAACGTGCGCGCGCAGGCGTCGACGGCGGCGTTGAAGTCCCGGCCGAGCCGCAGGTAGGCCCCGGCGAACACGAGGTTGCCGAGCGCGCAGTCGGCGAGGTCGAGCCCGTGCGGGTACGCGGCGAGCCGCCGGGCGAACACGCGCAGGTCCGCCGTGACGGCCTCGCGGGCCGCCTCGGGCAGCGCGGCGAACGGGCCGCGCCGCGCGGCGATCGCCTCGATGACGGCGGTGAGCCCCGCGGGCGTCGTCCCGCCCGGCAGGCGGTGTTCGAGCACGGTCGCCTGCGCGGCCTGCGCCGGATCGGCGGGGTCGAGGTGGAGCAGGAGGTTCTTGCGGAAGTCCGACGGCCCGAGCATCCCGGGCAGATAGCGTCGCAGCGCGCCGGTGGACAGGCCGTTGTCGTAGCCGTTGACGACCAGCGACAGGCCGACGCCCGGAGTGCCCAGCATGCCCCTCGCGATGCCGGCCGCCCCGCGCCCGCCGCTGAACATCGTCACCGCGACGCTCATCGGATCTCCTCACGAGCGGCCGGCCGGCGCAGGACGCCCCGGCGCAGCAGCCAGTGGCGGTAGCCGAGATAGGCGACGAACAGGGCCCGGTCGCGGGCACCACGCCAGTATCGCCAGCCGCGACCGCCGCCGCCGCGCTCCCGGTGCTCGATCGGGACCTCCACCCACGCGTGGCCCATTTCGGCGACCCGCGCGGTGATCTCGGTCGAGCAGTTCATCCCGCCCGACTCCAGCGGCAGCGACCGGAAGAGCGGGCCGTGCACCACCTTGAAGATCGAGTTGAAGTCGCGGTAGCGCGTGCGGTGGAGCAGGTTGCTGACCGCCCCGCTGGCCGCCGACCCCCACCGGTACGCCACGCCGTCGGCCTTCCTGATCCGGGCGCCGGAGAACGCCAGGGCCTCCCCGGCCTGAACCCGCGGCAGGACGCGGTCGAGGTTGGCGATCGGGAACTGGCCGTCCGAATCGAGCAGCACCACCCAGTCGAGCCGGGTGTGGGCGATCGCGGCGGCGATGGCCGCGCCCGCGCCCCGGTTGCGCTCGAACGTGACGACGACGAGCCGCGGGCACCGGGCCCGCAGGCCGGCCAGGATCTCGCCGGTCGCGTCACCGCTCCCGTCGTCGCAGACGACGATCTCCCAGTCGCCCACGGCCGGGGCGTTCTCCAGGTAGTCCTGCCATTCGCCCACCACCGCCGCGATGGTGTCCGCCTCGTTGTACGCGGGCGCGGCCACAGAGATGTTCACGGCGACGCTCACGGGTCACCCGCCCCCAGCAGGCGGCCGATCCAGCGGTCGAGGGGAAGCAGGTTGACCCCGACGATGATCGGGACGTGTACGAGCGCGAACACGATCGTCGCGCCGTACGAGATCGGTCCCCCGGTGAACAGGTTGATGTGCGGCGCGTCGATGACCTCGGGGATCTCGACCGGGTTGACCACGAACCACATGAGGTCGAGGAAGCCGGAGAACACGATGAGGATCCCGCTCAGCATGATCTTCAGGCAGCGTCCCGGGGTGCCCCCGCCGATGCGGTACGCGGCGGCGACCGTGAGCACGATGCCCGGATAGAGCAGGAGATAGAGGTGCGTGTAGAAGCTGTCGCCCTGGGCCCGCGCGCCGTCGCCGTAGTAGAACCAGCTGATCCGCGGGATGAGATAGCCGGTGAAGAAGACGAACGGGACGTAGAGCAGCCAGTTCAACCGCGGCGACACCCAGGGGAAGACCGCGATCGCCACGCACAGGCAGGCGAACGCGACCAGCTTGGCCACCAGCTCCCAGGGTGAGCCGATCTCCCTGGCGTGCGGCGTGGCCAGCCACACGAAGGCGAAACCGAGCGCCCCGACGGCCAGGGCCATCCACCACAGGTGGGGCGCCCAGGGGCGGGAGCCGGCGCGGACGACGTCCGCCGGAACATTTCCGTCGAGATGCGGCCGGGACGGAGGACTTTTGCCGAATGCCGTCATGAAGACGCGGCACCTTCCTTCCAACGTGCCCTGCGGGCAGGCGTGCCGGATGGCGCTGCGGAGAATGCAGCCGGGAGCGCGGGAGCGCTCCCACGCATTATGTCATTCTCATCCGGAAATCCGTCCGCAATATCAGATATTGGGCGTCAGGCATCGACATTTACGGCATACGACCAGGTCAGCTGGGGTCCAGAGCGAGAAAATTGTACTGGTGGGTAGTTGAATCTCGCGCTATCTCCGCCATTTCATTGCATTACGGACAATGTCAATCGCGTTTGCGGGCCCATGTCAATTTTGGACCGGTCCTATTTCGCTCAGCCTCAATCAGAAATCGTTTCCCGGGCCAGCCGGCCCAGGAGGACGTCGAGGTGCCGCACCCGGCGCACGGGCGGGCTCTTCTCCGCGACCGTGTACATCGCGACCAGCGAGCCGAACCAGATGGGCTGGGCGGGCTGGACCAGACCGGGCTGGGTGAAGAGGAAGGGCGCGGACTGCCCGGCGAGCACCGCCAGCACGAGGGCCGCGTCCACGACGGGCGGGGGCAGGCCCCGCAATCGGCTCTGCAATCGGGTCATCAGGGACGAGAGTGACACAACGCCTCAGTATCGCCAGCCCGGGGGATCGGCGGATCGCCCGTACGAGCGATCCCGCGATGGCGATGAACGTTTCATCGAATCTTGTCGCCGACCCGTGAACCGGTTAATTTGTTTGGCCAATTGACGAACTAAATGAAACTCGTTTCCGGGAGGATCGCACCAATGAGCCAACCCCCCGGCGGCCCCCTGACCAGCCGCCGCGGATTCCTCGGGATGGTCGGCGCGGGCGCGCTCGCCGCCGCCGGCCTCACCGGCTGCGCGGCCAAGAAGGAAGTGTCCAAGGGCACCGCCGTCACCGCCGACAAGCTCAAGGGCCTCGTGCCCACCCGCGTGCCGTTCCAGGTGACCGGCCTGACGCCCGACCTGCCGGGCAGCGAATTCGTCGAACCCGGCTTCCTGACCAGGCCGGGCACGATGGTCCAGGCCGTCACCGCCAAGCCGATCACCAGCGGCGCGGAGGTGAAGGCGATGACCCCGCTGTGGGGCACCGTCCCTCCCGGCCTCGGCGAGAACTCCTACTACGACGCCGTCAACGAGCGGCTCGGCGGGGTCGTCCGGTTCAACATCTCCGACGGCAACACCTACGTCGACAAGCTGAACACCCTGCTCGCCAGCGGCGACGTCCCCGAGATAATCCAGATCCCGGGCTGGAACATCGACTCCATCGCCCACTTCACCGAGGCGGCCAACAAGCTCTTCGCCGACCTGTCGCCCTATCTGGCGGGCGACAAGGCCAAGGAGTTCCCGCTGCTGGCCAACTTCGACACCGCCGCGTGGACGTACGGCGTGTTCGGCGGCGTTCTCCAGGGCATCCCGTGGCAGAACGCGCCCTACCCGTTCGCCACGATCGCCCGCCAGGACATCATCGACGAGCTCGGCCTGTCCGCGCCCAAGAGCGCAGACGACCTGCTCGCGCTGGGCAAGGAGCTGACGAACCCGAAGAAGAAGCGCTGGGCGTTCGGCGGCATGGACCAGGAGCTCCAGCGGGCGTTCGGCGCCCCGCGCGAGTGGCGCAAGCAGCCCGACGGCACGCTCATCTACAAGTACGAGACGCCGGAGTTCCTGCAGTCCATCGAGCTCATGACCAAGCTGTTCGACGCCGGATACGTCCACCCTGACGTCGTGGCGAACCAGTTCGCCGACCACAAGGAGCCCTTCGGCACCGGGCAGCTCGTCATGTACAAGGACGGGCTCGGCGCGATCCACGAAATCCTCGGCCGCTACCTGCCCAGCACCCCGAAGATCAACGTGCGGGCCGTGGACCCCTACCCGGCCCACCCGGGCGGCAAGGTCATCGTGTGGCGCAACGAGCCCGCCGGCATGTTCTGCTTCATCAGGAAGGGCCTCGGCGACGCCCGCACCCGCGAGTTGCTCGGCATCGCCAACTGGTGCTCCGCGCCGTACGGCACGCAGGAGTACGACCTGATCAACAACGGCGTCGAGGGCAAGCACTTCACGCTGAAGGACGGGCAGGTCCAGCAGACCGCGCTCGGCCGCAAGGAGGTCGCCCCGACATACCTGTTCCTGTCCGGACGGCCCGGCGCGATCACCGAGAACCAGTATCCCGGCTACGTCGAGGCCTACCACGGCTGGGAGCAGACGGCCTCGCGATACCTGGAGAACGACCCGTTCGTCGGCGTCCGGGTCGAAAGACCGTCCAAGATGGCCGGGCTGACCCAGCCGACCGAGGACAAGATGAACGAGATCTTCCGCGGCAAGCGGCCGGTCTCGGAGTGGGCACAGATCGTCAAGGACTGGCAGGAGCAGGGCGGCAACGAGGCCCGCGAGTTCTACATGAAGGTCGCCAGGGAGAACGGGCGGCTGTGAGTGCCGACGCGGACACGAGGAGCGTGACGGAGGTCCGGCCCGGGGCGACCCAGGCCGGACCGGCCGTCGGCGCGCGGCGGGACTCCTTCGCGGCGCGGCTGCGCCGGGACTGGCCGCTGCTGGTCATGGCCATGCCGATGCTGGTGATCGTCACGGCCTTCTGGTGGGTCCCCGCGCTGGGGAACGTCATCGCCTTCCAGGACTACAACCCCTTCAGCGGCGGCATCCTGGGCAGCCCGATCATCGGTTTCACCAACTTCGCCCAGCTGTTCGGCGACCCGCAGTTCATCCGGGCGGTGGTGAACACGGTCGGTATCACCGCGTTCCAGCTCGTCTTCTACTTCCCGGTGCCGATCGCGCTCGCGCTGCTGCTCAACAGCGTGGTCTCCGGGCGGCTGCGGGCCTTCATCCAGGGCGTCGTCTACCTGCCCCACTTCTTCTCGTGGGTGCTGGTGGTCGCGATCTTCCAGCAGATGTTCGGCGGCGCCGGCCTCATCGCGCAGATCCTGCGCGACCACGGGCACGCGGGCATCGACTGGATGACGAACTCCGACACGTTCATCCTGCTCGTGACCGCGGAGACGGTCTGGAAGGACGCCGGCTGGGGCACGATCGTGTTCCTCGCCGCGCTCAGCACGATCGACCAGAACCTGTACGAGGCCGCCGCGGTCGACGGTGCCCGCCGGTGGCGCCGGATGTGGCACATCACGCTGCCGGGCCTGCGGCCGGTCATCGTGCTGCTGCTGATCCTGCGGCTCGGCGACGCGCTCAACGTCGGCTTCGAGCAGTTCATGCTGCAGCGCGGCGCGGTCGGCAGCAAGGTGTCGGAGGTCTTCGACACCTTCGTCTACTGGTCCGGCCTGCGCACCGGCGACTTCGGGTATGGCGCGGCGGCCGGGCTGTTCAAGGGCCTGGTCGGGCTCGCGCTCATCCTGGTGGCCAACCGGGTGGCGCACGCCCTGGGCGAGCGGGGGGTGTATTCGCGATCATGAGCAAGACGAAGGTGTCCGGGCTCGCGCCCTGGGAGGAGCCGGGATCGGCCGCGGGCCGGATCGGCAAGGGCGGCGTGCTGGCGCTCATCGTGCTCGCCGTGCTGCTGCCGCTCTACACGATCGTGCTGACCAGCCTGTCGTCCGCCGGCACGGTGAACCGGGCCGGCGGCCTGGTGCTGGTGCCGGACGGCATCACGTTCGACGCGTACCGCCAGATCTTCTCCGACAGCGTGGTCAGCCGCGCGGTGCTGGTCAGCACCGGCGTCACCGTCGTGGGCACCGCGGTCAGCCTCGGCGTGAGCGTCCTCGGGGCGTACGCGCTGTCGCGGCCGGGGACGCTGTTCCACCGGCCGATCCTGTTCTGCGTGCTGCTGATGTTCGTGTTCTTCCCCGGCCTGATCCCGACCTACCTGATGGTGGCCTCGCTCGGGCTGAAGGACTCGTACTGGTCGCTGATCCTGCCGTCGGCCGTGTCGGCCTTCAACGTGGTCGTGCTGCGCGCGTTCTTCATGAACATCCCTCGCGAGCTGCTCGACAGCGCCCGCATCGACGGCGCCGGGGAGTTCCGCATCCTGTGGCGGATCGTGCTCCCGCTGTCGAAGGCGGTCACGGCGGTCATCGGCCTGTTCTACGCGGTCGGCTACTGGAACGCCTGGTTCAACGCCATGCTGTTCATCGACGACACCCGCAAGTGGCCGCTCGCGCTGATCCTGCGGTCGTACGTCGTGGACTCCAACCCGCTGCCGACGGCCACCGTGGGCGTGAGCGGCTTCGGCCACGTCGCGCCGCCGACCCTTGCGATCAAGATGGCCATCGTCGCCATCGCCGTGCTGCCCGCCCTGGTCATCTATCCGTTCGTGCAGCGTCACTTCACCAAGGGCGTCATCATCGGCGCCATCAAGGGCTGACCCCCTTCCCTCGGACGCTCCACCCCACGGACCGACGCCCCGCCGCACCTCCCACCGGCGGGGCGTCCCTGTGCTGGACAAGCCCGTTGACTCGGCGATCCGGCCCAATTAGTTTGGCCTCCAGCCAAAAGAAGGGCACATGCATGGCGCTGTGGTACGGAGGGGACTACAACCCGGAGCAGTGGCCCGAGGAAGTCTGGGCCGAGGACGTCGCGCTCATGCGCCGGGCCGGGGTCACCCTCGTCACCGTCGGCGTCTTCTCCTGGTCGCGACTAGAGCCGTCCGAGGGCCGCTACACCTTCGGCTGGCTCGACCGGGTGCTCGACCTGCTCGCCGACGGCGGGATCGGCGTGGACCTGGCCGTCCCGACCGCCTCTCCCCCGCCGTGGTTCTCCCTGGCGCATCCCGATGCCCTGACCGTCACCCGGGACGGCGTACGGCTCACGCACGGCAGCCGCGACACCTACTGCGTGAGCGCCCCGGCGTACCGCGAGGCGTCGTCGCGGATCACCCGCGCCCTCGGCGAGCGCTACCGCGACCACCCCGCGCTGGCAATGTGGCACGTGCACAACGAGTACGGCACGCCCTGCCACTGCGACCACGCCGCCGCGGCGTTCCGGGCCTGGCTGCGCAAGCGGTACGGCGGCCTCGACGCGCTGAACGACGCCTGGACGACCGCGTTCTGGGGCCAGCACTACTCGGACTGGGCGCAGATCACCCCGCCCCGGGCGACTCAGTACCTCCCCAACCCGGCGCAGGCGCTCGACTTCCGCCGGTTCGTCTCCGACGAGATGCTCGCCCACTTCACCGAGCAGCGCGACCTGCTTCGCGAAGCGACCCCCGAGGTGCCCGTCACCACCAACTACGTGCTCGCCGGCTGGGCCTGCGTCGACCATTGGAAGTGGTCGCGCGAGGTGGACCTGGTCTCCATCGACGACTATCCCTCCGGGCGGGGCATGGCGGCGGCCGAGCAGACCGCCTTCGCCGCCGACCTGGCCCGATCGTGGGCGGGCGGGCGGCCCTGGCTGCTGATGGAGCAGGCCACGGGGTATGTTCTGGGCCCGCGCACGTCGCCCAAGGAGCCCGGCGAGATCGCCCGGCACAGCCTGCAACACGTCGCCCGGGGCTCGAAGGGCGCGATGTTCTTCCAGTGGCGAGCCTCCCGCGGCGGTGCCGAGCAGTGGCATCCCGGCATGGTCCCGCACACCGGCCCGGACTCCCGCGTCTTCCGTGAGATCTGCGCCCTGGGCGAGGCGCTGAAGCGCGTCCCCGCGCCGCCCGATGACCCGCCGGTCGTCGGGTCGCTCATCGAGGCGGAGGTCGCGATCCTGTGGGACGAGGAGGCGTGGTGGGCCGTCCAGGGGCCCGGCCTGCCGTCCGCCGAGATCGACTACCTCGCGGCCGCCGAGCAGGCCCACCGGGTGCTGTGGCGGCAGGGCGTCGCCGCCTGCTTCGCCCATCCGTCGCACGATCTGTCGGCCTACCGGGCCGTCCTCGTGCCGAGCCTCTACCTGATCTCCGACGAGGCCGCCCGGAACCTCGCGGCGTACGTGGAGGGCGGCGGCACGCTCGTCGTGTCGTTCTTCAGCGGCATCGCCGACGAGCACACCCGGATCAGGCTGGGCGGCTACCCGGGGGCATTGCGCGAGATCCTCGGCATCCGCGTGGAGGAGTTCCGCCCGCTCGCCGACGCGATCGAACTGCCGGAATTCGGCCGCGCGACGGTGTGGAGCGAGGTCGTCCACCTGGACGGGGCCGAGGCGGTCGCCCGCTACCCCGGCGGCGGGCCCGCCGTCACGTGCCACCGCCTCGGCGGCGGCACGGCATGGTATGTCTCGACGCGGCTCGACGACCCCGGCTACGCCCGCGTCCTCGCGCACGCCGGGCTGGCGGGGAGCGGCATCCCCGGCGTCGAGGTTGTCCGGCAACGGGACTGTGTCTTCGCCGTCAACCACACAGAGGACGAGCAGCCCGTGCCGGTCGACGGCACCGACCTGATCACCGGCAAGCCCGTCGACGGCAGGCTCGACCCCGGCGGATACGTCGTCGTGCCCCTATAGGTGGGCCCTGACCGAGCTCCTCGATGTCCTGAACGCTCAGCGCGCCGGCGGCGACGCGCGGTCAGCGTCCTACGGGGATCCGGGGATCCGGCGCCTCGGCCGACCGGCGGTGCCGGGCGGCCTCCGCCGTCCCCTGCTGCGCCCTCTCCGGCTGTCCGGGCTGCGGCTTCTCCTGCGCCTGTTCCCGCGCGGGGCGGCCCTCGGCCTGCCGGATCTCGTTCTCCAGGCCGTCCGCCGTCGGCGCCTCCAGCATCCGGGGCACGATCGCGGTCCCGGCCCGGGGGACGGCCCAGAAGTTTCCGGTGCGCTCGCCGTACCAGACCATCCAGCCGGGCGTCCTGGCCGCCAGTGCCCGCGCCGCGTTCCTGCCCGCGGTGATCTCGTCCGCCATGCCGATCCTCCCGTTCGCCGTACTTCCGGGAACCGGCCCTCTACCCGCGCGCGGACGGGTCAAGCGCCGGATCCTGGCGTTCCCGTGACCTTCCGGATGCACCGGTCAGGTTTGGGCCATGAGCCCGGCATGGTCGGTAATGCGCCCATAAAGAAGGAATGGGGAGAGTAAGCATTTTTCGAGAATGGCGGGATACGCCTCGTTTGTCTGGCTAGCTGGTATGTTTGAAGTGCTCCAGTCTCCACCCCCGCGAGACCGGGCGACGCGCAGCGGTCACCGCGTCCGGGCCCCCGCCTCCGGCGATCACCCGAAGGCCGCGAGCCCCTATGGGGCAGGGGTTCCCCGTGATCCCGGGAGGTTCGGGACACACCGCCAAAGATCCCCACAAAGCCCGACTTCTTTACCTATTTGCCACATTCTGGCGTACAGGTGGGATTGCCGGACTGACTCGCATACCATCGACCGTCGCGCATTACCGGGACCTGACACTCCGCCGGGTAGCGTCGTTCAAGACAGTACGCCCGAAAAATATGGATGAAGGCGCGTATATGACAACGCAGCAGCTCGAGATTACTGTGAGCGATCACCAGCCGGCCGTCGTGGTCGCGCTGCGAGGTGAACTCGACATCGCCAGCGGGGACACGCTCCGGAGGGCGATCAGACATCTTGTCCGCCAGGGTCGCATCAAGATCGTGGTGGATGCGTCCGGTCTGCGGTTCTGCGACTCCTGCGGCTTGGAAGCGCTGCTGGACGCCCGGGACGACATCGAGAAGGCCGCCGGTTCGATGCGGCTCACCGGAGTTCACGGCATCTTGAAGATCGTCCTTGAGGCGACCCGGCTGCGCGACACGTTCACCATCGACGGCACGCCCGTCGAGGCCGTCGCCGCCATGGTGCTGTCGGCCTCCCACGACGTTTCCATGGTCTGACCGTTTGACCGCCGCCCCCGCCCTCTCGCCGAGGGCGGGGGCTTCTGACCGCCTGCCGCGGTCGTTTGTGCCGGTCAGGTCCGGGTACGCGCGGACGAGGGGGAACGGCCCCACGTCGTTCAGGGGAGGAACACGGACATGGATCAGTCCCGCGCACCCGTGCTGGAGGCCCTCACCGCCTATCGCCGGCGGGGAGACCTCAGCTTCACGCCTCCGGGCCACAAGCAGGGGCGGGGGGTGGATCCGCGGGTCCTGGAAGTCCTGGGCGAGGACCTTTTCAGGGACGACGTGATGATCATGAACGGCCTGGACGACCGGATGCAGAGCAACGGTGTACTCGAAGAGGCGCAGCAGCTCATGGCGGAGGCGGTCAACGCCGAGCAGGCGTTCTTCTCCACCTGTGGCAGCTCCCTGTCGATCAAGAGCGCCATGCTCTCCGTGGCCGGTCCCGGGGAGAAACTGCTGGTCGCCCGCAATGCCCACAAGTCGGTCATCTCGGCACTGATCCTGAGCGGCGTCGAGCCGGTCTGGGTGCACGGGGACTGGGACGGCGATCTCCACATGTCGTATCCGCCCACGCCGGAGGCGGTGGAGGAGGCGTTCAAGGCGGCCCCCGACGCCAAGGGCGTCATCGTCGCCAGCCCGGTGGACTACGGCACCTGCGGCGACCTGGAGGGCATCAACGAGGTGTGCCGCAGGTATGACCGGACGTTCATCGTGGACGAGGCCTGGGGCGCCCACCTGCCGTTCCACGAGGACCTGCCCACGTGGGGCATGAACGCCGGGGCGGACCTGTGCGTGACGAGCGTCCACAAGATGGGCAACGGCCTGGAGCAGAGCTCGGTGTTCCACCTGCAGGGCAACCGGGTGGACCCGGCCGTGCTCAAGGCCCGCGAGGACCTGCTCGGCACGACCAGCCCCTCCACTCTGATCTACGCGGCGCTCGACGGCTGGCGCAGGCAGATGGTGGAGCACGGCAAGGACCTGCTCGACCGTACGCTGGAGCTCGCGGAGTCGGTCCGCAGGGAGATCGACAAGATGCACGGCCTGTGGGTGCTGAGCAAGGAGAACACCCGCGCCTTCGACATGGACCCGCTGAAGATCGTCATCGACGTGTCGGGGCTCGGCGTCGACGGCTATCACGCCGCAGACTGGCTGCGCGAGCGCTGCCACGTCAACCTCTCGCTGAGCGACCACCGCCGCGTCAGCGCCGAGATCACCGTCGCCGACAGTGAGGAGACGGTCGGCGTGCTGCTCGACGCGCTGCGCACCCTGTCGTCGGCCCGCGACCTGCCGCCCGCGGCCGTGATCGACGTGCCCGAGCCGGGGGAGCTGGAGCTGGACATCGCGATGCTGCCCAGGGACGCGTTCTTCGGCCGGGTCGAGATCGTGCCCACCGGTCAGGCGGTGGGCCGGATCGTGGCCGAGATGGTGACGCCGTACCCGCCGGGCGCACCCGCCCTGTGCCCGGGCGAGCGCATCACGCAGCCGGTGCTGAGCTACCTGACCAGCGGGCTCGAAGGCGGCATGAACATCCCCGACGTCGGCGACCCCAGTCTGAAGACGCTGCGCGTCATCGCCGAGTGACGGGGGTCTGACGAGAGCGCCCAGTCAGGACCAGCACGGTCAGGCCCAGCAGGAGGCGGCCGTCTGCGCCATGAGCAGCTCGACCACGTCGCACAGCCGGCCGCGCCGGGCGTACGCCGCCCGCTGACGCGCCGCCCCCGACCCGCTGCGGCGTACGCGCTCGAGCTGGTCGGTCAACGGCGTCCAGTCGCCGTTCTCCTCCAGCACCGGCCGCACGTACTCGAGCAGGCGGTCGACCAGCCGCCAGGCCGGCACCCTGCCCATGGAAACCCCGGCGCCGGCGAGCAGATCGAGGGCCTCGCCGTCCACGCCGTCGCGGGCTGCCCTCCAGTAGGCCGCACGCAGCAGGGTGTCCTCGACCTCCGGGGCGGGCACGCCTGCCCGCACGTCGCGCAGCGCCGTCTCGGCCAGCCCCCGCACCAGTCCGGCCAGCAGCACGGTCTCCCCGGCCGTCGGGCACACGTCGGCCGCGCGGATCTCCAGCGTCGGCACATGATCGGATGGGCGGACCAGCCAGTAGATCATCTTCCGGTCGAGGATCGTGCCCCCGGCCAGCATGCCGGCGACCAGGCTCTCGTAGTGCTCGACCGAGCGGAAGAAGGGCGGCGGCTCCGCGCTCGGCCACCTGCCCATCATCAGCGCACGCCAGCTCGCGTAGCCGGTGTCCCTGCCGTCCGAGATCGGCGAATTGGCCGCGAGCGCCTGCAGGACCGGGAGCCACGGCCGCAGGTGGTTGCTGACCCGCACCGCCTCCTCGCGGTCGGCGATCCCGACGTGGACGTGGCAGCCGCAGACGCCCTGACCTTCCATGATCGCCCCGAACTCGCGGAGCATGGCCTGATAGCGAGGGCACGACGAGAGGGGCGGCACTCCCTCGTTGCCGTCCAGAGCGGTGCCGCACGCGACGAGCGCGAGCCCCGCGTTCGCGGCGGCACAGGCGGCCGCGCGGCGCATCTCGAGCAGGTCGCCGTGCAGGTCGCGCAGGCTGGTGTGCACGGCGGTGTTGCTCTCCAGTTGGAACTGTGTCAGTTCGAACACCAGCCGGTCCGCCCCCGGCCCGGCCGCCCGCTCGCGGATCTCCCGCGCCGCCGGGGCGACCCGCCCGGTTCGCGGGTCGGCGAGCAGGAACTCCTCCTCGACCCCGAGCGTGAGCGTCGCCGAACTCGCGGTTGCCTGCGCGACGAGGGAAGGTCCGTGCACGGTGTCGAACTGGACCTCCCTTGTCACGTCTGGCATAAGCGGTCTTTTCAGGAGGGGTCCAGTCGGTCAGTTCCCCATTCCCCCCGACCATCGGGCGAAAAACCACATATGGCGTTTCTTGACCGTCCAGCTCGACCGTCCGGCTCGATCCTCCATTCGTGGCCTTCCGCAGGCCGTACGCCCCGGTTCAGGGGCGTCGCTGCTCTAGACTGACGAACCTGGCCGGGACTCCGGCCAGGTCCTGTCCCCCCGTCTCCCCTCCCCCCACCGCCCGACCGTCCCCGCAGCGTCCGCCGAGGTGTGCTCCGTGACCGCCGCCGTCGTACTGACTCCCGTATCCGCCCCAGTCGCCGACCATGTGCTGGTCGTCGCGCTCGACGGCGCCCTGGACTACACGAACGCCGAGCGGTTGCGCCAGGACGTCGAGGCGGCCCTCGGCGAGGAGCACCGCGAGCTCGTCCTCGACCTGAGCGGCGTGAACTTCTGCGACTCCACGGGCATCCGGATCCTGCTGTCCGTACGGAAGCTGATACAGGAGCGCAACGGGGCGGTGACGCTGGCGAGCCTGAACGCCCGGCTGGCGAGGATCTTCAGAGTCACCGGACTGATCAGCGCCTTTGTCGTCGTACCGGGCCTGACGGAGGCCGTCGACGCGGTCAGCGCGCGGTCAACCCCCAGGTGAAGGCAGGCAACGAGTAACGAGACGGTAGCCTCGAAGACATCGGGCGGTAGCCCCAACAGCGGCGAGGAGGACAGTGGTGGATCACCGCCGGCAGTGGCCGATAACGGATGATCTCGCGGCGCTGCGCGAGAACATCCAGCGGTACGCCGTGCAGGCGGGCCTCACCGGCCCCCGGCTGGACGACCTCGTCATCGCCGCCAACGAGGCCGCCATCAACGTGCTCGAACACGGAGGGGGAGCCGGCACTCTGGCGATCTCCTGCGACGGCGGCGTGCTCGCCGTCGACGTCGCCGACCACGTCGGCGTCCTGCGGCCCGGCGCGGTGCCGAGCGAGCGGCCCAGCGGTCGCGGCGACCGCGGCTTCGGCCTGTGGCTCATGGGCGAGCTGTGCGACTCGGTGACCATCGACCGGGTCCCCGGGCAGTCGACGATCCGGCTGTCCATGCAGGTTGACGACGGCGCCGCCGACGGGGGCTCCGCCTCCCTCGGGCGCAGCGCCCACCCCGTCTGAGCGGGCGCCCGCCCCCATCGCCTGGCCCCCATCGCCTGGCCCCTGCCGCCTGTCGCCCGGCTCTGTCGCCTGGCCCTGTCGCCTGGCTCTGTCGGCAAGCGGCGGCCCGTCGCGGACCCAGGCAGCGCCCGGGTTGGCCCTGGTTATCGTCCCGATCCCGTAAACCGGGCCGTCACGGCTCTCCTGCCGCCTTAACCTGGGTCCGCGACCACCTCCTCATGGCTGCTGGACGGCTACCTGAGGAATGCCCATGACGCGGCGGCAACCGCGATCAGGGCGCAGAGGCGGATGGTCCGGGGTGTGCTGTCGACCACGTCCCGGACCGCTCTGGCCACCTCTCCGATCCACGAGCCGAACTCCGGGTCGTGAATCCGCCCTTCGTGACGGCGTCCCCCGCTCCCGCGGGGCCTGATAGCAGTCATCGGGGCCCCCTCCCCATATGCGCTGTCCGAGATCGATGTCTCGGATCTGTCGATCGGCCCGATCAGGAATCCGTTCCCGGCCGGTCCGAGGCGCGCCATGGGCGGAATCCCCGCCGCCGTCGCGCCGCCGACCCGGTAGGAGGGATTCCGGACCTTTCCCTGATGTTCACAGGTGACCCACCGTGCACGCAACGAATGCGAGTGGGATTCGGGGTTCCGTACGAAGAGTGACGATCAGATCACAGCTTGCGATAGCTTTTGATCCTGATTTGTCCGCTGACGCGAAGTTGTCTGTCCGATTTGTCCGCAGCGCTTTCCGGAATTTTGGGTCAGCGCGCGACACGCCGTCATTTGTCTCAGAGGACGGCATCGGGCGGCATATCCGGGCCGCCCGCGCCACGCCTCCACGAGGCCGGGACCGCGTTCGGATGGGGGATGCCCAAGACGATGTTACCGAACGTGACGCCTCCGTCACGCATCAACAGTCCGGTGGCGGCTTCAGGCCCCGAGGTCGCGAACGGTGTTCTCGAGGCACCGCGTGAGCGCCTCCACCCGCTCCTCCGTCACCGGCTCGTCACCGTGGGCCTCGGGCAGGTCCGCGCGGCGCACCACCACGAGCTTGCGGTGCCTCTCGTCAATCTCGTCGAGCCGCATCACGCGGCACTCGCCCCGGACGAAGACCAGCGCGACGTCCGGGTCGGCCGACTCCAGCAGCCGCCGTACGCAGTCGGGGTCCAGCAGCGCCATCGTGCCTCCCTCGCCGATCGCCGATGCCTTCTACGGCCGCATGCCCACGCCCGTCGTGACCTCCTTGATCCGCTTCCGGCCCGAGTCGGGCGCGAGCGGCGGGGTCGCCATGCCCGCACCTCGCCGCATTCCCTCGATCACGGCGCGCAGCGCGTCCACCGCGCTGTGCCGGGGCTGCCAGCCCAGCTCGTCGCGGGCGCGGGTGGTGTCCATGATCGGGACCTGCAGGACCATCTCCACCAGGCCGGGCGAGGCCGGGATCAGCCGCAGGTGCCAGCCGGCCGACACCGCCGTGCGGACCACCGCGGCCGGGACCGGCACCCGCCGCGCGCCGAGCAGGTCCGCCAGCACGGCGGGGTCGATCACGGGGTCGGCGGCGATGTTGAACGCCCCCCGCACGTCACGGGTGAGCGCCAGCCGGAACGCCTCGCCGGCGTCCCGCGAGTGGAGCGCCTGGAACCGCAGGCGCGGCATGTCCGGCACGAACGGGATCAGCTCCGGCCGCACCAGCCGCTGCGGCAGGAACGGCCCGGCGAACAGCCGCCGCTGCTCGGTCGCGGCCTCCTCCTTGAAGATGAACCCCGGGCGCATCCGCACCACGCGGATGTCCGGGTGGTCGCGCTCGAAGATGTCGAGCACGCGCTCGACGTAGGCCTTCTCCCGCCCGTACGCGGCGTTCGGCCAGCCGTGGGTCGGCCAGGACTCGTCGACGGGCGGGTCCTTGGGCCCCGGCGAGTACGCCCCGACGGACGACGAGTGGACGAGGACGGAGACCCCGGCCCGGACGGCGGCGTCGAAGACGCGCATACTGCCGAGCACGTTGGAGTTCCAGGTGGTGACCGGGTCGTGCGTGGGCTGGAACAACCAGGCCAGGTGCACGACCGCGTCGGCGCCGGCGAAGATCGGATCGAGGTCGTCCCTGAAGACGTCGGCCGTACGCCATTCGGTCTTCGCCGGTTGCCAGCCCGGCATCCGCCTGGCGACCCCGACGATCGAGGTCACGCTCGGCTCGGACTCGAGGGCGGCGAGCACGCTCGTGCCGACGTTTCCGCTCGCACCAACCACGACAACTCGCATGAAATACTCCGTTTCCTGGCATCAGCCGCCACAAACCGCGATAGCGCCCATCCCCGACAATTGGGTGATCATGCGCTTCGTGGTCGCCCGGCTGGAGCGGGCCCGAAGATGGAGTTCCAGATTTCCCCTGGGACAATGCGGGGGAATCAGTGGTGGCGCGGGAATACCGCTACCTAGGAGGATTAAGTTCTCAATCTGGTCAGAGAGGCGGAGCAGCAGAGATGGCTCAGATCGTCGGTGGCGGACGCCCCGTCAATGACGCCGAGCGAAGGGTCATCGCGCACCTGCGGGACAACGCCCCTGACGACTGGCTGCTGCTGCACAACATCGAGATCCCGCGCGGGGCCGACCTGTTCGAGGTGGACGTGGTCGTGCTCACCGGCCACTCGCTCGTGGTGATCGACGTGAAGGGAGCCCGGGGCCGGTTCGAGGTGTCGGGCACCCGGTGGTTCCCCCAGCACCGGGAGGCGTTCGGCTCGCCGGTGGCCAAGCTGCGCGGCACCGCGCGGGCGCTGAAGGGCCTGCTGATCGAGGAGCACCGCGAGCTGGAGCGGTTGTACGTCGACAACGTGGTGGTGCTGACCGCCCCAGGCGCCGTCCTCGTCGACCCCAGCGGCCGCGACGCCCGGCACGTCACCACGATCGCCGGGCTCGTCCCCATGCTCAGCGACGTGTCCCGGGTGCGGCACGGGTGCAGCCGCGACGCCGAGCCGTACCGCACCGCGATCCTCGAGGCGCTGAACGGCACCGTGCGCCGCTCGACCGCGCCCCCGCGCTTCGGCAACTGGGAGGTGGAGGAGCAGCTCGGCGGCGACAGCCGGGTCACCGAGTATCGCGCCGTCAACGCGACCGCCCCGACCAGCGGGACCGTGCTGCTGCGGGTCTACCGCGCCGACCCGATGGCCGAGCAGCGGCGGCGGGTGGCCGAGCAGCGGCGGATCGCCAACGCCTACCAGTCGCTCGCCAAGATCCCGCCGCATCCCTGCGTCGTTCGCTCGCGGGACTTCTTCGCGATCGACGACGAGAGCCGGTTCGTGCTCGTGCTCGACGACGTCCACGGGCAGGCCCTGCACCTGCACCTGACCGGGCGGAGGCTGGGCATCGACGCCAAGCTCGGCGTGATGGAGGACATGCTGGACGGCCTCGCCCACGTCCACGCCAACAACGTCATCCACCGGTCGCTGACCCCCGCCTGCGTGCTCGTCACCGACGACGGGAACGCGATGCTGACCGGCTTCGACTATGCCAAGCCCGGCCCGCGCAAGCACACCGTGGCCAACGAGCTGCCCAACATCCTCGACGTCCACTACGTCGCTCCCGAATGCCGGGCGAGCCCCGATCGGATGACCCCCGCCGCCGACGTGTACTCGGCCGGGGTGATCGCCTTCCAGCTCCTCACCGGCGAGCTGCCCGCGCCCGGCGTGGACGCCGAGCCGGACGCCGGCGGCGTCGCCCCCGAGGTCATGGACCTCGTACGGCGGATGCGCGACCCCACACCGGCCAAGCGCCCGGACGCGGCCACGGCCCTCGTGGAGCTGCGGGTGGCCCGCGACGCCCAGCCCCGGCGGCGCGCGCCGTTCGGCGGCAGGATCAGGAGCGCCCTGCGCCGCCTGTCCCGCCACTCGTAGGACCTTCGTCACTGTTACGGCCGTCAAAGGGAGGCTAACGTCCAGGTCATGATTCGGGTGTTCCTGGTCGACGACCACGAGGTCGTGCGGCGTGGTGTGGCGGCGTTGCTGGACGCCGAGGACGACATCGAGGTCGTCGGCGAGGCGGGGACGGCCGAGTCGGCCGTGGCCCGCATCCCCGCGCTGAAGCCGGATGTGGCGGTGCTCGACGTGCGCCTGCCCGACGGCAGCGGGGTGGACGTCTGCCGTGAGGTGCGCTCGAAGGTGCCCGGCCTGGCCTGCCTGATGCTGACCTCCTACGCCGACGACGAGGCGCTGTTCAACGCGGTCATGGCCGGGGCGGCCGGGTATGTGCTCAAGCAGATCCACGGCTCGGACCTGGTCGGCGCGGTGCGCACGGTGGCCGTCGGGCAGTCGCTGCTCGATCCGCAGACCACGGCCGCGATGTTGCACCGGCTGCGCGACCAGGCCGCGAAGAAGGACCCGCTGGCCGCGTTGTCGGACCAGGAGCGGCAGATCCTGGAGCTGATCGGCGAGGGCCTGACCAACCGCCAGATCGGCGAGCGGATGTTCCTGGCCGAGAAGACGGTCAAGAACTACGTGTCCAACCTGCTGAGCAAGCTCGACATGCAGCGCCGCACCCAGGCCGCCGCGCTCGCCGCCCGTCTCAAGGCCGGGCAGGAGAGCTGAGCCGGGGCCGATCGACGTCGACAACGGGACCTTCGTCCCTAACCCGCGTGGCGGTCGATCCCCCAGGCTTGCAGACATGAAGCTCGACTCGGCCGGCCTGGAGATCCTCAGCGGAGGGGAATGCCTGGACCTGCTGGCCTCCACCCCCATCGGCAGGATCGTCTTCACCGATCGTGCCCTCCCCGCCGTCCAGCCGGTCAACTTCTGCCTGTTGGACGGGAACATCGTCATCCGCACCGCCCCCGGTTCCAAGCTCGCCGCCGCGGCGCGGAACGCCGTCGTGGCCTTCGAGGCCGACGACTTCGACGCGACGTTCCGTACGGGCTGGTCGGTGACCGCGGTCGGGCACGCCCGCGCGGTCTCGGAACCGGAGGAGATCGCCCGCCTGTCGGCGCTGCCGCTCACGCCGTGGGTGCCCGGAAGCCGCGACCACTTCATCGTGATGGCCCCCGAGCAGATCTCCGGCCGCCGGCTCAACAGATAGCTCCCCGACAGGAACGCCCGCCTCGTCTCCCGAGGCGGGCGTTCTTGCCGTGCGTCAGCGGGTGACCGTCAGACGGCGGCGGAACACCCAGTAGGTCCAGGCCTGGTAGGCGAGGACGACCGGAGTGAAGATCGCCGCCACCCAGGTCATGACGCCCAGCGTGTACGGCGTGGACGCCGCGTTGTGGACGGTCAGGCTGTTGGCGGGGTCGAGCGCGGGCATGACGTCCGGCCACAGACCGCCGAAGAGCGTGACGGTGACCGCGACGACGGCGGCCGCGTTGGCCGCGAAGGCCCAGCCGTCCCGGCCGCGCAGCGTCGCGACGAGCGCGCCGGCGATCCCGGCGGCGGCGGCCGCCACGCTCACCCAGGTGCCCGCGGTGCCGGTCATGAGCTGCGTGACCAGCAGGAACGCCCCGCCCAGCACGAGGGCGGCCAGACCGGTCCACCGGGCGGCCGTCCTGGCCCGCTCCCTCAGCTCGCCGGTGGTCTTGAGCGCGGTGAACACGGCCCCGTGCAGGGTGAACAGCGCCAGCGTGGCCGCGCCTCCCAGCAGGGCGTAGGGGTTGAGCAGGTCGAGCAGGCCGCCGGTGTACTCGTGCCGGGCGTCCAGCGGGACCCCGCGCACGATGTTGGCGAAGGCCACGCCCCACAGGAAGGCCGGGCCGAGCGAGCCCCAGAAGAACGCGCGGTCCCAGCCCCGGGTGCTGTCGCTCTTCGAGCGATACTCCAGAGCCACCCCGCGCACGATCAGGGCCAGCAGGACCAGGAAGAGCGGCAGGTAGAAGCCGCTGAACAGGGTGGCGTACCACTCGGGGAAGGCGGCGAACGTCGCGCCGCCCGCGACCAGCAGCCAGACCTCGTTGCCGTCCCAGACCGGGCCGATGGCGCGCACGAGCGTGCCGCGCTCGGCCTCGTCGCGGCCGAGGAACGGCAGCAGGACGCCGACGCCGAAGTCGAACCCCTCCAGCACGAAGTAGCCCGTCCACAGGACGGCGATGAGCAGGAACCAGACGGTGGTGAGCTCCATGGGATCGTCCTTCAGTACGACAGCGCGGGGAGAGCGGGCTCGTCCTGGTGGACGGCGTCCTCGGGCTCGGGCCCCTGGCGGATGAACTTCAGCAGCAGGCGGACCTCGATGACCGCCAGCACGGCGTAGACCAGCGTGAAGCCGATCAGGGTGGTGGCGACCTCACCGACGTCGGAGCCCGGGGAGACGGCCGCGGCGGTCCGCATGATGCCGAACACGGTCCACGGCTGGCGGCCCATCTCGGTGAAGATCCACCCGAGCGTGTTGGCCAGGAACGGCAGCCCGATGCCGAGCACGCCGATCCGGTAGAACCAGGGGTTGCCGGGCAGCCTGCGGCGGCGGGTGAGCCACAGACCGGCCAGCGCCAGCAGCCCGGCCAGCGCGCCGAAGCCGATCATCAGCCGGAACGACCAGTACGCGAGGCCGACGACCGGCCGGTAGTCGCCGGGGCCGTACGTCTTCTCATAGCGCGCCTGGATGTCGTTGATGCCTTCGACCTTCCCGTCCAGGGTGTTGGTGGACAGCAGGCTCAGGCCGTACGGGATCTGGACGTTGATGTGGTTGCGGCCGCTCTCCACGTCGCCGACCGCGAAGATCGAAAAGCCCGCGGAGGTCTCGTCCTCCCACAGGGCCTCGGCGGCGGCCATCTTCATGGGCTGCTGCTTCGTCATGATCTGCGCCTGCCAGTGGCCGCTCAGCATCACCCCGGCCGACGCGACCAGCGTGACGACCAGGGCGGCGCGGGCCGAGGCGCGGAACAGGTCCACCTCGCGCCTGCGCGCGAGCTGCCACGCGCTCACCCCGATGACGAACGCCCCGGCGGTCACGAACGCGCCGAAGATGACGTGGGGGAACGTCGCGAGGGTGGTGACGTTCGTCAGCACGGCCCAGATGTCGGTGAGCTCGGCGCGCCCGGTGGCCGGGTTGAGCCGGTAGCCGACCGGGTGCTGCATCCAGGAGTTGGCCGCGAGGATGAAGTACGCGGAGATGTTCGTGCCGATCGCGGCCAGCCAGATCGTGGCCAGGTGAACCCTCTTCGGCAGCCTGTCCCAGCCGAATATCCACAGGCCGAGGAAGGTGGACTCCAGGAAGAAGGCCATCAGCCCTTCCATCGCGAGCGGCGCGCCGAACACGTCGCCGACGAACCGCGAGTAGGCGCTCCAGTTCATCCCGAACTGGAACTCCTGGACGATGCCGGTGACCACGCCCATCGCGAAGTTGATCAGGAACAGCTTGCCCCAGAACTTCGTCATCCGCAGGTACGCCGCATCGCCCGTACGGTGCCAGGCCGTTTGGAACCCGGCCACGAGAACCGACAGGCCGATCGTGAGCGGCACGAACAGGAAGTGGTAGACGGTCGTGATGCCGAACTGCCACCGGGACAGATCCAGGACGTCCATAGGGGCTCCACACGCTGATGAGGGACGTCTGAAGCCTGGCCCAGCCCGGATCACCGCCCCAGGGCTGGCGGACCCGACTGGGAGAGGACCTTGGTCACGATCCCTCGGGACCGTTGGCGATGATGGACCTGTGCGTGTGCGTCCCGTCTCCCCGTCCCTGCTCGTGGAGGAACTCGCCGACCTGATCGCCGACCGGCCGCGCGACGCGTGGGTGCGCGTCGCCGTGGACGGCGCCCCCGCCGCCGAACCGGGCCGGCTGGCCGACGATCTGGTGGAGCCGCTGCGCCTGCGCGGCCGGGAGGTCCTGCGGGTGCCCGCGGCCGGGTTCCTGCGCCCGGCCTCGCTCCGGCTGGAGTTCGGCCGCACCGACCCCGACGTGTTCCACGACGAGTGGCTGGACGTGGGCGGCCTCACCCGCGAGGTGCTCGGGCCGCTCGAACCTGGCCGTACGGGCCGGGTGCTGCCCTCGCTGTGGGACAGCGAGCGCGACCGGGCCACCCGCGCGGACTACGTGACGCTGAAGCCGGGCGGGGTGGTGCTGCTCGACGGCGCGCTGCTGCTCGGGCGCGGCCTGCCGTTCGACCTGACCGTCCACCTGTCCATGTCGGCCGCCGCGCTGGCCCGCCGTACGCCGCCGGAGGAGCGGTGGACGCTGCCCGCCTACGAGCGGTACGAGCGCGAGACCGGCCCGGTGCGGGCCGCCGACGTGGTCGTCCGCGTCGAGGACCCGCGCCACCCCGCGGTAGTCGGTTTTTAGAGCCCGTACGCCTCCAGCAGGCGCAGCCACACCTCGCTGACGGTCGGGTACGCCGGGACGGCGTGCCACAGGTCGTCCAGGGTCACCCCGGAGGTGACCGCGATCGTCGCGGCGTGCAGCAGCTCGGCCGCCCCCGGGGCCACGAAGGTCACGCCGAGCAGCACCCGGCGGCGCTCGTCGACCACCGCCTTGGCCTTGCCCCGATAGCCGTCGCCGAGGAGGTAGCCACCGGCCACCTGCTCCATGTCGTACTCCAGGACCCGCACGTCGAAGCCCTCGGCGCGGGCCTGCGCCTCCGTGCGGCCCACGGCGCACACCTGGGGATCGGTGAAGACCACCTGCGGCGCCCCGGCGCGGTCCGCGCGGTCGCGCATGCCGGGCCGGTCGTCCGCCTCGCCCCGGGCCCGGGCGACGATCACGTCGGAGGCCACCCGTGCCTGGTATTTGCCCATGTGCGTGAGGAGCGCGAGGCCGTTGACGTCCCCCACCGCGTAGAGCCAGCCGTCCGCCACGCCGGTGGCCCGCATGCTCTCGTCCACCGCGACCGGGCCGGTCTCCGGCAGCCCGACCGAGGCCAGGCCGAGATCGCCGACGGCGGACCGGCGGCCGGCGGCGACCAGGATCTCGTCGGCCGTGACCGTCCCCCCGCTCGCGAGCCGCACCGTGACCTCGCCGCCCGGCTCCGGCCGCTCGACCTTCTCCGCGCTCTCGTGCGTGCGGATGTCGATGCCCTGGTCGGTCAGCGACCGCGCGACCGCCTCTCCGGCGAAGGGCTCCAGCCTCGTCAGCAGCTCGCCGCCCCGGACGAGCATCGTGACCTCCCTGGCCCCGAGCCCGCGCATGGCCTGGGCCATCTCGCACGCGACCACGCCGCCGCCGATCACCACGAGCCGGTCCGGTACGGCACGCACGCCGGTCGCCTCACGGTTCGTCCAAGGCTCGGCCGCGGCGAGACCGGCCACGGGCGGGATCACCGGGCGGCTCCCGGTGGCCAGCATGACGGCGTGGTTCGCGACGAGCGTGCGGGTGCCGCCGTCGGCCGTCGCGACCTCGACCCGCCGGGGGCCGGCGAGCCGTCCCGTGCCGCGCACGAGCGTCACGCCCGCAGAGTCGAGCCACCTCGCCTGCCCGGCGTCGTCGTAGTTCGACACCACGGCGTCGCGCCGGGCCAGCACCGCGGCGGCGTCGATCGGCCCGCCCCCGGCTGACGTGTCCAGCCGCAGCCCCGTGACCCGGCCCACCTCTCCCGCGAGGTCCACCGGGCGCAGGAGCGCCTTGCTCGGCATGCAGGCCCAGTAGGAGCACTCCCCTCCCGCCAGCTCGCTCTCCACGATGACGGTGCTCAGGCCGGCCGCCGCCATCCGCCCCGCCGCGACCTCGCCCGCCGGACCCGCGCCAATGACGATCACATCGAAGACTTCCACGGGCTCCACCCTGTCACGGGTGCCCCCGTGACGTGGAGACGAGCCCCCCTTCATAGGCGGCGATGACCAGCTGGGCCCGGTCGCGCGCGCCGAGCTTGGCGAGCAGGTGACCGATGTGGGTCTTCACGGTGGCCGTGCTCACATGCAGGTTCGCCGCGATCTCCAGGTTGGACAGACCGCGCGCGACGAGCGTGAGCACCTCCCGCTCGCGGGCGGTGAGGCCGTCGAGCAAGGGGCCGGATCGAGGCCGGTCCGCGGCGGTCCTGGCGAACTGTGTGAACTGGGCGATCAGCCGCCGCGTCACGCTCGGCGCCAGCAGCCCCTCGCCCGCGGCGATGACGCGGATCGCCGTCAACAGGTCGGCGGGCGGGGTGTTCTTCAGCAGGAACCCGCTCGCCCCGGCCCGCAGCCCCGCGTAGACGTACTCGTCGAGGTCGAACGTGGTGAGGATCAGCACCTTCACGCCAGACGTCCCGGCGCAGATCTGCCGGGTCGCCTCGATGCCGTCCATGCCGGGCATCCGCACGTCCATCAGCACGACGTCGGGACGCTCGGCGCGGGCCAGCTCGACGGCCCGCGCCCCGGTGCCCGCCTCGCCGACCGCGACCAGCCCCGGCGTGCTGTCGACCAGCAGGCGCAGGCTGCCGCGCAGCAGTTCCTGGTCGTCAGCGAGCAGCACCCGGATCGGCTCGGACTCGTTCACGTCCCCTCCTCTCCCAGCGGCAGGCGGGCGAGCACGCGGAACCCGCCGCCGGGCAGCGGACCCGCCGTGAAGACCCCGCCGTGCGCCGTGACGCGCTCGCGCATGCCGATCAGGCCGTGGCCGGGCGGACCGGGGGGCAGGACCCGGCGGCCCGGCCCGTCGTCGGTCACCTCGACGCGCACCTGTTCTCCCTCGTCGTGCACAGAAACCCGGCAGGCCGCCGGGGCCGCGTGCCTGACCACGTTGGTGACGGCCTCCTGGACGATCCGGTGGACCGCCAGCTCCAGCGCCGGGGGCAGGCCGTCCGTCACCCGCACGTCCAGGTCCACGCGTACGCCCGCGGCCGCCGCACGCTCGGCGATGTCCGGCAGCGCCTCGAGGTCCGGCGCCGGAGACAGCGCACCGGTGACATCGCCAGTGACAGCTCCGGGGGCCGTACGCAGCACGCCGAGCATGTGCCGCATCTCGGTCAGCGCCTGCCTGCTCGTGGTCTCGATGACCCGCAGCGCCTCCAGTGCCTCCTCCGGCCGCCGGTCCGCCACGTGCGCGGCGACCCCGGCCTTGACCCCGATGAGGCTGAGCGTGTGGGAGACCACGTCGTGCATCTCTCTGGCGATGCGCAGCCGCTCCTCGGTGACGGCGCGCTCGGCGGCCTGCTCGGCCCCGCGCGCGGCGTACGCCCGGCGCTCCCGCACCGCCCGGCCGATCGTCCAGGCGCCGCCCAGCGCGAGCGAGCCGAGCACGACGGTCTCCACGATCCGCCTGACCTCCGGCTCGGCCGCCACGCCGCCGAACGCCGCCAGCAGCAGCGCCCCGACGGTCAGGACGCCGATCGCCGCCGTCGGCTCCCACCGGCGCCGCCGCGTCGTGAGCGCGACCGGATAGAGCGCGTACGCCATGGCGGCCAGCGGTTCCCGCGCGACGCCGAGCGCCATGACCGCCGCGGACGCGACCGCGACGACGCAGAAGACCGGCAGCGGCCACCGCCGCCTGACCGCGAGCGGCAGCGTCATCGCGGCGATCAGGGCCCAGGCCGCCGGGTGACGCACGTCCGGGGAGTTGACGACCAGCACCAACGCGTACCCCAGCGCGGCCAGCAGGTCGAGCGCGACCAGCTCACGGGGGCGCAGCGGCCGGGGGAACAACGGCCGCACGTCCGGATCGTCCACGCGCCCACGCTAGCCATCCGCGCACACGCCCGCCTCCTGCCCTGGTCTGTCATGCCACGGTCTGAGGCGCGTCCGGCGGATCACACTTCGCTCCGACGCGAGGGACGGGCGCCCCGCGAGACCGTCAGGACATGATCGAAGTCAGAGAGCTGACCAAGCGCTTCGGGCGCACGGTCGCCGTGGACGGGCTGACGTTCCACGTGAAACCAGGCCGCGTGACCGGGTTTCTCGGGCCGAACGGCGCGGGCAAGACCACGACCATGCGGGTGATCCTCGGCCTGGACCACCCGGCGAGCGGCGAAGCGCTGGTGAATGGCCGCCGCTACGACCGCATCCGCCACCCCATGCGGGAGGTGGGCGCGCTCCTTGACGCCGGCGCCGTTCAGGGCGGCCGTACGCCCCTCGGCCACCTGAGCTGGATCGCCCGAGCCAACCGCATCGGCCGCGACCGGATCGTGTCCGTCATCGAGCAGGTGGGCCTGGCCGGCGTTGCCCGCAAGCGGATCGGCGGCTTCTCCCTCGGCATGCGCCAGCGCCTCGGGATCGCCGCCGCGCTCCTCGGCGACCCCGCGGTGCTGCTGCTCGACGAGCCGGTCAACGGCCTCGATCCGGACGGCGTGCGCTGGATCCGCGAACTGCTGCGCGGCCTCGCCGCCGAGGGACGCACGGTGCTGCTGTCGAGCCACCTGATGAGCGAGATGGAGCTCACCGCGGACCACCTCGTCATCATCGGCCGCGGGCGGCTCATCGCGGACACCCCGATGCGGGAGCTGACCGCCGTGAGGGACGTCCTCGTCCGCAGCAGCCGCGCCGGTGACCTCGCCGCCGCGCTGTCGGCCGCGGGCGGGACGGTCACCGCCGAGGACGGCGGGGGCCTGTCGGTGCGCGGCCTCGATCCGAAGGAGATCGGCGACCTCGCCGCCCGGCACGCGATCCCCCTCCACGAGGTCACCCCGCGCGGCGCCTCGCTGGAGGAGACCTACATGCGGCTCACGGCTGAGCTCACGGGTGGGGGTGCCGGCCGGTGATCGACGCCCTCGCCGCCGAATGGCTCAAGCTCCGCACCCTCCGGTCCACCTTCGTCGTCCTCGGCGTGGTCGGCGTCGTCGTCGCTCTCATGGCCCTGCTGGCGTGGTATGCCGTCCACCTGTGGGAGGGCCTGCCGCCCGGCCAGCGCGATCGCCTGGAGGTGTCGTCGCTGCCCGAGCTCGCCAACTGGCTCGCCTCGCTGTGCCTGGCCGTGCTGGGCGTCCTCGCCTTCTCGGGTGAGTACGGCACCGGCATGATCCGCACCACGTTCACCGTGCTGCCGTCACGCGGGCGGGTGCTCGCCGCCAAGGCGGGCGTCGTCGCGGTCGTCGCCTTCTGCACGGGGCTCGCGGCTGTGCTCGCGACGTACGCCGCCGGGCGGCTCATCATCGGCGATCGGCCCATCCGGGGGCAGTCGGCCGAGGCGCTGAGCGAGCAGATGCCGCTCTTCCTCGCGTTGAGCCTGTCCATCGCGATGTTCGCGCTGCTCGGCCTGTGCCTGGCTGCGATCACTCGGTCGGCCGTCGCCGCCGTCGCCGCGCTCGTGGCGGTCTGGTACGTGCTCCCGATCATCGTCAACAACGTCCCGGCGCCGTGGAACGAGCGCATCGGCTCGATCCTGCCGGGCGCCCTGGCGGGCCAGCTGGCCGGCACCGGCAACCCCCAGTCGCTCGGCGGCGCGCTCCTGTCGCCGCTCGCCGCGCTCGCGGTGACGGTCGCCTGGGTGGCGGTGCCGTACACGGTGGCCGCCGTCCTGCTGGCCCGCAGGGACGCCTGACGGCTCAGCTCGCGCTCAGCGGCGCGCAGGCCCCGGTGGTCGCGGTGGCCGCGGTGGCCGGCTTCGCGGCCGTGCTCGCACCCGCGTCCGCCGCGAGGGACACCTTGGCCGTGAGCGAGAGGGTCAGGGGCAGGGTGAGACCGGGCGAACAGGCGGGAGCGCACGTCGCGGGCGCGGGCACCGGCTTCACGACCGGCTTCACGACGGGCTTGACGACCGGCTTCACGACGGGAACGGGCGCCGGAGCCGGGGCGGGCTTGACGACCGGCTTCACCACCGGCTTCACCACCGGCTTCACCACCGGCTTCACGACGGGCTGCACGAGCGGTGCCGGGTCGGGCTTCGACACGGCGGGCGTGGACGTGACGTCGGCGGGCCGCTTGCCGGGATCGACGTGCGGCCGGGGCGCCGGTGCGTCCTGCTTGCCGTCCTTCTTCACGTTGGCGGAAAGGTCCACGTCGCGCTTTTCCACCTGCGGGGAGACCGTCGTCTTGCCGTTCTCCTCCTGGCCGTCGCGGTTGATCTCGACCGTCTCGGGCGTGTCCAGCAACGCGGCCAACTGGTCCTGGTTGGCGTACTGCAGGGCGGAGACGCTGTCGTTCTGCCAGTTGTAGGGCAGCGCGGCCGCATCCGTCGTCTCCTTCTGGAACGGCGTGAGGACCAGCGTGAGGTCACGCATCAGGAACTGATGCTGGCGCTGCTGCTCCCGCAGCCGCTGATTGTGCCGGTGCCCGTTCTTCTGGCTGTTGCGCTGGCCCCGGGAGTGCGGATGGCCGAACCGGACGAGGCCGTGCTGCGCGGACATCGTGGCGGCCCCCGCCGGAGCCGCGACGAGAGGAACACTCGCGATCACGGCGCCACCGGCGAGGACGGCGCCGATCGCGAGGATCCCGGCGACGCTCGTGCTGTTTGCCATTTCGTTTTCCCCCTAGAACAACCGCAGAAGAACCACCGTGCTTACCGATCTCGGGGTTTCCGCGCAGATCACCGGACAAACGAGCTAAGACCCGGTCTTTCCCTTCCCCTGCGCATTGTTGAGGGCGCCGCAGGTTTAAATGTCCGTCTTATGAGAGAAATGTCCTGACACCGCCCGATGCCGCCCGCCGTACCGTCGCGAAGTGAGGGTGGGGCGGGTCAGGGTACGGCTCAGGCATGACCTCTGCACGGGACGAACTGGCGGGGCTCGACCCCTTCGACATCTTCGACACCGAGGCGGCGCGGCTGGACCGCTTCTTCTCCTCCCTCGACGAGGACGGCTGGAACCGCCCCTCCCGGTGCGACGGCTGGACGGTGCGCGACGTGCTCGCACACCTGGTCGGTGAGGAGTTGTACAACCACGCGTGCCTGGACGACGACATCGACGGGTTCTACGAGCTACTCGAACACGAGGGCGTGCGCGGCGGCTTCGACGGTTTCAACGAGTGGTGCGTGCGCAAGCGTCACGGCCTGCCGGTGGAGCAGGTGCTCGACGAGTGGCGGACCAGGAACGGGGAGACGCGAAGGCGGATGCGCGCCCTCGGCCGCGACGGCACGCTCCACACGTCGGCCGGCCCCTACCCGGCCGGTCTCCAGACCTTCCACTACGACTCGGAGTACGCCACGCACGCCGACGACGTCGGGGCTCCGGTGACGCCCGACGAGGCCGGCGACCGCCTCGGCTGGCGGGTCCGGGTCGGCATGTTCGTGCTGGAGGAGCAGGGGTCCAAGGCGCGGATCGAACACGCCTGCGGCCGGTTGCAGGTGCAGGTGGACGACGGCCTGACCGCCGACCTCTCCCCCGAGGAGTTCGTCGAGGCGACGGTCGGCCGGCTGCCCGCCGGGCATCCTCTCGACGCCCGCGTCCGGGGCGCGCTGCGCTGCCTCGCCTGAGCCGCGCACCGGAAACACGGCTCCGGCGACAAGACGAGACACGCCGGGTGCCCCTGCGGGCACCCGGCGTGCTGGACATAACGGATCGGACCGCGCCCTCGGCACCGGTGGTAATAAGACGCTCGTCTCCCGCCTCGGCGGGACCGCCGCCCACGACCCGGCGTTCCCGGGAGCGGGCCGTACGGGCAGGGCCGCACGCACGGTCACGGCCCTCGGAGTGAGGGCACTCGCGGCGACGGGCGCGGCGGAGCCCCGGCGTGCGGCTCCGCCCCCCACCGTGCCTCCCACTGGGCCCCCCACCGTGCCTCCCACTGGGCACCGGTACGGCAGACTGGCCGGACGTTCGCGGCCGGGCGGCCGGGTGGGACCTCCGGGCCTTCGGTCGACGGCGGCGCGCCGGCGCGCCGGATATGGAATGCGTATCGATAAACGCCTCATGCGAATTCCCCGAATATAAATACGGCCAGGACAGGCCGGTTTTGCCCGGGGGGATCCAGACGTGCGGCGGCCCGTCAACGATGCACCGGGATCGGGCCCAAATCAATCAGGCGCGCCGGAGAGAACGCATTCCGCCCGATTAGACAGGAGATCAGGGCAGCCAGGAAACGCGACCGCGCAGCACGCCGTACCCGACGAAGGCGACCACGTCGATCAGCGTGTGCGCGATGATCAGCGGCATGGTCCGCCCCCAGCGCTGGTAGAGCCGGCCGAAGACCACGCCCATGGCGATGTTGCCGACGAAACCGCCGAAGCCCTGGTAGAGGTGGTAGGAGCCGCGCAGGACGGCCGACGCCCCCAGCGCGCGCCACGGCGACCAGCCGCGCTGCCCCAATCGATGCAGCAGATAACCGGCGACCAGCACCTCCTCCAGCACGCCGTTCTGGGCGGCCTCGGCGACCAGGACCGGGATCCGCCACCACATGTCCGGCAGGCTGTCGGGCACGACGTTCAGGTTGAACCCGGACCGGAAGGCGAACAGGTAGAACAGCAGCCCGGTGCCGCCGATCACCGCAGCCAGCACGGCGCCGCGCAGCGTGTCGCGGCCCGGCTCGCGCCAGTCGGCCCCGATCGTGCGCATGGACTCGCCCGATCGCGCCAGCAGGTAGGCGACGAGCCCCACCGGCGCCACGTTCACCGCGATCCCCGCGAGGTGCAGCGAGAGATCCAGCCACGGGCGGCCGGGGGCCAGCGAGCCGACGAGCACCGCGTGCTGGTCGCCCAGGTCCTTCGGCGCGGTCAGTGCGCCGATGAGGCGGATGAGCGACAGCAGGGCGCTGGCGCCGAGCGAGACCGCGAAGACCGCGATGATCTCCGGGCCGATCAGCCGCGGCGTAAGTCCGCGCAGGGCGGTCGCGTCGGCGGTGGCGTCGTCCATGCTGGCAGGGTAGCCGCCCCCGCACGGTCATCCGTCCCGTCAGTACGGCAGCGCACGGGACGTGAACGACGGTGCGACGAAGGCCGCCTTGAACTTCGGAAAGGCGACCGTGCTGGGGTTGCCGTCCGAGGTGTAGCGGTCGGTGGGGTTCGCCTTGAGCCAGTCGAGCCACGCCATCGAGCAGAACTTCTTGCAGTCGCCGACCTTCTCCTTCGACCTGATCCGCGGGATGCCGACGGGGTCGAAGTCCTTGGTGTACGGCGACGGCGCCGGGGTGTAGCCCGCGAGGAACACGCCCTTGTAGTCGTAGCGGGTGCCGCCGGACGCCCCCTGCAGCGCCCACTTCTTCTCGTGCGGCTGGTTGCCGTACGGCAGGGCGAGCGTGACCGGCGGCGTCTTGATCAGCGAGGTGATCAGCGTCTGCCCGGCCGCGATCTGGTTCTCCACCTGGTCCTTCGGCTTGCCGAGCAGGTTGAGGTGATCGCGGGTGTGGTTGCCGACGTCGAAGTTGTGGTCCTTGAGCCACTGCAGGACCTGGATCTGCTCCTCCTGCCGGGACTTGCCGAACAGGTCCTTGATCACGTACATGGTCGCCACCGGCCGGAAGCCCGGGTGCTTCTTCGCGACGTCCATCAGGATGCCGATCGCGCAGTCCGGCGCCGGATTGCCCATGCCGTCGAGCGTGAGCTGGGAGGGCGAGGAGTCGTCGAAGGTCAGCACCACCGGGTGCTTGCCCGCCGGAATGTCGATCTTTCCGGTGACGTACTCGGCCGCGGTGACCGGCACGTAGTCCTCCGCCGCGAGCCGTTCCAGCTCGTCGCGGAAGTCCTTCGGGCTGCGGTCGTCGCCCGGCGGCGGGTTCTTGACGATCCGGTGATACATGATCACCGGGACCTGTCCCAGCTCGTTGGCCTTCACCTGGGCGGCGGCGGCCGTCTCGGACTTGCGCAGCGCCGCCCCGGCCGCCGCGTTCTTCTGCTGGTGACCGGCCGGGCTCGCGTGCGTGATGTGCTTGCCTCCGCCGGCGGCGCAGGCGGAGAGCGTGACCACCCCCAACGACGCCGCGGCGATGCCGGCAACCCTGAAGCGCCCCATGGATCCCCCTCATCGGGCCGCGCTTGACGATGAGGGGCTCCTACCCGCGTGACGAGGTCACATCACGCGGCGTAGGACAAACATCACGCTAAGTGAGTCACAGATGGGGCTCGGCGCAGAAGGCGACGCCGTCCCCGCCGATCTCGACGGAGCCCTCCGACGCGGCGGCGAACACCGACTCGCCGGGCCGCAGCTTGACCTCCGAGCCGGCCGTACCCACGTTCACGACGCCTTCGGTGCACAGCACGATCCTCGGCAGGCCCCCCGGAAGCGTCTCGTTCGCGCCGGATGCGATCCTGCGGAGCAGGAACTCCGGGACCGGGGGCACGTACGCACCGCCGACCGGCTCCACCACCACGGGCTGCGCCGCGGCGTCGGTGATCCGCAGCAGCTCCTCCACGTCGATGTGCTTGCCGGTCAGGCCCGCCCGCAGCACGTTGTCGGAGCAGGCCATGATCTCCACGGCGAAGCCGTCGAGGTAGCAGTGCAACACCCCGGCCCCGAGGAACAGCGCCTCGCCGGGGGCCAGCGTGTGACGGCGCATCAGCAGCGGCGCCAGCACGGCCGGGTCCTCCGGATAACGCCGGGCCAGCCGCACCACCAGCGCGTAGTCGGGCATGTGGACGGCGGAGGCCGCCCACACCACCGCCTCGACCAGCTCACGCCGGGAGCCCGGCCACTCCAGCAGCACCCGCAGCGCGCCGAGCACGTCGCCGCCGCGCAGCGCCGCGACCACCGGCCGCAGCGCGTCGACGTGCAGCCGCTCGACCAGCATCGCCGACTGCTCGGGCGGCCGGAACCCGGCCAGCCCGGTGAACGGCGTGAGCGCGCAGACCAGCTCCGGCTTGTGCCAGGGGTCGGTGTAGTTCGCGTCCCCCCGGGCGTGGCCGTCGGCGGCCTGCTCGGCGTCGGGGTGGACCTGCAGCGACAGCGGCGCGTCCACCGCGATCAGCTTCATCAGGTACGGCAGCCGCTCCCCGAACCGCCCGGCGACCGCCTCCCCTAGGGTCCCCACCGGGTCGGCCGCGACCGCGTCGGCCAGCGCGGTCTCGGCACCGTCCCTGGTCAGCCGGGAGGACGCGGCCGGGTGGGCACCCAGCCACAACTCGGCCTCCGGCCCCGAGGCGGGCCGCCCGGTCAGCTCGGCGATGGCCGTCCGGGAGCCCCAGGGGTAGTCCTTGATGACGTTGGTGAGCAGATCCACGTGAGTCCTCTGCTTGGCGGGCACGGCGCGTCGGCGCGGGGGCGATCCGAGACTAACGGGATTCGTTGACGCACCGGAGCACGGGGTGACGGACGAGCGCGCCGGGGTCCACATCACCGCCCGTTACGTGGAAGACCGCGGTCTCCCCCGGCAGCAGCGTGACGAGCTGGTCGTCCACGGTCGCGCGGGGGTCGAGCCGGTCGGGGAAGAGCGCCAGCTCGCGCACGATCGTCCGCGCGGTCACCCGCACCCGCAGCCCGCCCTCGATCTCCTCGACCACCGTGTCCATCTCCGCCGGCGGGTAGTCCATGGCCGGGTCCTCGCCGGGGAACCGCAGCGCGCGTACGTCGCCGAGGGTGGCCACCAGCACCTCGCCCGCCGGGTTCCCGGGTCGCGCCACCCCCTCGGGCAGCTCCACGGACGCCGTGCCGCGCGCCGGCACCGACACGTCGAAGCGCTCCTTGGCCAGGATCTCCCCCGCCAGGCTGAGCCGGTCGACGGCGAGCTCACCCGACCACGGCTCGTCGGTGTCGTTGACGACCGCCAGCGCGTCGCCCTGGAAGGTCAGCAACCGGTCGGCGTACGCCCGGCGCAGCGCGTACCACAGCGGCTTGCGCCGCCCGCCGCCGTCCACCGCGGCCCACGAGGTGACCGGCCAGCAGTCGTTGAGCTGCCACACGATGGTGCCCATGCAGTAAGGCGCGAGCGCCCGGAACCGCTCGATGCCGAACGCCATCGCCCTGGCCTGGTTGAGCTGGGTGTAGTAGTGCCAGTCGTCGAACCCGTCCGGCTGGGGCAGGTGCTCTCCGAGGCCGCGCAGCAGCTTGAGGTTGCCGTCGATTGCCTTCTGGTGGTGGGTCACCCCGGGGGAGACCGGTGTCAGCGGGTCGTCGGAGACCGCGGCGCGCAGCGTCGCGTACGTCGGCGGGCCCTGGAAGCCGAACTCGGCCACGAACCTCGGCGTGTAGGTCGCGTAGTGGGTGTAGTCCTGGTGGTTCCAGACCGTCCAGATGTGGACCGTGCCCTTGGACGGGTCGTTCGGCGGCAGGTCGGGGGCCCCGGAGTAGGGGCTGCCCGGCCAGTACGGCCGGGTCGGGTCGAGTTCGGCGACGACCCGGGGCAGCAGGTCGTAGTAGAAGCCGCCGCCCCAGCTGCGGCCCTCCAGCGAGTCCTGCCAGCCCCAGTCGGCGTGGCCCTCGATGTTCTCGTTGTTGCCGCACCACAGCACGAGGCTGGCGTGGCGGGCCAGGCGGGCGACGTGCTCGCGGGCCTCGGCCTCGACCTCCGCCGTGAAGCGGCCCTCCTCGGGGTAGGCCGCGCAGGCGAACGGGAAGTCCTGCCAGACGAGCAGGCCCATCTCGTCGGCGAGGTCGTAGAAGTCCTCGCTCTCGTACATCCCGCCGCCCCACACCCGCAGGCAGTTGGCGCCCGCGGCGGCCGCCTGGGCGAACCGCTCGGCCAGCCGCTCCCGGGTGATCCGGCTGGGGAAGCAGTCGTCGGGGATCCAGTTGAAGCCCTTGACGAAGACCGGCTTCCCGTTGATCACAAAGGTGAACGCGTCGTCGGTCCGGTCGAGCTCGACGGACCGGAATCCGATCCGGCCCGTCCACTCCTGGTCCTCCAGGCGTACGACCAGGTCGTACAGCGGCTGCTCGCCGTACCCGCGCGGCCACCACAGCTCCGGGTCCGGCACCGTCAGCGTGACGACCGCCCGCCGCTGCCCTGCTGCGACCGTCACGCTTTCGGTCACGCCCGCGACCGACGCCGAGAGGGTGAGCGGCCGCTCGGTGGCGCGCTCGACCGCCACGTGCACCTCGACGGTGCCGTCCGCCGAGGCGAAGGGCCGCACCTCGGCGATCCGGGCGGTGCTCCAGGTCTCGATGCCGATGGGCCGCCAGATCCCGGCGGTGACCACCGTCGGTCCCCAGTCCCAGCCGAAGTTGCAGGCCATCTTCCTGATGAACTGGTACGGCTCGGTGTACGCGCCGGGGCGGTCGCCGAGGGCCGCCTTCTGCGCCTCCGCGTACCCGTACGGCGGGTCGAAAAGGATCCTCAGCGTGTTCTCACCCGCGCGCAGCAGGTGCCGCACCGAAAACCGGTACGACCGATGCATGTCGGCCGTCGTGCCGATCTCGATGCCGTTGAGCACGAGCGTGGCGGCCGTGTCGAGTCCCTCGCAGACCAGGTCTGCCCGGTCGTCGTCGGTGCCGTCCTGCGCGAACTCCCACGTGAAGGTGGTCTCGTACGACCACGCCGTACGCCCGATCCAGGTCAGCCGGTCCTCGTTGTCGTCCAGGTACGGGTCCTCGATCAGCCCGGCGGCGAGGAGGTCGGTGTGGACGCAACCGGGAACGGCCGCGGGCAGGCCCGCGACCACCGGCCGGAGCTGCCCGGTCGACGACACGGCGGTGATGGTCCACCCGTCGTGCAGGGGACGGTGAGAGCTCACGCTTTCTCCTTAATCTTCGCTGCCCCGCAGCCGGAGCAGGCCACGAAGTGGTCGCCTTCCACCTCGGCCAGCCCGGGACGGGTCCGGCTCTCCTGCGGCGCCTCGTGGTACGCGCACGGCACGTCCTCGGCCATGTCCTCGGCCACGGCGTCCGTCCACTTGGCGTGCAGCCGGGGGACCGAGGCCAGCAGCGAGCGCGTGTAGGGATGCGCCGGGTCGCCGAAGACGAGGTCCGTCCGGCCCATCTCCACGATCTTCCCGTGCCGCAGCACCACGGTCCGGTCGCTGACGTAGTTGCCGAGCGACAGGTCGTGCGTGACGAACAGGATGCCGAGGCCGCGCGCCCGCAGGTCGGCGAGCAGGTTGAGCACGTCGATGCGGGTGGACGCGTCGAGCATGCTGATGATCTCGTCGGCGACCAGCAGCCGGATGTCGAGGAGCACGGCCCTGGCGATCAGCATGCGCTGGAGCTGGCCGCCGCTGAGCTGGTGGGGATACTTGCCGAGCACGTTGCCGGGGTCGAGCCGCACGCTCTCCAGCGCGCCCTCCACGCGCTTGCGCCACTCGTCCGCGCCGGCCTGGGGGAAGTACTGCTCCTTGATCATCGCGAAGACGCGGTCGGCCCGGAAGACGGGGTTGTAGCAGCTGAAGGGGTCCTGGAAGACGCCCTGCACCTGCCGGTAGTACTCCTTGCGGTCCTTGAGCGAGGTGATGTCCCTGCCGTCCAGGGTGATCGTGCCGCCGCTGATCGAGGCGAGACGCAGGATCATCCGGCCGAGCGTGCTCTTGCCGCTGCCGCTCTCGCCGATGAGCGAGACCACCTCCCCCTCGCCGACCTCGAAGCTGACGTCGGAGACGGCCTTCAGCTCCCGCCCGCCGAACGCGCCGACGCGGTAGATCTTGGACACACCGTCCAGCTTGAGCATCTATTCGGCCTTCCAGCAGGCGACGAAGTGTCCGGGGGCCACCTCGGCGAACGGCGGCTGCTCGGCGCACTGGTCGAACGCGAGCGGGCAGCGGTCCCTGAACCGGCATCCCCCGGGCGGCTTGAGCAGGGACGGCGGATTGCCGGGAATCCCCGCCAGCCGGCGGTCCTCGTAGCGCACCCCCACCTCGGGCAGCGCGGAGATGAGCTGCTTGGTGTACGGATGCCTCGGGGCGGTGACGAGCACGTCGGCCGGGGCCTTCTCGGCCAGCCGCCCGGCGTACATCACCATGATCGTGTCGGCGATCTGGTAGACGAGCGAGATGTCGTGGGTGACCACCATCATGCTCGTGACCAGGCCGCGGTCGCGGAACCCGAGCAGCGTCGTGGCCACGGCCTTCTGGCTGGACACGTCGAGCGCGGAGGTGACCTCGTCGGCGATCAGCAGCGAGGGGTTCAGCAGCGTGGAGATGACCATGACCACCCGCTGCTTCATGCCGCCGGACAGCTCGATCGGGTAGCGGTCGAGCACGTCCTTCGACAGGCCGACCAGCTCGAGCCGCCGCTCCAGCTCGGCCCTCTCCGGCCGCTCGCCGCGCGAGTCCAGCAGCTCGCCGACCATCTTGCCGATCTTCCTGGTCGGGTTGAGCGCGCTCATCGAGTACTGCGGGATGAGCGACACCTCGCGGAAGCGGAACCGGTCCATCCCGGTGTCGTCCGACAGGGGCATCGTCTTGCCGTCCAGCTCCACTGTGCCGCCGACGTGCCGCATGCGGCCGTCCAGGCGGATCAGGCTCTTGGCGAGCGTGGACTTGCCCGAGCCGGACTCCCCGGCCAGGCCCATGATCTCGCCGTCCGCGACGGAGAACGTGACGCCGTCGAGCGCCTTCACCTCGCCGCGCAGCGTCCGGTAGTAGACCCGGAGGTCGGTGACATTCAGCGCCACGTCACATCTCCCTCAGCTTCGGGTTGAACACCTCGTCCAGCCCGACGTTCATGACGTAGAGCGCGCCGACGATCGCCGTGATGCCGGCGCCCGGAGGGATGAACCACCACCACAGGCCGAGCTGGAGCGCGCTCCACCGCGCGGCGTTGTTGAGCATCAGGCCGAGGGAGACCCCCTCGGTGGGTCCGAGGCCGATGAAGTCGAGCGAGGCGGCGATCAGGATCGCGCTGCCGAACAGCAGGATGAACGTCAGGAACAGGTACGAGCTCATGTTCGGCGCGATCTCCCGAAGGATGATCTTCGGGGTGCGCACGCCGCTCAGCCGGGCGAGGTCGACGAACTCGCGCGAGCGCAGCGAGAACGTCTGCGCCCTGATCGCCCGCGCCGCCCACGGCCACGAGGTCAGCCCGATGAACAGCGCCTGCACGCCGATGCTGCGCACGCCCAGGTAGGCGTTGATGATCAGCAGCACCACCAGCGCGGGCAGCACGAGCACGATGTTGGTGAGCATGTTGAGCAGTTCGTCGACCCACCCGCCGCGGTAGCCCGCGACGAACCCCACGACCATGCCGACGACCGCCGCCAGCACGCCGCCGAGCACACCCACGAGGAACGTCGAGCGCAGGCCGTACACGAACTGGGCGAAGACGTCCTGGCCGAACGTCGTGGTGCCGAACCAGAACTTCCCTGACGGCGCCGCCATGGGCGGCCCGACGTAGTCGTTCGGCCCGTGGTCGAACAGCAGCGGCCCGGCCAGACCGGCCACGAGGAAAACGGCGACGATGACCGTGCCGACGACCAGCTTGCGGTTGCGCAGCGCGAAGTGCAGGGCTTCACGGCGTGCGGTGGGCGGCTGTGGCTGCGACTGTGGCATTACCTCGGTCATGCCGCTCCTCCCATCCCGGTCCTGGTGCGCGGGTCCACCAGGACGTACGCGATGTCGATGATGAAATTGGCGATCAGCACGCCGATGACGATGAACAGGAAGGTGCCCTGCAGCAGGAAGAAGTCCTGGTTCTGGATGGCCTGGAGGATCAGGTGCCCCAGCCCGGGATAACTGAAGACGATTTCTGTGACCAGCGCGCCGGCCACGAGCACGCCGAGTTGCAGGGCCAGGCCGGTCACCTGGGGCAGGATCGCGTTCCTGAAGGCGTAGCGCCGCACCAGCCGCATGGGCGCGCCGAGCGCCCGCAGGTAGTTGACGTAGTCCGCCTCCAGCTCATAGATGATCATGTTGCGCATGCCGATGGCCCAGCCGCCGAACGCGACCAGGAACAGCGAGGCGAACGGGAGGAACCAGTGCTGGGCGAGGCTGCCGAGGAAATCCCACGACAGGGACGGCTGCATGTCGAAGCCGTAGGCCCCGGCGACCGGGAACACGCCCGCGACGATGCCGAGCGCCCAGGCCAGCAGGATCGCCAGCCACATGTACGGCGTGGCGGTCAGCACGTAGCCGACGGGGAGCACGCTGTTGTCGAGCCACTTGCGCCGCGCGGCGAAGGCGCCGAACCGGTTGCCCGCGAACCAGCTCAGCAGGATGGACGGGATCAGCAGGCCCAGCGTGTACGGGACCGCCCGGATGATCACGTCCGACACCGGCGTCGGGAACAGCCAGATGCTGATGCCGAGGTCGCCCTTCAGCAGCGAGCCCCAGAAGTTGAGGTACTGCTGCCACAGCGGCAGGTCGAAGCCGAACATCGCGGTGTAGTGCGCTCGCATGGCCTCGACGGCCGCCGGCTGTGCGACGTTGGCCCGCGACAGCATGCTCTGCACGGGGTCGCCCGGCATGAACCGCGGAATCATCCAGTTGATGGTCACGGCCACGAAGAACGTCAGGCCGTAGATGAGGAGCTTTCTGCCGAAATAGCGGCGCAATTCGACCTCCCGGTCGCGGAACGGCGCCCCCCTCCCGTACGCAGGATGGAAGGGGGGCGCGAGAAGATCAGCCTCCGGAGGCCGGCTGGAGTTCGGTGAGCATGAGCGTGCCGCCCATCTCCAGCCAGTTGCGCCACACGGTCGGCGGGTACTTCGGCGTGTTCGGCGCGCTGCTGGGCCAGTTCTTCCAGACCGAGTTGGTGGTCTGGGACCACAGGCCGTTGTACCAGAGCGGGACGACCGGCATGTCCTCGAGCTGGATCTTCTGCAGCTGCGAGGTGATCTTCTTCATGCCCTCGACGTCCTCGGGCTTGACCTGGTCGAGCTGCTGCGTGAGCTCCCACGCCCGCTTGTTCTCGTACCGACCGTAGTTCGTCGTGGTCTGCAGCTTCTGCACCGGCAGGCGGAACAGGTAGTCGTAGTACAGCCAGGGGGTGTTCGCGAGCTGCTTGTCGTTGTTGAGGACGATGTCGTACTTGCCCTGGTTACGCACGTCGACGAGCGCGTTGTAGTCGGGGAAGTCGGCCTCGATGTCGATGCCGGCGGCCTTGGCGCTGGAGCTGATGACCCGGGCCGCCTCCATCCAGTCGGTCCACCCGGCGGGCACGATCAGCTTCAGCGAGATCTTGCCGCCGCTCGGCGACTCCACCAGCCCGTCGCCGTTGCGGTCCTTGTAGCCGGCGTCGGCGAGCAGCTGCTTGGCCTTGTCGGGGTTGTAGGAGAAGCCGAGCGTGGAGGTGACGTTCTTGTCGACGTACTTGTCCCACTGCGGCAGCAGGCCGGACGGGTCGGACGCCTTGACCAGGTTGCCGTAGACGCCCTCGACGATCTTCTTGGTGTCGATGGAGTAGGCGACCGCCTTGCGGAACTCCTTGTCGTCCATCGGCTTCTTGGCCGTGTTGAACCACATCCAGGTGGTGTTGGCCGACAGCATGTACGGCGGCTGGTCGTAGTAGGTCTCGATGCCGAAGCTGCCCTTGACCAGGTTGGCGATGCCCGGCAGGAAGTTCACGCTGAGGTCGAGGCCCTTCTGCAGCAGCAGGCCCATCGCGACCTCGTTGCTGGAGTTGACGATGTCGACGATGTACTTGGGCTTGACGTCCTTGTTCAGCGCCTTGGTCGCCCACCAGCCGTCGCGCTTGACCCAGACCATGCGGTCCTGGTCGTGCGACTGGTAGGCGTACGGGCCGGTGCCGACGGGCTTCTCGTTGACCCCGTTCATCACCTCGTCCTCGGACCGCCCCTCCCACAGGTGCTTGGGGACGATGGCCCGGCTGTAGAGGTGGTTGGCCCACTCCTGGTAGTTGGCCGTGGTGAAGGTGAACTTGACCGTGTAGTCGTCGACCTTCTCGGCGCTCTTCATCCAGTCCCACAGCGGGTGGTAGGGGACGGTCTCCATCTTGCCGAGCTCGAAGGTGAAGATCACATCGTCGGCCGTGAACGGCTTGCCGTCCGCCCAGGTGATGCCCTTGCGCAGCTTGAGCGTGTACTCCAGCTCACCGGTCCAGTCGCCGCTCTCGGCCAGCCACGGCGTGAACTTGTCGGTGTTCGGGTCGTACATGAACAGCGTCTCGTAGACCAGGCCCTTGGTCCCGGTGGCGAAGTCCCACTCGCGCAGCGGGTTCCAGTTCGCGGGCGGTCCCCACTGGGTGCCACTGGTGTAGAGGGTCTCGTTGCGGGGGAACGCCCCGCTGCCACCCGCAGGGGCGGCCGCGCCGCCTCCCGCACCGCCTCCCGCCGGGCCGGTCGGCGTGGACGAACCCCCGCCTCCCGAGCAGGCCGCGCTTAACAGGCCGACTGCCAGCACCGGTATAAGAAACCGCGTTCGGTTTCGCATGGTGACTCTCCTTCCCCCACGCGACACCGCGCGGGGTCCGCACTCCCTGCCAGGCCCCGATGATCAGCGGTCCGCACCGCTCGCCTCGCCGCGCCGTAGGTGCTGAACCGGATAAGTACCGAGACCGTAAAATCCGGATGTCGCCGGTGTCAATAGGGGAAGATGTAGGCAAAGTAACGGTAGTAAGGTGAGGGTCACTGGACCGGTTCAGTCGAGGGGACACGTGAGAAGACCGACCATCGCGGACATCGCACGCCAGGCGGGGGTCTCCAAGGGCGCGGTCTCGTACGCCCTGAACGGCCAGCCGGGGGTGTCCGAAGCCACCAGGGCCCGCATCCTGGCCATCGCGAACGAGATCGGCTGGCGCCCGAACATCGCGGCCAGGGCGCTCAACGGCGCCCGCGCGCACGCCGTGGGCCTCGCGCTGTGCCGGCCCGCCCGGTTCCTCGGCGTCGAGCCGTTCTTCATGGAGCTGATCAGCGGCATCGAGGCGGAGCTTTCCGCCCGCTCCTACGCGCTGCTGCTCCAGGTGGTCGGCGACCACGAGGCCGAAATGGGCGTCTACCGCCGCTGGTGGGGGGAGGGCCGGGTGGACGGCGCGATCCTCGTCGACCTCCACCTCGACGACCCCCGCGTGCCGCAGGTGGAGGAGATGGGCATGCCCGTCGTCGTCCTCGGGCATCCCTCGGCCGCCGGATCGCTCGTGCCGGTCTGGGCCGACGACAGCGCGGCGGTACGCGAGACGGTGGAGTATCTCGTCGCGCTGGGGCACCGGCGGATCGCCCGCGTCGCCGGGCTGCCCCGGCTGTCGCACACGTCGATCCGCGACCGGGCGTTCGGCGACGTCTGCGCGGGCCTCGGGCTGGACGCCTGCCCGATCGTGCACACCGACTACACGGGCGAGGAGGGCGCGCGGGCCACGCGGCGGCTGCTCAGCTCACCCGAGCGGCCCACGGCGATCGTCTTCGACAACGACATCATGGCCGTGGCCGGCCTGTCGGTCGCCCAGGAGATGCGGCTCGACGTGCCGGCCGACCTGTCCGTCGTCGCCTGGGACGACTCCCCGCTCTGCCAGGTCGTCCGCCCGCCGCTGACCGTGCTCACCCGCGACATCCCGGCGTACGGCGCGCACGCGGCGCAGCGGCTGCTCGCGCTGATCGACGGCGTGGAGACCAGGCCGCTGGAGGACGAGGCCCCGCGCCTGACCACCCGCGGCAGCACGGCGCCGCCCGCGTAGCCGCTCAGACCTGCGTGGGGAGCGCGGACCAGTCGATCACCAGGCGCTGCGGGTCCGCGGGGTCGGTCCACACCTGGACCGTCCGGCCCGGCAGGACGGCGCCCATCAGCAGCCGGGGGAGGATCTGCCGGTGCGCGACCACGTACGGCGCACCGGAGGCGGGCTGCACCCGCAGGTCGAAGGCGACGACGAGCTGGTCGTTCACCATCGTGCCCGTGTCCCGCATGCTCGCGACCAGGGCGGTGGCCGGCATGCCGGTGCCGACGAGGTCCTGGTTGCCGGTGCCCAGGAAGCTCTTCATCTGGCCGAAGACGCCGCCGGAAGGGCCACCGCCGCCGACCAGCCTGCCGGCCAGGATGACGACGTCGCCGACCAGCAGGAACATCCCGACGATGAAGGCGGGCAACCCCCACGACATCGTGGAGATCGAGCCCATCCCGTAGATCCCGGCGAACAACAGGACGATGCCGGCGCCGGCGCCGGCGACGAAGACGTTACGCGACATTGCTCTCAACCCTTCGGATTCCTTGTACGTCACAGGGATAGGCGGACGGGCTTGATCGACGCTTGCACAGGACTTACCGGGCGTTGGGAACGACGCTTACCGGGCGTTGGGAACGACACTTACTCGCGCCTCTGGCGCGGTGGTTACCGCGTTTGAAAGGTGACGTTCAGGGGAGATCGCTACACTTGGCCCCGTTTGCCGCTACTGGCTTTCGACCTGGTGAGAAACGCCTGGTCCGACCCTCAGGAGCACGACAGTGGGTCACGTCGACGTCCGTCCCGCGCCCCCGGCGGAGGACCTCCCGGCGCCGCCGCCCCGGACGCCGCCCAAATGGCGGCCATGGCTGTGGGTGACGTTATCGGGCGCGCTGGGCGTGCTCGCCGGTGCCGCCACGTTCGCCGTCGGCGGCTACGTCAAGCTGAGCGGCAACGTCAAGCACGAGGCGGTGACCCAGAAGGATCTCGGCGGCGAGGCACGCCCGCAGAAGATCAGCAAGGCGCTCAACGTGCTGATCGTGGGCTCGGACCAGCGCAACGGCGCCAACGCCAGATACGGGAAGTTCCCCGGCGAGCGCACCGACACGATCATCGTGGCGCACATCTCCCCGAACCGGGACGGCGCGGTGCTCATCAGCTTCCCGCGCGACTCGCTCGTCCGCCTCCCCGCCTGCTCGGCCAAGGGCAACCTGCCGGGCCAGCGGCCGCACGTCGGAATGATCAACGAGTCGTTCAACTCCGGCGGCATCGGCTGCACCTGGAAGACGATCGAGGGCCTCACCGACATCCACATCGACCACTTCGTGAAGGTCGACTTCACCGGCTTCAAGGCGATGGTGAACGCGCTGGGCGGCGTGCAGGTCTGCCTGCCGCAGGCCGTCCACGACAAGAAGGCGCTGCTCGACCTGCCCGCCGGCAAGCAGATCCTCAAGGGCGAGCAGGCACTCGGATACGTCCGCGCCCGCTACTCGCTCGGCGACGGCTCCGACATCGGCCGGATCCAGCGCCAGCAGATGTTCCTCGCCTCGATGGCCAAGAAGGCCATGAGCGGCGAGACTCTGACCAACCCCGCGACGCTGTTCGGGTTCCTCGACGCGGTGACCAAGTCGATCACCACCGACCCCGACCTCACGATCGGCGTGATGAAGGACCTCGCGACGAGCGCGCAGGGCCTGACCGCGGGGCAGATCCGCTTCGTCACCACCCCCTGGCGCTACTCGATCACCAGCCCCGGCCGGGTCGAGTGGGTGCAGCCGCAGGCCCAGCGGTTGTTCAGGATGGTCGCCGCCGACCAGATCGCCAAGAACGTCAAGAGCGGCGAGCAGAAGATCCCCAAGTCGCAGATCCACATCCTGGTGCGCAACGGCAGCGGGCAGCAGGGGCTCGGCACCCAGGTGGCCGCCGAACTGGAGCAGCGCGGCTACCACATCGTCAAGGTCGAGCAGGCGCCCAAGCCGTACGCCAAGACCGTCGTCGCGTACTCGGAGAACGGCGAGAGCCGGGCGTCCCGGCTGTTCCGCGAGCTCAAGAAGTCGCGGCCCCGCCTGGTGCGCACGGCCACCACGCAGACCCTCGTGCTGGGGATCGGGGCCGACTGGCAGGGGATGAAGCCCCCCAGGACGCTCGACGACGTGGAGGGCTTCGACGCCACCCAGGACAGCTGCACGGCCTCCTAGGAGAAGAGTTCTAGCCGAAGAGCCAGCCGAACAGGCCGCCGCCGTGACCCGACGATTCCTGGGTGGGGGCGGGCGCGCTGGTCGGCTGCTCGGTGGCCGGCCCGGAGGTGGGGGCCGTGGCCGCCTGCTCCTCGGACGCCGCGGTGTCCGTCCCCGAGGTCTGCCCGTCTGACCGCTCGTCGGCGGACGACCGCGGCTGCGTGTCGACCGACACGCGGGACCGTGACGGGCGTGGCGTGGCGTCCGACCGGGAGCCGGGGTCCTGCGCGCGAGACCGGGACGGGTGTGTGGGCGCGGACGACGCGGTCGGCGCCGAGGTCCCGGACGTGCCGGGCCGGGTCCGTGTGGGTTCGGCCGTGGGGGCGTCGGTGGGGGCGTCACTGGGCACCGCGTCGGTGGGCGCGTCGGTAGGCGTCGTGTCGGACTCCCCGGCCGTGGCGTCGCCGTCGGGGGCCGGCGAGACCGGCGCCGTCGCGGCCGTCCCCGCCCTGGCGGCGCAGCCCGCCCCGTCCTCGCACTCCGCTCCGGAGGGCTGCCCGACCCACAGCGCCAGCGCCCAGATGGCGCCCAGGACGCCGACGGCGATCAGACCGGTCCGCAGCAGCATCCCGCCGCGCCGTGAACGCTCGTCGTCGTCCTCGTCGGGGTCGGGGGCGTTGCGCCAGCCCGAGCCGAGGAAACCGCGCGGATCGGTGTCGCCGTCGCTCACCAGGTCCTCGTCGTCCACCAGGTGCTCGTCGCTCACCGGATTCTCCGAGCGGAGCCGAGCGGTGCGTCCAGCGGCGTAGTCATCCTGGTCGGCGTGGTCGGCGGGCGTCTGCGCGGGCTGGTCCGGCCGCCAGTCCTCCGACAACACGTCGCCGCGGTCGTCCGGCCCGCCGCCGAGAACGTGTTCGTCCTGCTCCTCGGACCAGAACCGGTCTCCCTCCCCGCCATGCTGGCCTTCGCCCGTGATGTACGGACGGATTAACGAGCCGTCCTGCTCGTAGGCGTCCTCGGTGACCGGGTCGCGCATGAAGGTCCTTCCTCGGTGAGCTTTTAGGTCGTGTCCCAATAGCGAACGTTCCTAGCACTGGTCGACACGTCCTGTCTGGAAATTTCACAACAATCACTGGAAGCAGGTTTGTCACCGCCACAACAAACCCCGCAAACCCATCGGACTTGACGGGATTCCTGGAACGGTCTTTAATATCGACTAAACCGACTGACTTGGTAGGAATCTCTCCGGAATAGAGGACAGGCATGACAGTGCGCAGGCTCGGGGCCATCGCAGCCGCCGTCGTGGCGACGACCACCCTGGTCACCGCCTGCGGGGGAGACGACAACGCCGGCGGGGGCAACGGCGGCGGAGGCAAGGTCCAGTTGGCGCTGGTCGCCTACTCCACCCCCCAGGCGGCGTTCGAGGACATCATCAAGGCGTTCCAGAAGACGCCCGAGGGCAAGAACATCACCTTCACCCAGTCGTTCGGTGCGTCCGGCGACCAGAGCCGCGCCGTGGCGAACGGGCTCAAGGCGGACATCGTCGAGTTCTCCCTGGAGACCGACATCACCCGGCTGGTGAAGGCCGGCATCGTCGCGCCGGACTGGAACTCCGCTCCCACCGCCGGGCCCAGCAAGGGGATCCTCACCAAGTCCGTCGTCGTCATCGGCACCCGCAAGGGCAACCCGAAGGGCATCAAGACCTGGGACGACCTCGTCAAGCCCGGAGTCGAGGTCATCACGCCGAACCCCTTCACCTCCGGCGGCGCCCGCTGGAACCTGCTCGCGGGCTACGGCGCCAAGTCGAACAAGGGCGCCGACCAGGCCGCCGGGCTCGCCTACCTGGACGCGCTGCTCAAGAACGTGCCGGTCCAGGACGACAGCGGCCGCAAGTCGCTGCAGACCTTCACCGGCGGCAAGGGCGACGCCATCCTCACGTACGAGAACGAGGCGATCTTCGCTCAGCAGAACAACCAGGAGATCGACTACACGGTCCCGGACTCGACGCTCCTCATCGAGAACCCGGTGGCCGTGACGAAGAACAGCACCCACCCCAAGGAGGCCGCGGCCTTCCTCAAGTACCTCTACTCGGTCGAGGCCCAGACGATCTTCGCCAAGAACGGCTACCGCCCGGTCGCCGACGGCGTGACCGGGTTCGACTGGCCCGTCCCGCCGCAGCTGTTCACGATCCAGGACCTCGGCGGCTGGGACAAGATCACGACTGACTTCTTCGACTCGAAGACCGGCAAGGTCGCGGAGATCGAACGCAAGCTCGGCGTGGCGACGGAGAAATGACGCGTGAAGTGACCGCGATCACCGTACGCCCTGTCCGACGTCTGGCCGGCGGCACCGCCGCCGGCCTCGGCACCGCGGTGCTGTACCTGAGCCTGATCGTGCTGATCCCGCTGGCCGCCGTCGTCTGGCGCTCGGCCGACGAGGGGCCCGGGTACTTCTGGCGCTCGGTCACCACCCCCGACGCCTGGGCGGCGCTCACCCTGACCGTCGGAGCCTCGGCGCTCGTCGCCCTGGTCAACCTGGTCATGGGAACGGTCATCGCCTGGGTGCTGGTCCGCGACCGCTTCCCCGGCAGGGCCGTGCTCGACACGATCATCGATCTGCCGTTCGCGCTGCCGACCATCGTCGCCGGTCTCGTCCTGCTCGCGTTGTACGGCCCGCAGTCCCCGCTCGGGGTCAACCTGGCCTACAGCAGGGCCGGAGTCGTGCTGGCGCTGCTGTTCGTCACGCTGCCGTTCGTCGTCCGTACGGTGCAGCCGGTCCTGCTGGAGCTCGACACGGAGATGGAGCAGGCGGCGGCCTCCCTCGGCGCGAGCCCGTTCCAGACCTTCCGCCGGGTCATCCTGCCGAACCTGATTCCCGCGATGCTGTCCGGCACCGCCCTCGCCTTCACCCGGGCGATCGCCGAGTTCGGCTCGACCGTGCTCATCTCGGGCAACCTGCCGTTCAAGACGCAGGTCGCGGCGGTGAACATCTTCAGCCAGATCGAGGGCGACAACACCACCGGCGCGGCCGCGATCTCGACGGTCCTGCTCGTGGTGGCCCTGGTCGCGCTGATCACGCTCGACGTCCTGCAGCGCTGGGGGAGCCGCCGTGGCTAAGCACGTCCTGCGCGTGGTCGCCGTCGTCTACGTCCTGTTCCTGCTGGTGCTGCCCGTGGCGCTGATCGTATGGCGGACCTTCGGAGACGGGCTCGCTCCGTTCGCCGAGGCCCTGACCTCCCCGTCGGCCCTGCACGCCTTCACGGTCACGCTGACGGTCGCCGGCTGGGCGGTCCTGGCCAACACGGTCTTCGGGGTCGGCGCCGCGCTCCTGCTCGTCCGTCACGAGTTTCCCGGCAAACGGCTGCTGGGGGCGTTCATCGACCTGCCGATGGCCGTCTCGCCGGTCGTCGTCGGGCTCGCGCTCATCCTCGTGTACGGACGGTTCTCCCCCCTCGGCGGCCTGCTGGAGAGCTGGGGAGTCCAGGTGATCTTCTCCACCCCCGGCATGGTGCTGGCCACGGTGTTCGTGTCGCTGCCGCTCGTCGTGCGGGCCGTCGTGCCGGTCCTGGAGGAGCTCGGCGACGAGCAGGAGCAGGCCGCGCACACGCTGGGCGCGAGCCGCCTCCAGTCGTTCGTCCGCATCACGCTCCCCGGCATCCGCTGGGCCCTCGGCTACGGCGTCGTGCTCTGCCTGGCCCGTTCGCTCGGCGAGTACGGCGCGGTCGCGGTGGTCTCGGGCCGCCTCGTGGACCAGACCCAGACGCTGACGCTGTTCGTGGAGGAGCGGTTCCAGAACTTCGACCAGCCGGCCGCGTTCGCCGCCGCCACGGCCCTCGCCCTGATCGCCGTGGTCACCCTGCTGTTCACCAAGCTCCTGCGCCCGAAGGATCGGTCTGATGGCAATTGAGGTACGCGACGTGAACAAGTCGTTCGGGACGACCCCCGTCCTGCACGACGTGTCGCTGGACGTCGCGGCGGGGTCGCTCACCGCACTGCTCGGCCCGAGCGGCGGGGGGAAGTCGACGCTGCTGCGGGTGATCGCCGGTCTGGAGCGGCCCGACACCGGCACGGTGCGGATCTCCGGCGTCGACGCCACCCGGCTGTCCCCGCAGCGGCGCAACGTCGGCTTCGTGTTCCAGCACTACGCCGCCTTCAAGCACCTCACGGTCTTCCGCAACGTGGCCTTCGGGTTGGAGATCCGCAAGCGGCCCAAGGACGAGATCCGCAAACGCGTCATGGAACTGCTGGAACTGGTCCACCTGGAGAAACTGGCCGACCGCTACCCTTCCCAGCTGTCGGGCGGCCAGCGCCAGCGCATGGCCCTGGCCCGGGCCCTCGCGGTGGAGCCCCAGGTGCTGCTGCTGGACGAACCGTTCGGCGCCCTCGACGCGCAGGTGCGCAAGGAGCTGCGGACGTGGCTGCGCCGGCTGCACGACGAGGTCCACGTCACCACCGTGTTCGTCACCCACGACCAGGAGGAGGCCATCGAGGTCGCCGACACGATCGTGGTGCTGGCCGGGGGCGAGGTCGTGCAGGCCGGCAGCCCCGGCGAGGTGTACGACAACCCGGCCAACCCGTTCGTGATGCGCTTCCTGGGCCCGGTCACCGAGATCGGCGGCAGCCTGGTCCGCCCGCACGACATCGAGATCAGCCCGGATCCCGTAGAGGGCGGCTCGCCCGCCGTGGTCTCCCGCGTCGTACGGCTCGGCTTCGAGGTGCGCGTGGAGGTGGAGATCGGCGGGCACGAGGCGTGGGTCCAGGTGACGCGGGAGCAGGCCGAGCGGCTCGGTCTCGGGCCGGGCGACACCGTGCACCTCAGGCCCGCGCCCGGCGCTCGCTCCCTGGTCCTCGCGCTGTGACAGACGCAGCGTGAGACCATGCGGCTCTCCGTACGGACCCAGTACGCCCTGCGCGCCGCCGCCGAACTGGCCGCGGCCGCGCCGGGGCCGGTCCCGGCCGAGCGGATCGCGGCCGCCCAGCGCATCCCCCGGCGGTTCCTCGACAACATCCTGCTGCAGATGCGGCGGGCCGGCCTCATCCACAGCCAGCGCGGGCCTGACGGCGGATACTGGCTCGCACGGCCCGCCGAGCAGATCACGCTCGCCGACGTCGTCCTCATCATGGAGGGGGCGCCGCAGGACAGCGAGGGGTTCCACGGCGTCGCAGAGCCCCTCGGCGACGTCTGGACGGCGCTGCGCGACCATGAGCAGGCGACGCTCACCGAGGTCACGCTCGCCCACATCGCGACCGGTTCCCTTCCACCCCTCTGATCCCGGTAGTTGTGGAAGACTCCACATTCAAGTGGAACGTGCCGTGGCGTAGAGGCAGGCGGGATGGGTACTGCTGGGCAGCTCATCGTCAGGCGATACCGGCTGGTCCGCGCCCTCGGCCACGGCCGCACCGGGCTGGTGTGGGAGGGCCGCGACACGCTGCTCGACCGGCCCGTCGCGATCCGCGAGGTTCTGCTGCCCCCGAACCTGAGCGAGACCGCGCGGCTGCGGCTCGTCCAGCGGATCTCCCGCGAGGCCCGCCAGGCCGAGCGGCTGAGCCACCCTCACATCGTCGCCGTCTACGACGTCGCCGAGGAGGGCGACACCCCGTTCGTCGTGACGGAACTGGTCCCCTCTCGCTCGCTCGACGGGGTGGTCTCCGGCGACGGACCGATGCCCCCGGCCGAGGCCGCGCGGATCGCCCGCACCGTGCTGTCCGCGCTCACGCACGCCCACGCCGCCGGCGTACGGCACGGCGACGTCCGGCCCGCCAACGTGCTCCTCGCGCACGACGGCCGGGTGCTGCTCGCCGATTTCGGCGTGACGGTGCCGGCCACCGATCCGGCGTTCGCCCGCGATCCTGTACCAGGCAGCCCTCCCGTCGGCCGTGGCACCGAGACGTACCTCGCCCCCGAACGGGCCGCCGGCGGGCCGCGCACGGTCGCCGCCGACCTGTGGTCGCTGGGCGCCACCCTCCATCTGGCCGTCACCGGCAGCCCGCCCACGCGCCAGGGGCCGCTGGAAGAGGTGCCCGGGGAACTGCGCGCGGTGCTCACCGGGCTGCTGGCCCGGGAGCCCAGGCGGCGGATCGACGCGGAGACCGCCGACCGCCTGCTCGCCGAGATCGAGCCGCCCGCCCCGCCTCGGCCCGTTCGCCGCCGCCCCGGCCGTGCTCGTCGTATCACGGGGATCGCGGCGGCCGTGCTCGTCGCGTGTGTTGTGGGGGGCTGGGCTGTCGGAGGGTGGGCGGTGCTGCGGCCCGGCGGGGAAATCCGGGCCGGAGAGGTCTCCCCACCGGCGTCCGTGTCTTCCCCCGCGTCCTCCCCTGCCTCGGCCCCCGCGTCGGCCTCGGCGTCGGCGTCCGGGCAGCCCGCGCGGCGGCTGAAGCTGAAGTGGCACACGTCCGACGCCGGCTGGCGGGCCGGTGTGCCCCGCGGCTGGACCCGCGAGGACCGGCCGTACTCGACCTCGTGGCGCTCGCGGGACGGCGGGGCGGCGTTCACGGTCGAGGTGACCGCGCAGCGCGGAACCGATCCCCTGGCGGCGCTCGGCGAGGCGGAGGACATTCTCCGTCCGGACGCCACGACCTATCGCAAGCTGCGGCTCAGGGCCGTGACCGGTGAGCAGGGCCTTTCGGCCGACTGGGAGTTCACCTGGACCCCGCGTAAGGCGTCGGCGCGGGACCACCTGGCCAAGGGCGTGGAGTATCACCAGTACCGCCGGGTGATCTCCACGGACACGACGACGAGCGTGCTCACCTGGACCGCCCCCGCCGCCGACTGGGACGCCCTGCGGCCCACGCTCGTCAGGGTGCTCTCGCTCTTCCAGCCGCCGCCGCTCGTTCCGACGCCTTCCGCGGCCTGAAATCCACCCGCGCTCACCTCGCGTGTGTCATGATGGCGCACGAGTGAAAGTGACAACGGTTTTCATTTCTGATCGGGGGTCAGGATGCGCGTGGCGTTCGTCGGCAAGGGCGGAAGCGGCAAGACCACGCTGTCGTCGCTGTTCGCGAGGTACGCGACGAGGAGGGGGCCGGTCGTCGCGATCGACGCCGACATCAACCAGCACCTCGGCCTGGCCCTGGGCCTGCCTGTGGGTCTGGCTGTGGACGCGGCCGAGCACCCGCCGCCGCTGGGCGGGATGCTGGCGGAGATCAAGGACTACCTGCGCGGCGACAATCCGCTGATCCGCGACGCGGCGTCCATGGTCAAGACGACCCCGCCTGGGCGCGGCTCGCGGCTGGTCCGGCTGGACGACCCGTTCTTCCCGTCGTGCTCCGTCGAGGGTGTCTCGCTCATGGTCACCGGCCCGTTCGAGGAGGACGACCTCGGCGTCGCCTGCTACCACTCCAAGCTGGGCGCGGTGGAGCTCTATCTCAACCACCTGGTCGACGGCCCCGGCGAGTACGTCGTGGTGGACATGACCGCGGGGGCGGACTCCTTCGCCTCCGGGTTGTTCACCCGCTTCGACCTCACCTTCCTGGTCGCCGAGCCGACCCGTCAGGGCGTGGGCGTCTACCGGCAGTACCGCGACCACGCCGCCGGGTTCGACGTCGAGATCGCCGTCGTGGGCAACAAGGTCCACGCGCCGGAGGACGTCGACTTCCTCCGTGAGCACGTCGGCGACGACCTGCTGACCTGGTTCGGCCACTCCCCCGCCATCCGCGGCATGGAGCAGGGCCGGCCGTTCACGCTCGACGATCTGGAGCCCGCCGGCCACCTGGCCCTCGCCACCATGCTCGACCGGCTCGACGCGCAGCCCAAGGACTGGCCGAAGTTCGGCAGGCAGGCGGCCGAGTTCCACATCAGGAACGCCCACGCGTGGGCCAACCGCGCGACGGGAGAGGACCTGGTCGCGCAGATCGACCCCGGCTTCGTGTACGGCCCCGCCGTCGCCGCCCCATGAACGTGTCGCCTCCGCGCCAGATGGAGGCCCGCGGCGTTCGATCTACCGTCAACTGCGTCCCCGCTCTGTGAGCAGACGCCGAGAGGAGAACAGCTCATGTCGCTGTCCGTGTCCAACGACCTGCTCGACCAGGCCCGCGCCGGTGAGGTGGACGACGCGGCCTTCGTCGCCTGCGTCCGCGACTCACTGCCGTACGCCTGGGCGACGATCACCGCGCTGGTCGAGCGGCGAGACCGGTCCGGCGCCGACTTCGCCGACAACCAGGTGCCGCCGCCCGACGAGGCCGCTCGCGGTCAGTTGCTGCGCTGCCTGGCCAGCGACGCGATGCGCGGCGCCCTCGAAAGGCATTTCGGCGTACGGCTGGCCTTCCAGAACTGCCACCGTGTCGCGGTGTTCCGCCCGGAGGCCACCGAGGCCTACCGGGAGTTCGTCACCCCCCGCGCGCAGATCCTGAACCAGAGCCCCGAACTGGTCGACTGCTGATCGGGCCGGCTTCGGCCGGGGGCGGCGCTCCGGTTCACGCCGCCCCCGGCCCTCGCCGTCTCACGGCCGGAAGCACCTCCGCGCCGAGGCGTGCGATGTTCTCCAGCGTCCGCGCACGGTCTCCGGCGCCCTCGACCATCAGGATGAGATGCCGCAGCCCGGTCCGCGCCGCCGTGGTGGTGATCTTCTCCACGCAGTGCTCCGCCGAGCCCACCGGATGGATCCGGCACAGCAGGTCCACGTACTCCGGAACGTTCCGTCGTGGCGGCGGCCGGCCGTCCACGGCGACGTACCCGGCCAGTCCCGGCCCGAGCCAGCGCGGCAGCGACTCCCGCATCTCCCGTATGGCCTGCTCGGTGGTGTCCGCCACGTGACCGAGCGCGGCGCCGATGTGCGCCGCCGGGCCTGTCGCGTACGCCTCGTAGGCGGCGATCATCTCCGCCTTCTCCTCGTCGCCGATGTGCATGCCGAGAAGCATGGGCAGTCCCCGTTCGGCGGCGAGCCGGACCGTGCCGTCCGACGTGCAGGCGACGACCGGCGACATCCGGGCCTGCGGGACCATCGTGACCTCCCGGAAGCGGAAGAACTCGCCGTCCCCCGCCACCGGACCGCCGTCCAGTGCCGTGCACAGCAGGTCGAGCGATTCGGGGAAACCCCGCTCGAACCTCGCCGTTCCGGTGCCGAAGACCTCCAGCTCCAGCCACGGACCCCCACGCCCCACGCCGAGCCGGAACCTGCCGTCCGACACGTGGTGGAGGATCGCCGCCTGCTCCGCCAACGCGACCGGATGCTGGGCGGACAGCACACTGACCGCCGTTCCCACCGTGATCCGCGAGGTCCGGCCCAGCGCCACGGCCGCCAGCGTCACCGCCGACGGGCAGACGCCGTACGACATGAAGTGGTGCTCGGCGATCCAGGCGTCGTCGAACCCGGCCCGTTCGGCGGCCTCGATCGCCTCCACCGTGCTGCGCAGCACGTCCCCGGGCGCCATGCCCGGGAAGCCCGCCGCGACGAGGAAGACGCCGATCCTCATGCTCGCGGGCGCGCCCCCTACCGGGGGCCGCCGTTGACGTAAAGCGTCTGGCCGGTGACATACGACGCGTCGTCGGAGGCGAAGAACGCCACCACTGACGCGACCTCGGTCGGCTGGCCGACCCGCCGCAACGGCACGGCCTGCGCCATGGTGGCCTGGTGCTCCTCCGGCGTCACCCCCAGTCGCACGGCCGTCGCCTCGGTCATCGGCGTCGCGACGTAGCCCGGTGCGACCGCGTTCACCCGGACGCCGAACGGGCCCAGCTCGATCGCCATGGTCGCGGTGAGCCCCTGGATGCCCGCCTTGGCCGCCGCGTAGTTGGCCTGCCCCCGGTTGCCCAGCGCCGACCGGCTCGACAGGTTGACGATCGCTCCCGACCGCTGCTCCACCATGTGCTTCTGGACGGCCCGGCTCATGAGGAAGACGCTCTTGAGGTTCACGTCGACGACCTTGTCCCAGTCTTCCTCCGACATACGGAACAGCAGGTTGTCGCGGGTCAGCCCGGCGTTGTTCACCAGCACGTCGATCCGCCCGAACTCGTTCAACACCCCCGGTACGAGCGCCTCGACCTGAGCGCTGTCGGAGACGTCACAGCCGAACGCGACCGCCCTGCCTCCGGTGACGGTGATCTCGTCCACGATCGACGCGCACCGGTCCGCTGTGAGGTCCACGCAGGCCACCACCGCACCCTCCGCAGCCAACCGACGCGCGATCGCCGCACCGATCCCCCGCGCCGCGCCGGTGACCACCGCGAACTTCCCGATGAACCGTGACATCGCCAGCCTCCTCACCCCGATTCGATCACAGCAACTTACTCCGAGTCATCCTCCCGGCCGTGTCACAGGACAGCCGGCCGTGTCACAGGGCAGCCAGGCGTCGGCCCATGCTCGCCTAGATCCGTAGCCGCCGGGCTCTGGTGGGGTTGTGGTAGGTGAAGGCCCAGCGGTCGGTGCCGACCTTGCGGCGGGTGTAGCGGTCGGGGTGGCGGTAGCGGTCCCGGTTGTGGAACTGGCAGGCCGGTCCGAGCATCTTCAGGTCGGTCAGGCCGCCGTTGCTCCAGTTGTCGGCGTGGTCGATCTGGCACATGGTGGCGGGTAGTGGGCAGCCGTCGATCCAGCAGGTGGCGTAGCGGGCGTAGACGGCCCTGCGTTGGGCGGGGGTGGCCAGGCGGACCTTGCGGCCCATGTCCAGCACCTGCCCGTCAGCGTCCATGACCAGGCGGACCAGGCTGCTGGTGCGGGCAAGGCGGTGCACGCTGGAGACCGGCAGCATCTGCCCGGTCGCCAGCAACACCCCCGGCGCCGCCCCCAGCAACACCCCCGGCGCTGTTCCCGGCGCTGTTCCCGGTGGCCTCCCCGGCACGCCCCACTCCGATCCCGGTGTCCCCGGCGCACACGAGCACCGTGCCTCGCCGCCGCACCCGTACCCGCCCTCGCCGTGCCTCCGACGCTCGTGGCCGTGGCCTTGGCTCTCAGGCGTGCTCTGCCCATGCCGGCAGTCCCCCGCAGGCCGATGCCCGGCGTGGGCGCGATGCGCAGCGGCATCCTCGGGAGGAGGATCCGGCCGCGCTGTCTGCGAAGGTGAACCGGCATCTGCCCCGGCGTCTCCGCAGTCCCCCCAGTCGCCGCAGTCCCCCCAGTCGCCGCAGTCGGCGGGGTGGGCAGGGTCGGCAGGGTCGGCAAGGTGGGCAGGGTCGGCGGGGTGGGCAGGGTCCGCAGGGTGGCACAGGCCCTCATCGTGGGCAGACGCGGTGTCGGTGCCGCCCACGTCGCCGAGGTCGCCCATCTCGCCCGGGGCACTGGTGGTATCGGCGTCGCCGGGGTCGGTGTCGCCGGGGTTGGTGTCGCCGGGGTTGGTGTCTTCGACATCGCCGGGGTCGTCAGCACTTCCGGTGTCGCCGGGGGCGCTGATGCCCTCGCTGTCCCGGCCGGCTCCACTGTCCCAGCCAGCCCCGCTGTCCCGCCCGTCTTCCGCGACCTCAATGCCCTCGGCATCCTGGGCGTCTTCGGCGTCGGCGGGGTGGTCGGTGCCGGGATCAGCGGGTTGAGGGTCTGCGGGTTGGGGGTCGGTGGGGAGGGATTCGGCGGTGACCAGGACCAGGAGCTCGGCGGCGATCTTCTCCTCCAGGTGGGCGATGAACGCATCCGCCTGGCGGACCCGCAACGGCCGGTCGTCCCCCTCGGCCTTCGGCTTGGCGTAAAGGCTGAGCAAGGTCAGCAGCCGGGCGGCAGGCTCACGCGGCAGGTAGAACTCCCCCTCCAGGCCGCCGCCCTTCGTGGGGCGGACCCTCAGGAACCGCCGCCCGTAGTCCGCCTGCTCATCCCGCTCTTCCCCGTCGGGGTCCAGCACCGCCCGCAGATAGCGCCCGGCTTTGGCCACCTCCGCCGCCCCCGCCTTACCCGCCAGCTCCAGCAAAATCGGCTCAGCCAACCCCGCGTGCTCGTCACTCAACTGCGCGGTGGCCGCACAGATCGCCTCCACCACCCCCGCCGCCAACCCACCCGCAGCGAACTTCTCCCGCACCCGGGGCAGACGCGCCAACTCCACCGCCAACGTGAGCAGGCGCCCCGCACCCGCGACGCTCATGCCTCCGGCGGTGCGCAACCAACTGCGGGTGGAGGCATGCCCATGCCGCTTGGCCCGCCCCGCACCATGCACCCGCCCCACCCGATCAGCAAGAGCGCACGTGATCCGATCCCGCGCGAACAGCAGATCCTCGGCCTCGGCGAGGCAGATGTCCGCATCGTCGGGCAACGGCGCCAACGCCAACGCCTGCGCCGACTCACGAAGAGAACCCACCAACACCCACGACGACCGGCCCTTGTCCCGACCAGCACCGGCCCCACAACCACCGGCGCTGCCGGCGCTATCGGCGGTCGCGGCACTGGTCGCGTCGTCGCCGGTGTCCTGACTCGCGTCCTGTGGCAGCTCGGGGTCGATGATCGGAAAGTGCTCGCGGGCGAGTGAACCTTCGGACGACCACAGAGGGGAATCGGCGGTCAGCCGATCCCACCAGTCCCCGACGGCATCATTCGAACGACGAGGGTGGTCAGAATCCTGGTCGGGCAGACCCATCGCACCCCCTCAGTTAATTCGAAAACCTGTATGAATTCTTTCACCGCTCATCACTCTCAGCAACCGCCAGAAGCGAATAGTTGGAGCAGCAGGTCAACCCGAAAAAAGGGGCAATAACACCGAAGGCGCTACGCAGAAAAACGCCGAAGGCGCTGCTCAGAAAGCGGCGACGGCGCGCTCGACGGCTTGCAGGGCGCGGTCGAGCAGGGTGATGCGGTCGGCGAGCACGTCCTGCATGGGATCGCCGGCGCGAATCCTGTCGATGCTGGTGACGTACACGGCGCGATAGGCGGCGACCACCAGGGCGGCCGCGAGCCTCGGGGCCGGGTCGGCCGGGTCGACCGGGTCGCTTCCGGCCGCCTCGGCAAACAGGTGGGCGAGCACGCCCTCGAACTCCTCGACCAGTTCCCTCGCCCGGGCCCTGAGCGCGGGCGAGTCCTGGACCACCTGCCAGAACACCTCAAATCCGGGGGCGATCCCGCCGAGCGGGTGGCCTTCCCTGAGCATGCCGAGGAACAGCCGGCGAAGGGCGGCGAGAGGCATCTCCCCCTCGGGACGCTCCCGTACGGCCCGTGTGACCAGCTCCACCGCCTCGGGATAGCGGTCGAGGAACAGGTCCTCCTTGCGGGGGAAGTAGTTGAAGACGGTCTTGGTCGAGACTCCGGCCGCCTCGGCGACCTCGGCGACGGTGACGTTGTCGAACCCACGCTGCATGAACAGGCCCGAGGCCACGTCCGAGATGAGCTGGCGAGTCTGCCGCTTCTTCCGCTCCCGCAGCCCCAAGGTCTCCGTCACCCGCCTCACTCTAGTTGCTAAAAACTTTTAGTGACAGTAAGTTTATAGCAACGGTAACTACGGGGAGGACGAATGTCGTACGACGTCGTTGTGGCCGGCGGAGGGCCGGTCGGCCTGATGCTGGCCTGCGAGCTGCGGCTGGGCGGGGTGTCGGTCGTGGTACTCGAACGGCTGACCGAGATCGACCCGACACTCAAAGCGGGCTCGCTCAACACGCCCAGCGTGGAGGCGCTCTACCGGCGGGGCCTGCTGCCCGAGCTGAAGGAGGTGCAGGCGCGGGCGATGGAACTCGTGGAGGCCTTCATGCGCAAACATGCCTCCACGGAAGGGCCGCGCCGGACGCCGCCCAGGTTCGCCGGCCACTTCGCCGGGATGATGCTGAGCGCCGAACGGCTGGACGCCGACGACCCTGAGCTGTCCGGCCGGGGACCGGCCGCCGAGATCGGCCTGGTGCCCCAGCAACAGCTCGAACAGATCCTCGCCGTACGCGCTGCCGAGCTGGGAGTCGAGGTGCGGCGCGGCGTGGAGGTGACCGGCTTCACCGACGACGGCGAGCAGGTCACGATCACCACGACCGGCGGCCCGGTGCACGGCCGCTGGCTGGTGGGCTGCGACGGCGGCAGGAGCACGGTGCGCAAGCTGGCCGGCTTCGAGTTCCCCGGGACGGACCCGGAGATCACCGCCTACCAGGCCGTCGCGGAGATGGAGGGCACCGAACACCTCGGCGTGGGCTGGCAGGCCACTCCCACCGGGGTCTACTCCCACGGGCCGGTGCCGGGGCGCATCCTCGTGGCGCGCTTCGACGGCGGCGCGCCCGGCAGGGCCGACAAGACCACACCGGTGACGACGGAGGAACTGCAGGAGGCGGTCAGGTACGTCACGGGCTCCGACGTGGTCGTCAAGAAGATCACATCGGTCACCCGGTTCACGGACAACGCGCGGCAGGCGGCGACCTACCGGCTCGGCCGGGTGCTGCTGGCCGGCGACGCCGCGCACGTCCACTCGCCCTTCGGCGGCCAGGGGCTGAACCTGGGGTTGGGCGACGCCGTGAACCTCGGCTGGAAGCTCGCGGCGGTCGTACGCGGACAGGCGCCGGAAGGGCTCCTCGACACCTACACGCGGGAGCGGCATCCGATCGGCGCCTGGGTGCTCGACTGGACGCGTGCCCAGATCGCCCTGATGCGTCCCGACCCCCACGCGCGGGCGGCGCGGGCGGTGGTCGCCGACCTGATCGGGACGGTCACCGGCACCACCTACTTCGTGAAGAAGATCTCCGGCGTCTGGCAGCGGTACGACATGCCCGGCGACAGCGGGCACCCGTTGGCGGGACGCAGCGTGCCCGACTACGAGTTCGAGGACGGCTCACGGCTCGCCGACCATCTCCACGACGGTCGTGGCCTGCTCGTCCGCCAGAGCGGATCCGGACTCGGCGGCACGGCGGCGGACGGTTACGGAGACCGGATCGCCACCGTCACTACGGCGATAAGCGACCCGCACGCTCCCGGCGCGCTGCTCGTCCGCCCGGACGGCGTCGTCGCGTGGGCGGAGGACCCTGACGCCACCGATGCCGAGGGGCTCGCGAACGCGCTGGAGACCTGGTTCGGCACGCCTGCGGACGTCCCCGCCGCCCTCCGCTGAACCGTTCCCCGGACATCGTGGATCTTTGGCCAAATCTTTACCCTGGCCACCCGCCGCGCGGGACCCGAATCAACGCTCTGACCTGCGGTTTCTTGTCCGGGTACACCCCTTAACCAATACCCCGCCAAGATGTCTCGTGTCATTTGGTATCAGCCGTGGTCAGCAGCCCCCATCATGTGCTCATGCCCGCTTTTGTCACCCTGTCCGGGCGCTCCGTGCGCCTGGAACCGCTCAGCCTCGCGGCGCTCGACGACCTCGTCGCCGCGGCGAGTGAAGACCGTTCTACGTACGCCTTCACTCGCGTTCCCGCTGGCCGGGATGAGATGGCCTCCTACGTGGAGGCCGCCTTGGCTGAGCAGGCGGAGGGCCGCACGCTGCCCTTCGCCATCCGGTGGCTGCACACCGACCGCGTGGTCGGTGCCACCCGTCTGATGAACCTGGAGTACTGGCAGGGCCCGATGCCCTGGCCGCCGGGGACGAAGGGCGCGGTGGGCGAGGTCCCGTCCGTCGCGGACATCGGGTACACCTGGCTCGCCGCGTCGGCCCAGGGCACCGGTGTCAACCGGGAGAGCAAGTATCTGATGCTCTCCCTGGCCTTCGAGACCTGGCAGGTTCACCGGATCACCCTCAAGGCAGACGTACGCAACACCCGATCCCGGGTCGCCATCGAGGCCCTCGGCGCGCACCTCGACGGTGTGCGACGAGCGGACAGCCGAGGCGCCGACGACACGGTCCGAGATACGGCGTACTACTCGATCCTGAGTCCTGAATGGCCCGCCGTACGCGATCGTCTCCGCGTGCGGCTGGGCCTCCTGGAAACGGCATCGGAAGCAGCGTGATCACCCAATAAAGAAGAGCGGCCCGTCCCGGAAGGGACGGGCCGCGTCATGCGGGGGGTGCCGGGAGGCGGACGGTCATCAGGCGTCGTAGCCGAAGTCGTCCTCGTAGGCGTTGTAGATGTCGTGCCAGGAGCCGCAGTTGACGGGGAAGCTGCTGTGCAGACCGATCTGGCAGACCTTCGCCTGGACCTGGGCGACGTCGTAGCGCCAGAAGTTGATCTGCTTGTAGCCGCCGGCGCCGCAGTACTTGTACGACTTGATGCTGGAGGACCAGTCGTCCTCCTCGTCGTCCCAGGACGACACGCGGAACTTGATGTACGCGCACTTGCCGCCCTGGTTGTAGGTGCGGTGGTCGTTGTCGTACAGCTTGCCGGTGACGTGGACCCGGTTCGACTCCTCGTCGTCGTAGTTCACGTCGACGTAGCCCTTGGCCTTGGCGAGGTGGTTGTTCGACCAGTAGGTGCCCCACCAGCCGTCGTAGTCCCAGTCGTCGTGGTGGGGCGCGGAGGCGGCGGAGGCGGCGGAGGCGGGGGCGGCGGAGGCGGCGGTCGCGAGGGCCGGCAGCCCGAGGGCGGCGACGGCGGTGGCTGCGGCGAGACCGAGGGTGATGGAGCGTCGCATTTCGGTTCTCCTGTTCGAGGACGATCCCCCGATGCGGGGTGCTGTCGGGGTTGCACCTCAGTGATAGGCCCGCCCGCCTGCAAGCTGCTTTCAGTGCTCTCACCGTGGTTTGCAGGCTGCTTTCAAGCACCTGAACGCACACTGAACCGGCGCGCTCGGTCCTACTGCCGCCGCGCCACACGATCTATCATTTGGTCGGAAATCTTGCCATTGGGAGACAGGTCACATGCCTGATCACGCCGCCGCGGACGGCCTGCGCTTCGCCGTGCTCGGACCCGTCCTGGCCTGGCGTGACGGCGTCGAACTCGACCTCGGCACGCCCTTGCAACGCTCCATTCTCGCGATGCTCCTGCTGCGTGAGGGGCACGCGGTCACGCCGGACGAGATGATCGACGCCGTGTGGGGCGGGGACGCGCCGCCGCGCGCGCTCGGCGCGTTGCGCACCTACGTCTCCCGCCTGCGCACCGTCCTGGAGCCGGACCGTTCCCCGAGGACCCCGCCGCGGCTGCTGACCTCCGTGGGCCGGGGATACGCGCTGCGGCTCGACCCCGCCCGCTTCGACCTCGCCGTCTTCGAGCGCGAGTGCGCCGCCGCCGAGTCCGACCGCCGTACGGGCCGGGCCGGGGAGGCCGCCCGGCGGCTGCGCGGGGCCCTGCGCCTGTGGGCGGGCGAGCCGCTGGCCGGCGCGGTCGGCCCGTACGCCGAGCACCAGCGCGACCGGCTGGCCGAGCGCCGGATGAGCGCGGTCGAGACGCTCATGGAGCTCGACCTGGAGCTGGGCCGGCACGCGGAGATCGTCTCCGAGCTGGTCGCGCTCGCCGCGGAACACCCGCTGCGCGAGCGGTTACGCGCCCAGCTCATGCTGGCCTACTACCGCTGCGGCAGGCAGGCCGAGGCGCTGTCGGTCTTCACCGAGACCCGGCAGGCGCTCGTCGAGGAGCTCGGCATCGAACCCGGGGCCGAGCTGGCCGACCTGCACCGGCGGATCCTCGCCGCCGACCCCTCCCTCGCCCCCACACCCCCTCCCGTACGGCTCTCGCCGCAGGATGTCCACGATGACGCCGCGACGGCCGAGACCGGCCCGTCGATCGAGATGCCGAGACCGGCGCAGCTCCCGGCGGCCGTACCCGACTTCACCGGACGTACCGGCCTGGTGCAGAGGCTGCTCGCGCTGCTCCGCGGGGAAGGGGCGGGAGAGGGCGTGCCGATCGCGGCGATGTCGGGCATCGGCGGCGTGGGCAAGACGACCCTGGCCGTCCATGTGGCCCACCTCGCCGATGACCTGTTCCCCGACGGTCAGCTCTACGCCGACCTGCGCGGATACGGCGCCGAGCCCACCGCGCCCGAGACGGCGCTGGTCGCGTTCCTGCGCGCCCTCGGCATCCCGATGGACGTCATCCCCGACGGCCTGGCCGAGCGCTCCGCGCTGTTCCGTTCGCTGCTCGCCGACCGCAGGATGCTGGTGCTGCTCGACAACGCCCGCGACGCCGAGCAGGTCGAGCACCTGCTGCCCGGTTCGGCCGGCTGCGCCGCGATCATCACCAGCCGGGGCAAACTGGCCGACCTGCCCGCGGCCCGGCTCATCGACCTCGACGTGATGGAGCCCGAGGAGGCGCTGTCTCTGCTCTCGGCGGTCGCGGGACCCGAGAGGGTGGCGGCGGAACGGGCCGCCGCCATGGACGTGGTCGCCGCCTGCGGCTTCCTGCCGCTAGCCGTGCGGATCGTCGCGGCCAGGCTCGCCTCCCGCCCGTCGTGGACGGTCGCCTCGCTCGTCCCCCGGCTCGCCGACGAGCGCCGCCGCCTCGACGAGATGAAGATCGGCAACCTGGCGGTCTCGGCCACGTTCGCCCTCGGGTACGGCCAGCTCGACGCCCGGCAGGCGCGGGCGTTCCGGCTGCTGTCGCTGCCGGCGGGCTCGGGCATCTCGGTCTTCGCGGCGGCGGCCGTGCTCGACCTCACCCCGGCCGAGGCCGAGGACGTGATCGAGTCGCTGGTCGACGCCAGCCTGCTGGAGGCGCCCGCCCCGGGCCGCTACCGCTTCCACGACCTGCTCAAGCTGTTCGCCCGGCGGCAGGCGGAGGACGCCGAGGAGCCCGTGGCCCGCGCCCTCGCCCTGCGGCGGCTGCTGGGCTTCTATCTGGCGTCGGCGGGCGCGGCCCACCGGCTGGCGTACGAGGGCAGCGCGATCGCGGACAACCTCACCGGCCTGGGCGTGCGCGGCCATTCCTTCTCCTCGGCCGACGAGGCCGTTGCCTGGTTGTCGGCGGAGTCCGAGGACATGTTCGGAGCCGTGGCGCAGGCGGCCGTGGCGCAGGCGGCCGTGGTTCAGGACGAGTCGGGCGAGGACCTGCTCGCGGCGGCCGACCTGCTGCTGGCGATGGAGCCGCTGCTGGAGTCGGGCACCAACCAGCGAGACTTCGAGCAGCGCACCTCGGCCCTGCTGACGGCGACCCGCGGGGCCGGCGAGCGGCGCGGGGAGTTGCGCTGCCGCTACGTGCTGGGCCGGGTGCTGTTCGGCGCGAACCGGCTGGCCGAGGCCGAGACCCATTTCCTCGCCGCGCGGACGCTCGGCGAGGAGACCGGCGACCGCATCGTGCTGGGCGAGACGTGCAACGCGCTGGCGGTCGTCGCCGGTCGGCGGCGCCGCCACACCGAGGCGCTCGAATGGTTCGACCGGGCGACGGCGGTCCACCGGGAGACGGGCAACCCCGCGGGCGAGGCGCTGGCGTCGTGCTACTCCGCCCGCGACCACCTGGGCCTCGGGCGGCCGGACGACGCCATCGCCGCAGCCGAGCGCGGGCTGGCGGTCTTCTCCGAGATCGGCAGCGGCGCGGGGGTGGCCCGCGCCCGCTACCACCTCGGCAACGTGCTGTCCTATGTCGGGCGGCTCAACGAGGCCGTCGTCCACCACGCCGAGTGCCTGGCCTTCTTCCGCGCGAGCAACCAGCGGGTCTGGGAGCAGCGGGTCTGCTACCGGCTCGCCGCCACCTTCATCGCCGCCGGGCGGTTCGCCGAGGCCGCCCGGCACGCCGAACAGGCGCTGACCGTGAGCCGCGAGATCACCCACCCGTACGGCGAGGCGCAGTCACTGGCCGCCCTCGGCAAGGCCCTCGCGGGCCTCGGGGAGACCGGCCGGGGCAGGCAGGCCCTGGTCAAGGCCCTCGACATCTTCACCCGGCTCGGCTCGCCCGAGGCCGACGACATCCGCACGCTCCTGCGCGAACAGGTCGAGACCTGACTCGAGTCGCAGGTCGTCGTCGAGCCGGCTCATCCGGACGTGGTTGATCACATCGATCACCGTTCTTCGCTTGCGGGGGCTGGAACCGCCCGGCCGGCCGCCCGTCGCCATTGGGGCGCGCAGGGGCCCGGATCCTTCCGGTGCGCCCCGTGGCGACTCGCCGCCTCACGTTGACGACCGGCCGGGCTTCCGCGCGGGCTCCGAACCCCCCCGAAGCCCACGCAGGACCACTGTCGCCCGGGCCGTTCAAACTCCGATCAACGGAGGCTTGCAACCGTCAGGAAACCGTCCGCGATCAGGGGGCGCAGCGCCGCGGGCGCGTCGCGCAGCACCGCGGCGGGGTCCTCATCGGTCAGCTCGGCGATCGCGGCGAGCAGCGGGCGCGTGGGCAGATCGCCGTCGCACACCCCCGCCAGGGCCGCCTCCACCGTCCCCACGGCGGCCGTACGGCGCGCGCCCCGGGTCTGCCGCAGGGCGATGCGGGAGGGGTCGTCGGCGCCGGGCGGGCCGACGCGCTCCTCCACGACGCCCTCGGCCACCTTCAGCCGCGCGTCGAGCAGGTCCTCGTCGGACAGCTCGTGGGCCGCGCGCGCCGCGCGCAGGACCTCCTCGACCAGTGCGCCGGACGGGGGCTCGACCGGCTGCGTCATCTCCTCCACCCGCACGAGCGGGCTCAGCGAGCCGGAGTCGTGCAGGGCGATCCAGCCGAAGCCGACGCCGGTCACGTCCATCGACTCGAACCAGCCGAGCCACTCGTCGTAACGCTCCCGGTAGGCCGAGGTGCCGTGCTCCGCGGAGTCCCGCAGCCACAGCTCGACGTACTCGGCCGGGTCCTGCACGTCGCGCTGCACGGCCCAGCCGTCGCAGCCGGTCTCGGTGAGCCAGCCGCCCACCCTGTCCTGCCAGTCCTCGCCCTTGACGTGCAGCCAGTTGGCGAGGAAGCGCGCCTGGCCGCCCTGTGCGAGGTGCCGGGGCGTGCGCCGTACGAGGTCGCGGCAGAACTCGTCGCCGCGCCGCCCGGCCTCCCGGTAGGTGTACCTGGCCTCGGGCGCGATGACGAACGGCGGATTGGACACCACGAGGTCGAAGCGCTCGCCGTCCACCGGGTCGTACATCGAGCCCTCGCGCGCCTCGACGCCGGTCATGCCGGACAGGCCCCAGCTGAGGCGGGCCAGCCGCAGGGCCCTGCGGTTCACGTCGGTCGCGACGACGTGCTCCGCCCTGGGCGCCAGGTGCAGCACCTGCACGCCGCAGCCGGTGCCGAGGTCGAGCGCCCGGCCGACCGGGGCGGTCCAGCCGAGCTGGGCGAGGTTGGCCGAGGCGCCGCCCGCTCCGACCACGTGGTCGGGTCGCAGGGAGGGGTCGCCGGGCCGCACCTTGCGGTCGGACACCACGTACGCCGGGTCGCCCGTTCCGGTGTCCCAGGGCTGGAGGTGGACGGTGGCCTGCACGGAGTCGCCCAGGCGCACCAGCAGCCCGGCCTCGATGAGGTCCTGCAGGGGGAGGTCGGCGGCGGCCATGCTGACCGGGGCGCCCAGCCACCACAGTCGGATCAGCGTGGCGAGGGGGTCGGCGTCCCTGGTGGCGCGCAGCGCGGGCACGATCTCCTCACGGGCCAGGGCGGAGGCGGCCATGTCGCCCAGCCGCTCACGCACGCCGTCGATCGTGTAACCGGCCTCCACGAATCTGTCGCGAAGCCGCCGGACCAGGTCAGAAGGGGCGTCCACGCCTCGAATCTATCGCGGGGCTACGGCATCTTGAGGCTGTTCCAGGCGGCCTCGCCCAGCTCGCGGATCTCCTCCTCGGTGGGCTGGTGAGCGCCGCTGAACCACAGCCGGCACATCTCCTGCGCGGGGCCGAGCCACAGCACGTAGCACATGGTGGCGGGGACGGGGCGGAGCACGCCGTCCTTCATGTGCGGCCGCCACCAGTCGGCGACCTGCCGGAAGAACTCGCGCCTCGAGTCGGCGACCTCCGGCCCGCCGGGCTCGTTGCGCCGGGGCGGGCGCTCGCTGATCAGCAGGCGGGCGCGCTCGGGGTGCTCGCCGCACCAGGCCATGTGCATCGCGACGATGGCCTCGATGCCGGCGCGGGCGTCCTCGTGGCGGACGAGCTCGCCGACGAAGGCGTCCTGGTACATGTCCAGGATCTCGGCGTAGAGCACGCCGAAGACGTGTTCCTTGCTCGTGAAGTGGTGATAGAAGCTGCCGACGCTGACGCCGCTCTCCTGCCGGAGGCTGGCCAGGGTGGTGGCCGACACCCCGCTCTGGCTGAACCTGCGCAGGGCGCCCTCGATGATCCTGGCCCTGCCGTCTCGCCCGCTCTTCGCGTTCTTCACATAGTCAATGGTGAACCAACAGAACCTTGTTCTGCAAATGCGAGGTCGGCTTTGATCTCGACGGATGTGCCTTGTGTGTCGATTGTGGCAGAGGGCCAGGCCCTGCGCACCATGGACAGAACCCGCCGGTTCTCCGTCATGACGTCCATGCCGACGACGACCGCACCGCGTACGGACGCCCGCCGCAGGAGGGTGCGCACGAGCCGCGAGCCCACACCGAGGCTCTGCCACCGGTCGTCCACCACGACCGCGATCTCCGCCTCACCCTCTGCCAGGTGGCTCATGGCGTGCCCGATCACGGCGTCGCCGTGCAGCGCGAGCAGCGCGTCCCGCCTGTCGTCGCGCGCGACCATCGCGCGGATCAGGCTCGCGCTCGGCCGGCCCAGGCCGACGAAGAAGCGGTTCGTCAGCGTGGCCTGCGACAGGCCCTCCACGAAGTGCCGCACCCGCTCCTCGTCGTCGCCGGGACGCGCCGCACGGATGTCCACAAGGGGCCTCACCTGAGTTCCCAACATGGACTCAGACTCTCCCGGGCACGCTGAGTCTGTCAAGTAGACTTAGATGCAGGGAGGATGTTGTGGTTACGATGCGCGACATGCGGCGTTACCGGGTGGACAACTGCTCCATCGAGCGAACCCTCGCCGTGCTCGGCGAGAAGTGGACGTTCCTGGTCCTGCGGGAGGCGTTCAACGGCGTCCGGCGGTTCGCCGACCTTCAGACGCGCACCGGCGCGCCCCGGCAGGTGCTGAGCGCGCGGCTGTCCCGGCTCGTGGACGAAGGCCTGCTGCGCAAGGTGCCCTACCAGGAGCCCGGCCAGCGCCAGCGCGACGAGTACCGGCTCACCCAGAAGGGCCTCGACCTCTACCCGATCATGATCGCGCTCATGCACTGGGGCGACCGCTATCTGGCCGATCCCGAGGGACCGCCGGTCGTGGTGACCCACCGCGAGTGCGGCGCGCCCGTCGCGCTGCACCTGGTGTGCGAGGACGGCCACGAGGTCGGCGGCCCGCGCGAGGTGACCCCCCGCCCCGGCCCCGGCGCCCGCCTCAGCACCCCTGCCTGAGACACGGCCTGACCTGTATTCATCTTCCGGGCTCCGCCCGGGGGGCATACCACCCCGGTGGCTGCCTAGGCTGGTCACGTGTACCGGTTCCTCCTCTCGCGCCGCTGGGTCGGGCTGCACCTGCTCGTGCTCGTGCTGATCCCTGCCTTCTTCTTCCTGGGAAGGTGGCAGTGGGGACGGTTCGAGGAGCGGTCGGCCGACAGCGCGCGGATCACCGCCAACCTCGCCGCCGCGCCCGTGCCGCTCGACCGGCTGGACCGGACCGGAGTTCCGGTGCCGGAGCGGGACAGGTATCGCCTCGTCACCGCCACCGGACGGTACGACCCCGCCCACGAGCTCGTGGTGCGCAGGCGCACCCTCAACAGCCGCGTCGGGTTCTACGTGGTCACTCCGCTCGTCACGCCGCAGGGCGCCGTGCTGGTGAACCGGGGCTGGGTCCCGGCCGGAGCGACCGCCGAGACTCCGCCGCAGGTGCCCGCCCCGCCCACGGGAGAGGTGACGGTCACCGGACGGCTCCGCCCGGCGGAGACGCAGGACAACACCGGTATCAGGAACCGGTCCGGGCTGCCGACCGGCCAGATCCTGCTGATCGACACGCCCCGGATCGCCGAGGGCCTGCCGTACGCGGTCTTCGGCGGGTTCGTGGAGCTCACCGCGCAGCAGCCGCAGGGCGCTCCCGCGCCCGAACTCCTGCCCCCGCCCGACGTGGGCGCCGGAGGCGGGCTCAACCTGGCGTACGCCGTGCAGTGGTGGCTGTTCATCGGGATCGCGGTGGGCGGCTGGGTGCTGCTGGTGCGCCGGGAGGCCCGCGACCTCCGTACGGAGCAGGTGTCACAAACCGTGACCGTACGCGCCGCAAGGTGAGCGAACGGATACCAACCGGAGACCTCGCAGCTTGTACGGTGTTATCCCTTGGCCCTACCGTTTACTACCGTGACTACGCCGCTGCATCCCGACCCAGAGCCGAGGCGGCGGGACTACGTGATCATCTCGGTCGATGATCACTTGATCGAGCCGGCCGACCTCTTCGAGGACCGCCTCCCCGAGAAGTACAAGGACCTCGCGCCCAAGGTCGTCGAGACCGACTCGGGCCACCAGGTGTGGCGGTACAGCGGCGCCACCTATCCCTGCGCCGGGCTGGACGTGGGCGCGGGCCTGCCCAAGGAGCAGTGGACGCTCGATCCCGTCCGCTTCGAGGACATGCGGCCGGGCTGCTACGACATCGAGGCCCGGATCGGCGACATGGACCGGGCCGGGATCTGGGCGGCCCTGTGCTTCCCCGGCATGCTGGCGAGCCAGGCGGGGGTCGCGTTCGGCCGCACCCGCGACCAGGACCTCGGGCTCGCGCTGGTACGCGCCTGGAACGACTGGCACGTCGACGTGTGGGCCGGCACCTACCCCGAGCGCATGATCGCGCTCCAGCTTCCCTGGCTCCCCGACCCCGAGATCGCGGCGAAGGAGATCAGGGCCAACGCGTCACGCGGTTTCAAGGCCGTCGTGTTCCCCGAGTTCCCCACCCGGCTGCGGCTGCCGTCCATCCACAGCCGCCACTGGGACCCGTTCTTCGCCGCCTGCGAGGAGACCGGGACGGTCGTGTGCCTGCACACCGGCGCGTCCTCCTGGGCGCCGGTGCCCTCACCCGACACCCCGGTCGAGGCGATCACCACGCTGATCCCGGCGAGCGCGATGTTCGCCTGCGCCGACTGGCTGTGGTCGGGGGTGGCGCTGCGCTTCCCCAAGCTGCGCGTCCTCATCGTGGAGGGCGGCGTCGGGTGGCTGCCGATGCTCGCCGAGCGGGCCGACTACGCGCTCGATCACCCCGTGGCCGGCGAGCCGAGCTGGGAGGGCGGCCTCAAGCCCAGCGAGGTGCTGCGGCGCAACTTCTTCTTCGGCACGCTCGACGACAGCGCGCTGAGCTCGGTGCGGCTCGCCGTGGGCATGGAGCGCGTGCTGCTTGAGGCCGGTTACCCGCGCGCGGAGTCCACCTGGCCCGACACCCAGCGCGCCGTGGCCCGCAACCTCGGCAGCCTGCCCCCCGCCGACATCGCCAGGGTCTCGTACGGCAACGCCGCCCGCCTGTTCGGCCACCCGCTGCCCTCGCGGGCCTGGCTGCGGCAGGAGCAGCTCTAACGCCGGACCTTGCCGGTCTGGGCGGGCCGGCCGCCGTGCTCCCACTCGACGAACTGGCCGCTCTCGCCGAGCAGCGCGGTCGCCAGCCACAGGAACACGCCGAAGTCGTCGACCACGCCGATACCGAGGAGGAAGTCGGGGACCACGTCGATGGGCGACACGATGTACGCCACGGCCATGCCGAGCATGGCGATCTTGCCCTTGGTCAGGCCGGGGTAGTCGCCCTTCACCGCGGCGCGGAGCATCCGGGGCACGGCCCGCAGCCGGGCCCCGAATCCCGGCGAGCCGGGCTTGGAGACCTCGCGGTAGGCGCGCCAGGTGGCCGCCGCACGTCCTGCCTTCACCATGAGGACACCTCCAGGGGAACGCCTCTGCCCGCTTTGCCCTCTGCTTAACGTACGGCGGCGCCCCACCGGTTCCGTCAGGCGCCGGGCGCGAGCGCCCGTACGGTGTCGGCGAGCGGCAGGTCGCCCCCTGTCGGATCATGCACGGGCAGCGGGGCCAGCACGGGCGTGTCCAGCCCGGCGGCCACATACTCCCGCACCCGGGCCCGGCAGGTCGCCGCGTCGCCGTGCACGACGAGGTCGTCCACCACCTCGTCGGGGATCGCCTTCAGCGCGGCCTTGCGGTCCCCCGCCGCCCACGCCTCCCGCATGGGCCGCAGCAGCTCTCCCCGGCCCAGCCACTCGTGGAACGCCGCGTACACCGGCACGGTGAGGTAGGCGGCCAGCAGCCGGCGGCCGATCTCGCGCGCCTTCGCCGCGTCCTCGGTCACCACGACGAAAAGGCGCGCGATCAGCTCGGTCCCCGGCCCCAGCTCGCCCCGCACCTTCAGTACGTCCCCGGGCGACAGCCAGTTGGTGATGGCGCCGTCGGCCTCGCGGGCGGCCAGGCGGAGCATCCCGGGCCGCAGCGCGGCGAGCACGATCTTCGGCGGCGTCGCAGGGGCCTTCTCCAGCCGGAAGCCCTTCACGGCGAAGGTCTCGTAGCTCTCGGTGACCTTCTCCCCGGCCAGCGCCGCCCGCAGGAATCGCAGGGTGTCGCGGACCCGCGCGTACGGCTTGTCGAACTCGCCGGCGTTCCAGTTGCCCACGATCACCGGGGACGACGCGCCGATGCCCAGCACGAACCTGCCGGGCGCGAGGTCGGCCAGCGTGGCCGCCGACATGGCCAGCAGGGCCGGGCCGCGGGTGTAGACGGGGACGATCGCGGTGCCCAGGCGCAGGGACGGCGCCCACTCGGCCGCCAGGGCCAGCGGGACGAACCCGTCCGTGCCGCCCACCTCGGCCGACCACGCGTCGGTGTAGCCAAGCGCGGGCAGCTCGGTGACGAGCTCCTTCGACTCGACCGGCGTCTGCCCGAAGAACGGAATCGTCATGCCCCAGCGGTCCACGGCCACCCCTTCCAAGGTCTCGGACCCTGACCATACCAACCGGACGGTATGGAGTCGCGGTCACGCCCGAAGTTCGTGGACCACCTCGATGACCTCCCTGGCCACGCCCTTGATGCCGGGCAGGTGCGACAGGCCGACCAGCCGGTCGACGAGCGGGACGACCCGGTCGATCAGCCGAAAGGTGCGCGCGCAGCCGGGCGAGCTGTCGTGCACCCAGAACAACACGACCCCCATCCACAGCAGCCACAGCAGCTCGGGAAGCTCCTCGCGCAGCTCGTCGTCCATCCGCCCGGCCGATCCCTCGACCACCTCCCGGTAGAGCGCGATGGCCGACTCGCGGGCGGGCGCCGACTCGGCGCTGAACGGGCTCAGGGGGTTGCTGGGCTCCGCCGCGTGCTTGAAGAACTTCACCGCGAACTCGTGGTAGGGCTCGGAGATCCGCACCCATTCCCGCAGCACGCCCCCGAGCCGTCCGGCGAACGACCGCTCGGCGGCGAACACCTCACGGCAGGCCGCCTCGTGCGTCTCCTGCGCCCGGTCGTAGTACGCCTGGATCAGCTGCTCTTTGGACCTGAAGTAGTAGTAGGCGTTGCCCACCGACACGCCCGCCTCCGCGGCGATGGCACGCATCGTGGTCGCCTCGTACCCCCGATCCCTGAACAACCGGAGGGCCGTCTCGACGATCTGCTCCCGTGTACTCTCGGCCACGCTCGTCACTGTACGGCTCGGGCCCGCGTCCGGTCATGAACCGACAAGATGATCCACGGGTCGCGGCAAATCGCCTCGTGGCAGCGGGCCGACCGCCCCCGCGTGTGGCATTGAAGACCTCAGCCCCCGTCGTCGACCGAGGAAACACCAAGGAAACGAGGCACGTGGACGTCCGCCCGTCATGGCGGGGGCTGGCCGGCATCGGCACCGCCGTACTGATCTCCCTGCCCATGCAGCACGACAGGAACCCCGTCCCACCGCCGTCCCCGCCGCCCGCGGCCGATCCCGGCGTCGGCGTCGAGGTGAGGGGGGAGATCTCCCTTCCTCCGCTGCTGGCCGGCACGTTCACCGCCACGGTGAAGACCTGGGACACCACGGCGGCGGACGAGCGGATCGACCACGCGCGGGCGGCCGGCCTGCTGCTCGACGCCGGGGTGCGCTGGAAGTCCACCGGAGACTGCGCCGACCGCCGCCGTCCGTACTGCACGTCGCTGGAGGCCATCCGGTATGGCACCCTGATGCGCACCGTCGACCTGCGGCGGGACAGCGGCTGCCCGGTGACGGTCACCGGCGGCACCGAGACCCGGCACGCCGACGGCCGCTACAGCCACGGCACCGGCTACAAGGTGGACCTCGCGCACAACCGGTGCCTCGACGCGTACGTCACCCGGACCTACCGCTACTGGCGCACGCGCGCGGACGGCGCGGCACTGTACCGCGCCGCGCCGTCCGACGTGTGGGCGGACGAGCCCACCCACTGGGACGTGCTGTTCAGGTGACTCTTACGCGAACTCGGTGGCGACCAGCGCGGCGATCTCGGCGGTGTTGAGCGCGGCGCCCTTGCGCAGGTTGTCGCCGCACACGAACAGGTCGAGCGTGTTCGGGAAGTCGAGCGCCTGGCGGATCCGGCCGACGTAGGTCGGGTCGGTGCCCACGACGTCCGCCGGCGTGGGGAACACGCCGTTCGCGGGGTCGTCGAGCACCACGACGGTCGGCGCGGCGTCCAGGATCGCCCGGGCGCCCTCGACCGTGACCTCCCGCTCGAACGTCGCGTGGACGGCCAGCGAGTGGGTGGTCACCACCGGGACGCGGACGCAGGTCGCCGAGACCTTCAGGTCGGGGATGCCGAGGATCTTGCGCGACTCGTTGCGGACCTTCAGCTCCTCCGACGTCCAGCCGCCGTCCTTGAGCGAGCCCGCCAGCGGCACCACGTTGAGCGCCAGCGGAGCCGGGAACGGCGAGTCGGCCAGGTCGGGCACGGCCTTGCGCACGTCACCCGCCACGGTGCCCATCGTCCGGTCGCCGGCGACGGCCTCGATCTCGGCGTACAGCCGCTCGGGGCCGGCCACCCCGGCGCCGGACACCGCCTGGTAGGAGGAGACGACCAGCTCGCGCAGACCCCACTCGCGGTGCAGGGCGCCCATCGCGGCCATCATCGACAGCGTGGTGCAGTTGGGGTTCGAAATGATCCCCTTGGGCCGGTTGCGGGCCTGCTCGGGGTTGCACTCGGGCACCACGAGCGGCACGTCCGGGTCCATCCGGAAGGCGCCGGAGTTGTCCACGGCCACCGCGCCGCGCGAGGCGGCGATCGGCGCCCACTCGGCGGAAACCTCGTCCGGCACGTCGAACATCGCGATGTCGACGCCGTCGAACGCCTCCGGCGACAGCGCCTGGACGACGACGTCCGCGCCGCGCACGCTCAGCACCTTGCCCGCCGAGCGCGGCGAGGCGATCAGCCGGATCTCGCCGTACGCGTCGGACAGGTCGGTGCGGTTGGTCAGGATCTCGAGCATGACGGTGCCGACGGCACCGGTCGCGCCGACGACGGCGAGGGTGGGCTTGCGGCTCATCGTCCGGTACCTCCGTACACAACGGCCTCGACCTGGTCGGCGTCGAGGTCGAACGCGCGGTGGGCGGCGGCGACCGCGGTGTCCACCTCGTTCTGTCCCACGACCACGGAGATGCGGATCTCCGACGTCGAGATCATCTCGATGTTCACCCCGGCGTCGGCCAGCGCGCCGAAGAACTTGGCGGTGACGCCCGGGTGCGAGCGCATGCCCGCGCCGATCAGGGAGACCTTGCCGATCTGGTCGTCGTACAGCAGCGACTCGAAGGCGACCTGGTTCTGGATCTTCTTCAGCGCCGTGAGGGCCGTCTGGCTGTCGTTGGCCGGGAGCGTGAAGGAGATGTCGGTGCGACCGGTCGCCGCGGCCGACACGTTCTGCACGATCATGTCGATGTTGATCTCCGCGTCCGCCAGCGTGCGGAAGATGGCGGCGGCCTCGCCGACCTTGTCGGGCACCCCGACCACAGTGATCTTGGCCTCGCTCCGGTCGTGCGCGACCCCGGAGATGATGGGCTGCTCCACTTCGGTTCCTTCGCTGTAGGGGTCGGAGACGACCCAGGTGCCTTCCCTCGTGCTGAACGAGCTTCTGACGTGGATGGGCAGGTCGAACCTGCGGGCGTACTCCACGCAGCGCAGGTGCAGGATCTTCGCCCCGCACGCCGCCATCTCCATGGCCTCGTCGTAGGAGATCCGCGGGATCTGCCGCGCCGTACGGACGATGCGGGGATCGGCGGTGTAGATGCCGTCCACGTCGGTGTAGATCTCGCAGACGTCCGCGCCGAGCGCCGCCGCGAGAGCGACGGCCGTCGTGTCCGAACCACCCCGGCCCAGCGTCGTGATGTCCTTGCTGTCCTGGGAGACGCCCTGGAACCCGGCCACGATCGCGATCTGACCGGCGTCGACGGCCTCCTGGATGCGGCTGGGCGTCACGTCGATGATGCGCGCCTTGCCGTGCGTCGAGTCGGTGATGACACCGGCCTGCGAGCCGGTGAAGCTGCGCGCCTCGTGACCGAGGTTGGCGATCGCCATCGCGAGCAGCGCCATCGAGATCCGCTCACCCGAGGTCAGCAGCATGTCGAGCTCGCGGCCGGGCGGCAGCGGCGACACCTGCTGGGCCAGGTCGAGCAGTTCATCGGTGGTGTCGCCCATCGCGGAGACCACCACCACGACGTCGTTGCCCGCTTTTTTCGTCGCGACGATCCGCTGGGCGACCCGCTTGATGCAGGACGCGTCGGCTACGGAGGAACCACCGTACTTCTGCACAACGAGCGCCACTGGAATCTCCAACGAATCAGGACGTGGAGCTCACAGTGTACTTGGACGTCCCAAACCGAGACCGGCACCGACCAGCATGTGGACGCTCAGACCGTGGTGCCCTCTTCCACGACGTCCAGCCGGGTGTGCGCGACCAGCGCCTGCAGGGCCCGCAACGCCGCGCCCGCGTGGTTGCCCCAGGTGTTGAAGTAGGAATACTGCCACCACCACAGCGCCTCGAGCGGACGGCCCGCCTGGTAGTGCCGCAGCCCGTGGATGAGGTCGGCCGCCACCGCCGTGAGGTCGTCCGAAAGCCGGTAGGGGGTGACCACGGTGTCCTTGTAGGGGTCGAACACCTCGGCGTAGTCGTCCACCGGGCCGAGGCGGGCGGCGAGAGCCGTACGGAGGGGGTCGATGTCGGGGTCCTCGCTCAGCGCGGGCTCGACGTTGCCCTGCAGGATCACGTCCTGGGCGGCTCCGAGCTGGGTGCCCGCGAGGCTGACCTGGGCCACCTCCACCAGGAGAAGCGGCAGCGTCGCGTCGCCGCCCTCACCGCCGGCCAGGCGGGTGAGGCCGTCGATGAAGTTCTGCGCGTGTCCGGCGACGCGTGCGGCCAGGTCGTTCCACTCGTCAGACATCCAGCAGCCTCCGTCCTTCGAAAGCGCGGCCCAAGGTGACCTCGTCGGCGTACTCGAGATCACCGCCCACAGGCAGACCGCTGGCCAGTCGGGTCACTTTCAATCCCAGGGGCTTGACGAGCCTGGCCAGGTAGGTGGCCGTCGCCTCGCCCTCGAGGTTCGGGTCGGTCGCGAGGATCAGCTCCGTCACCTGGCCATCGGCCAGCCGGGTCATCAGCTCGCGGATCTTCAGGTCGTCCGGGCCGATGCCGTCGATCGGGCTGATCGCCCCGCCGAGCACGTGGTAGCGACCGCGGAACTCACGGGTCCGCTCGATCGCCACCACGTCCTTCGACTCCTCGACCACGCAGATGACGTGCGGATCACGCCGCTGGTCCCGGCAGATCCGGCACTGGTCCTCTTCGGCCACGTTTCCGCAGACGCGGCAGAAGCGCACCTTCTCCTTCACTTCGAGCAGCGCGTGCGCGAGCCGCTTGACGTCGGCCGGGTCGGCCGCGAGGAGGTGGAACGCGATCCGCTGCGCGCTTTTGGGACCGACGCCGGGCAGCAGCCCGAGCTCGTCGATCAGGTTCTGGACGACCCCTTCGTACATGCTCTAGAACCCCGGCAGCTGGCCGCCGAGGCCGCCCCCGAGTCCCTGCGCGAGCGGGCCCAGCTTCTCCTGCTGCAGCTCCCCTGCGGCGCGTACGGCGTCCCGCACGGCGGCGAGCACGAGGTCCGCGATCGTCTGCGCGGTCTCCTCCGGGTCGCTCGCGTCGATGGCAAGCGGGCTGATCTCGAGCTCGAGAAGCTCGCCGCTGCCGTTCACGGTGGCGACGACCAGGCCGCCCCCGGAACTGCCCTCGACCTCGGCGTCGCTGAGCTCCTGCTGCGCGGTGACGAGCTGCTGCTGCATCAGCTGAGCCTGCTCCAGCAACTGCTGGAGGTTGACATCCCCTGGATTCACGATGGTTGCGCTCCTCAGCGTCCAGCGACATGTTCGTCGCGACGAGCCTACGGCGTCCGCCCCGGTTTCCGCACCGGCGCGGCGTGCGTGTTCCGCGCCGGGTCGCGGCCGGACGGACACCGGTTACCCCACCAGTCTCCGTCCATGCGGCGGCCGTCCCTCGGGCGGGGAAGTCGCTCAGGAGTGATCGATCTCCTCGATGATGCGGCCGCCCAGCTCACGCTGGATCAGGGCCATGCCGGACAGCTCGCTGACGTCCGCGTCGTCGTCGTTGAGCGGGTCCACGTCGTCGTCCGGACGGGAGGCCCCGCCCGTACGGCCGGGCACCGTCTCCGGCCAGGCCTGCCGGGGGCCGGTCTGGGCGGCGGCCCTGGCCGCCGAGCGGGCGGCGGCCAGGCCTGGGCTCGGCGTGGATCGCGGGGCCGGGGACGGCGCGTCGTAGTCGTCGGACGGCGCGTCGGGCCACGACTCGTCGGTCGTCCCGCCGGACGACACCGCGGGCGACGCCGTAGCCGACGCCGTAGACGACACCGTGGACGACGCCGTGGGCGACGCCGCGGGTGCGGCGGCCTTCCGCTCCGGAGCCGGGGCGGCCTGAGGGGCGGCCGGCGCCGGCGCGGGCGAGGCCCCTGTGGGCGGCATGGCCGCAGGAGCCGGCGTGGCGGGCGCGGCCGGCGGAGCCGGGGGCGCGGGCGACGGCGTGGGCGTCTGCGGACCGGACGGCCCGCGGGTGGCGGGGCCGGCCGGGCCGGGGCCCGAGCCGCCGACGACGACATCGACGCGCCAGGTGCCGCCGAGCACGTCGCCGAGCGCGGCGGCCACCACCTCGTCGCGCTTGCCCTTGAGGAAGCCCTGGACGTCGCCCGGCTTCTCGAAGCCGACGGTCACGACGTTGCCCTCGACGCCGAGCAGTCTGCCCTGGGCGTTGAGGATCATCCAGGCCACCCGCTGGCGGTTCTTGATCGCTTCGAGCACCTGCGGCCAGGCGTGCTGCACCGGCCCCCCGCCCGCGGCGGGCGCCTGGGCCTGCTGCGCCTGCGGAGGCGGCGGCGCCGCCCCGGAGCCGGGCCGCACGGGAGTGGGCCAGTCGTCGGCGCTCCGCTCAGCCGGAGGGGCGGCCTGAACCTGCGGAGCCGGGGCCGGAGCCGGAGCCGCAGCGGCGGGTGCGGGTGCGGAGTGCGGCGCGGGCAGCGGAGCTGCTTGAGTCTGGGGAACAGTGGAAGCCTGAGAAACAGTGGGAGCCTGCGGCGCGGCGGCGTACGTCCCGGCCGCGACGCCGCGCTCCAGCCGTTCGAGCCGGGTCAGCAGCGCGGCCTCGCCCTGGTCGGCCCCGGGCAGCAGCACGCGGGCGCACATCAGCTCCAGCAGCAGGCGAGGAGAGGTCGCACCGCGCATCTCGGTCAGCCCGGCGTTGAACACCTCGGCCGCCCGGGTCAGCTCGGCGGGGCCCATCGACGCCGCCTGCGCCTGCAGACGCTCCAGCTCGTCGGCCGGCCGGTCGAGCAGGCCGCTGCCCGCGGCCTCGGGAACGTTGGACAGGATCACCAGGTCGCGGAAGCGTTCGAGCAGGTCCGTGGCGAAGCGGCGCGGGTCGTGACCGCCCTCGATCACCCGGTGCACGGCCTGGAACACGGCCGCGCCGTCCCGCTTGGCGAACGCGTCGACCACCTCATCCAGCAGATCGCCGTCGGTGTAGCCGAGCAGGGACACCGCCCGCTGGTAGGTGATGCCGGAGTCGTCGGCGCCCGCCAGGAGCTGGTCGAGGATCGACAGCGTGTCCCGGGCCGATCCCGCGCCCGCCCGTACGACCAGCGGTAACGCCGCCGGCTCGTACGGCACGGACTCGGAGTCGAGGATCTCCTCCATGAGCCGGCGCAGGGTCGCGGGCGGCATCAGCCGGAAGGGGTAGTGGTGGGTGCGGGACTTGATCGTCCCGATGACCTTCTCCGGCTCGGTGGTGGCGAAGACGAACTTGAGGTGCGGCGGCGGCTCCTCCACCAGCTTCAGCAGCGCGTTGAAGCCCTCACGGGTGACCATGTGGGCCTCGTCGATGATGTAGATCTTGTAGCGCGCCGAGACGGGGGCGAAGAAGGCCCGCTCACGCAGGTCGCGGGCGTCGTCCACGCCGCCGTGCGACGCCGCGTCGATCTCGATGACGTCGAGGTGCCCCGGCCCGGTGGGGGCCAGCGCGACGCAGGACTCGCACTCCCCGCAGGGGTCGGGCGTCGGGCCCTTCTCGCAGTTGAGGGACCGGGCGAGGATGCGGGCGCTGGAGGTCTTGCCGCAGCCGCGCGGGCCGCTGAAGAGATAGGCGTGGTGGATGCGGCCACTGCGCAACGCCTGGCGCAGCGGGTCGGTGACGTGCTCCTGCCCCTTGACCTCGGCGAATGTCCCGGGCCTGTACTTGCGGTACAGCGCAAGACTCATGCCGCCTCCTTGGAGGGTCGACCCGGCCGGCGTACCCGCTAACTGAGAGACCCCTCGCACACCCGCCAGAGCCCGCTTATCCTTGCTGCCTTCCGGCCCTGGGGAGGTTCACAGGATGACGCCGCGCGAGGGGTCCGTTGGACAGTCTAGCCACTCGACGGGTGTGCGCGGGCCGTCGAGACAACAGTCGAAACCACGCCGGAAAGTGGGCTAAGCTGTCCGACGGAGGATTCGCCTAGTTGGCCTAGGGCGCACGCTTGGAAAGCGTGTTGGGGGCAACCCCTCAGGAGTTCGAATCTCCTATCCTCCGCGCTTGGTTGAGCAGCAAAAACACGAAGGGCCCGGTCCATCCAGCCGGGCCTTTCGTGTGTCCGGACCTCACGCGTCGTCCTTGTAGAACCCAGGCCGGACGCGTGTGATGCCGTGGGTCACCAGGGCACCGGCCCGGCGTCGTCGAAGAACTGACCGGTCGGGCCGTCGTCGGGCAGGGTCGCGAGCCGGATCGCGATCGCCGCGCCCTGTTCGGGCGTACGGACACCGCGGAAGCCGTTGAGGTCGGTCGCGCAGAAACCGGGGCAGCCGGCGTTGATCAGGATGTTCGTGTCGCGCAACTCCTTGGCGTACTGCACGGTGACGGCGTTGAGGAACGTCTTCGACGGCGCGTACGCGGCGGAGATCGGGCCCGTTTCGGCGCCCGGAGTGGTCTGCCGGGTGAGAGAGCCCACGGTGCTGGACATGTTCACGATCCGCGGCGACGCCGAGCGGCGCAGCAACGGCAGCATCGCGTTGGTGACGCGGATGACGCCGATCACGTTGGTCTCCACGGCCGCCCGCATCGTGGCGGGGTCCACCGTGGTGGGCGTCTGCGGCATGCCGCCGGTTATCCCGGCGTTGTTCACGAGCACGTCGAGGCGGCCCGCGCGCTCCTCGATCAGCCCGGCGGCGGCGACGACGCTCGCGTCGTCCGTCACGTCGAGCGGCACGCCGAACGCGTCGACGCCTGCCGCGCGCAGCTTCTCCACCGCGCCCTCCCTGCGCCCCTCGTCCCGGACACCGACCCCGACGCTCCAGCCGAGCGCGCCCAGGCCGGCCGCGATCTCATATCCGATCCCCTTGTTCGCGCCGGTGACCAGCGCGATCGTCTCTTCGCTCATGTGTCTCATCCTGTCCGCGCCCACTGCGGAACCTCCAACACCGTTTGGGTGGGCATCGATACCTCCCGGGTATCGATCACTCGCTTCCGGCGATACCGTGGCGACATGGAGACGCGTGAGCTGCGGTACTTCGTCGCCGTCGCCGAGGAGCTGCACTTCGGGCGGGCCGCGCAGCGGCTCGGGATCGCGCAGCCGCCGCTGTCGCGGGCGATCGGGCAGCTCGAACGTCGGCTCGGGGTGACGTTGCTGGACCGCACGAGCCGCACCGTCACGCTGACCGAGGCCGGGTCGGTGCTGCTGCGCGAGGGCCGGGCGGCCCTCGACGCGGTCGAGGCCGCCGAGCGCCGCACCCGCCGCACCGCCCTCGCCGCGACCGGCCGGCCCGGCCTGGTCCTCGTCACGAAGGCCGGGGCCTCCGGCGAGCTGCTGCCGAAGCTGCTCGAGGCGTACGCCGCCGAGCCCGGCGCGGTCGCCGTCGACGTGCTCCTGTGCGGGATCGGCGAGCAGGAGCGGCTGCTGCGCGACGGCCGGGCCGACGTGGCGCTGCTGCACCGGCCGTTCGACTCGACGGCCGGGTTCGACACCGAGGAGCTGCGCGCGGAGGGGCAGGTCGCGGTCCTGCCCGCCGGGCATCCCCTCACCGGCCGGGCCCACCTGCGGATGGCCGACGTCACCGCGCTGTCCGACCTGCCCACGCCGCGCTGGCCCCGCACCGACGGCACATACCCGGACGGCCCCGGTCCGGAGGCCCGGGACCATGCGCAACTCTGCCAGCTCATCGCGCTCGGCCGGGCCTCGGCGGTGCTGCCGGAGTCGTGCCGGGCCTATCTGCGCCCCGATCTCGCCGCGGTGCCGGTGCTGGACGCGCCGACGGTGACGACGGTGATCGCATGGCCGCCGCACAGCCGGTCGCACGCCGTCGCCGGGCTGGTCCGGGCCGCGACCCGCCTCTAGCCATCCTCACCTCCCGGCTCCCGCGGCGGGCCAGGCCCATATCGGCTGGACATCCGCCGGACGGAGAGAGGAGGGTGGGCCGAATGGAACAGATCGACTTCCCTGCGATTCCGCGAGCGGGGGACCTCGACGTCCGGTGGATTCACGGCTCGGAGTCGGCCAAGCACAACACCGACCCCGACATCCAGGTGCACCGCTACGACGAGCACACGTTCGTCCTGCGCCAGAACAAGGCGATCAACTACGAGGCGCCCTTCATGTTCCTGATGTTCGGGAACACCCGGGCCCTGCTGCTCGACACAGGCGCGACGGCGTCACCCGCGTACTTCCCGCTGCGCCGGACGGTGGACGAGATCGTGGACCGCTGGCTGGCCGATCACCCCCGCGAGGGCTACGGGCTCCTCGTCGCCCACACGCACGGCCACGGCGACCACATCGCGGGCGACGGCCAGTTCCGCCATCGCCCGGACACGGTCGTCGTCGATCCCGCCGTGGAGCACGTGCGCGAGTTCTTCGGGCTCGGCGACGATCTCGACGTTCCCGGGAGCGTCGACCTGGGCGGCCGCGTTCTGGACGTGCTGGCGAGCCCCGGGCACCACAGGTCGGCGGTGACGTTCTACGACCCGCCCACCGGCCTGCTCCTGACCGGTGACACCGTTTACCCCGGGCGGCTGTACGTCGCGGACTGGCCGGCCTTCGAGCAGACCGTCGACCGCCTGGTGAAGTTCGCCGAGGCCCGGCCCGTCACCCACGTTCTCGGCTGCCACATCGAGATGACCAACGTGCCGGGCGAGGACTACCCGATCCGCACCGCCTACCAGCCGGACGAGCCGCCGCTCGAGATGACGGTCGAGCACCTGCGCCAGATCCGCGACGCGGTGGCGGAGATCGGCGGCCGGCCAGGCGTCCACGTCTATCCCGACTTCATCGTCTACAACTAGCGATCGGATCAGATCCAGCCGCGCAGCAGCATGCGGCTCAGCCAGACGTCGTACGGCACCGGCACGGCGGTGAGCACGGGCGACAGCCACCAGAAGTTGACCAGTGCGAGCAGCGTGAACGCGCCCACCACCGTCGCCCCCGTGGAGCGCCGCGCGGCCGGCGCGCCCGGCGGCCCGAGGACGAGCCCGCATGCCAGCACGATCGCGAGGACCATGAACGGCACCGCCGGGATCGCGTAGAACAGGTACATCGTGCGGTCGTCGGCCAGCGCGAAGTAGAACCACGGCAGCCATCCCGCCGCGTAGGCGAGCAGGACGGCGCCCGCCCGCCAGTCGCGGGTCCTCGCGTACCAGGCCACCATCGCGAGCAGCGCGAGCAGCGCGCCGTACCAGATCACCGGGGTGCCGGTCCCGAGGATCGCCTGCGAGCAGGAGGCGGCGCCGCAGGTGCCGCGGGGCGACTGGTAGAAGAACGCGACCGGCCGCAGCAGCAGCGGCCAGGTCCACGGGTCCGACTGGTAGTCGTGGTGCGCGCTCAGCCCCTGGTGGAAGCCGAACACCTGGCTTTGGTAGTCCACCAGCGAGCGAAGCGAGTCGAAGACGAAGTAGGCCCAGCCGTTCGAGGTCGCGCGGTCCCAGTTGCGGCCCCACCCGCCGGCCGAGGCGAACCATCCGGCGAACGACGCGACGTACACGACGGCCGGTACGGCGCCGAGCCAGGCGAGGCCCAGCGGCCAGTCGAGACGGACCGCCTGCCGGTATGGCCGACGCAGGCCGACGGCGCGCCTGGCCCCGCAGTCCCAGACGAGCGTCATGATCCCGAACGCCACGACGAACAGCACGCCGGTCCACTTGGTCGCCGTCGCCGCGCCCAGGCACAGCCCGGCCGCCAGCCGCCAGGGCCGGGGGCCGAGCCGGGGAGGGGGTCCGTGCAGGGCGGAGGTGCGATACCACTCCGTCAGGCGCATGCGGGCCGCGTCGCGGTCGGCGACCAGGCAGGCGAAGCCCGCGAGCACCCAGAACATGAGGAAGACGTCGAGCAGCGCGGAGCGCGACAGCACGAGGTGCAGGCCGTCCAGGGCCAGCAGCAGACCGGCGAGGCAGCCGAGGAGGGTCGAGCGGGTCATCCGGCGGGCGGTCCGCGCCAGGACCAGCACGCTGAGCGTGCCCGCGAGCGCGGCGACGCACCGCCATCCGAAGGGCGTGATGCCGAAGAGCCACTCCCCCGCGCCGATCAGCCATTTGCCGAGCGGGGGATGGGCGACGTAGGCGGCGCACTCCTCGAACGTCCCGCACGCCTTGAACACGTCCGTGCCGCCGCGTACGAACACCTGGTCGGCGCCGTCGGCGAACTGCCGCTCGACGCCGAACGTGATCAGCGAGTAGGCGTCCTTGGCGTAGTAGAGCTCGTCGAAGACGAGCGCGTGCGGGACATCGAGACGGTAGAACCGGAGGAACCCCCCGAGAGCGGCCACGGCCAGCGGGCCGAGCCACCCCCGCCCGCCCGGCATCGGCGGCACCAGCCGGGGTAAGGCGGTCAGAGGCACGCGGTGATCCTAACCCGGCAAAACGCGAAGATCAGAGCAAGACGGATCCGGCATGGCGGACCGTCAGGCATGATCACCGCCCCCCGGGGCAGTAGCCCCGGCAAGCAACCGGCAAGCAACCGGCAACGCCATCGGGAGCGTCGCAGATGGATTTCGATGACCGAGCGCAACTCGACGCCTCGCAGGTCGAGGACGTCGGCGGTGGGGGCGGGTTCCGCGGCGGAGGTCTGGCCATCGGCGGCGGAGCCGCCGGCATCATCGCCCTCATCGTGGCCCTGATCTTCGGCGTCAACCCCGGCAACATCACGGGCGGCGGCGACGAGCCCGCCGGCCTGCAGCCGACCAGCGACCTGAGCGCGCAGTGCAAGACCGGCGCCGACGCCGACCAGTCGGAGAAGTGCCGGGTCGTGGGCGTCGTCAACAGCATCCAGAAGTACTGGGGCGAGCAGATCCAGGGGTACACCGGCGCGAAGACCACGCTGTTCTCCGGCGGGGTGCAGACCGGCTGCGGCGCCGCGGACTCCTCCGTCGGCCCCTTCTACTGCCCCAATGACAAGCACGTCTACCTGGACCTGTCGTTCTTCGACGAGCTGCAGTCGCGGTTCGGGGCCAAGGGCGGCCCGTTCGCCCAGGCTTACGTGATCGCCCACGAGTACGGCCACCACGCGCAGGACCTGCTCGGCACCATGAACCGCGTCGGCCAGGACCAGGGCGCGGAGAGCGGCTCGGTGCGGCTCGAACTCCAGGCCGACTGCTACGCGGGCGTGTGGGCCAAGAACGCGGTGGACACCGGCTTCTACGCCAAGCCGTTCACCGACGCCGACATCCAGGAGGCGCTCGACGCCGCCGCCGCGGTCGGCGACGACCACATCCAGGAGCAGGCCCAGGGCAGGGTCAACCCGGACGCGTTCACCCACGGCACCTCCGCCCAGCGGCAGAAGTGGTTCACGAACGGCTACTCGTCGGGCGACCCGGCACGCTGCGACACCTTCTCAGGGAGCGTCTGAGACCCCCGGCAGAGCCTCGGGCGCGAACCTTTGCGTCGTCTCCTAAACTACATACCGTGATCTTTAAGTTGGTCGGTGACGGACGGCCCTATCCCGAGCACGGACTGTCGTCCCGCGAGTGGGCGCAGATCCCGCCCCGGCAGGTCCGGCTCGACACACTGATCACCACGAAGGCGGTGCTGGACCTGCACTCGTTGCTCGCCAAGGACTCGACCTTCTACGGCGACCTGTTCCCGCACGTGGTGCAGTGGAAGGGCGAGCTGTACCTGGAGGACGGCCTGCATCGCGCCCTGCGCGCCGCCCTCCACCAGCGCTCGGTGCTGCACGCCCGCGTGCTGGAGCTGCAGGACTAGACGCTCTCCGGCGCTGCTCGCCGCCTGTGCCGGGCCGGCCGGGACCCGGGTGACGAACGCGCTCTGACCGGCCGTGCCAGGCCGGTGCCTCCGGACGCGAAAAGAGCCGCCGACCCTGTGATCAGGATCGGCGGCTCTTTCGTCGAGCGGTGGAGGTGGGATTTGAACCCACGGTAGGTTGCCCTACACACGCTTTCGAGGCGTGCGCCCTCGGCCACTAGGCGACTCCACCGCGCAGCAGCTTACCGGACGAACACCACTGCGCGTGCATCCGTTTCCTTCCGTCCGCCGAGTCAGGCGCGGCGGCCCGAGAAGAACTCGGTCAGCACGGCCGCGCACTCACCGGCCAGCACGCCCATGACCACCTCGGGCCGGTGGTTGAGCCGGCGGTCCCGCAGGACGTCCCACAGCGATCCGGCGGCCCCGGCCTTCTCGTCCACCGCGCCGTACACGACGCGGTCCACCCGGGCGAGGACCGCGGCGCCGGCGCACATCGTGCAGGGTTCCAGCGTGACGACGAGCGTGCAGCCCGTCAGCCGCCAGTCGCCGATCCGCGCCGCCGCCGCGCGCAGGGCGAGCACCTCGGCGTGAGCCGTGGGGTCGGCGCTCGCCTCGCGGTCGTTGCCCGCCGCCGCCAGCACCCTTCCCGGCCCAGGCGAGCCGGGCGGCGACACTCCGGATTGGGGCGGGCCGAGCACGACGGCGCCGACCGGCACCTCGCCGCGCCCGCCCGCCCGTACGGCCTCCGCCAGCGCCAGCCGCATGGCGGCCTCGTACGTGTCCGGCGGCGAGCCGGTCACCGCAGGCGGTCGAGCTCGTCGGCGAAGCCGAGCCGCTCGGCGATGAGGGAGAGGATGTCGGCGGGCAGCACACCCTCCTCCATGCTGAGCTCCACGAGCTCCTCCGCGCTCAGCGAGAAGTCGCTGAGCAGCTCCAGGTCGCCGACCGGACGGATGCCGAGGTCGGGCGCGTCCTTGTCCACCACGACGCCGGCCAGCTCGGCGAAGATCTCGCCCAGGGGGTCGTTCTGCACGGCGTGCGCGTCGGAGATGAACACGCGAGGGTCGAGATCGTCCTCGTAGCGGATGATCGCGAACCACTCGTCCTCGACCTCCACGCACAGCAGCGCGAGCTCGTCGCCGCTGAGCCCGAGGGCCTCCTGTAGGGCGTCGCTCAGGTCGTCGGCGATCTCGGCCTCGCCGAGATCGACCTCGGCGCCGGCCCAGCGGCCGTCGATGCGGGCGAAACCGGCGGAGAAAAGGTTGGATCTGGAGGGCATTGCCGTCTCCCCAGGTCAGCCGATGGCGGCGTCGACGGCGCGTTCGAATGGCTGGGAGAAACCCAGCCGCGCGGCGATGCTGGACAGGACCTCGTCGGGCAGCAGATCGAGGTCGCCGGACAGCGCGCCCAGCTCCATCTCGTCGAGCCCTAGGTCGGCGAAGATGGACAGGTCCCCGGCGGGGAGCACGCTGTCGAGCTCCTCCTCCTCGGGCACCGGCACGTCGAGGTATTCGAGGACCTGCTGCGCCAGCGGCCACTCCCAGGCGGCCGTGATGTCCGAGAGGAAGACGTCCACCTGCTCGCCGAAGACCCGTAACGCCACGAAGAAGTCATCCCCTACGGCGACCATGCCAATCGTGGTTCCCATGCTGGGGGTCTGGCGGAGGGCGTGAATGAGTCCGTCCAGGTCGGAGGTCAGCGCCACCGGGAGCATCTCCGCCTCCCAGCGGTCCTCCTCGCGATAGACGACGATGGCGAAGTCAAGAGTGTCCACGTCTGTCATCGTCTTCCCCACCGCACGGTCTTCACGCAGGCAATGGTCGCAGAATCGGAGTCGTACCGTACGGTGCTCACTCCAAATCGTGATCAAAGACTCAGCCGACGTCGAGGGTTTGCCCAGGAGACGGTAACTTCTCTTCCCATGGAGACCCTCGTCGTCGACCACCCGCTCGTCGCCCACAAGCTCACCACTCTCCGCGACGTGCGGACCGACTCGCCGACGTTCCGCCGCCTGGCCGACGAGCTGGTCACGCTGCTCGCCTACGAGGCCACCAGGGACGTCCGGGTCACCGACGTGACGGTCGACACGCCGCTCGCCCCCGCCCACGGCGTACGGCTGGCGCGCCCCGTGCCGCTCGTGGTGCCGATCCTGCGCGCGGGGCTGGGCATGCTCGACGGGATGACCCGGCTCCTGCCGACCGCCGAGGTGGGCTTCCTCGGAATGATCCGCGACGAGTCCACGCTCAAGGCCCAGACCTACGCCACGCGGCTGCCGGAGGACCTGTCCGGCCGCCAGTGCTACGTGCTCGACCCGATGCTCGCCACGGGCGGGACCCTCGCCGCGGCGATCCACTTCCTGTTCGACCGCGGCGCCCGGGACGTCACCGCGATCTGCCTGCTGGCCGCGCCCGAGGGCATCGCGTACCTGGACGAGGCGTTCCGCGGCGGCGACCGGCCGATCCGGGTGGTGACGGCCGCCCTCGACGAACGGCTGAACGAGAACGGCTACATCGTGCCCGGCCTCGGCGACGCCGGTGACCGCCTGTACGGCGTCGTCTGATCTCCCCGCCGTCCGATTGCCGGGCCTGATTTCCCGGGTCTGATTTCTCGGGGTCTGATTTCTCGGGGTCTGATTTCCCGGGGGTCTGATTTCCCTTCCTTTCCGCGCGGTCCGTCCGCATCTCGCCTCTGGTTACACTGCGCGCCCAGTAGGGTACGCAGTGTGATGACGACGTCACCTCGCGCTCTCGCGAGCGGCGCGCCACCAGGGAGAGCGATGATCCAGCATCCGGCCGACGAGCACTACGAACAGCTCGAGGCCCTGCTCAGGGACGAGTTCGCGGGGGTGCATCCTCCCGCGACGGTGACCCGGTGCGTTCAGGCCGCCCACCACGGCGCCATCGAGGTCACCGGACACGCGCACCCCGCACTGGTCGAGCGCATCGCCCGCAAGCATCTGCGGGTCCTGGCGACCGCCGCGGCGGAGCGGGGCTGACCGTCGTCACGATCACGAAAACCCGTTGGCGGTTAGCCGCTTTACCAAACGGGGCGTCTGGGTAATGTATTGGTCATGGGAGTGGTGACGGCGTTGCAGGCGAAGAAAGTCATCAAGTGGACGCTCATCGTGTCGGCGGGCTTCTACCTGCTCACGAGACCGACTGACGCGGCCCACACGGTCCACGGGGCCTTTACCGGAATCGTCAGCGCGGCCGACTCGATGGCGCAGTTCTTCGCCACCCTGACATGAGACTTGTGACCCACGGGGACTCGGCCCCGTCGTCGGTCAACCGTTACCTCCTCCCCCACGAACACCAAGTCATCATGGTCCGGCGCCATCCCGCCGTCCTCCTGCGCCCGGTCGCCGAGATCTTCGGTGGGCTCATCCTCGCCGGAATCCTCAGCAAGTTCCTGAGCGACAACGGTGCGAGCCAGGCCCTCGCCCTCGTCTGGTGGGCCTGGCTCCTCCTGCTGGTTCGATTCGTCTGGAAGGTCGCGGAGTGGTCGGTCGACTACTTCGTCGTCACCTCCCAGCGCATGCTTCTCACCACCGGCCTCATCACGCGCAAGGTCGCGATGATGCCCCTGAGCAAGGTCACCGACATGAGCTTCCAACGCTCGCTCCTCGGCCGCATGCTCGGCTATGGCGAGTTCGTGATGGAGTCGGCCGGCCAGGATCAGGCCCTGCGCACCGTCCCCCACATCCCCTATCCGGAGACCTTGTACCTCGAGGTCTGCCAGATGATCTTCCCCAGCAAGGACGGGGACGACGACTGACCGACGGTTCCCCGTCCGATATCTCGACACCGTGATCGAACCTTCATCGTCGTGATTCTTGACGGAGGGTTACACGATTCGGTCGCTTCGTGCCATTATGGCGACACTATTGACCCTTCCCCCGCCCTGAGAGACCAGATGCCGAGTCAGGGAACCATCGGCGACCGCGTCCGCGGATTGCGGTTGAGCAGGCGCATGTCACAGGCCCAGTTGGCCGGACCCGACCTGTCCGACAGTTACGTCTCACTCATTGAGTCCGGAAAGCGGACGCCTACACCGGTCGTCGCCCGGCTGCTCGCAGAGCGGCTCGGTTGTACCACCGAGTTCCTGCTCCACGGGATAGAACCCCGGCAGCGCATCGACACCGAGCTCGGCCTGCGACATGCCGAGCTCGAGCTGTATCACGGCGATCCCGCCGTGGCGGCCGACCGCTTCGGCGAGATCGTCAAGGCGGCGGGTGAGGACAACGCGATGCTGGCCGCCCACGCGCGCCTCGGTGTGGCGCGGGCGCTGGAGGCCCAGGGCCGCGTCGGCCGGGCCGTCGAGGCGTACGAGCGGCTGCGCCGCGAGGCCTCCGCGCATCCCGAGCGCCTCGCCGACCTGCCGCTGACGGTCGCGCTGTGCCGCTGCTACCAGCGGGCCGGCGACCGGCTGCGGGCGCGCGACCTCGGCGCCCACGCGCTCGGCCAGATCGACCGGCTCGGCGTGATCGAGGGCCAGCTGGCCGTCGAGCTGGCGCTCGCGCTGGTGGAGGCCGAGACCGGCCTGCCGTACGTCGAGCGGGTGCTGTCTGCCGCGGGCCCGGCACGCGTGAGCGACCGCAGCGCGGAGATCCTCGCGCTGTGGCAGGCCAGCGTCACGGCGGCCGAAGGCGAGGACTCGGCCCTGGCCGTGCAGCTCGCCGAGGACGCCCTCGCGGCGGGACGTCCGGCCCGGATCGCCGTGCGCCGCGCCCGCATCGCGATGCACTGGGCTCGCATCACCGCGGCGAATCCCGAAGGCGCGGATTTGGACCGAGCCAACGATCTCGCGGAGTGCGCGGCGGACGTCTTCGCGCGGTTCCCGACCGAGCGGCAGGAGCACGCGCGGAGCCTCGTGGTGCTGAGTTTCGTACGGTTCCGGACCGGAGACGCGGAATCCGCAGCCGAACTCGCCGGTCAGGCACTGGATCTATTGGACAGCGCCAAGGGGACCACCGCGGCGACCGCGAACATGGTCCTGGCCGAGATCGCATTGGCACGGTCCGAAGATCCGGCTGGCACGCTCGACCGGGCGCACGACCTGCTGGACGGCGAGGCGCCCGACCGGGAGACCGCCCGGGCCTGGCGCATGCTCGGCGACCTGTGGGGCCAGGCCGGTGCCCTCGACCGGCAGTCAGGGGCATATCGTAGAGCCCTGGAAGCGGTCGGAATCCGCGTGAACATACCGGGCTCCATGACCACGACGGTGCTCGCTCGATAGCCTCCTGGGGCTCCGGACTTGTTCTGGAGGCTCTGGAATAATGAGGGTCTACCACTCATTCCATCATCGGATGATTGGCAACCCAAAGGAGGCTGACGTGAGCCTGCGGACGGCGCAGCGGGCGTCTCTCGTGGACCAGGTGATCGACCAGCTCAAGGAGCAGATCACCTCCGGCTCCTGGCAGATGAATGCCAAGATTCCCACCGAGACGGTGCTCGCCGAGCACCTCGGAGTCGGCAGGAACACGGTCCGTGAGGCGGTCCGCGCGCTGACGCACGCCGGGCTGCTGGAGTGTCGCCAGGGCGACGGCACGTACGTGCGGGCCACCAGCGAGCTGTCGGGTGCGATGGCCAGGCGGCTGCGCGCGGCCGAGCAACTGGAGATCCTGGAGGTCCGGCGCGCCCTGGAGGTCGAGGCGGCCCGCCTCGCGGCGACGCGGCGGACCGACGAGGACGTCGCGTCGATCGAGGCCGCGCTGGCCGCGCGCGAGAAGGCATGGTCGGACGGCGACCCCGAGGCGTTCGTCGAGGCCGACCTCGCCTTCCACGTGGCGGTCGTCGAAGCCACGCACAACAGGGTGCTGATCGACCTCTATGTCGACTTCTCCGCGGCGCTGCGGGCGAGCATCGCGGCGGCCGGCGGCTCCCTGGAGCAGAACTACATCCCCCACGACGCGATCGTGCGCGCGATCGCCGCCGGCGACGCCACCGCGGCCGAGCGGGCCGGTCACGCGTGCATGGAGCACATCCTCATCGCCCTCACCGACTCCGCCACCCTCACCTCCTGAGCCCTGCCTTCTCAACCCCCACCGCCCGGCGGGTCCGTACGAACGGCACCCGCGGGGCCCCATCAGGCGAGCACGGTCAGGCGAGCACGGTTAGGCGAGGCCGGTCAAACGAGCACGGCTCAGCCGAGCCGCAGGGACATGACGAGGTAGCGGAAGCCGGGGTCCTCGCCCTCGTCGGTGATCAGCGCGGGACGGGTCGGCGAGTCCATGTGGATGCGCGCCCGCCCGGTCTCGACCCCCGCCAGCCCGTCGAGCAGGAAGTGGGGCTGGAAGGCGATCTGGGTGTCCGGACCCTCCAGCTCGGCGTCGACGACCTCCGCGCCTCTGCCGATGTCACCGCCCCCGGCCTGGATCAGCACCTGTCCCTGGGAGAACGACAGCCGGACCGCGGCGTTGCGCTCGGCGACCAGCACGACGCGCTTGACGGCCTCCACGAACGGTCCCACCTCCACGTCCGCGTGGATCGTCCACTGCGCGGTCAGCCGGGACCGGTAGTCGATGAACTGGTCGTCCAGCAGTCGCACGGTCGTCGTGCGCCCCTGACTCTCGAAACCCGCCACGTTGTCGCCCAGGCCGATCGCCACCTCGCCGCCGCGCAGCGACCGGGCCACCTCGACCAGCACCCGCGCCGGCACGACCACGCCGTGCCCCACGTCCTGCCGCTCGGGGTGCCACAGGAACTCGGCGGCGGCGATGCGGTAGCGGTCGGTGGCGGCCATCGACATCCGCACGCCCTCGATGTCCACGCGGATGCCCGTCAGCATGGGCAGCGTGTCGTCGCGGCTCGCGGCGGCGGCCACCTGCCCGACCGCGGTGGCGAAGGCACCCCCGCCCACGGCGCCGACCTTCGGCGGCATCTGCGGCATCGCGGGGAAGTCCTCGTCCGGCATCGTGATCAGCCCGAACTCCGTGCTGCCGCAGGTGAGCACCGCCTCCGAGCCGCTTCTGACGATCTCGACGGGCCGGGCGGGCAGGCTCCGGGTGATCTCGGCGAGGACCTTCCCGGGGATCAGCACCCGCCCCGGCTCGGCGACGTCGGCCTCGACGTCGGCACGGGCCGAGACGTCGTAGTCGAAGGCGGACACCCGCAGGTCGTCTCCCGCCTCCAACAGCAGGCCCGCGAGAACGGGCACGGCGGGCCGGGCGGGCAGCACCCGGGCCGCCCACGCCACCGCGTCGGCCAGAACGTCGCGGTTAACCTGGAATTTCATCCCGACCTCCTGCCTGTGCCACGACTCGCTCCAAAGTAGCGCCCGGCACCGACATTCCCGGCCGGCCCTACTTGCTGTTGAGGAAGGCGAGCACGGCGAGGACGCGCCGGTTGTCGTCGTCGGAGGGCGCCAGGCCGAGCTTGGTGAAGATGCTCGCCGTGTGCTTGCCCACCGCGCTGTCGCTGAGGAACAGCCGCTGCCCGATCGCGGCGTTCGACCTGCCCTCGGCCATCAGTTCCAGCACCTCGCGCTCCCGGGGGGTGAGGCGGCCGAGCGGTTCGTTGCGCGCGTTGCTCGCCAGGAGCCGGGCGATCACCTCGGGATCCATGGCCGTCCCGCCGGCCGCGACCCGGCGTACGGCGTCCACGAACTGCTCGCCGTTGAACACCCGGTCCTTCAGCAGGTAGCCCACGCCGCCGGACCCGTCGGCCAGCAACTCCCTGGCGTACAGCTGCTCGACGTGCTGGGAGAGCACGAGGACCGGCAGGCCGGGCACCTGCCGCCGCGCGGCCAGGGCGGCCTGCAGCCCCTCGTCGGTGAAGGTCGGCGGGAGCCGCACGTCCACGACGGCCACGTCGGGACGCTCGCCGACCAGGGCGGCGAGCAGCTCCGGGCCGGACTCGACCGCCGCGACCACCTCGAAGCCGTGCGCGCGCAGGAGGGCGACCAGGCCCTCCCGCAGCAGGTGCAGGTCCTCCGCCAGCACTACCCGCACGTGCCGCCCTCCGCTTCCCTGGTCCGCACCGTCGTCGCCAGCGCGACGGCCAGCAGGCCGCCGCCGAGCAGCATCATGCCCACGATGACCGGCCACTGGAAGGGCCCGGGCACGTGCAGGCCGAGGAACCAGGACTTCACCGGCGACCCCACCAGCTTGAGCACCATCGCGACCAGCCCCTGCGGGAACAGCGCGATCGGCCACAGTCCCCAGCAGAGGCGGCCGAAGTAACGCCACGGGGTCATCGGCGCCGGCCGCACCCGGAACGCCCGGGGCAGTTCGATGACGGCCGTGGTCGGGCCGCCCACCGGGCTGTTCACCGCGAGGACGCCGTCGAACGCCCCGAGCCTGCGCTCGATGCCGCGCAGACCGGTGCCCTGCTCGGGGTCCGCGCCGCCGTGACCGTCGTCGGTCACCGTCACGCGCAGCGCCGGCCCCTGCGTGCTCACGTCCACCCACGCCTCAGTCGCGTCGCCGTGCCGGGCGGCGTTGGCCAGCAGCTCGCTGACCGCGAAGTACGCCGCCGACTCCAGGGGGGCGGTGGCGCGCTCGGGCAGGTCGACCGTGACGTGGGTGCGCAGCGGGCTGTCCAGCGCGAGGGCGCGTACGGCGTCGCCGAGGCCGCGCTCGGCCAGCACCGGGGGATGGATGCCCCGCACCAGTCGCCGGATCTCCTGCAGCGCGGTCGCCGAGGCCTCCCTCGCCTTGCCGAGCAGCGCCCGGGCGGCCTGCGGGTCGTCTTCCAGCAGTTGCTCGGCCGCGCCGATCGTCATGCCGATCGCCACCAGGCGGGCCTGGGCGCCGTCGTGCAGGTCGCGCTCGATCCGGCGCAGCTCCGCCGCCTGGGAGTCGACCGCCTCGGTGCGGGCGGCGTCCAGGCGGCTGACCCGCCGGGCCAGCCTGGCCTTCTCGGTGGGCCCCAGCAGCGCGGCGGCGACCTGGCCGTGGAGGCGCACGGCCCACGGCGCGTACCAGCGCACGCCGATCACCGCGAGCAGGATCCAGACCGCGCCCATCACCGGGTTGCCTCCGGCCGCCCACGCGACGCCGTACGCGGTCGCGAGCAGCGGCGCGGCGACCACGAGCCCGTTCGTCAGCGGCGCGGCGAGCAGGTAGGCGAGGTCGCGCCAGGTGGCCGGGTCCTTCGTCATCCAGTTCCACCGCTGGTTGAAGGCCGGGATCGTCGGCCGCTTGTACAGCGTGCGGCCGTCGCGGTACCACCCGTCGGACTGGGGCACCGGAGGAGGCGGCGCGGGCCGGTACGGCTCGTCCACCGGTATGCCCGACCATCGGGCGGTCAGCCCGCGTTGCAGCCGGGTCACGGCCCGCGTGAGCCTTACGGCCGAGGGGAAGACGGGCACCAGGCCGACCAGGAAGGTGAGCAGCACCGCCGCAAGCATCACCAGGCCGGCGGCCAGGCCCAGCAGGGCGAGGCCGGCGAGGGCGGCGCTCCGCACCAGGGTGGTGAACGTCGGGCGAGCTGAGGTCATGGGTCCAGTCTGGAGGGCGACACCGGGCCGGCACAGTGGCCCGATCCGCCCGATGGGGGTGGAGGAAAGTGCACCCCCATCGGGTCCGCAGCCGCATTCTCCGCGGACCGTCCGATTCCTAGCGTCTTGGCCATGGCAATCATCACCGTGGACCACCTACGCAAGGCGTACGGAACGAAGGTGGCGGTCGAGGACGTGTCGTTCTCCGTGGAGGAGAGCGAGGTCTTCGGCATCGTGGGCCGCAACGGGGCGGGCAAGACGACGACGGTCGAGTGCGTCGCCGGGCTGCGCACCCCCACCGCGGGCACCGTCACCGTGGACGCGGACCTGAAGGAACAGGTCGGCGTGCAGCTCCAGGAGTGCTCGCTGCCCGACAAGATCCGGGTCGGGGAGGCGCTGGCGCTCTACGCCTCGTTCTACTCCCGCCCGGCCGACTGGCGGGCCCTGGCCGTGGAGGCCGGGCTCGATCTCCGCGCACCCTTCGGCAAGCTGTCGGGCGGTCAGCGCCAGCGGCTGTCGGTCGCGCTCGCGCTGGTCGGAAGCCCGCGCGTCGCGATACTCGACGAGCTCACCACCGGCCTCGATCCGCAGGCCCGCCGCGACACGTGGGACCTGGTCTCACGGATCAGGGAACGCGGCGTGACCGTGCTGCTGGTGACCCACTTCATGGAGGAGGTGGAGCGCCTGTGCGACCGGGTCGCGGTCATCTCCCGGGGGCGTGTGCGGGCGGTGGACACCCCCGCCGGGCTGGTCGCCCGCGCCGGCGGCGAGCAGCGCCTGATCTTCCACACCGACGATCCCGTCGAAGGTCTGCGGGCGCTGCCCGAGGTGGCGTCCCTCACCAGGAACGGCGGGGAAGTCACCGTCACCGGCACCGGCGACCTGCTGAGCGCCGTCGCCGCCGTGCTGCCCCCGTCGCGTACGCGGGGCCTGCGCATGGAGCGCACCACCCTCGACGACGCGTTCCTCGTTCTCACCGGCAAGGAGGAGTCATGACGAAAGCCTTCGGAAAACTCGCGGCCGTGGAAGCCCGGCTCTTCCTCCGGGAGCCGATGGCGGTGTTCTTCGCGATCGTGCTGCCGGTGGGATTGCTGCTGGGGCTCGGCACGACGATCCCCGGCTTCCGCGACGCGGATCCGTCGCTGGGCGGGCAGCGGTTCGTGGACGCGCCCTTCACGGCGATGATGGTGCTGCTGTCGGTCGTGACGCTCGGGCTCAGCGTGCTGCCGGGCAGCCTGGTGATCTACCGGGAACGCGGCGTGCTGCGACGGCTGTCCACCACACCGGTGCGGCCGGGCGCGCTGCTGGCGGCCCAACTGGTGATCAACGTGGTCGTGTCCGTGGTCGCCACCACGCTGACGCTGGTGCTGGGTCGCCTGGTCCTCGGGGTGCCGTTCCCCGGCTCGCCCTGGACGTTCGCCGTGGTCTTCGTCCTCGGTTCGCTCACCATGCTCGCCATCGGCCTGTTGCTGGCCGCCGTGGCGCCGAACGCCCGCGTCGTCCAGGGAGTGGGCTCGGCTCTCATGTTCCCCCTGCTGTTCCTCGCCGGGATGTGGCTGCCCCGGCCGCTCATGCCCGAAATCCTGCGCAGGATCAGCGACTTCACGCCCACGGGCGCCTTCGGGCAGGGACTGATGGACGCCCTGGGCGGGCACGCGCCCCAGCCGCTCCACCTCGCCGTACTGGCGGGCTGGGCGCTGGCCGCCGGTCTCGCCGCGGCCCGGCTGTTCCGCTGGGAGTAGCCGATGCCGCCCGGGCGGTCCGGCGCCTACCTCAGGGGTAATCGCCGGGCCGATCGGCGACCGTATAGCGTCCAGAACGTGACCGTCGCAACGCTCTATCAGCGGCCGTTCGGGGAGCTCCTGCGCCAGTGGCGCGAGCACCGGCGGATGAGCCAGCTCGAACTGTCCAACCGCGCCGAGATCTCCACCCGGCACATCAGCTTCCTGGAGACCGGCCGGGCCACGCCGAGCCGGGACATGGTGCTCCACCTCTCCGAGCACCTCGACCTGCCCCTCCGCGAGCGCAACCACCTGCTGCTGGCCGCGGGATACGCCCCCGTCTACACCGAGTCGCCGCTCGACTCGCCGGGGATGGCGGCGGTGTGCGAGGCGATCCGGCGGCTGCTGTCGGCCCACGACCCCTACCCGGCCGTGGTGGTGGACCGGGTCTGGAACCTCGTCGACGCCAACGAGGGCATCGCGCTGCTGGCCGAGGGCGTGGACCCCGACCTGCTGAGCAACGTGTTGCGGGCGAGTCTGCACCCTGAAGGGCTCGCCCCGCACATCCTCAACCTGGGCGAGTGGCGGGCGCACCTGCTCGGACGGCTGCGCCGGCAGATCACGCTCACCGCCGACCCGCAGCTCACCGAGCTGTACGCCGAGCTGCGCGACTACCCCTGCGAACAGCCGGAACCCGAGGTGGAGCTGCCCGGCCCCGGGGACATCCTCGTGCCGCTCCGGGTGCGGCGGGCCGGGCGGGAGCTGTCGTTCTTCAGCATCGTGGCGACCTTCGGCACCCCGCTCGACATCACGGTCTCCGAGCTGGCCATCGAGTCGTTCTATCCGGCCGATCCCGCGACGGCCGCCTTCCTGCGCGACACCTCATCGTGATCGTCCGGCGTCCGTGCGGCGATCCGGTCCTGCCACAATCCCCTTTAAGCACGATCAGGGGAGGCCGGGTGCCCACACGGGTGCTGACCAACACGTTCCACGTGGACGCCGCGCCGGAGAAGGTGTTCGAGCACCTCACGACGCCGGAGAGTTACATCGGCCTGTCACCGCTCGTGGTCGCCGTGCGGGACGTCGACCGGTCCGAGCCGGGGGTGGTGCGTTACACCTCCATCGAGCGGTTCCGCTTCCTCGGCCTGAAGTACGACAACCCCATCGCCGTCACGCTGCTGACCGAGGGACTGTCCGTACGGGGACAGGTGCGCAGCCCCGGCGGCGTCCGGATGGGCTACCGCTTCGACCTGTCCCCCGAGGCCGGCGGCACGCGGGTGGACGACCGGCTGGACCTGAGCGCACCGTGGCTCGTGATGGGATTCGCGGCGGGCCAGGCGCGGAAGGTGCAGCTCGCCAGGGCCCGGATCCTCGCCGAACGGCTGTCCGGGCGGTCTACGCGCGGTTCGTGAACGACTCCAGCGACTCGGCGTGCGTCGCGGTCGCGAGCGCCGGGTCGAGGGTGGCGAGCTCGCGGGCGGCGCGGCCTCGGCGGTGACGTCGGCGGTGACCTCGGCGCGCCGGATTCGGTCGAGCCGGAAGCCGCGCCCCAAGGCGGCGTGCTCGACCAGCCACAGGGCGGTCCGTTCGCAGTGGTCGGGGCCGCAGGGGTAGGGGCTCTCCGGCGCCAGGCGGTAGTCGACGCTGAGCACGGCCACCCCCTGTCACGGTCTCGATGAGATACGCGTCACACCGCGGTGTTCGCCGTCCTGACCGCCGCTCGCGCGCGTGAGAAGCTGGAGCTCCCACCATCCGCCCGGAGGTATCACATGCTCGTGCTGGCGCACGTCAGCGACATCCACATCGACGGAAGCGAGCGGAACACCTCGCGCGCCGCCCGCGCGCTCACCTACGCACGGGCGCTGCGGCCCGACGCGATCGTGCTCACCGGCGACCTGGCGGACCACGGCGCGATGGAGGAGTACGAGACCGTCCGCGAGCTGATCGCCGGCGACGACGTGCCGCTCGTGCTGTGCCCGGGCAACCACGACGCGCGCGGCAACCTCCGCAAGGTCCTGCTGGAGCAGGACGGCGACCACCCGGTCAACCAGGCGCTCAACCTCGACCACGCGACGATCGCGCTGTGCGACTCCAGCATCCCCGGCCGGTCCGAGGGCGCGCTGGACGACGACACCCTGGCCTGGCTCGATTCCGTGCTCGCCGCCACGCCCGGCGTCCCCGCCTTCGTCGGCATGCACCACCCGCCCGTCGCGCTCGGCATCCCGTACGTGGACGGCATCCGGCTCGGGCGGCCGGAGGGGCTGGCGGAGGTCCTGGGCCGCCACCCGCACGCCATCGCGGTGCTGGCCGGGCACGCCCACACTGGGGCGTCGACGACGTTCGCCGGGTTGCCGCTGCTGGTCGCGCCGGGAGTGGTCAGCACCGCGCTGCTGCCGTCCGAGACCTCGGCGCATCCCCCGGTCGACTACGACCTGCCGCCGGCCATCGCCCTGCACGTGCTCGACGACGGCCGGGTCACCACCCACTATCGCCCCGTGCCCTAGCTAGGTGCCCCCGGCCAGGCGCGGCGCGAATCCACGGCGCTTCCACCTGCGGTTTCCAAGGTGGCCAGGGGAGGTGTGCAGCGATGAAGCCGTGCCCGGGACGTTCGTGATGTTCTGCCCGACGATCGGGTGGCGTGGATGCGGATGGTGCCGGGGCCGGGTCGACGGGGCCATCACTGCGGAAGAGCTGCACCAACGCACATCGCGCGTTACATGGGGTGCCGGTAAGGCACGTCGAGGGGCCTCTTAGCGAGGTTTCGGGAGGTGTGCCGCGGCCAGCCAGCCCCGGCCGGCGTCGGCGCGCGCGGGATCGAACGCGGGTGGAATCGGGCGTTCGCAGGCGGCTGCGGCCTCGGCGATGTCTGTCACGGTGGGCTGCCAGCCGCGGCGGGTAAGCCAGGCATTGAGGTCCTCGGTGGGGCCGCCGCGCCACAGGTCGACGAGTTCGGCGGAGATGTCCGCGCGGGCGCTGCGGAGCAGCTCGGAGTCCTTCATGTGATCCAGGGCGAGCATGCTTGCTGGGGCGGAGAGGGTGGTGATCCGGTCGAGGAGCAGGTCGGCGGCTTCGGGCGGGAGCGCGTACAGGATGCCCTCGGCCAGCCAGGCGGCCGGCCGCTCCGGGTTGAAGCCGGACTCCGTCAGCGCGCGCGGCCAGTCCTGGCGTAGGTCGGTGGCGACCTCGACGCGGTGGCACGCGGCGGTCGCGCCGCGGCCGTCGAGTACGGCTGCCTTGAATGCGAGCACGTCGGCGAAGTCCAGCTCGAAGACCTTGGTGCCGGGCGGCCAGGCGAGCCTGAACGCGCGGGCATCCATGCCGCACGCCAGCAGGACGACTTGCTCGCATCCTCCTTCGGCGGCATCCAGTAGCGCGCGATCGAGGAACTGGGTGCGGACGGCGACCTGCTCGGCCATGACCTGCAGGAAACGTGCGGTCGCTGGAGAAGGCCCGGCGGCCCAAGGGGTGAACGCCGGATCGACGGCCGCCAGGAAGTGCCGCGCGTAGGGGTCGTCGAACAGCCGGTCCGGTCGGCTGCTCTCCTGGGCGCGCAGGAGGGCCACGCCCAGGGCGGTCGCGCCGATTCCGGTCAGGCTCTCGGGGGCGGTCGGTTGTTGTGTCACGGGGTTGTCCAGCTCCTCTGGTCGGCAGGCGGTGTCACGGGCGGGCGCCCAGGGCGTGGAAGTAGTCGTTCACGGGTGCGAAGTCGATGCTGTCGCCCCGGAAGCCGACGTACTTGTCCGGGCGGATCAGGTACAGGCTGGGGCGGCGCACGCCGTAGCGGTTGTGCGCCTCGCTGCGCAGGTCGGCGAAGGCTCCGTCCATGGGGTCGTGCGGCAGGTGGCCGAGGGTGATGACATGGACCTCGCCGTGCCCGGCCATCGCCTCGTGTGCGGAGGACTGCCAGGCGGCCAGGGTGGCGGAGTCTGTCGTGTCGGCCGCGAACAGGACGAGGTGGTGGCCCGGCGTCCGGAGGATGTGGCGGAGCGCCACCGGTCCCTCACGGTTCTCGACGTAGACGTCCCGTACCAGCTCGCCGGCTTCCGGTCCGGTGCTGGCGACGTCACTCCACGCTCTGGCCTGTGATTCGTGCCAGCGTTCGAAGACGAGGTCACTGTCGCGATAGTGGACAAGGTGTTCGCCGAAGGCGTTCGACAGCCGCTGCTGCACGGGATTGAGCCGGCCGAACAGGCGCAGCGCGTGCCGTCTGGCTCTGTGGGCGACCGGCGTGCTGCCGGTGGCGGCCTTCGTGGTGGCCGAGGTCGCCTCGACCACGGCCTTGACCACGGGCCAGCGTTCGGCCTGATAGCTGTCCAGGAGGGACTCCTCGGCACGCCCGGTGACGACGAGCGCGAGTTTCCAGCCCAGGTTGTAGGCGTCCTGCATGCCGGTGTTCATGCCCTGGCCGCCCACCGGGCTGTGGCTGTGCGCGGCGTCGCCGGCCAGGAGGATCCGGCCCTGGCGAAGCCGGTCGGCCAGGCTCTCGCGGGCCACAAACGATGAACTCCACTGCAGATCGCGTACGCCAGAGTCCAAAGGCGTGCGTTCGGCGACGTAGGCGGCGAAGTCGTCCAGCCCTGGGCTCTGCGGCGGCCGGTCGTCCGGCGTGCTGGCCAGGATGCGCCAGTAGCCCCCGATCATGGGGAAGACCGCCACGAGGCCAGACTTGCCGAAGTAGACATGGAAGCGGTCCCGCGTGAGCGGCCAGTCCACGGCGACGTCGCCCAGGATGAACCCCCGCTTCAGGTCGGCTCTCTCCCGGGTGATGCCCGCCGTCTCACGCACGGTGCTGTGGGCGCCGTCGGCGCCGATCAGCCACCCGGTTTCGCACCGTTCGCCGCGACCGTCCCCGTGGCCGAGCTCCACACTGACGCCGCGCTCGCCGGCCTGGTGCCCGACCAGGCGGGTGTCCCATTCGATGGTGACTCCGAGTTCCTCGGCGCGCTCGCGCAGCAGCGCGACCGTCTGCCACTGCGGGATGCACAGGTCCAGCGGGAACGGGGAGTCCACGGCCGTCACGTCCATCTCGGCCAGGGCCGTCGTGCCCTGGTAGAAGTTCAGCGTGTGCAGCGGGACGCCTCGTTCGATGGCGGCTTGGGCCAGCCCGAGATCGTCCAGCATCTCCAGCGATCTCGCCACGATCGACACCGCCCGACTCTCCCGGTGGTCCGCGCGCCCGGCGTCGATGATCCGTGGGATCACTCCCCGCCGTGCCAGGTCGATGGCCAGCACCAGGCCGGTCGGCCCCGCGCCGACGATGAGAACGTCCGCTTTCGTAGTCACGAACCCACCCTCACAGAACGAATGATCGTTCTTTTTAGAAGAGCATGATCCTCCGATCGTCGTCAAGAGCCAATGTTCATCTCTATCGGGCGGCTTGCGCGGGCGCCGACATCAGGGCGCGCATGCCGTTCCTGAAGGTCGCCGAATCCGCGTGGCCGTATACCGCGCGGCGCACCAGGAACCCGTCGACCAGGGCCATCAGGACATCGGCCACGTGCTCGGCCGGGACGTCGGCGGGAAGCAGCCCGCGCTGCTGATGCCGCACCACGAGGTCGCCGACCACGCGGCGAGCCTCCGTCATGACCTCCTTCAGTTTCGTGCCCAGCGACGGCGATCGCAGAGCCTCCGACCAGACCTGGACCAGCAGCTGGGCCGACTCCTGCGATCCGGACAGCGGCGGGCGCTCGACCCCCAGCACGAGATCGACGATGTTGTCCAGATCCGGCGGCCGCGCGTCGTCCTCCGCCTCGAACGCCGACGCGACCTCGGCCAGAGCCTCGGCGGCGGTCGCCGCGATGATGTCGTCCTTGCTCTTGAAGTAGCGGTAGACGGCCCCGGCCGACAACTCGGCCTCGGTCAGCACGTCCTGCATGGACGTTGCATGGAAGCCGTTGCGGATGAAGCAGCGCCGGGCGGCGTCCAGGATCTGGCGGCGGCGGGCTTCGAGGTGCTCTTTGGGCATGCGTGCCATGGGATCACAACGTAGAACGAACATTCGTGCTTGACAACTTTGCGCCTCCCTTCTAGAAAAGGAATGTTCGTTCTATTTGCTATGAAGGGTCCTACCATGCCATTTGTCGCCAACGCGCTGAGCATTCTGGTCGCTCTCGTCTTCCTGCTCGCCGGCGCCCAGAAGGTCCTGTTACGGGATCCCGTGGCGGCCAACCTGCTCAGGCTCGGCGTCGGCTCGACGATGACCCGATCGATCGGCACCCTGGAGATCGCCGGCGCGCTCGGGCTCGCGGCCGGCCTCTGGCTCAAGCCGCTCGCCGTCGCGGCAGCGGCCGGCCTCACGCTGCTGTTGATCGGCGCAGTCGGATTCCACCTCCGCGCCCGCGATTTCACGCACCGGCGCCACCGCTCCCACGCCGTGGCGCCCGTGGTGCTGGTCGTGGTCACCGGAACAACCATGGCCTTGTTGCTCGCGACTTCCTGAGCAAAGAGCCTCGCGGCTTCCTGAGCGAAGCGCGCGGTGACAGCACCGCTTCATCGCTTGGGCCGCATGGAACTACCCGCCGCCGAATCCGCCACAACGCTCACCCGCGACCAACTGGTCGGCCATGCGGCCCCGGCACGCAAGAACGTCACCTCCATCGAGATGCGAATCGACGACCTCTTCGTCAACGGCCATGAGTTCGCCGCACGCTGCTGCCTCATAACGGAGCACCGCAAGCGCGGACACGTGGTGATCGACTGGATCCTGATCGGCGACGTCGCCGACGACGGCCGGGTGCGACGCATCCACCAACTCGGTCGTACCGCCTAGTACTCCGTCGAGCCAGGAGCGCGGCTCGGCCTGCTGCGCGGAGACGCTCAGGCCGGTGCGGCTGACGCAATAACGAGCCGCCCGTCGAGCTACGCCATCGACCGGGACGGTGCGGGAGAAGGACATCGCGTGGCACGCGCCCGTACGGCTCACGCGCGGAGGATGTCGCCGGGGATCTCGTCGGGAATCCACGAGCCGTGGAATCCGGCCGGCACCCGGCGCGGCAGCCGTACGGACGCCACCTGGGCCAGGTCCGACGCGTCGAGCACGAGCAGCTCGGCGCCGTGCTCGGTGCCCGCGATCGACAGCAGCCAGCCCTCGTCCTCGGCCCTGGCGCCCGAGGCGGGGACGAACACGGCCTCGCCCGGCGAGCGTTCGCCCGTCTGGTGCGCCCGGCTCGCGCCGTTCGCGGTGTCGTACTTCACGATCGCGCCCTTGCTGACCGCGTATATATAACGGCTGGTCAGACCGGTGCGCGTCTCGTTGATCGTGGGGAACTCGACGTCCAGGTCGTCGAGCGGCTCGTCCTTGGCGACGCCGGTGGCGGGATCGAGCGTCCAACGGTGCAGGGCCGCGCCCCCGGTGTGGGCGGCCGGGTTGACCGCGCCGCCGATGGTCGGCCAGAAGCCGCAGAACGCCCCCGGGGAGTAGCGCACCGCGTCGACGACGAGGCGCCCGTGCTCGTCCTCGCTCGCGTTGCCCACGTGGAAGACGTAGCAGGGGTCGATCTCGAACCACCGCACGTCGCCGGTCCCGCGGCTCATCACGCCCAGCCGCGCGCCGTACGCGTCGTCCCACCGGTACGGCATGCCGCGGCCCACCAGGTCGAAGTCGAAGACGACCGGCAGGTCGAGCCACACCACGTGGTGCTTCGTGATCGCGAAGTCGTGGGCCATGGTGGGCCCGGGCACGTCCACCGGTCTGCTCTCCACCAGCTCGCCGGCTGCGGACAGGCGGTGGTAGGTGAGGTAGGGCTTGGCCCAGCCGTACCCGAAGAAGTGCAGCTCCCCGGTGATCGGGTCCTCCTTCGGGTGCGCGGTCATCGCCGTGGCCAGCCGCCCGCCGAAGTCGCAGGGGCCGACCGTGTCGAGCTCCGGCGTCATCTCGTACGGCAGGCCGTTCTCCACGAGCGCGAGGATCTTGTCGGCGTGCCGGATCACGTGGGTGTTGGCGGGGACGGCCGCGAGGTCGACGCCGCGCTCGTGCACATACGGCGCGCCGGCGAGGCGGGTGGTGCGGACCCAGCGGTTGCGGTACCACTCGGCCCGTCCGTCGCGCAGCCGGACGCCGTGGAGCATCCCGTGACCGACGAACCAGTGCCCGGGGTCCTCTCCGGGGCGGGGGTTGGGCCCGTTGCGGAAGTAGCGGCCGGTGAGCTCGGGCGGGAGCGTGCCCTCGATCGGCAGGTCGAGCGCGTCGATCTCGTCGGGCACGGGGGCGAGGCGGCCGGTCAGGTAGGAGGCGGTCATGTCGGTGATTCCCTTCAGGCGGCGTAGCGGGCGCGGACGATCTGGGGGTAGCGGATGGTGAACAGGGCGGGGAGCGCGAAGCCGCAGACCTTCACCGCGATGATCGCGGCGGTGGCGTGCGGGGCGAAGGCGAGCAGCAGGGCGAGGCCGACGGCGTTGAGGGTGAAGCCCACCGCCCACACGGCGGTGATGACGGCGTTGACGCGGTAGAACAACGGGGTCGCGTGCACCTCGGGAGCGGTCGTCCGGCGGGCGATGCCCAGCGTGAACGGCTTGCGGATGGCCAGCGACCCCCAGGCGGTGAGCGCCAGCCAGGCCACCGAGACGGCCGGGCCGTACTCGCCGAAGGGCGCCGGCGTGACCGTGAACGCGGCGAGCGTCAGACCGGCGAAGAACACCCCCGAGCTGAGCTCGATGACCATCTCGTCCCAGCCACGCCCCGCCCTGCGGTCGACGGCGAGCAGCACGATCGAGACGAGGAGCGCGGCCGCGGCTCCGAATCTGGCCTCACCGTTCGTGCTGAGAACGGCGAAGGCGATCCAGGGGAGGAAGGTGAGGACGTAACGGAGCACGGGGGGTTCCTTAGTTCGACGTTCCATTAGTGACATGTCGAAAGTAGAACCTCCACTAGCGACATGTCAACACAGGAATGTACGATCGGACCCATGAGCCTTCGTCATGCCATGCTCGGCCTTCTGTCGGCCGGGCCCGCCAGCGGCTACGACCTGCTGAAAACCTTCGAGCTGTCGCTGGAGAACGTCTGGCCCGCGACCCAGAGCCAGCTCTACGCCGAGCTCGGCCGGCTGGCCAAGGAAGGGCTGGTGCGGGTCGCGGCGGAGGGCCCGCGCGGGCGGAAGGAATACGAGATCACCGAGGAGGGCCGGGCCGAGCTGCGCCACTGGCTGGTCGAGGTGCCGCCCACCATGACCCGGCGCAGCGACATGCTGCTGCGGGTCTTCTTCCTCGACCAGGTCGGCACCGGCGCCGCCCGCGGCTATCTGGAGCGGCTCGCCGAGCGTGCCGTCCACGAGCACGACCAGCTCCTCGGCATCCGCGAGTTCGTCATCGGCCAGGGCAACGACGCGCTGCGGCTGTACGGCGACATCGCGCTGGAGTGGGGCCTGCGCCTGACCGCCGCGCAACGCGACTGGGCCGAGTGGGCCGCCGGGCGGGTGGCGGCGCTGGAACAGGAGAAGGCACTGGAGCACGAGAACGCGCTGGAGCACGAGAAGGCCGGGCAGGCCGGGGCGGAGTGACACCTTCCGGGACCCGGCGGCATCTGACGATCCGAGCCGTCCGCGACCGAGTGGCGGACCTACCCGCCCGACGTGCCTATACCGGCACCCCTGCGCACGCTCCTGACGAGCACGACAACTCGGCATACATCGGATGGCGATCCGGCCGGGTCATGCTCCTGCCATGCCGCGATCGGGGCGCGGTGCGGGGGAAGCGGGGGCACGGCTCCGGGGGGCGCCGGCGGGGGCCGGTGCGGAGCCCGTGACCCGGCCGCGGCGTTCCGCAGCACGCGGGACGCCGCAAGGTGGCACGGGGATGACAGTGGCGGACGGGGACGACCCATGGATCTGCACGGCTGGGACACGGTGACCACGCTGTCGGTGGAGTCCGTGAACCGGATGCTCGCCGTCCGGCCGCGGACGCCGGCCGACGAGTTCTCCTTCGAGGGAGAGAACTTCGGCACGCCGTACAAGGGCTCTGCGCGTCTGGGGGCATGGCGCGTCCTGCCCGGCGACCCGGGAGACCTGCTGCGGCTGGCCCTGCCGATCGTCTCGGGAGGCGTCGCGGGAGGATCCGGCGACGCGATCGACCTCACCGGCGCCACCGCGGTGGTGACGGTCTCCCTCCACCTCCTGCCGGGTGACGTGGGACGGCCCAGGGACCTCGTGTTCGACCTGACCAGGGCCGGCCAGCCGGGCGACGTGCCCGTGCCCGGCGTGGTCACCCCTGTGGCGCTCACCGGCCCGGCGAAGGCCCTCGACCGGCTCGGGGAGACCGGGCGGGACATCGTCGTGGGCGCCATCGCCGAGCACCTGGTCGAGCACGCCACCGCGCTGTCGTACGCGCTCGCCCAGGTCAACCTGGTCGCACCGGGCCAGGGCGGCCGGCTGAACCCGGTCCGTTCTGCGTTCTGCTACTCGCGTAGCCTCGCGCCCGACGACCCCGGGCACGTCGCGGTGCTCAGCGTCACCGACGGCCGTGACGTCTCCGGGCTGCCCAGGGTCGTCGACCCGGAGCTGACCACCGGCGGCGGGGAGGTGACGTTCGCCGTGTCCCCGGAGCTGTTCCTGACCGAGATGGTCCGGCCCGGCCTGCCCGGGGTGTTCGGCGGCGACGCCTCCGTCGCGGACCTCGCCTACGATCCCGCCCTGCGGGCCGTACGCAACACGTCCACCTTCTCCACCAGATCCCTGCATGAAGGGGCGATCTGGTACACACCGCGCGTGACGTCGCTGACGGTCGGGGTCGTCGGGGGTGAGCTGGCCATCCGGGTCGAGGGCGACTGCGATCTCAAGGCCGGCATCTCGATGACCTACTGGGTGACGAGCCAGTCCCGCATGGTCTTCGACCCCGCCTCCGCCCGTATCTCGTTCGTCTCCGACCACGAGCCGCGCAGCGGCTACCAGGCAGACGTTCCCTTCTGGTACATCCTCGGCGGGCCGGTGGTCGAGGGCGTCACCCAGCTGATCGTCACGATCATCAGCAAGGACCTGGCCGGACGGCTCGGCTCCCAGGAGGGACCGACCGGGCTGGACCGGTGGACCAGCAGGTCGGTGCAGTGGCGCGGAGCCCGCACCGTCGCCGTCGAGCGCGCGGCGCTCGACGGCTGTTTCCTCCTCAGCGGCCGCCTGGCCTGACGGCCGGCCCGCGATCACCGAGCATCCCAGGGAGATGCCATGACACTGCAGATACCCCTCGGCTCCCTCAGCTCCCCCGACTTCGACAAGAGCAGCCTGCTCCACCTCCAGCTGACCGACGCCGAGCTCAGCAAGGCACGCGAGGAGCAGGGACAGGCCCGGCTCGCGTCGGCCGCTCCTGCCGCTTCGGGGGTGACGTTCAGCACGGGCGGCTGGGACACGGTCTTCGCCATCCGGATCAGCGACGTCAACCGCGCCATCGCGGCGAACAAGGTCTCGCCCACCACCTGGCGGGCGCGGGTCGAGGCCTCGGACTTCGGCCCCCAGATCGACGCGACCGGCACCTTCGGCACCTGGTCGGTGGCCACTGGCGGCGGATCGGGCACGGACCTGCGCATGCACCTGCCGTTCACCGCCACGCTGACCGTGAACGGGAAAGATCACGTGGTCAAGGGCGGAGTCGCCTACGTGCTCGTCCATCTGATCTACCTGCCCGACCCCGGTACGCGGGGTCCCGGCTCCAAGGACCTCGTGGTCCGCACGACCGACCAGGGCCCGGACAGTCCCGCCGTCGACGTGTCCTCGGTGACCTACACCTCGCCCGCATGGGACAAGAACCTGGACGGCGCGCTCGAGGAGGTCCTCAAGGCCTGGTGCAAGGACAACATCGCGGAGTTCAAGCACGTGTTCGCCACCGTCGACATCGGCAAGATCGACGGCGAGGGCGACTTCTCGTGGCTGACCCCCACCTACACCGCGTACGCGTACGCCGACGGCCCCACCCCTGACGACGCGCTGCTGGGCGTGCTCTGCATGACCGACGGCCGCGACGTCGCCGGCAAGGTCGAGGGACTCGAGTCCGGCGCCCTGCCGGAGGGCGCACGAGCCGGCCTCAGCATCTCGGCGGAGCGCTTCCTGGAGAAGATGGCTCTTCCCGGCATCCAGTCCCACTTCCCCAATGCCTCGCCGAAGACGTTCAAGGTGACCAACAACAACACCCAGATCGAGGCCGTTGAGACCGTCAAGCTGGATCCGGTCCGGGTCGGGCTCGTCGACTACCACCCGGAGATGACGACCTTCCAGGTCACGGTGTCCGGAACCGAGCTCGAGATCTACGCGTACGTGCACACGAACATCTCGCCGGGCATCGACGCCTACGCCGAGATCACCCACTACGCGACGCTGAAGCTGGGCACGAAGGCGGACGGCACCCAGTCCCTCACGTTCGTGGAGACGCGGGAGCCGAAGAAGAACGGCTGGTCCACGGTGGCGCCGTGGGTGGAGGGAACGGAGATCGCCGCGGACCTGATCCTCGCCGTCGTGAGCGCCGTCGCGTCCAACGTGGCCACCGCCGGCCGGCGGATCGTGATCCGGGTGGTCATCGCGATCGTCGCGGCGGGGCTCGTCGCGACCATCGTCGGAGTCCTGGAGAAGATCCCGGAGTGGATCGCCGGTGACGTGCCGGACGCGCTACCGCCCATCGACCCGCTCGTGGAGAGCGCCACCCGCCCGTTCCGCTGGCCCAACGCGAAGAAGGAGTTCGCGCTCACCGGCGTCGGTTTCAACGGGGCGCTGCAACTGAGCATCAACCCCGGGTTCCCCGACGCCTGACCACGGCCGGGGCGAGGCCGTGGAGCAGGGCGTCGAGCGCGCGGTCGAAGCGCTCCTGATGGTCCTCGGGGGTGCCGAGCCCGGCGCGCAGCGCCTCGACCAGGACGGGGTACTCCCCCGGGTCCAGGCTCTCCATCACGCCGGTTACGTCCGGCTCGTCGTGCCCGGGCGTACGTCCGGCCTCGGCCAGCGTGTGCCCGACGACGAACGTGGCCACCGCGTTGACGAGCTGGAGTCCCTCCAGCGCACCGAACCCCTCGGCCCGCAGGGCGGCCGCCATCCGCTCCACGGTCGCCAGGCCGCCGGGTGCGAGCACCGGCCGGGTGGCGACCAGAGGCAGCAGGGCGGGATGCGCGAGCAGCTCCCGCCGGATCGCGACCGCGAAGGCGCGCAGCCACTCGCGCCACGGGCCCACCGGCTCCACCGTGACCCGCGAGACCGCCATGTCGATCAGCCCGTCCAGGACGGCGTCCTTGTTCGGCACGTAGTAGTAGAGCGTCATCGCCTCCACGCCCAACTCGGAGCCGAGCTTGCGCATCGACAGCGCCGCGATGCCCTCCCTGTCGACCAGGGCCAGCGCGGCGGCGAGCACCTTCTCCCTGGACAGTCCCACTCTCAGCATCGGTCCTCCACTTGACGTCTCTTACGCCGTAAGAATATCGTCCTCTTACACCGTAAGAAACGAAGGGGACACAATCATGAGCACCGCCGAGAAGACCGTCGTCCAGGGGCTGTTCGACGCCATCAACGACCGGAGGCTGGGCGACCTGCGCCGCTGTATGACCGACGACGTGATCGACCACAACAAGGTGATCCACGGGGAGCCCGACGAGCCGGGCGCGGCGTTCGACGCCATCGCCCAGCAGCTCGACGCGTTCGACCCGTTTCACCTGAAGGTCGAGGAGATGATCGGCGAGGGCGACCGGGTGGCCGTGCGGCTGACGATGTCGGGGGTGAACTCCGGCTCTCACCCCCGGATGCCGGAGCCCACCCACCGTTCGTTCACCGTCGAGGCGATCTTCATCCTCACCCTGCGGGAGGGGAAGATCTCCGAGATGCGCGCGGTGAGCGACCGCCTGGGCCTGTTCCTCCAGCTCGGCTGGGACTGGCCCGAGGTCGACTGACCTATCGGGGCGTCAGTGAGTGGCCATGTCCACGAAGCGGCTGTAGTGGCCCTGGAAGGCCACCGTGACCGTGGCCGTGGGGCCGTTGCGGTGCTTGGCCACGATCAGGTCCGCCTCGCCCGCGCGCGGCGACTCCCGCTCGTACGCGTCCTCCCGGTGCAGCAGGATGACCATGTCGGCGTCCTGCTCGATGGAGCCCGATTCACGTAGGTCTGACACTTGGGGACGCTTGTCCGTACGCTGCTCGGGACCACGGTTGAGCTGGGAGATCGCGATGACCGGCACCTCGAGCTCCTTGGCCAGCAGCTTCAGGGCCCGGGACAGCTCCGAGACCTCCTGCTGGCGGCTCTCGGTCTTCTTGGGCGAGCTCATGAGCTGGAGGTAGTCGACGATCACGAAGCGCAGGTCGTGACGCTGCTTGAGGCGGCGGCACTTGGCCCGGATCTCCATCATCGACATGTTCGGAGAGTCGTCGATGAACAGCGGCGCCTCGGCGACCTCGCCCATCCGGCGGGCCATCCGCGTCCAGTCCTCGTCGCTCATCATGCCCGAGCGCATCGTGTGCAGCGCCACCCGCGCCTCCGCCGAGAGCAGACGCATGGTGATCTCGTTGCGCGACATTTCCAGCGAGAAGACGACCGTGGTCATCCCATGCTTGATCGCCGCAGATCGGGCGAAGTCCAGACCTAGGGTGCTTTTTCCGATTGCGGGGCGGGCGGCGACGACGATCATCTGGCCGGGGTGGAGGCCGTTGGTCAGGGCGTCGAGGTCCTGGAAGCCGGTCGGGACGCCGACCATCTGGCCGCCGCGGCTGCCGATGGCCTCGATCTCGTCCAGCGCCGACGGCATGATCTCCGACAGCGGGAGGTAGTCCTCGGACGTGCGGCGCTCGGTGACCTTGTAGATCTCGGCCTGCGCGCGGTCGACCAGGTCGTCGACCTCCTCGCCCTGGCCGCCGTACCCGTAGGAGACGATGCGGGTGCCGGCCTCGATGAGGCGACGCAGGACGGCCTGCTCACGGACGATCTTCGCGTAGTAGCCGGCGTTCGCGGCGGTGGGCACGATCGCGGTCAGCGTGTGCAGGTAGGCGCCGCCACCGACGCGGGCGACCTCGCCGCGCTTTTGCAACTCGTCGAAGACGGTCACCGAGTCGGCGGGCTCGCCCCGGCCGTACAGGTCGGTGATGACCTCGAAGACGATCTGGTGGGCCGGCCGGTAGAAGTCGTCGGCGCGCAGCACCTCGATGACGTCGGCGATGGCATCCTTGGACAGCAGCATGCCGCCCAGCACCGACTGCTCGGCCTCGATGTTGTGCGGCGGCGTCCGCTCGAACATCGAATCGGAGCCTCCCGGTCCCCCCGGGAAGTCGAGCACGCTCACCCTCACACCCCCTGCCCAGCGGTCACAGCATCCCCAACCCGGTGCGCAAGTCTCCCGAACCCCAGGGCCGGGCGGCAACTTGACCAGTGGACAACCCTGTGGACAACGTGTGCAGTCCGCTCCCCTGACATGTGAAAACCCTGGGGACGACCCTGTGGACAGCGATGTGACCACACCGGCGAAGGCCGCCCCCACCTGGGATTTCGATATCCACGGCCTGTGGAAGAAAGAAAGTCACCGGAGATTCGCGATACCGATCGAGCATGGCTCCGTAAGCCGCAAAATAGGCTTATGCCACTTACCTCCGGAACGGGACACGGCCGTGCCCACGACAGGGAGATCCTCAGGCTCGCGATCCCGGCGTTCGGGGCACTGGTGGCCGAGCCGCTCTTCCTGCTCACCGACTCCGTCATCGTCGGCCACCTTCCCGATCCTGCGCTCGGCGCTCTCGGCGTGGCCAGCGCGGCCCTGTCGGCCCTCGTCGGGCTGTGCGTGTTCCTCGCGTACGCCACCACGGCCGCGGTCGCGCGAAGGCTGGGGGCGGGGGACGTCAGGCAGGCGATGCGCCAGGGGATGGACGGCCTGTGGCTGGCCGCGATCATCGGCCTGGCCGTCAGTGTGGCGTGCTGGCCTCTTGCTCCATTTATCGTACACCTGTTCGGAGCGACGGGCCAGCTCGCCGCGCAGGCCGTCACCTATCTGCGCATCAGCCTCCTCGGCACCCCCGGCATGCTGCTGGTCCTCGCCGGCACCGGCGTCCTGCGCGGGCTGCAGGACACCCGCACGCCGCTGGCCGTGTCGGTCGCGTCGTTCGCGCTGAACGCACTGCTCAACATCTGGTTCGTGCTCGGCCTCGGCTGGGGGATCGCCGGATCGGCCTGGGGCACGGTCGCCGCGCAGTCCCTGGCCGCCGCGGTCTACCTCGCGCTGGTCGTGCGGACCGCCCGCGCGCACGGCGCCTCGCTGCTGCCCGACCTCGCCGGGGTGCGGGCCGCCGGCACCGCCGGGTTCGCCCTGGTCGTCCGTACGGCATGCCTGCAGGCCGTGCTGCTCGTCGCCACCTCGATCGCCACGCGGATGGGCGACGACCAGATCGGCGCGCACACGATCGCCGCCCGGATCTGGACGTTCCTCGCCTTCGCCCTCGACGCCATCGCGATCGCGGGGCAGGCCATCACGGGCCGCGCGCTGGGCGCGGGCGACACCGCGGGCACCCGGGCGGCCACCAGGCGCATGGTGATGTGGGGCGTCGGGTGCGGCGTCGTGTTCTGCGCGGCCGTCCTGCTGGCGCGCCCGCTCGTGCCCGCCCTGTTCGACGCGCGGGGCGCGGTGGCCGCCGAACTGCTCGCCGTGCTGTGGCCGGTCGCGCTCCTGCAGCCGGTCGCGGGCGTCGTGTTCGTGCTCGACGGCGTGCTCATCGGGGCCGGCGACCAGCGCTACCTCGCCTGGGCGGGCCTGTGGACGACGCTGGCCTACCTGCCCTTCGCCGCCGTCGCGGGCACCCTGGTCGCCCTGTGGCTCGCGCTCGGCGTCTGGATGGCCGCCCGGCTCGTCACGCTCGCCCTCCGCGCGTACGGCACCGCCTGGATGGTCACCGGCGCCTCGGGGACGGCCGCCTGACTCACATGCGGCGGGCCTCCAGCACGCGCTGGAGGAACGCCCGGGTGCGGGGATGCTCGGGTGCCGTGAAGATCTGCTCGGCTGAGCCGCGCTCCAGCAGCACGCCGCCGTCGAGGAAGCAGACGGTGTCGGCGATGTCGCGGGCGAACCCCATCTCGTGGGTGGCCAGGATCATCGTCATCCCGGTCTCCTTGAGCTCGCGGATCACTCCGAGCACCTCGGTGACCAGCGTGGGGTCGAGCGCGGAGGTGACCTCGTCGAGCAGCAGCAGGCGAGGGTTGGTCGCGACCGCGCGAATGACCGCGACCCGCTGTTGCTGGCCGCCGGACAGCCGGTCGGGGTACTCGCCCGCCTTGTCGGCCAGCCCGAACCGGTCGAGCAGCTCCCTGGCCTGTTTCTCTGCCTCCTCAGGCCGCACGCCGTGCACCTTGCACGGCGCGAGCGTGATGTTGTCGAGCACGGTCATGTGCGGGAACAGGTTGTACGCCTGGAACACCATGCCGATGCGGCGGCGCACGTCGTCGGCGTCGGCCCGCACGTCGGTGATCTCCGCGCCGTCCAAGTGGATCGCGCCGTCGTCGATCGTCTCCAGCAGGTTGACGCAGCGCAGCAGCGTCGACTTGCCCGAACCGGACGCGCCGATCAGGCAGACCACCTCGTGCGGGGCGACCTCCAGGTCGATCCCGCGCAGCACGCTCAGCCCGTGGTAGTTCTTCCAGACGCCCTCGACCTTGAGCAGGCTCATGCCGTGCCGCCTCCCGTACGGCGCCGGGCGGCCCGCGCGGCGAGATGGTCGGTGAACCGCGCCATCGGCACGGTCAGCGCGATGAACAGCAGCGCGGCGGCCACATAGGGCGTGTAGTTGAAGTCGTATTGCGCATGGATCGAGGCTTGCCGCAGCGCCTCCAGCGGACCGAGCACGGTGACCAGCGCGGTGTCCTTCTGCAGCGAGGTGAAATCGTTGAGCAGCGGCGGGACCACTCGCCGGACGGCCTGGGGCAGCACCACATAACGCATGGTCTGGCCGTGGCTCAGGGCCAGCGACCGCGCCGCCGCCCGCTGGCTCGGGTGCACCGACTCGATCCCCGCCCGGAACACCTCCGCGACGTACGCCCCGTAGGACAGAACGAGCGCGATGATGCCGAGCGTCACCGGGTCGCTCGGCGCGCCCTGCAACTGGAGCGCGGGAATGCCGAACCCGACCAGGTAGATGAGCAGGATGGTCGGGATGCCGCGGAAGACGTCGGTGTAGAGCACGGCCAGTGCGCGCAGCGGGAAGAACACCGGCGAGCGCAGGCCGCGCACCAGCGCGACGAGGAGCCCCAGCACCAGGATGAACACCTCGGCGATGAGGAAGATCTGGATGTTGAGCAGGAACCCGCGCAGCACGTCGGGCATCGCCTTGACGAACGCCTCGGGGCTGAAGAAGGTCTCCCGCACCCGCGGCCAGCCGGGCGACGTGGTGATCACGACGACCAGCGCGACCACCACGACGATCGTGGACGCGGTGGCGATCGACGTCGACCGCCGCGCCCGGCCGCGCAGCTCCGCCTCCCGGCGGAGCTGCCGCTCGCTCTTCACCCAGACGGGCGATCCCGCGTCCTCCGGCATCCCCGGCGGCGCGGCGGCCTCTCCTTCGGTCACTTCAGCTCCGGGGCGCCCGCGGCGGCCGTCAGCCACTGGCTCTCGATCTGCGCCAGCTCACCGGACGACTTGACCTCGCCGAGCGCCTTGTCGACGCAGCTCACCAGCGGGCTGCCCTTCTGGAACAGCAGGCCGAACTCCTCGGGCTCGCCGCTGTTCGCGGCGAACTGGCCGACGATCTTCGAGCCCTTCACCTGGGCGGCGGTGACGTAGAAGGCCGTCGGCAGGTCGACGACGATGGCGTCGATCTGCTTGTTCTTCATCGCGTTGATCGCGTCGACCTGCTGGTTGAACACGCTCGGGTCGTGCGTGGGCTGGATGACCGACTGCACCGCCTGCAACGCGGTGGTGCCGGCCTGCACGCCGATCTTGGCGTCCTTCAGCTCGGCGAGGGTCGTGGCGGAGGCGAACTTCGTGCCGTCCAGCGCCACCACACCCTGCTTGACCGTGTAGTAGCCCTGGCTGAAGTCGACGGCCTTGGCCCGTCCCGGCGTGACGGAGATCTGGTTGATGTCGAAGTCGAACTGCTTCGGCCCGGGCGCGTACGACGAGTCGAACGGCACCACCGTCCAGGCGACCTCGTCCTTGCTGAAGCCCATCTTCTGCGCCACCGCGTAGGCGACCGCGCTCTCGAAGCCCTGGCCGTTGGAGGGGTCGTCATCCTTGAACCACGGCTCGTACGCCGGCTTGTCGGTGCCGATCGTGAGCTTCCCGGGGGTGGTGAGCTTCAGGCTCTCCTTCGCGCACGCGTTCGCGGCGGCGGAGCCGGCCGGGCTCGCGGCGCTCGCGGTGGTGGAGGTGTCGTCCGCCGGAGCGCAGGCGGCGGCCGCCAGCACAAGGGCGCCGGACGCCAGCAGGAGTGAGGGACGGCGCATAACAGCCTCCATCAGAGGGTCTTTCCACGAAATCCGCTAAATCGGACGGCAAGATACTAGCGTTTCGTATAACCCGCGTTTACCTGAGGGGAATCGCCTCGTCGCCGGGCGACCCGGAGAACCGCGAAGGGCCCCTCTCCGGCGGACGGAGAAGGGCCCTCGACGGAACTGCGGCGGGTGTCAGCCCGCTACCACCTCGACATCGAGGGTGGCGGCGACCTCCGGGTGCAGCCGGACGCTCACCTTGTGGGTGCCGACGCTCTTGATCGCGTTGCCGATCTCGATGCGGCGGCGGTCGAGCTGCGGACCGCCGGCGGCCTTGACGGCGTCGGCGATGTCGCCGGTCGTGACCGAGCCGAACAGCCGGCCCGAGTCGCCCGCGCGGGTCTTGAGCCGCACCTTGAGGGCGCCGAGCTGGCCGGCGACCTCCTTGGCGGAGCCCAGGTCGCGGATCTCGCGGGCGGCACGCGCCTTCTTCAGCGAGGCGATCTGCGACTCGGCGCCGCGGGTCCAGCGGATGGCGAAGCCACGCGGAATGAGGTAGTTGCGGCCGTAGCCGTCCTTGACCTCGACGATGTCGCCGGGAGCGCCGAGGCCGGAGACCTCAGTGGTGAGGATGAGCTTCATTTGTCCTGAGTCTCCTTTCTCAGCGCGCGGTGCTCGTGTACGGCAGCAGGGCCATCTCACGGGCGTTCTTGATAGCGGTCGCCACGTCGCGCTGGTGCTGGGTGCAGTTGCCCGTCACCCGGCGGGCACGGATCTTGCCGCGGTCGGAGATGAACTTCCGCAGCAGCCCCGTGTCCTTGTAGTCGACGTAGGAGATCTTGTCGTGGCAGAAAAGGCAAACCTTCTTTTTAGGCTTGCGGATTGCCGGCTTCGCCATCGTGGTGCTCCTCTCAGAGCCCCGCATGTCGCGGGAATGGTCGCTCGGTTGTGTTTACGGTGGTGGGACCGGAAGGGCCCGGTGACCTAGAAGGGCGGTTCGTCGCTGAAGTCGCCGCCGAAGCCGCCGCCGCCGCCCTGCGGGCCGCCGAAGCCGCCGCCACCGCCGCCGGAGCCGTAGCCCCCCTGCGGGGCGGGCGCCGCGGTCGCCCACGGGTCGTTGGCCGGGCCGCCTCCGAAGCCGCCGCCACCGCCACCGCCCTGGCGGGAGGTCTTGTTGACCTTCGCCGTGGCGTTGCGCAGCGAGGGGCCGACCTCGTCGACCTCGACCTCGTAGACCGTGCGCTTCTCGCCTTCCTTGGTCTCGTACGACCGTTGGCGCAGCCGTCCCTGCACGATGACCCGCATGCCGCGCTGGAGGCTCTCGGCGACGTTCTCCGCCGCCTGCCGCCAGACGTTGCAGGTGAGGAACAGGCCCTCGCCGTCCTTCCACTCGTTGGTCTGCTTGTCGAGGAACCGCGGAGTGGACGCGATGCGGAACCGGGCCACGGCCTGCCCCGTCGGGGTGAAGCGCAGCTCCGGGTCGTCGACAAGATTGCCGACGATCGTGATCTGTGTGTCGCCTGCTGCCATCGGTCGCTTTCGCCTTCCTATCCCGTCAGCTGAGCCGTCAAGGGCTCAGAGTACGGCCCGGCCCCGACAAATCGCCGGGGCTTGGGGTTCTGCCTGTGGAGCTCAGTGGAGCTCGGGGCGGATGACCTTGGTGCGGAGGATGCCCTCGTTCAGGTTGAGCTGACGGTCCAGCTCCTTCACGGTGGCGGGCTCGGCGGTCAGGTCGACCACGGCGTAGATGCCCTCGGACTTCTTCGCGATGTCGTAGGACAGGCGGCGACGGCCCCAGACGTCGACCTTCTCCACGGTGCCGCCGTCGTTGCGGACGACGGTGAGGAACTGGTCGAGCGACGGCTGCACGGTGCGCTCGTCGAGGGACGGGTCGAGAATGACCATCATCTCGTAGCGACGCATGTGTGATCCAACCTCCTCTGGACTCTTGCGGTCACGACGCCTTGCCGTGACAGGAGGACCCTGCGCCTCGCGCCGGGCGGCTATGCCCCCGGCCCTTATCAGACGCAGTCGAACAAGGCTACCAGCCACTTGGCCATACCCGGCCCGGAGAGTGAAACTGGAGGTCGGAGAGGGGGTAGGCGCGATGCGACACGCCATCGGCCGCAAGAGAAGGCACCCCGTTCACCTCACGCTGAACACGGACGGCAGGCCGCACCCGCGGGAGAACGCGATGACGATCGCGACGCTGGTGTGCGGCCTGGTGGCGTTCGTCACGGGCTTCATCGTGATGGCCCACATAATCGCGTCATGGGTGGGCGCGATCGGGTTCTGGGGCGGCCTGTACGCCCAGTTCGTCTCGTCGACCACCAGACAGCGGGCACTGATCATCGTGGGGATCGTGGGGTCGTTCGTCGGCGCCGCGCTGGGCATCGCGCACGGGGGCTTCTTCCCCCGCGGATTCACCCTGCGCAACTGAGCCCACGCAACCGAAGCCCACGCACCCGAAGCCCGGGCGGTCGAGGCGTCGCCGATCAGCCGCCGATGTGCAGATCCACGCCGAGCAGCACGAGGAACCACAGGAAGACCGCGATCAGAGCCTGGGCGACCTGCTTGAGGAGGGTGGGGGTGATGTAGTGGTGGAGCCAGGCCACGTAGAGACCGACGAGGATGTAGATGAGAAGGATGAAGCTGCCTAAGCGATATCTCATGCTCGTCTCCTTGACGACGAAGTAGTATCGCGCGCGGGTCACGGGGGCGCGCGACACGCGACTGCCCTGGTTCGCACTTTTGAAACAGCGTGTCCTCTTGAAACGCTCTTGGAGAGCGCATAGGGTTCGCCCTCCGCGTCCGGCAGCCCCTTAACACGCAAGCAACGGTGGAGGAACGGCATGGACAGCCACAGCGGCTCCCGCCCGCGGATCGGAGCCCACGTCGACCAGGACGACCCGCTGGCGCACGCGGCGGCCCGCGACGCCGACGTGGTGCAGTTCTTCCTCGGCGACCCCCAGGGCTGGAAGGGCCCAGCGACACCCGCCACCGCCGACGCCCTGCGCGCCTCGGACGTGGACGTCTACGTGCACGCGCCGTACGTCATCAACGTGGCCACCGCGAACAACCGCATCCGCATCCCGAGCCGCAAGCTGCTCGACTCGCACCTCAAGGCGGCGGCGGCCATCGGCGCCAAGGGCCTGATCGTCCACGGCGGGCACGTCAACGCCGGCGACGACCCGCAGACCGGCTTCGACAACTGGCGCAAGGTCTTCGAGCGCACCGACTGCCCGATCCCCGTGCTGATCGAGAACACGGCCGGCGGCGGCAACGCGATGGCGCGCAAGCTGGAGCGCATCGCCCGGCTGTGGGACGCGGTGACGGCGGGGGCGCCGGATCCCTCGGTCGTCGGCTTCTGCCTGGACACCTGTCACTTCCACGCGGGCGGCGAGGAGCTCGCCGGGCTCGTGGAGCGGGTGAAGGCGATCACGGGCCGCATCGACCTCGTGCACTGCAATGACTCGCGGGACGCGTTCGACTCCGGGGCCGACCGCCACGCCAACCTCGGCAGCGGGCAGATCGACCCCGAGTCGATCCTGGAGGTCTGCCGGGCGGCGGGGGCGCCGATCGTGGTCGAGACGCCGTTCGAGGGCCAGGCCGACGACATCGCGTTCCTGCGCAAGCATCTGTAGACGCTCGTCCACACCCTGTGGATAACTCTGCGGATTGAAACCCTCAGGAAGCGGGTACGGCCGCCTGAACGTCTTGCTCCTCCCTCACCCGCCTGGGCCTGCGCGTGGCACGCCACAACTGCACGTACGACGTGACGGCGGCGGCCAGGAAGACGAGGTTGCGCAGGACCAGCACGATCGTCCCCGGCAGGGCGCCCGTCCAGCTGTAGTCCTGCTCCACCCAGGGATACATGATCCCCGTCAGCAGGGCGGCCACCATGACGAGCAGGGCGGCCGGCCGCTGCGTCGGGCCCGGCCGGTCGCGCCGCACCGACAGGATGACGGCGGCGATGCCGATCACCCACACGAGGTACTGCGGTGACAGCACCCGGCTGGTGGCGACCAGGAAGAGCACGGTGGTGAGGGCGGCGTCGTAGTACGACCGCGGGCTGGGGGCCGCGCGCAGCCACCACAGGCCGACCAGCGCCAGCGCCACAGGCGTGGCGGCCAGGCTCAGCATCGTCGCGACGCCCACGCCGCCGCCGACGGCCTCCATCGCGCCGTGCTGGTAGGTGGTGTAGCCGCCCCACCAGCCGAGGGCCCGGGCGAGCGCGAACGGCGTGGCGGCCAGCGACTCGATCTGCAGCCCTCGCTCCTCCTGCGCGGTCAGGAAGTCCAGCGCGTGCGGCAGGGTCAGGGCGGCCGCGCCGCACCCCGCCACCGCGACGACGAGCGTGAGCCCCGACGCGGTCAGCAGTTCGCGCCACCGCCGCAGGCCGGCGAGCAGCGCGACCGGCCACACCTTCACGAGGAGCCCGACGCCGATGAGCGACCCGCGCACCGCCGGGTTGGCCGACGCCGTCAGCGCGAGCACCGCCACGAGCGTGACCATGACGTCATACCGGGAGACGAGCACCGGGCCGAGCAGGGCCGCGCCCACGGTCCACGCCCACGGGCCCGTACGGCCGCCGCCGCGGCGGGGGGCCGAGAACCGCCACAGCAGGAGCAGGATCGCGAGGTCGCACAGCACCGCCAGCAGGTAGAAGGCGACGTGGTAGCCCAGCGGCAGCAGGCGGGGGGCGAGCAGCGGCAGCGCCGCGAACGGCGGATACTGCCACTTCTCGTCACCCGCGGGGAACTCCCCCTCCATCAGGACGTCGGACCAGTCGCGGTAGAGGGTGACGTCGTTCCTGAACGACTCGCCGTGCCCGGTCGGGATGGTCTGGGTCGCGACGAGGAGGAGGGTTCCCCTGGTCGCGGCCCACACCAGCAGCAGGAGCCATGGTGGCCTCCGGCGCATCGCGTATCCCCCGTTCGTCGCGCACATTCTCACGCGACGCTACGCGATGCCTACGCTCGGACGGCTCCTGGCCGCGCCGCGACGGGCGCGAAATCCGATGTAACTTTCAGGCGCTCACGCCGTCTCCGGCTGCTGCCGCGCACCCCGCGCGCCTCGCGCGAGGAGCGAACGGCGCAGCACGAGACGGTCCTCGGCGTGGTCGAACACCCCGCCCGACGGGTCGTCGGCCTCCCCCTGGCGTACGACGTCGTGCTCGGGCCGCAGGATGTCGCGGACGACGAGCGCCATGAGGACGACGATGGTCAGCGCCCGGGCCCAGACCGACAGGAAGTAGGGGTCGTCGCCGATGCCCTCCCCGGCGTGGTCGGGATACTGGCTGACCAGGTAGAGCCAGATCGAGAAGAAGTACCAGCACTCGGCGACCTGCCAGGCGGCCAGCGCGCCCCACCTCGGCCTGGCCAGCACCGCGAACGGCACCAGCCACAGGACATACTGCGGCGACCACACCTTGTTGGTGATCATGAAGGCGGCCAGGGCCAGGAAGCACAGCTGCATCAGGCGCGGCCGGCGCGGCGCGGCGAGCGCCAGCACGGCGACGCCCAGCAGCAGCACCGCCAGCGCGGCCATGGCCATGGTGTTCAGCTTCTCGGAGTCACCGAGAAAGGCCAGGAAACCGGGCCTTTCCATGCCGAACCACTGGGTCTTCTGGAAGAAGAACCACAGCCCGCCCCAGTCGGCGCCGCGCTCGCTGCTGAACGCGTAGAACTTCTTCCAGCCCTCGAAGTTGACCATCATGATCGGCACGTTCACCAGCAGCCACGCGGCCGCGGCCGCGGCGACGGTCTTGAGGAACGGAACCCACTTCGCCGTACGCACCGTGAGCAGGAACAACGCGCCGAAGAACATCAGCGGGTAGAACTTGGTGGCCACGGCCAGCGACAGCAGCACGCCGGCGAGCCACGGCCGGTGGCGGGCCCAGGCCAGCAGGCCGCCGAGCGCGAGGGCCCCCGCGGCCAGGTCCCAGTTGATGTACGCGCAGAGGATGACGGCCGGGCCGATCGCGTACCAGAGGGCGTCCCAGCGGCGGGCCGGGCCGGCCAGCGCCGCCGTCAGCAGCACGCCAGCGACCAGCGCGATTCCCATCAGGACCACGGTGACGTCGTAGAACACGACCCCGTCGCCGTGCGCGAGCCTGCGGGCGAACTCCATGATCCCGCCGATGCCCACCGGGTATTCGACCGGGTAGTCGACGTACGGGACCTTGCCCTCGTTGAGCTTCTCGGTCCAGAACAGCGGATAGATGTCGGTGTAGCAGAAGTTCGTGAACTGCCCGACACCGCCGTTCCAGGCTCCGCCGAACCGGCAGGGATACTTCCACAGATACGCGAGAACGGCGCCGAGCCCCGCGAGAAGCCCGAGAGGCAGGTACGGCACCGCCCGCGCGGCGACCCCGGGCAGCGGGGCGGAGTCGTTCGTGGTCCGGGTCGTCATGCTCGGTATTGCACCATTCAACGCCTCGGCTTGGCGACTCCGCGCACCGAAAGGGCCCGCGGCGCGAGTCGCCGCGGGCCCTTCAGGACACCGGATCGCGGATCAGGCGCCGCTGCCGCTCTTGCCGTTGCCGGACCCCGACGGCATGGCGGCCGGAGCCCCGGCGGGGTCCTGGTTGATGTTCAACGGAACGTCGCCGCCCCCGGGGCCGCCGTCCTGGCCGCCCTGGCCCGGGTTGTCGCCGAAGCCCCTGCCGTTTCCGCCGCCGTTGTCGCATCCCGGGCCGCCGTCGTAGCAGCCGCCGTCGTCGGGGAAGTCGGTCGGGAAGTCCGTCGGGAACCCGCCGTCGTCCGGTTCCGGGCTGGGCGACGGCGTCGGGCTCGGCACGAGGTTCTCCGGGGTGCCCAGCCCGGCCTTCGGCGGGAACTGCTCGACGGGCTTGCCCGCGAGCGCCTCCGTCATGAACGTCCGCCAGATCGTGGTCGGCGGGCCGGCGCCCTCGAAGCCCAGCGACACCTCGCTCACGTGGGTGTACGGGTTGTTGGGGCCGTACTTCTTGCTCTCCTTGCCACCGGGAGTGACCGGGCAGTTGGAGTACAGCGGTTGGACGATCTTGCCGCCCTTGGTCACGCACTGCTCGCGGTACATGCCGACCGCGACCGACAACTGCGGGGTGAAGCCGACGAACCAGGCTTCCTTCTCGTTGTTGTTGGTGCCGGTCTTGCCCGCGGCCGGGCGGCCGATGCCCTTGCCCGCCGCCGTACCCGACTTGAGGACTTCCTCCATGGCCGCCACGGAGTCGGCCGCCGCCTCTGGCGTGATCACCTGCTTGACGTCGCGTCGCTCGGCGAAGACGACCTCCTTGTCCTTCCGGACTTCCTTGATCACGTGGTAGTCGATGTGCTTGCCCTCGTTGGCGAAGATCGAGTATCCCGCGGCCTGCTCGACCGGGGTGACCCCCGCGCTGCCGATGGAGAACTGGTACTTGTGGTCCTCGACGTCCTTGTCGAGGCTCTCCTTGCTGAGCCCCGCCTCCTCGGCGATCTGCTTCACCGCGCTGAGCTGCCCGACCGTGCCGTTCGCCTCGTCCAGCTTGTACGCCATCGAGGCGAACGCCGTGTTGATCGAGTGCGCGGTCGCGTAGATCGCGTTGATGGAGTTCGGGACCGAGTGGCCGTTGGTGATGCCCTTCTCGAAGCCCGGAAGCTCCTTGGGCACGGTCTGGTTGCCGGGCAGGTAGCTGTTCAAGCTGTATCCGGCGTCCAGCCAGGCGGCCAGCACGTACGGCTTGAACGCCGAGGCGGCCTGCTTCCTGGACTGGAACGGCTCGTTCCAGGGGTCCTTGAGGTAGTCGTTGCCGCCGTAGAAGGCGACCACCCGCCCCGTCTTGGGGTCGACCGCGGCGAGGCCCGCGTGGAACTCCTTCGACATGGTGGAGGTGGTGGCGAGGACCGCCTTCTTGGCGGCCTGCATCAGCTTCTTGTCGAAGGTCGAGACGATCTTGTAGCCGCCGCTCCTGACCTGGTCGGCGGACAGGTGCATGCGCGACTCGAGCTCGTTCATGACCTGGGTGACCATGTAGCCCTTGAGGCCGCCGAGGTCGTTGCTGTTGCGCGCGGGGACGGTCTTGGGGAACTTGGCCGTGTTCGGCAGATTGCCGTATTTGGCGGGATCGAGCCGTGCCATGGCGTTGACGACGTCCTTGAACCGGCCCTGCAACCGCGGAGAGTCGGCGTCCAGGGCCGGCGTCTGGATGCGCGCGGCGAGGTAGGCGCCCTGCTCCGGCGTGAGCTGTTCGACGTGCTTCTTGAAGTACGCCTGCGCGGCGGCCTCGATGCCCCAGGCACGGCCGAAGGGCACCGTGTTGAGGTACTGCAGCAGGATCTGATCCTTCTTCATCGACTTGTCGAGCTTGACCGCGACGAAGATCTCCTTGATCTTGCGCTTGATCGACACTTCCTGGCTGAGGCCGTCGTAGTAGTTGCGGGCCATCTGCTGGGTGATGGTCGACGCGCCCTGGAGCTGCTGACCGGTCGCGGTCATATAGACCGACCGCACCATGCCGGAAATCGAGATGCCGCTGTCCGACCAGAAGGTGTCGTTCTCGATCGCGATGACGGCGTCCTGGACGTGCTTCGGCACCTTGTTGATGTCGGTCAGGATGACGCGCGGAGTGCCCACCTTGGCGATCAGCGTCTTGCCGTCGCTGTAGTAGATGGCGCTGCCCTGGGCCACGGCCTCCGCCTGCGTCGCCGCCGGCAGCGGGGTGTTGGCGTAGGCCACCGCGATCATGCCGAAGGTGCCGGCGGCCAGCACGGTGAAGGCCGCCACGAGGATCTTCCAACTCGGGAGGAAGCGCTTCCAGCCCGTACGGCGGCGCGGCTTCTCGTCGTCCTCGTCGAAGTCGCGTGGATCCCGGGGGCCGCGCCCGCCGGGACCTTCCGGACCACCCGGGCCGCCGGGACCACCGGGGCCTCCGGGACCGCGGCCACCCCGGCCCGGGGACCTGCGGCGGCGGCCGCCGGCCTGGATCGCCTCGGTGCCCTGTCCGTCCGCGTCCCCGCGGGCGTCACGACGCGAGCCGCCCGTCGGCATGCCCATCGCCTGGGTGCGCTCGTCTCCGCCGGGAACGCCGGGCCTGCCCGGACCGCCGGGACCGCCTTGACCGGCCGGGCCACCGGAACCGGCGGCGTAGCGCGGGTCACGGCCCGCCGGCGGACGTCCGCCGCCCGCCGGTCCCCGGGATCCCTGCTGCGGTCCCTGTGTCGGTCCCTGTGCCGGTCGCTGCGACGGGCTCTGCGGCGCACTCGGGGGCACCGCGTTCATCGCCGCCGTGTCCTCGAAGGCCGCGGCCTCCCTGCGGCGCTGCTCGGGTCCTCCCTGCCGGGCGGCCCGGGGCGGCTGTGGGGCCGGCCCCCTGCCGGGCTGTCGCGGCGGAGCGGGCTCGCCATACTCGCCGTACTCGTCGGATTCCCGGTGCGAGCGACGGCGGCGCCCAGGGCGGGCTGATCCACCGGAGCCCGAGGCGTCCTCGGGACGGCCGGTCGGCTCCGGTCCGTAGCTGCTGTAAGTCACGCGTCCTCGTCAGGTGGTTCGGGGAATTGATCGACGTCGGCCGGCAGGCCGGCGGGCTGGCCTCCTGGAGGTGGAGGTCGCCCTACAGAGAAGGGCCCGGGGGATCGGCTGTTCCGAGGACGAACGACACCGCCAGGTGGTTCCAGGAACAACCTTGGCAGACCTCCACCACGTAGACCCGGAATTCGCGGTATTCACGGGCCATCGCGGTGAGCTCGGCCACCCCTTTTGCCTGGCCGGCCACTCGTCCTAGTTCATCCCCATATACGTATGTGACGTTGGTCACGTTCCTTCGTTCACATATGGGGCACATGCGACTCGTCGGCTCTCCGTGGAACCGAGCCGCGCGCAGCAGGTATGGGTGGGCGTCACACACGTCCCGCGCCCGCATGCGGCCGGAGCGGACGGACTGTACGGCCGCCCGCTTAGCGAGGCCGTAGTCCACGACCGACCGCTGTGACCACATACGGGCCAGATTACGACCCTTTGCCAAATCTTGCCCAACCGTTGACCCGTTGCCATATATGACACCCCGACGTATCCTGCGGATGTATCGAGTCGATACATCGGTCGGACACAGGAGGTGGTTCCAGTGACGGGCTCTCGTGGAGGTGTGCTGGAGCTCGCCGTCCTGGGATCGCTGCACGAAACGCCCTTGCACGGATACGAGCTGCGCAAACGGCTCAACACGCTGCTCGGCATGTTCCGTGCGTTCTCCTACGGCTCGCTGTATCCCTGCCTCAGGGGCCTGCTCAACGAGGGCCTCATCGCCGAGGAAGAGCCCCCCGAGGACACGGTTCTCGGCCGCAGGTCGAAGATCGTCTACAAGATCACGGCGGAGGGTAAGGAGCGGTTGCAGGAGCTGCTCAGTCAGTCGGGCCCGTCCTCCTGGGAGGACGAGAGCTTCGGCATCCACTTCGCCTTCTTCCGCCACACGGAGGCGGAGGTGCGGCTCCGGATCCTGGAGGGCCGCCGCAGCCGCCTGGAAGAACGCCTCGACCGCGTCCGTGAGGCTCTCGCCCGGACGAGAGAGCGGCTGGACAGCTACACGCTTGAGCTCCAGCGCCACGGGCTGGAGTCGGTCGAGCGCGAGGTCCGCTGGCTGAACGAGCTGATCGACTCGGAACGGCGGAGCCGTTCGGCTCCCGGCGAGGGGGATCACCCCCCGGATCCCGCGCAAGCCGTACAGGAAGAGACCCAGAGGGCGGACACGCCCGAGGCAGATAGGTAAAGGAGCGAGTGCTATGGGTTCGGTGCGCGTAGCCATCGTCGGTGTGGGCAACTGCGCCTCATCGCTGGTGCAGGGCGTCCACTACTACAAGGACGCGGATCCGGGCACCCGTGTGCCGGGCCTCATGCACGTGCGGTTCGGCGACTACCACGTCGGTGACGTGGAGTTCGTCGCGGCATTCGACGTGGACGCCAAGAAGGTCGGCCGCGACCTGTCGGAGGCCATCGTCGCCTCCGAGAACAACACGATCAAGATCTGCGACGTGCCGCCGCTCGGCGTCACCGTGCAGCGCGGCCCGACCTTCGACGGGCTGGGCACGTACTACCGCGAGATCATCGAGGAGTCGGACGAGCAGCCGGTCGACGTCGTCCAGGCGCTGAAGGACGCCCGGGTCGACGTCCTGGTGTCCTACCTCCCGGTGGGCTCGGAGGAGGCCGACCGCTTCTACGCGCAGTGCGCGATCGACGCCAAGGTGGCCTTCGTCAACGCGCTGCCGGTCTTCATCGCCTCCGACCCCGAGTGGGCCGCGAAGTTCACCGAGGCCGGCGTCCCGATCGTGGGCGACGACATCAAGTCGCAGGTCGGCGCCACGATCACGCACCGGGTGCTGGCCAAGCTGTTCGAGGACCGCGGGGTCGAGCTGCTGCGCACCTACCAGCTCAACTTCGGCGGCAACATGGACTTCATGAACATGCTGGAGCGCACCCGCCTCCAGTCCAAGAAGATCTCCAAGACCCAGTCGGTCACGTCGCAGATCCCGCACGAGATGGCCAAGGCCGACGTCCACATCGGCCCGTCCGACCACGTGCCGTGGCTGGACGACCGCAAGTGGGCCTACGTCCGCCTCGAGGGCAGGTCGTTCGGCGACACCCCGCTCAACCTGGAGTACAAGCTCGAGGTCTGGGACTCGCCCAACTCGGCCGGCATCATCATCGACGCGGTCCGTGCGGCCAAGATCGCTCTCGACCGGGGCATCGGCGGCCCGCTGCTGTCGCCCTCGTCCTACTTCATGAAGTCGCCGCCGGAGCAGTACTCCGACGACGACGCCCGCGAGGCCGTCGCGAAGTTCATCCGCGGCGAGATCGAGCGCTGACGTCCGCCGTCCACCGCGTGTCCCGCCCCGGCTCCGCTCGATCGGACCGGGGCGGTCCCATGTCCCGCCCGGTATACCTCAGCGGTTCGTGAGCGGGCGCGCGGCCGGCGGCAGGGCGGCGGCGTCGGCCACCGGCCAGGCCAGCGGGTCCGGCCCGAGCGCGACGAGCTGGGGCACCTGCTTCCGGGCCCAGGGCGAGATGTCCAGCTCCCCGCTCATCACCTCGGCCGCGAAGGACGTCCAGGGCTCCCACCGGACCTCGCCCACCTCCTCGGCGTTGGGCGCGGCCTCCTCGGTCACCACGGCCCGGTAGACCGGGCACAGCTCGTTCTCCACCATGCCGTTGTCCATCACGGCCCGGTAGGAGAAGCCCGGCAGGATCAGGTCGACGGACTCGACGGCCAGGCCCAGCTCGAACCCGAGGCGGCGGATCACCGCCGACGACAGCGACTCGCCCGGCAGCGGGTGCCCGCAGCAGCTGTTGGTCCACGCGTCGGGCCAGGTCAGCTTCGAGCCCGCGCGCCGCGACAGCAGCACGCGCCCCCGGTGGTCGAAGACGTAGCTGGAGAACGCCAGATGCAGCGGCGTGTCGGCGCCGTGGACGGTGGACTTGGGAGCGGTGCCGATCGGGTTGCCCTCGCCGTCGAGCAGCACGACATGTTCCTGTGAAGTCACTCTGCGAGAGTACGTGATCACCTTGCTGCGAGGGAGACGTAGGGGGCTTTATCAGGGTTGATCCTGATGCTCGCACGTGATCGTCCGCGTAGGCTGTCGCCGTGTCCTACGTCTCCGATCTGCGAGTGGTCCTGCGGGGCCGAAACTTCCGGCGGCTTTTCGCCACGCGGCTCGTCTCGCAGTTCTCGGACGGGATCTTCCAGCTCGCCGTCGGCGGCTACGCGTTCTTCAGCCCGGAACGGCAGGCCAGCGCGACCGCCATCGCGGCGGGCCTCGCGGTGCTGCTCCTGCCCTACAGCGTCCTCGGACCCTTCGTCGGGGTGTTCATCGACCGGTGGTCGAGGCGGCAGATCCTCGTCATCGCGCCGGTCGTGCGAGGGGTGCTGCTGGTGCTGGCCGCCTGCCTCGTCGCGGCGGGGGCCTCCGACGCCGTCTTCTACGCGGCGGCGCTCGGCGTCCTCGCGGTCAACCGCTTCTTCCTGTCGGCCCTCAGCGCGGCGCTGCCGCACGTCGTGCCGTCCGAGCACCTCATGATGGCCAACGCGGTCACGCCCACCTCGGGCACGGTGATGACGTTCGTCGGGGCGGGCGCCGGCGTCGCGCTCCGCATGATCGCCGGATCGGACGACAAGGGCGTGGCCGTGCTGCTGGTCTGCTCCGGCCTCGTCTTCGGCCTGAGCGCGCTGATCGCGCGGACGATGGAGCGCTCCCTGCTCGGCCCCGCGTACGACCCGGAGCGCCCGCAGGCCCGCGAGGCCGTACGGCACGTGCTCGCCGGGCTGGTGGATGGCGCGCGGCACCTCGCGCACCGGCGTTCGGCCTCGGCGGCCCTCGGCGGCATCGCGACGCACCGCCTGATGTTCGGCATCTCGACGGCGGCCGTGGTGATGCTCTACCGCTACCACTTCACCACCGACGCCGACGACGCGCTGAAGGGCATCGCGCTCGTGCTGGGCGCCGTCGGCGTGGGGAGCTTCGCCGCGGTCGTGGTCACCCCGTGGGCCACCGAGCGGATCCGCATCGAGGTCTGGGTCCCGATGATGCTCGTGACCTGCGGGGCCCTGGAGTTCGCGCTGTGCGCGACGTTCCAGGAGTGGGCGTTCTTCGCCGCCGGGCTGGTGATCGGCGTCGCGGGACAGAGCGTGAAGATCTGCGCGGACACCGTCGTGCAGCGCGACGTCGAGGACGCCTATCTCGGCCGCGCCTTCTCCGTGTACGACATGCTGTTCAACGGCATGACGGTCCTCGGCGCGGTGCTGGCGGCGGCGCTGCTGCCGGCCGACGGCAAGTCCTATCTCGCGCTCGCGGTGATCGGCCTCGGCTACCTGCTCGGCGCGGTGGTCTACCGGCTGATCCTGCCCTCCGCCGTACGCAGGCCGCCGGTCCCCGCCGCCGACTGACGTCCGCCGGCTGACTCAGAGCGCCGCCGTAGCGGCGACCATGGCACCGGTGATGCGGGCGACGTCCTCGGGCGTGCAGGCGTACGGCGGCATCGTGTAGATCAGGCGGCCGAAGGGCCGCAGCCACACGCCATGCTCCATCACGATGTCCTGAATTTTCGCGACATCGACGGGCTGGTCGGTCTCGATCACTCCGATCGCACCCAGCACCCGTACGTCCCGTACGCCGGGGGCGCCCGCGGCCGGGGCGAGGCCGTCGAGCAGGGCGGCCTCGATGCGCGCGACCTCCTCCCGCCAGGGCCGCTCGGCGAGCAGGTCGAGCGAGGCGCCGGCCACGGCGCAGGCGAGCGGGTTGCCCATGTAGGTCGGGCCGTGCATCAGCACGCCGATGCGGTCGGCCACCCGCGCGGTGCACAGCGTGGCGGCCAGCGTCAGGTAACCGCCGGTGAGCGCCTTGCCCACACACATGATGTCCGGCCTGATCCCGGCGTGGTCGCAGCCGAACATCTCCCCCGTACGGCCGAAGCCGGTGGCGATCTCGTCGGCGATCAGCAGGACGCCGTGCTCGTCGGCCAGGTCGCGCAGCCGCCGCAGGTAAGCCGGGTGGGAGAACCGCATGCCGCCGGCGCCCTGCACGACGGGCTCCACGATGATCGCGGCGAGCCGGTCCGCGTGAGCCTCGACGGCCGCGGTCAGCTCCGCCAGATACGCCTCGTCGGGACCGGCCTGCGTCATCGAGACCGGGGCCGGGACCGGGCGGCGGCCGTAGTCGTGCGGCGGCATCGGCGCGAAGACGTGCCGCGGGAGCATCCCGGTGAACAGGTGGTGCATGCCGCCGACCGGGTCGCAGACCGACATCGCGGCGAACGTGTCGCCGTGGTAGCCGCCCCGCACGGTCAGCAGGGTCGAGCGCCCGCTGTACTGGACCGCCATCTTGATCGCGACCTCGACCGCCACCGAGCCCGAGTCGGCGAGGAAGACGCGGTCGAGCCCGGTCATCCCGGCCAGCCGGTGCGCGAGCCGTACGGCGGGCTCGTGGGTCAGGCCGCCGAACATGACGTGCGCCATGTCGTCGATCTGGTCGCGCGCGGCCTGGTTGAGCCGCGGGTGGTTGTGGCCGTGGATGGCCGCCCACCAGGAGGCCATGCCGTCGATCAGCTCACGGCCGTCGCCGAGCGTGATCCGCACACCGCCCGCCCGGCGGACGACGTGCACGGGCACCCCCGACGGCACTGCCGTGTACGGGTGCCAGACGTGCTCCCGGTCGAGCCGGAGGAGCTCCCCGGCGTCCACCTACGCCAGGATCCCGTTGTCGTGAGCCCAGGCGAGCAGGGCCTGCCGCGCGGCGTCCTTGCCGATCATGCCCTGGTCCATGCGGATCTCCAGCATGTGCTTGTAGGCCCTGCCGACGACCGGTCCCGGTGGCACGCCGAGGATCTCCTGGATCTCGTTGCCGTCCAGCTCGGGCCGGATCTTGGCCAGCTCCTCCTCGTCGGCCAGCCGGGCGATGCGCTCCTCCAGCTGGTCGTAGGTGCGCGACAGGGCCTGCGCCTTGCGCTTGTTGCGGGTGGTGCAGTCGGCCCTGGTCAGCTTGTGCAGGCGTTCGAGGAGGTGTCCCCCGTCGCGGACGTAGCGGCGCACCGCGCTGTCGGTCCACTCCCCCGTCCCGTAGCCGTGGAAGCGCAGGTGCAGCTCCACGAGCTTGGACACGTCCGACACCACGTCCTTGGGGAACTTGAGCTCGGTGAGCCGCTTCTTGGCCATCTGCGCCCCGACGACCTCGTGGTGGTGGAACGACACCCGGCCGCCGGGCTCGTTGCGCCGCGTCTTCGGCTTGCCGATGTCGTGCAGCAGGGCCGCCCACCGCAGCACCCGGTCGGGGCCGGCCGTCTCCAGCCCGATGGCCTGCTCGAGCACGATCAGCGTGTGCTCGTAGACGTCCTTGTGCCGGTGGTGCTCGTCGATCTCCAGCCGCAGCTTGGGCAGCTCGGGCAGGACGTGGGCGGCGAGCCCGGTCTTCACCAGCAGCGCCAGCCCGGCCCTCGGGTGCGCGCCGAGGATCAGCTTGTCGAGCTCTTCGCGGATGCGCTCGGCCGAGACGATCTCGATGCGGCCGGACATCGCGGTCATGGCCTCGACGACCTCGGGGGCCACGGTGAACCCGAGCTGGCCCGCGAACCTGGCCGCCCGCAACATCCGCAGCGGGTCGTCGTCGAACGACTGCTCGGGCCTGCCCGGCGTCCGCAGCGTCTTGGCGGCGAGATCCGGCAGCCCGCCGTACGGGTCGACGAACTCGTGGCCGGGCAGGCGGACGGCCATGGCGTTGACCGCGAAGTCCCGCCGGGCGAGGTCGCCGTCGAGCGAGTCGCCGTACATCACCTCGGGCTTGCGCGAGGCGGGGTCGTACGACTCGCTGCGGTAGGTGGTGATCTCCAGCAACCAGCCGCCCTTGCGCACGCCGACCGTGCCGAAGTCGATCCCGATCGTCCAGACGGCGTCCGCCCAGTCCTTGACGATCTCCAGCACCCGCTCGGGGCGGGCGTCCGTGGTCAGGTCGAGGTCCTTGCTCGTGCGGCCGAGGAGGACGTCGCGGACGGAACCGCCGACCAGGGCCAGCTCGTGCCCCCGGGCCGAGAACAGCTCACCGAGCTCGTCGGCGACAGGGGCGATCCGGCGGAACAGTTCGTTCACGGCGCGCTGCTGGCTGTCGCTCAGATTTGAAACGGACAAGGCTGGGTAGGTCCTTCGGTCACGGAACAGAAACTCTCCCCCGATGGCCCAGGTGGTCGGGTGTCACCCAGGGGAGAACACCTAGCGATCACCAGGCCACGGACGGTTCGGGGGCGCTGGACGACGCAAGGAGCACACGAGATGAAAGACGCTCTCGCGATTCACCGCTGGCTCCTCGCCCACCAGATCCACCATGAGATCGTACGTCTTCCGCGCCCGTTGACATGCTCGGACGAGCTTCCCGAGGTGCTGGGGGTCACTCCCGAGACGTGCCTGTGCGTGTCGCTGTTCGAGGTGTCGGCGCGCGGGAGGACACACGAGGTGGCCGTGGTGAGCGCGGTGAACTCCTGTCCCGGGCCGGCGGCGGTGGGCGCCGCCCTGCGCGCCCACAGGGTAACCCCCGCGTCCGCCTTCACCGTGAACTCCGCGACCGATTACGCGCACGGCCTGGTCTGCCCGCTGCTGCTGCCCGACGATCTGACCGTCCTGGTGGACCAGCGCCTGATGGAGCGCATCGATCCCGACGAGGTCGTCCACACCGCGACCGGCGAGCGCCGCACCGCGTTGCGAGTGCGTGCCATCCACCTGTTCGACCTGGTGGCGGCCAAGCCAGTCGATCTGACCACCACCCACAAGAGGGGTCTCGCGAGCCTCGTGAGTCCTATGCGGACCGCGTAGCCAATAGCATTCTGGACGTGCGCCGTACCTCACCGCCGGCCGGCACATGATCCGTAAGGCCGCGCTGCTGACATTGCTGACCGCCCTGCTCGCCTCCCCCGCGGGCATGGCCGGTACGGCTGCCGCAGCGCCTCCTCCGGGTCGTGTCGCGGCCGCGGCTCCGGCAGATCCGCTCCTCGTCAGCGAGATCACGCCGGAGGTCGTGCGCGTCGCCACCGCCCCCATCACGGTCTCGGGGACCGTCTCCGGCACGGCGGGGTCATCCGTCCGGGTCGCCGTCCGTTACTCCCGGGACAGGCCGTTCACCTCCCGCGCCGAGATGGCGGCCTACCTGTCGGAGCAGGGGTACGCCACCACCAACTGGAACACCAGGGTCCAGGCCACGGCGCTCGACCAGTCGGGAAAGCTCCCCTTCCGGTTCACCGTGACCCCCGGGGAGCTGGGCATGCCCCGGCCCGGTGTCTATCCCTTCGAGATCGAGGTGACCGACGCCGCGACCGGGCAGCGGCTCGGGATCGAGCGGACCTTCCTGACGTACGCCCCCAAGGGCGAGCAGATCCCCAAGGTCAAGCTGGCCGTCGCCCTGCCGATCGTGGACCGGCCCCACCGCGCCGACGACGCGACGTTCATGGACGACGACCTGTCCGCCTCGCTCACCTCCGGTCGCCTGGCGACGCTGCTCCAGACGGCGCAGGACACCGGCGACGGGGTGACCTGGTTCGTGGACCCCGCCCTGCTGGACGACGTCCGCGTCCTGTCCTCCGGCACCAGGAGCGTGCGCGGCACGCGCAAGAACGCCGACCCTGCCGCGGGCCAGTGGCTGAACGGCCTGCGCAGCGCGCTGACGGACAAGACCGTCGTCGCCACGGCGTACGCCGACCCGGACGTGGCCGCGCTGGTCCACCACGGCCTCGACAAGCAGGCCGCGGCGTCCATCCAGCGCGGGGCGACGCTCGCGACCGAACTGCTCGGCCGGGAGATCCACAGCACCACCGCGTGGCCGGCCGGCGGAAAGATCGACCGCGACGCGGTGGACGAACTGGCGATGTCGGGCGTGACGTCCGTGCTGCTGTCGGGAGACGCGCTGCCCCCGCGGGCCACGGCGCAGAACACAGGGCAGGACGCGACGCAGAACGGACAGGTCGTTCCCCCGTCTGCGCAGACCACTCCCGACGCGGCGGCCAGGCTCGACACCGTCGCGGACAACCCGCTCACCGCGCTGCTGGCCGACCCCACGCTCAGCGAGGTCCTCGGCGGGAACGTGTCCGGCCCCGGCGCCGCGATGCTCGCGCGGCAGCGGTTCCTCGCCGAGACCGCGATGATCGCCTTCGAGCAGCAGACCCAGCAGAATGGCCAGTTCGGACGGACGGGCCAGACGGGCCAGACCGGCCAGGGCACGACGGCGAAGACGGCCTCGCGCACGGTGATCGCGGCCCCCGAGTCGCACCTGTGGACCCCCGACCCGGCGTTCGTCTCCAGCCTCCTGCAGGCCGCCTCCGGCGCCCCCTGGCTGCGCATGACCTCGCTCGACTCGATCAAGCCCGGCAGGGCCGGGGTGCCGCGCGCCGACCTCACGTACTCCGAGCACGACCGCCAGGCCGAACTGAGCCGCTCCTACCTCGCGACCGTACGCAAGCTGGAGCGCAAGGCCGACGCCGTCGCCACCGTCACCGAGGAGCACACGGACGTCTTCCACACGGCCATACTCCGGCTCGCCTCCGCCTCCTGGCGCGGCGACGGCAAGCGGGCGCTGTCCTTCGCCGGGCAGGTGCAGAAGGCGATCGACGAGCGCATCGACGACGTGTCCGTGCTCGACACCCCGCGCGCGGTCGCGGGCAGCAACGGCCAGGTCCCGGTCAGCGTGGCCAACAACCTGGACAAGGACATCGAGATCAAGATCCGGGTCACCTCGGGCAACAAGGCCCGGCTGGCCATCGACTGGGACACGGGCGTCTACACGACCCCCACCACCAAGATCCTCGCGGGGCGCAGCCAGCTCGTGAACGTGCCGGTGATCGTACGCAACGAGGGCGGCGACGCGAGCATCTTGGTGCAGCTGCTGACCGACGGTGACGAGAAGTACGGCAGTGCGGTGCGCGTCGTGGTGCGCGCGACGGGCTACACCGGGATCGCCCTCGTCATCGTGGGGGCGGCCGTGGTCATCATGCTGGCCGCCGTGGTGATGCGCATCCTGCGCCGCAGGTCGCGCAAGGCGTTCCCGTTCGACGGGCCGAACGACGGGGAGGGCCCGCCCGGCGACCGGCAGGGAGCCGTCCCGGCCGAGCGCACCCAGTCGCCGTAGTCTGGGTCGCCGTAGTCTGGACCACCCTGAAGTCTGGGACCACTGGAGGAAGGCGGCCACCCGATTCCGGCCGCCGTGAATCGAAGGACAACCATGAGCAGGATGCTGCGGGCCAGCGCGATCATGGCGGCCGGGACGATGGTCTCGCGGCTCACCGGCTTCGTCCGCACGGCGATGCTCGCCGCGGCCATCGGCACCGTCGCCCTCGGCGACGCCTACAACGCGGCCTACCAGATCCCCTACATCCTGCTCGACCTGCTGCTCCAGGGCGTCCTCAGCGCCGTGGTCGTGCCGGTGATCGTGCGGGCGCAGAAGCGGGACCCCGACGGAGGCCAGGCGTTCGAGCAGCGGCTGATGACGCTGGCCGTGGTGGTCCTGACGGCCGTCGCGGTGATCGGCGTGCTGCTGGCCCGGCCGATCATGGAGCTCTACACCGCCTCGAACTGGTCCGACGACAAGGTGGCGGTGGCCACCACACTGGCCAGGTTTCTGCTCCCGCAGATCGCGTTCTTCGGGATCGGATCGCTGGCCGGGGCGATCCTGAACACGCGGGACAGGTTCGCCGCACCCATGTGGGCGCCGGTGCTCAACAACATCGTGGTCATGGGAGTCCTGGCCGCCTACTACGCCGTCGGGACGTCCGACATCGCCAAGGTGAGCGAGCGCGACCTCATGCTGCTCGGGCTCGGCACCACCGCCGGCATCGTGGCCCAGGCGCTGGTCCTGATCGTCGCGCTGCACCGGGTCGGGTTCCGGTTCCGCCCGCGGTTCGGGGTGCGCAACACCGGACTCGGGGAGGCGGCCAGGACCGCCGTGTGGACGTTCGCCTTCGTCGGCATCAACCAGATCGGGTTCTGGGTCACCACCAAGCTCGCCACCGGCGCGGGCGACCGGGCGCCGGGCGCCGGCAACAGCGCGTGGGCGTACGCGTTCCAGCTCTTCCAGCTCCCGTACGGGATCATCGCGGTGTCGGTGATCACGGCGATGCTGCCCAGGATGAGCAGACTCGTGGCGGACGGGGACTTCGCCACGGCCCGCGGGGAGTTCTCCTCCGGGGTGCGGCTGGTCTCCTCCGTCATCGTCCCGGCGGGGCTGCTGCTGATGGTGCTCGGCCCGGCGGTCACCACGCTGATCTTCTCGTGGGGCCACATGACGACGGCCAACGCGATCTACATCGGCCATGTCCTGCAGGTGTTCGGCGTCGCACTCGTACCGTTCTCGATCTTCCAGCTCCTGCTGCGGATCTTCTACAGCTTCGGCGACACCCGCACTCCCGCGATCATGGCCGCGGTGAACGTGGTCATCAACGCGTCGCTCAGCCTGATCGCCTACTTCACGCTCCCCGACCGGTACATCGTCATCGGACTGGCGTTCGCCTACCTGATCACGTACGTCGCGCTGACCGGAGTCGCGTGGGTGCTGGCGAGCCGGAAGATCGGCGGGCTCGGCGGCCGGGAGATCACCGCCGGCCTGGGCCGGATGTACGCGGCGGCGATCCCCGCCGCCGCGCTGGCGCTGGCGGTCCTGTGGCTGGCCAGGGAGGTCACCTCGATCACCCCGGTCACCTCAGCCGTGGTGCTCGTGGTGGGCGGCGGCGCCGGGCTGCTGTTGTACATGCTGGCCGCGCATCGGCTGCGGGTGCCCGAGGTCCGTTCCATCATTGGACTTGTCGCAAGCCGGGTAGGACGGTAAGAGTCCTCAAGAACGACCGGCAACTGGAAGGTAACCCGAAAGTCCGATTCGGACGTCTTCGATCGGGAAGGCGGGCACAAGCGGCACGGCACTAGCATGGTGCGCCAGGGAGTGTTGAGACACACCCAGGGAACGTCCCGCAGAACTTGCCCTACCGATGGATTCGGCCGGGCGGGCGACCGCGAGGCGGAGGAGGACCTGCGGCGGCGGCGCCGTGCGGGCCTGTTCCGGCCCCGCGGATGCTCGTCTCCGGGGTCTCGCCGACCCGGCGGTGCTCCGCTCGGCGACCACGGCAGGCAGGAGGTCTTAGGGGCGGGATCTGGAGTTTCGGACCGGCGAGCGGAAGCGGGAAGGCGTGGGCGGAACCACCCGGCATCGGCTGATGCATGCCGACGGGCCGCGGAGCGGGGCGGCCGCATGAGCATGTCCACGGTCGAACCGGGGACCCGGCTGGCGGATCGGTTCCGCCTGGAGGACAGGGTCCACGAATCCGGCGGCGCGACCCTGTGGAAGGCTCTGGACGAGATCCTCGCCCGCCCGGTCGCGGTCCACACGTTCGCGCCCGACTTTCCCCGGGTCGAGGAGGTGGTCACCGCCGCCCGCCAGGCGAGCCGCATGACCGACCCCCGCCTCACCCAGGTCTTCGACGCGGCCGACGAGGACGGCACGGCGTACGTCGTGAGCGAGTGGGTCAGCGGAGACTCGCTCCTCGACCTGCTGGAGAGCGGGCCCGTCGAGCCCGAGCGGGGCGCGGCCCTGGTCGCCGAGGCCGCCGAGGCCCTGGCGCACGCGCACGCGGCCGGGCTCACCCACCTGCACCTGACCCCCGGCCGCCTGGTCTGGACGAGCGGCGGCACGGTCAAGCTCCTCGGCCTCGCCGTCGACGCCGCGATCCTCGACCTGAGCAGCGAGGAGCCCGCCCGGGAGGACGCCGAGGGGCTGGGCCGCCTGCTCTACGCGGCGCTGACCGGCCACTGGCCCGGCGACTTCGACTGCGGGCTGCCCGCCGCGCCCCTGGACGACGGCAAGATCTGCACGCCCCGGCAGGTCACCGCCGGAGTCCCCGGCTACCTGGACGCCATCACCTGCCGCGCGCTGCTGCAGGAGTCGCGACGGGGGCAGCCGCCGCTGGCCACCCCGGCCGACGTGGCCGAGGCGCTCGCCGAGGTGCCCCGCCCCGCGCCGGCGCCGGTCACCACCGCGCCGCCCGCGCTGAATCTGCGCAGCGAGGCGCCGGACGGACTCGGCATGTCCACCATGCCGCCCCGCATGCCGTCTCATCTGGCGCACCAGATGACGATGGTCCCTCCTCCGCCGCCGCCGCGCCCGCAGACCGGTGCCGCGAGCAAGGTCCTGCTGACCGTCATCGTCCTGCTCGTGATGGCGGCCGTCGGCGTGGGCGCCTGGACCGTGGGCAAGAACCTCGGCAACACCCCGAGGGGCGTGGCCCAGTCGGACTCCGCCGCGACTCCCTCTCCCTCCCGCAAGCCGGTCACCGTCAAGCCGGTGAGCGCGACCGGGTTCGATCCCCTCGGCACCGACCGTGCGGAGAAGCCGGAGATCGCCCCGCTCGCCATCGACGGCAAGCCGTCCACCGACTGGCACACCGACAGCTACAGCACCGCCGACCTGGGACGGCTCAAGGACGGCGTCGGGCTCCTCCTCGACATGGGCAAGCCGGTCCCCGTCGCCGACGTGGTCGTCTCCCTGGGCAACGCGGGCGGCGCGACCGTGCAGCTCAAGGTGGGCGACGCGGCGGAGCTGTCCTCGCTCAAGACGGTGGCGGAAAAGAAGGGCGCGTCGGGTTCGGTGACGCTCGCCCCGGAAAAGGCCACTACGGGTCAGTACGTTTTGATCTGGTTCACCAGGCTTCCCCCCTACAACGGGCAGTATCGTGGCACTATCTACGAGGTAACGGTGCATTCCCCCGGATCGGCATAGCAGGGACTTGTGAATTCCCCACCAGACAATCCCCCGACGGCTGAGCACGCGCGACGCGCGATGTCCGATGCCGATCTGCTGGCCCGCCACCTCGGCGGCGACCCTCACGCGTTCAGCGAGATCGTCAGGAGGCACCGCGACCGGATGTGGGCGGTCGCCCTGCGTACGCTCGGCGATCCCGACGAGGCCGCCGACGCGGTCCAGGACGCGTTCGTCTCGGCGTACCGGAAGGCGGGCAGCTTCCGCGGCGAGGCGGCGGTCACGACGTGGCTCCACCGCATCGTGGTCAACGCCTGCCTCGACCGCATGCGCCGCAAATCGGTGCGCCCGGTGGCCGACGACGAGCTCATCGAGGCCGTGGAGCGCGAGGTCCCGGCCACCGACCATGCGGGCGAGCGCGAGGTCTCCCTGGAGGTCACGGCGGCGCTCAAGCTGCTGCCGCCCGACCAGAGGGCGGCCCTCGTGCTGGTCGACATGATGGGGTACGCGGTGGACGACGCGGCGGCGGTGCTGGGCGTCCCGCCGGGCACCGTGAAGAGCCGCTGCGCACGGGGCCGCGCCAAGCTCGCCCCGATTCTTTCGCATTTGCGGAACCGATCTGACCTCACTCGCGTCTCATCCGGGAAGGGAGCAGAACTTCGTGACGGGTGACACGCACTACGACCTGGAGGTTCTCGCCGAGCTGGCGGAGGGTCTCCTTGACGACACGACGGCCCGGCGGGTCCGCGAGCATCTCGCGGTCTGCGACCCCTGCGGGGAGAGCCTCGCCGACCTGGCCGCGGTTCGCGAGGTCCTGGCGGCGATGCCGGTGCCGGCGATGCCTCTGGGCGTCGCCAGGCGCATCGACCAGGCGCTGGCCGCCGAGGCTCCGGACTGGGACCGCGTCCTACGCGACGCCCCATGGGACAGCGCTCCACAGGAGATCGCCCCGTGGGACGACGCTCCATGGGACAGCGTTCCGTGGGAGACGGTCGAGCCTTCGGTCGCGACCCCGGTGGGAACCACCGCGGAAACCGCTGTGGAGACGCACACGGAGCCGGAGCGCGAGCCGGCGCCGGTGGCCGCGACGGCGGCTCCACTGGGCGTCGTCGCCGACGACGGGACGATCGTGCCGGCCAGGCGCCGATCCGGAACGCGTACGGCGGGCCGCAAGGCGTCCAGGCGGCGCACGTGGGCGCTGCCGGCCGCGGTCGCCGCGGCGGCGGCCGTCGTGATCGGGAGCGGCGGTGTCGCCACCGGCCTGCTCTCGTTCGGCGACTCGCCGTCCCAGCAGGTGGTGAGCCAGGGCGATCCCGGCCAGAGCCCGGCCAAGGTCCAGACGCGGACCTACTCGACGTACGCCAGCGGCTACAACTACACCAGCCGGGAGCTGCGCGGGCCGCTGCTGGGTTACTTCGGCGTGGCGCCCGGCTCGGGCACCAACGACGACGAGGATCTCGACACCTGCGTCAAGCGGTTCTCGAACCAGCTCGACCGCACGCCGATCGGCGTCGACAAGGCCCTCTACAACGGCAACGAGGCCACGATCATGGCGTTCTGGGAGGACAAGAGCAGCAACGCCGTCCGAGTGGTCGTGGTGGACTCGGAGTGCCACAAGCTGCGGCCCGAGGTTCTGGCCTCCTGGAAGTGACCACGCGGCGCGAGCCGTAACATCAGCAGTGGCGAAGCCCCCCGCGACCTCCGGGGGGCTTCGCCGTATCGCGGGACCGGTACGGGAATGACCGGGGCCTAGGATCTGTTGACGGCACTGCACATCAACCGGGAGCGAAGAAGGCGGGTCCGTTGAGCGACGTTCGTAACGTGATCATCATCGGGTCGGGGCCGGCCGGCTACACGGCCGCCGTCTACACCGCGCGCGCGGACCTCAAGCCGCTCGTCTTCGAGGGGTCGGTCACCGCCGGCGGGGCGTTGATGAACACGACCGATGTGGAGAACTTCCCCGGGTTCCCCGACGGCATCATGGGCCCGGACCTCATGGACAACTTCCGCAAGCAGGCAGAGCGGTTCGGCGCCGAACTGGTGGCCGACGACGTGGTCGAGGTGGACCTCGAGGCGAACCCGAAGGTCGTCAAGACCTACACCGACACCTACTACGCCAAGGCCGTGATCCTGGCCACCGGGTCGCGCTACCGCGAGCTCGGGCTGGAGAACGAGAAGCGGCTGTCGGGGCGGGGCGTGTCGTGGTGCGCCACCTGTGACGGGTTCTTCTTCCGCGACCAGGACATCGTGGTGGTCGGCGGCGGCGACACGGCGATGGAGGAGGCGATCTTCCTGACCCGGTTCGCGAAGTCGGTGACGGTGATCCACCGCCGCGACTCGCTGCGCGCCAGCAAGATCATGCAGGACCGGGCGTTCGCGAACGAGAAGATCCGCTTTGTCTGGGACAGCGAGATCGCCGACGTGCTCGGCGAGGAGCGGATCTCCGGTGTGCGGGTGCGCAACGTCAAGACCGGCGAGGAGTCCGACCTGCCGGTGGGCGGCCTGTTCATCGCGATCGGGCACGAGCCGCGCACCGACCTGCTCAAGGGCCAGGTCGACCTGGACGAGCAGGGGTACATCGAGGTCGATGCGCCGTCGACTCGGACGAACATCGACGGGGTGTTCGCGGCCGGGGACGTCGTCGACCACACCTATCGTCAGGCGATCACGGCCGCCGGGACCGGATGTGCGGCGGCGCTGGACGCCGAGCGCTGGCTGACGCTGAACGCCTGAGTCCCGACATCGGGAATGCGGGGACAGTCCCCGCGGTTGTCTGCACCGCCACACCACTCATGCAAGGGGAGAGATACCGTGGGCGCGATCAAGAGCGTGACGGACGCGAGCTTCGAGGCCGAGGTCCTCAAGAGCGACAAGCCGGTTCTGGTCGACTTCTGGGCCGAGTGGTGCGGTCCGTGCCGTCAGGTCGGGCCGATCCTCGAGGAGATCGCCGCCGAGAACGCCGACAAGCTGACCATCGTCAAGCTGAACATCGACGAGAACCCGGTCACGCCGCGGGACTACGGTGTGCTCCAGATTCCGACGATGAACGTCTACAAGGGTGGCGAGGTCGTCAAGCAGATCATCGGCGCCAAGCCGAAGGCCATGCTGCTGCGCGAGCTCGACGGCGTCATCTGACGCCGCTTCCGCCGGCACCACCCGAAGAGCCCCCCGTGCGTGCGGCGCGGGGGGCTCCTGCGTTCTCCGGTGCCGTGTGGGACGGCTGGAAGCCCCCTCAGACGGGCCGCAGGGCCCGCTCGGGGGACATCGACCCCAGCAGGCGCTCCAGCGCCACCTCGACGTCCTCACGCCACGACACGGCCGTCTTGAGCTCCAGCCGGAGGCGGGGGAAGCGCAGATGCGGGCGCACGGTCTTGAACCCGACCGACAGCAGATAGTCGGCGGGCAGCACGCAGCCGCCCGGCTGCTCCCACTTCAGGTCGCCGAACGCCTCGATCGCCCGCACGCCGCGGCGGGTCAGGTCCTTGGCGACGCCCTGCACGAGCATCCGGCCCAGCCCTCCGCCGGTGAACTCCGGCACGATGTGCGCGGTCATCAGCAGCACGGCGTCCGAGCTGACCGGGGAGGTCGGGAACGCCACCGAGCGCGGGACGTACAACGGCGGGGCGTAGAGCACGAACCCGGCCGCCACGCCGTCGACGTAGGCGATCTTCCCGCAGCTCCCCCATTCGAGGAGGGTCGCGGAGATCCACGCCTCCTTCTCCAGGGCCGGGTCGCCCGCCTCCACGGCGCGCTCGCCGCTGACGGGGTCGAGCTCCCAGAACACGCACCGCCGGCACCGCCGCGGCAGGTCATCGAGATTGTCGAGGGTGACATTGACCAGCCGACGCGACACGTGATGCCCCAATCCCCGTCAGGAGTCCTGCCAGAAAAGCGCGCGAATACGGCGTCTCCAGCTCGCATCGTAACTCAGCGGAAGGGCGGGAGCGGGAGCGCCACAACGACCGCCGACGACCATTAAAGGGGTTGGCCGGACCGAAACCAGTGGTGCGGGAATGCAAGAAAAGGGGCCCTTGATGGTCAATACCCTGTTGTGATCGGAGTGGCGCGTTACCGTACTCTGGATTTCTCGGCTACGTGATCGGAGGTGGACCGTGGCACAAGAGCTAGATCACGGTCGGACGCACGCGACCCATGGGTCGCGAATTGACGCCTACGTCGACAGGTACGCCGCCCGCGCTGCCGGGATGGTCGCCTCCGAGATCCGAGCTCTCTTCGCCGTCGCGTCGAGGCCCGAGGTGGTCTCGCTCGCCGGCGGCATGCCGTACGTCAACGCGCTCCCCCTCGACCTCGTCAGCGAGCTCGTCGCCGACCTGGTCACCTCGCGCGGATCCGTCGCCCTGCAGTACGGCTCCGGGCAGGGCGACCCCGCCCTGCGCGAGCAGATCTGCGAGGTCATGCGCATGGAGGGCATCGAGGCGAACGCCGACGACGTCGTCGTCACGGTGGGCTCGCAGCAGGCGCTCGACCTGATCACCCGGATCTTCATCGACCCCGGCGACGTCGTGCTCGCCGAGGGACCCTCGTACGTCGGGGCGCTCGGAACGTTCAGCGCCTACCAGGCCAAGGTCGTCCACATCGCCATGGACGACCAGGGCCTCATCCCCGAGGCCCTCGCGCAGACCATCTACGCGCTCCATGCGGCCGGCAACCGGATCAAGTTCCTCTACACGATCCCCAACTTCCAGAACCCGGCCGGCGTGACGTTGAACGAGGTGCGCCGCCGCCAGGTGCTGGAGATCTGCCGCCGCGCCGGCGTCCTCGTGGTGGAGGACAACCCGTACGGCCTGCTCGGTTTCGACGGGGAACCGATGCGGGCCCTGCGGGCCGACGACCCCGAGGGCGTCGTCTACCTCGGCTCGTTCTCCAAGACCCTCGCCCCCGGCTTCCGCGTCGGCTGGGCCCTCGCCCCACACGCCGTACGCGACAAGCTGGTCCTGGCGATGGAGTCGGCGGTGCTGTCGCACTCGTCCTTCACCCAGCTCGCCGTGGGCCAGTATCTCGCCACCCAGCCGTGGCGCGAGCAGATCAAGTCGTTTCGTGAGCTGTACCGCGAGCGGCGTGACGCGCTCCTGGGCGCGCTCGATGTGCTCATGCCGCCCGGCTGCACGTGGACCCGCCCCGCAGGCGGGTTCTTCGTCTGGATGACGCTTCCCGAGGGGCTCAACTCCAAGGCGATCCTCCCCCGTGCGGTCGCCGAGCGGGTCGCGTTCGTGCCGGGCACCGGCTTCTACTCCGACGGCGGCGGCGCGCGGAACATGCGTCTGTCGTTCTGCTACCCGGAGCCGGACCGCATCAAGGAGGGCGTGCGCCGCCTGGCCGGTGTGATCGAGCAGGAGCTCAGGCTGCGGGACACGTTCGGCACGGGCTCCACGCCGGGGCGCGCCGGCGTCGACACTCCCGGCCCGGATCTCGCCTAGACACGGTACGGCCGCTGCCCCCAGCGACGGAGGAGCCGCCCATGGCACCGCTCATGGGCGGCTCCGGCACAAGTACGACCTTGTCTGAGACGCGACGCGACGACGCGGCGGCGCGGGCGGGGCACTAGCCTGTTCAGGCTGGCCGTACTGACTTCTCGAGGCGAGAAAGGCCCTCTTCGTGAGCGAGCGAACGATGACCCAAGGATCGCCCCCTGCGCGTCCGTGGAGGGGGACGCGACCCGGGCCAGGCGAGACGGATCACCACTGGACCGCAGCCGGCGCCGTGGTGGAGCACATCGGCGGTGAGGCGCCATGAGCGATCTGGGCCACGTGCTCATCCTCGCGGGAGGGCTCTCCTACGAGCGTGAGGTCTCCATCCGCTCGGGACGCCGCGTCGCGGAGGTGCTGCGGGCGGCCGGTGTGGACGTGGAGACGCGCGACGCCGACTCCACCCTCGTGCCCGCCGTGCTGGCGGACCCGCCGGACGCGGTCTTCGTCACCCTGCACGGCGGCGCCGGAGAGGACGGCGCCATCCGCTCGGTGCTTGAACTTCTCGACGTGCCCTACGTCGGGGCGACGCCGGACGCCTGCCGGGTCGCCTTCGACAAGCCCACGGCGAAGGCGGTCGTCCGCTCCTGGGGGCTGAACACGCCCGACTCGGTGGCGCTGCCCAAGGAGACGTTCCACGATCTCGGTGCCACGGCCGTGCTCGCCCGCATCATCGATCGGCTCGGCCTGCCGCTCTTCGTCAAGCCATCGCGCGGCGGCTCCGCGCTGGGCGCCTCCATGGTGCGCACGGCGGAGGAGTTGCCCGCCGCGATGGTCGGTTGCTTCGCCTACGGCGACACCGCGCTCATCGAGCGGTACGTCCAGGGCGTCGAGGTCGCGGTCTCCGTGGTGGATCTCGGCGACGGGCCGGTCGCCCTGCCACCGGTGGAGATCGTGCCCGACCGAGGCGTGTACGACTACGCGGCCCGCTACACGGCCGGGCAGACGGAGTTCTTCGCACCGGCCCGGCTCTCCCCCGAGGCCACCGAGGCGTGTGCGGGCATGGCGGTCGCCGCCCACACCGCGCTCGGCCTGCGAGACATCTCCCGTACCGACCTCATCGTCGACGCCGACGGCAAGCCGTACTTCCTCGAAGTGAACGTGGCACCCGGCATGACGGAGACCTCTCTGCTGCCCATGGCGGCGGAGGCGGCGGGCCGCGATCTCGGCACGCTGTGCAAGGGACTCCTGGAGCTCGCCGCAATCCGAGGCTGATCCCGCCCCGGTTTCACGTGAAACAGCCCCTCCAGGCTCGCCTGGAGGGGCTGTTTCACGCCCCGAGACCGATGCTTCCAGGGGTTCCGGGGGCTGAGTGGGGTGTCACGAACCTTGGCCGGTACGGTCACTGCGCCGGAAGGAACCTCCGGTCCTCGCGAAGCCCCGCTCCGCTGGGCCTTCGCTGCGGTCCTCGCTCCCTTCCGCTCCGCTCCCTCGATCACGGCGATCGTTGGTACACAGCGCACCAGGGGCGCCTGACGACCGGCACGCCCTACCGCCGCAGCGGCTACAGAAGTGTCTCTCTCGGAGCGCCCACGCGTCCGCGTGGCTCCCCGGAGAGGCCACTGAGTGCCAGGCGGGAGATGACGGAGGCGGGGTCCGATCACCGTGGCTCCGGCCCGTGGCGGCTCACCCGCGGAACCAGCAGACCCCCACCGGGCCGCCGGCCCCCTCCTCCCCCGGCAACCGCCTGAGTGTCAGGGGCGTTCGACCTCGGATGGGCGGAACCGACGAACGCGTAGGTCGGGGTATCGACCTGGTCGCATCCGACCCTCTAAGCGGCCGGTGGCGTTCATGCAGCTGCCGTCGAGCGAATCGAATGCGAACTAGGTCGCAGCGGGGATGCCATATCGGCCCCCAGCACCCCAGTGAGGAGGCCGTGGGTGCGATGTTTCACGTGAAACCGGCGGCAGATCGCGCGTGCCACCATGGTCTCTGCGGTTACTCCGCCGTGATGCCCCTGCTTCGCATCGCGTGGGCGGCCTCCGGCGCCATCGTGTCGATGATGCGCTCCAGGTCGTCGATCGTGGAGAACTCGACCACGATGCGCCCCTTCCGGCTGCCGAGATCGACCTTCACCTTCGTCTCGAAGTGGTCCGAGAGCCGATCCGCCAGGTCGCGCAGCGCCGGGGCTGTCGGCTTCTTCGCCCGGGGCTTGCGCGGAGCCGGCCCCGCGGTCGCCTCGCCCAGAGCCACGATCTCCTCTACGGTCCTGACCGACAGCCCTTCGGCCACGATCCGGGTCGCCAGCCGCTCCTGGGCGGCGGGGTCGTTCAGCGTAAGCAGCGCCCGGGCGTGCCCGGCGCTGATAACCCCGGCCGCCACCCGGCGCTGCACCTCGGGAGGAAGGTTCAGCAATCGCAGGGTGTTGCTGATGTGCGAGCGCGACCGTCCGACCTTCCTGGCGAGCACCTCGTGGGTGGCCCCGAAGTCGTCCAGAAGCTGCTGGTAGGCCGCCGCCTCTTCCAGCGCGTTCAGCTGCTCCCGCTGGAGGTTCTCGATGAGCGCCTCACGGAGCATCTCGTCGTCCTGGGTGCTCCGGACGATCGCGGGGATGCGGTCCAGCCCGGCGATCTGCGAGGCGCGCCACCTCCGCTCCCCCATGATGAGCTCGAAGCGGCCGTCCTCCACGGCGCGGACGACGACCGGCTGCAGCAGGCCGACCTCCTTGATGGACGCCGCGAGCTCGTCGAGCCGGTCCTCGTCGAACACCTCCCGCGGCTGCCGCGGGTTCCGGGAGATGGAGTCGACCTCGATCTCCTGGAAGTAGGCGCCCTCCACCGGACGCAGGCCCGTCCCGTCCGTCCCGGGCGCGGCTGACGGCGGACCTGCCGGAGCGCTCGCCACGGACGCCGGATCGACGATCGGTCCCGTGGGGATCAGAGCCCCAAGACCCTTGCCCAGTCCCCGACGCTGCTGGCTCACCGCTGCTCCTTCATACCCGCACAGAAGGCGGGTGCCCAGCGACTCGGGGTCACTGGGCACCGGCACGCACACACCAGGAGAGAGTACCGCTGCGAAGCCCTGCCATGAGTCTCCGCGCATCCAGCCGTGCACAATCCCACCGCCAGAGCCCGGCGCGTGGCCGGGCATAAGGAGCGGAGCGGGCGAGAGCGAGGACCGCAGCGAAGGCCCAGCGGAGCGGGCTTCGCGAGGACCGGAGCTTCTGCCCGGCGCAGTGACGTCCCGAAAGAAAACGTCCCAAGGCCGAGGCACCCCTGAGCCATCATGGCCCCGGCGCCATCACCTGCGCCGGGTGCCAGTGACGCCACACCGGCACGTCCTCGTCCGCACGCCGTCTCTCGCGCCGTCCGCACGGCAGCACGGCGCACGTCCGGAGCGCCGCCATCCTCTGTCAGGCGCCGGCGAGGGCCGCCGCCCGATAGGCGATCTCGCGAGCAGCGCCCATGTATGCCAGTGCCCCGCTCGATCCCGGGTCGTACGTCATGACCGACTGGCCGTAGCTGGGCGCCTCGGAGACGCGGACGCTCCTGGGGATGACGGCGTCGAGCACGGTGTCGCCGAAGTGGGAGCGCACCTCTTCGGCCACCTGGGAGGCGAGGCGGGTCCGGCCGTCGTACATCGTGAGCAGGATGGTCGAGACCGCCAGCGTCTGGTTGAGGTGCGCGCGCACCAGTTCCACGTTCTGCATAAGCTGGGTGAGCCCCTCCAGGGCGTAGTACTCGCACTGGATGGGAATCAGCACCTCCTGGGCCGCCGCCATGGCGTTCACGGTCAGCAGGCCCAGCGACGGCGGGCAGTCGATGAGGATGTAGTCGAACTCCATCGCGTCGAACGAGGCGAGCGCCCGCCGCAGACGGGTCTCCCGGCCGACCATCGGAACCAGCTCGATCTCCGCGCCCGCGAGGTCGAGCGTGGCCGGAGCGCAGTACAGATTGGGCATGTCGGGGACCGGATTCACGATCTGCGACAGCGGCATGTCGTCCACGAGAACCTGGTACACCGACGGCATCCCCGACCGATGTTCCGTCGCCAACGCCGTGGACGCGTTGCCCTGCGGGTCGAGATCGACCACGAGAACGCGCTGATCGTGCATGGACAGCGCCGCCGCGAGGTTGACGGCCGTGGTGGTCTTCCCCACGCCGCCCTTCTGGTTGGCCACCGTCATCACGCGACACCGGGTAGGCCGGGGCCAGGCCCCCTCGTCGCGCGTCGAGTAACCGACGGAAGGCGCAGCCGCCTGCGGGGGCGTGGCGGCTGTTTCACGTGAAACCACAGAACTCAGTGCCTCTCGTACCAGCGGCGAATCGCCAGGGTTAAGGGGGGTCTGGGACACGGTCGTCGTCCTTTCGACCGGCGAGACAGGGGGACGAGGCCAGCCCACCCCGGAGGACCGGCCTGCTGTCGCGATCTCCCAGCGTAGGGGGAGCCGAGTCTCCGGCCAACCCAGACCCGCTGTCACACCGCCTGATCCGGCGTCCGCCACCGGCTCACCTCTTTCGTCGCCTCCGCGTGTCCGTTCGCGGAGACCGTCCGGCGACGACGCGAACGAGGGTCGCGGGCGGCTCGACCTTACCGCGCCCCACCGTGACCAGCTCGACGTGCGTCACGCCATACGACTCCAACTGGGGGCGAGCCGCGTCCAGTTCCTCCTGTGCCCGCTCCCCCTTCATCGCGAGCAACTCCCCGCCCTCGCGCAGCAGCGGCATCGACCACGACAGCAGACGGTCGAGCGGCGCGACCGCCCGCGCCGTCGCCACGTCGAAGACGCGCTTGCGGGCGAGCTCCTCGGCCCGCCCACGCAGCACCTCCACGTTGTCGAGCTTGAGCGTCTCGACGCACTCGGACAGGAACACGGTGCGGCGCAGCAGCGGCTCCAGCAGGGTCACCGTCACATCGGGGCGCACGATCGCGAGCACGAGGCCGGGCAGGCCGGCGCCCGAGCCGATGTCGATCACAGTAGAGTCCGGCGGGACCGCCTCCTCCACGACCGCGCAATTCAGCAGGTGCCGGTCCCAGATGCGGGGCACCTCGCGCGGCCCCAGCAGTCCCCGCACCACGCCGGGCCCGGCGAGCAACTCGGCGAACACCCGGGCCCGCTCCAACGCCTCACCGGTGAAAATCTCCCGGGCCACCGGGGGCGCCTCGGGCAGCTCGTTGCTCTCCGTCATCACTCACTCATCCAGGAACGCTCTCGGCCAAGGGTAACCGTCCTTTCCCCTCGGCGACGGCCAGCCGTACATCCGGCGGCCGCCGGCCGTGCGATGCCGGCCGAAGGGGCAGGGCGAGGAAGGGACGTACAGGACGGAAAAGCCGCCGGTCCCGGATGTGGGACCGGCGGCTTCCCCGCGTCGGAACTGTGAAAAGCGGTCAGGCGGGCAGGACCACCACGAAGCGGCGGGGTTCCTCGCCCTCGGACTCGCTGCGCAGGCCCGCAGCGGCGACCGCGTCGTGAACGATCTTGCGCTCGAACGGCGTCATCGGCTTGAGCGCCTTCGGCTCGCCGGTGCGCTTGACGTCGTCGGCCGCCGTGGCGCCCACCTTGGTGAGCTCTGCCCGGCGCCGCTCCCGATAGCCGCCCACGTCGAGCATGAGTCGCGAACGCTCCCCCGTCTGGCGGTGCACGGCCAGGCGCGTCAGCTCCTGCAGCGCCTCGAGCACCTCCCCGCCGGGGCCCACGAGCTCGTCGCCCTTGACGCCCACGATCGAGACCATCGCACGGTCCCCCTCGACGTCCATGTCGATGTCGCCGTCGAGGTCGGCGATGTCGAGCAGGCCCTCCAGGTAGTCCGCCGCGATCTCGCCCTCCTGTTCCAGGGCTTCGACGTCGGGAGCAGGCTTGAGGGTCTCCTCAGCTTCGGTCACGTCCGGACTCTCCTTCTCCTACGACTTCTTGCTGCCGGTGCGCTTGCTGCGAGGCTGGCGCGCCGGTTGCTGACGGACGATCTTGGGGGCGGGTTCGGGCTCAGGCTGCGCCGCCGCCTTGGGCTTTCCCACCAGCTTGGTGAAGATGCCGTTCGTCGGCTCGGGAGTGGTGACGTTGCCCTTCTCGTCCACGACCGGCATCGGGTGACGGCTGTAGAACCAGTGCTGCTGGCCGAGCGTCCACAGGTTGGTGGTCACCCAGTAGAGGATCAGGCCGAGCTGGAAGTTCAGGCTGAAGACGGCGAACAGCGGCGAGATGTACATGAGGAGCTTCTGCTGCTGCGCCATGGGGTTGTCCGGCATCTGCGCCACCGAGCGCTTCACGCTCTGCCGGACGGTGAGGAACGTGGTGCACGAGCTGACAGCCACGAAGCAGGCGAGCACGATCTTCGTCATCAGCGGCTGAGCGCCGAGACTCTGGATGACCTCGGAGCTGTCGAAGAACTTCGCCGCCAGCGGCGCGCCGATGACGTGCGCGGCGCGCGCGCTGTCCACGAGCGCCTTGTCCATTCCGAACGCGACCCGGTCCTCGGCGATGGCCCGCAGCACGGTGAACATCGAGATGAAGATCGGGAACTGCGCGACGATCGGGAGGCAGCCCCCGAGTGGGTTGGCGCCTCCCTCCTGGTACAGCCGCATGACCTCCTGGTTCATGCGCTGCTTGTCGTTCTTGTACTTCTTGCGCAGCTCCTGGACCTTGGGCGCCAGCTCCTGCATCTTGCGCGACGAGCGCATCTGCTTCATGAAGAGCGGGAAGATCAGCAGACGCATCAGCACGGTCAGCGTGATGATGGTCAGCGCCCAGTTGAGACCGCTGCTGGAGGGGATGAAAGTGCTGTACCCGGCGTGGATCCAGGTGATCACCTGCGCCACGGCCGTGTACAGCCAGTTCAGGAATGGCAGCTCCACCGAGCTAGCTCCCTTGCGTTTCGTCGTGAGACCGGACTCGGCGTGGGGGCACCGGGTCGAAACCTCCAGGATGGAACGGGTGACACCGTCCGATACGCCTGACGGTCAGCCATACCCCGCGCGCCGCTCCATGAACGGCGACGGCTTCCAGACCATAGGCACTGCAGGACGGCTCGAACCGGCACCTCGGCCCCAGCATCGGGCTGATGAAGGCGCGGTAGAACCGGATGATCGCGAGCAGCACGCGGGCGACCGGCCCGGTCGCGGGCCGATCCGCCTCCCCGGGCACCACGGCCGGGGTCGGTTGCTGCGCTGTCATGACCGTCCATCCGTCGGGGTCCGGGAATCGGACCCGCGCCGCCGGAGTAAACGACTCAGCGCGACGTCGAGTTCGGCGGCCAGGTGCTCGCTGCGCGCGGACGCGGCCGGTGGATTGGCGCGTACCACCAGAAGGCTACCTCTCGGCAGCAGCGGCAGGCGGCTCCGCACGAGGTGTCTCAACCTGCGCCTGACCTGGTTCCGCACCACGGCGCCACCGACCGCCTTGCTCACGACGAAGCCGACCAGCGGTGGCTCGTCGGCGTCACGCAGGTTCAGGTGTGCGACCAGGGTGGGACGCCCGGCGCGCCGCCCACGGCGAATCGCGTCGGCGAACTCGTCACCCCGCCGCATGCGGGACGCGGACGGCAGCACCGGGCCTTCCTCGACGTATGGCCGCCCGCTCCGCTCGGCACGGGCGGGCGGCGTCTGATCGTCAGACCGTCAGCTCGGCGCGGCCCTTGCGGCGGCGCGCGGCCAGGATGGCGCGGCCGGCCCGGGTGCGCATGCGCAGCCGGAAGCCGTGGGTCTTCGCGCGGCGACGGTTGTTCGGCTGGTAAGTACGCTTGCTCACGGGTGGGCTCCAGGCTTCAGGTACGTCCGCGGCGTTCCGCGGGCGCGGTACATTCCATGGTCACGGCTCGTCATATGCGCGGGCATGCGAAATAGCCGTCGCGTGATTAGCCGACCGGGATACGTTACGGGCCCACCGTACGTCAGGTCAAACCGGCACCCGTGACGCCAAGCGAGTACGGCGAGCGACCATGGCCCGTTAGGCTGTGGACAACGCCTTGAACACAGGTTGCGCACACCGCTACCGTCGGCCGTCCGGCCCTTCCCCCCACCAGCGTGAATGTGCCCGGGGAGGATGCACGGGCTGTGCACATCATGTGGATCATATGTGGATGGCAGCCGGAAGAGGGCCGGTGCGACGAGGCGTACAGGACTGAGAAACGACACGGATCGCGGCGGGCGAGCGGGGCCGCGCAACGAGAGGAGGGGCCGAGCCATGGAAGGCGTCGATCTCAACGCTGTATGGGCTCGGGCCCTCAGGACCCTGCTCGACGAGGGCGTCTCGGGGCAGCAGCGGGCGTTCCTCCAGATGACGCAGCCCTCCGGACTCATCAACGACACGATTCTCCTGGCGGCCCCCAACGACTTCGCCAAAGAGGTCATCGAGGTACGGCTGCGCCCGCTGATCGTGCACGCGTTGTCGCAGGAGCTCGGCCGGCCCGTGCGGATCGCCGTGATGGTGGATCCCGGCGCCGGCCTGTCCGCCGCCCCGGACCCCGCCGTGGCGCCGTCGGCCGACCATCGTCCACAGGTGCCGTCCACAGATTATCCACAGCCCCGCCCCCAGGCTCCGCGCTTCCCCTTAGCCGAGGACGGCCCGATCCGGCGCGACACCGAGCCGCACGGGCCGCACTATCCACAGGGCCAGCAGTATCCACAGCCACCGCAGCACATGTCCCCGCCGGACCACCCGCAGCGACCCGGCGGCTACTCCCCCGAGCCGCCCGCCGCGCCCAAGCCCGAGCCGGTGCCGGGCCCCGTGTCCGGTCCTGTGCCCGGCGGTCCCGGGCAGAACCGCTGGGACGCCCGCGGCGGCCGCACCTCCGGCGAGCCGGCCCGGCTGAACGCCAAGTACACGTTCGAGACGTTCGTCATCGGCGCCAGCAACCGCTTCGCGCACGCCGCCGCCGTCGCGGTCGCCGAGGCCCCCGCCAAGGCGTACAACCCGCTGTTCATCTACGGCGACTCGGGACTGGGGAAGACCCACCTGCTGCACGCGATCGGCCACTACGCGCAGAGCCTGTACGACGGCGCCCGGGTGCGGTACGTGAGCTCCGAGGAGTTCACCAACGACTTCATCAACTCCATCCGGGACCACAAGGCCGACGGGTTCCGCTCCCGCTTCCGGGCTGTGGACATCCTCCTCGTGGACGACATCCAGTTCCTCGAGGGCAAGGAGCAGACGCAGGAGGAGTTCTTCCACACCTTCAACACCCTCCACAACGCCAGCAAGCAGATCGTCATCTCCAGCGACCGGGCGCCGAAGCAGCTCGTGACGCTGGAGGACCGGCTGCGCAACCGGTTCGAGTGGGGGCTGATCACCGATGTCCAGCCGCCCGAGCTGGAGACCCGCATCGCGATCCTGCGCAAGAAGGCGATCCAGGAGGGCCTGGCCGCGCCGCCCGACGTGCTGGAGTACATCGCCAGCCGCATCGCGACCAACATCCGGGAGCTCGAGGGCGCACTGATCCGGGTCACCGCGTTCGCCAGCCTCAACCGGCAGTCTGTGGACATCCAGCTCGCCGAGATCGTCCTCAAGGACCTCATCAGCGAGGACGCGAGCCCGGAGATCACCATCTCCCTCATCATGTCCACAACCGCCGAGTACTTCGGTGTCTCCCTCGACGACCTGTGTGGAAGCTCACGCTCGCGCGCCCTGGTCACCGCCCGCCAGATCGCCATGTACCTGGCCCGCGAGCTGACCGACCTGTCCCTGCCCAAGATCGGCCAGCAGTTCGGCGGGCGCGACCACACGACCGTGATGCACGCGGAGCGTAAAATCCGGTCGCTCATGGCCGAGCGGCGCTCGATGTACAACCAGGTCAACGAGCTGACGACACGGATCAAGCAGCGCGCACGCAACGCTTAGTACACAGCTGTGGATAACTCTGTGGATCAAAAATTCCGCCCTCGGCGGCGGCTCCGTGCGCTACCCCCACCTTCTCCGGCCCGCCAACGCGCCGTCCCCACTTGGGGACAACTTTGGGGAGAACCTGGGGATGGCTTGGGGAATACCCGTGGACGAGCTGGGGACGCCCTGTGCGTACTCGTCACACACAGCTCAGCTGTCCCTTTTACCCCGTGGACAACCGGTGGAAACCTCGTGGATTACTCGTGGACAGAGGGCCCTCAGCCTGGGGAACGAGTGTGGGGACAGCGGGGCCACCCACAGTCCACAGGGGGTCCGTCCACGGTTCCCCCACACCGGCGGTGGATGAATCAGCTCCGCTGAGCTGCGAAAATGCTCGACATCCACATATCCACACTGCCTAATAGGACGACTTGTATCTCTCTCTAAGGAACTCAAGAACCATAGAAGGGGTTCTGGAGGCACACAGGTGCGGGAGAGTGAAGACTTGACGAAGCAGCGACACCCAGGAGGCTGATCCACGTGATGTTCCGGATCGATCGCGACGTGCTCGCCGAGGCCGTGGCGTGGACGGCACGGAGCCTTCCGGCCCGTCCCTCGGTGCCGGTGCTCGCCGGCATGCGGCTGGAGGTGACCGACGACCAGCGGCTGAAGCTCTCCGGCTTCGACTACGAGGTCTCCGCCGAGGTGACCCTCGACCTGCAGACCGGAGAGCCGGGCGTGGTGCTCGTCTCGGGCAAGCTCCTCGCCGAGATCACCCGCGCGCTCCCCGCACAGCCGGTCGAACTGGTTGTGGACGGAGCCAAGGCCGTCGTCACCTGCGGCAGCGCCCGGTTCACACTTCTCACCATGCCTGTGGAGGACTACCCCTCCCTCCCGGCCATGCCGCCCGCCGCCGGACGGGTCGGCAGCGACGTGTTCGCCTCCGCCGTCGGCCAGGTGGCCGTCGCCGCGGGCAAGGACGACACCCTCCCGATGCTCACCGGCGTACGGATGGAGATCGAGGGCGACACCGTGACCCTCGCCGCCACCGACCGCTACCGCCTCGCCGTACGCGAGCTGAAGTGGCAGCCCGAGCAGCCCGACTTCCAGGCCGTGGCGATGATCCCCGGCCGTACGCTGGCGGACACGGCCAAGGCGCTGGGCGGCACCGGCGCGGAGGTCGAGATCGCGCTGAGCTCGGCCGGCGGCACCGGCGAGGGCATGATCGGGTTCTCCAGCTCCGGACGGCGGACGACGACCCGGCTGCTCGACCCCGAGTTCCCCAAGTACCGCTCGCTGCTGCCCACCGAGTTCTCCGCGCGCGCGGACCTGTCCACAGCCTCGTTCGTCGAGGCCGTCAAGCGCGTCGCGCTCGTCGCCGAGCGCAACACCCCCGTGCGGCTGGCCTTCCGCGGCGGAGAGGTCGTCCTGGAGGCCGGCAGCGGCGACGAGGCGCAGGCCGTGGAGGCGCTGCCGGTCGAGTTCGACGGCGACGAGATCAACATCGCCTTCAACCACCAGTTCCTGCTGGAGGGCCTCGGGGCGATCGACTCCGACGTCGCGCGGCTCCAGTTCACCACGCCGACCAAGCCCGCCATCCTCACCGGGGGCAAGCCTGTGGACGACGGGGGGAGCGAGGACTACCGCTACCTCATCATGCCCATCCGCCTGTCCAGCTGACGCGGCCCGAGCACCCCGGGCGTACGATCTCCTGCGGGCATGGACCCCTGATGCATGGGTACGCGTGCCTCGGCGGACGACGCAGATGTTGAGGGGTGGCTCAGATGCAGATCGGCATGATCGGGCTCGGCAAAATGGGCGGGAACATGGCCGAGCGGCTGCGGCGCGGCGGCCACGAGGTCGTCGGCTACGACCGCGATCCCTCCATCAGCGACGTCGGCAGCCTGAAGGACCTCGTCGAGAGGCTTCAGGCACCGCGCGCGATCTGGGTCATGGTCCCCGCCGGGGCGCCGACGCGGAGCACCGTCGAGCAGCTGCGCGACCTGCTGTCGGACGGCGACATCGTCATCGACGGCGGCAACTCGCACTACCTGGACGACCAGCGGCACGCGGCCGACCTCCGCACCCACGGCATCGGCTTCGTCGACGTGGGCGTCAGCGGCGGCGTCTGGGGCCTGGAGTACGGCTACGCCCTGATGACCGGCGGCGACGAGGAGCACGTCCGCCGGCTCATGCCGATCTTCGAGACGCTCAAGCCGGAGGGCGAGGACGGCTTCGTCCACGCGGGCGGCGTGGGCGCCGGCCACTTCGCGAAGATGGTCCACAACGGCATCGAGTACGGCATGATGCAGGCCTTCGCCGAGGGCTGGGAGCTGCTGGAGGCCAGCGACGCCGTCACCAACGTCCCCGAGACGTTCAAGAGCTGGCGGCACGGCACGGTCATCCGGTCCTGGCTGCTCGACCTGCTGGTGCGGGCGCTGGAGGAGGACCCCGACCTCACCGAGCTCAAGGGCTACGCGGAGGACTCCGGCGAGGGCCGGTGGACGGTCCAGGCCGCCGTGGACCACGCCGTGCCCCTGCCGGCCATCACGGCCGCGCTGTACGCCCGCTTCGCCTCGCGCCAGGCCGACTCCCCGGCGATGAAGATGGTCGCGGCGCTGCGCAACCAGTTCGGCGGGCACTCGGTCGCCTCGGCCGAGGGCCAGACCGGCAAGGGCGCCGACGCCCCCGGCGCCGACGTCACCCCGCCGGTGGAGGCCGAGGGCTGACGCGCGGTCAGACCTCGTCGTCCATGCGCTGCGGCCGGGCGAACTCCGCGCCGCAGGCCTTCAGTTCGTCCACAAGGGTGTGAACGCCGGGGGCGTCCGGGTAGGTGACGCGGCCTGACCGCGGGCCGCGGCGTCGATCTTCCACAGGCTGTGGACGAACAATCCCGCACCCACTCGCTTCTCCACAGCGCGCCGTTTCTCCACAGCGCATCGTGGCCGGGACACGAAGGCCGGGCACCGGCACTAGCCTGGCGGGGTGCACGTGGCGAGCCTGTCCCTGACCGACTTCCGGTCCTACCCGGAGGTCGAACTCGTGCTGGAACCCGGGGCGACGGCGTTCGTCGGGCCGAACGGGCAGGGCAAGACCAACCTGGTCGAGGCGCTTGGCTACATCGCTACCCATTCGAGCCACCGCGTGGCCACCGATGCGCCGCTCGTACGGCACGGCGCGCAGCGGGCGATCGTGCGCGCTGCGGTGGTCAGGGACGACCGCCGCGCGCTGATCGAGATCGAGATCAACCCGGGCCGGGCCAACCGCGCCAGGGTGAACCGCTCGCCCGTCCCCCGGCCGCGCGACGCCCTGGGCCTGCTGCGGACCGTGCTGTTCGCCCCGGAGGACCTCGCACTGGTCAAGGGTGACCCGTCCGAGCGCCGCCGTTTCATGGACGACCTGCTCGTCGCCCGCGTCCCCAGGTTCGCGGGCGTGCGCGCCGACTACGAGCGCGTGCTCAAGCAGCGCAACGCGCTCCTGCGCACGGCCGCGGCGACGCGGGTGGGACGGCGGCGCGGCGGCCGCAGGCAGGAGGACGACGCGGCCTTCGCCGCCGCCGGCGCGGGAGACGTCCTGAGCACGCTCGAGGTCTGGGACTCCCACCTGGTGCGCCACGGCGCGGAACTGCTGGCGGCGCGGCTGCGCCTGGTGGACGCGCTGCGTCCGCTCGTGGCGAAGGCGTACGCCACGCTCGCCCCGTCGTCGGGACTCGCCGATCTCGAATACCGGCCGTCGGGGTTATCCACAGATATCCCCACCCTGGGGACAAACCGGGAACTACTGGCCGAGCACCTGCGGACGGGCCTCGCGGAGGCTCGTCAGGCGGAGCTCGAACGCGGCGTGACCCTCGTCGGCCCGCACCGCGACGACCTGCTGCTGCGGCTGGGCGAGTTGCCTGCCCGGGGCTACGCGAGCCACGGCGAGTCGTGGTCGTTCGCCCTCGCGTTGCGGCTGGCCGCCTATGACCTGCTGAGAGCCGACGGCGGCGACCCCGTGCTGATCCTGGACGACGTCTTCGCGGAGCTGGACGGTCAGCGGCGCAGGCGGCTCACCGAGATCGTCGCCCCGGCCGAGCAGGTGCTCATCACGGCGGCGGTGCCGGACGACGTGCCGCCCGAGCTGGCCGGCGCCCGGTTCGACGTGGTGGAAGGGAGCGTGACCCGTGTCCGATGAGATATCCACAGGCGGTGGACAGTCCCCGCGGGGCGCGGCCGCGAGGGGTGCCGCGGCGGCGCGGGAGAAGCTGGCCCAGGCGAAGGCCGACGCGCTGAAACGGGGGCAGCTTCCGCGCACCGAGCCGCGCCGCCGCTCCGGCTCGGGCGGCCAACGACGGGACGCCGGCGACCCGCTGCCGTTCGGCCGGGCGATCCGCGACCTGCTCGCCGCCCGGGGATGGGAGCAGCCGGTCGCGGTGGGCGGGGTGTTCGGCCGCTGGGCGGAGATCGTCGGCCCCGAGCTGGCCGCCCACACCAGGCCGGAGACCTTCGAGGACGGCGAGGTGGTGGTCGCCGCCGACTCGACCGCCTGGGCGACCCAGGTCCGGCTGCTCGCGTCCACCCTGGTCAGGCGCTTGAACGAGGAGCTCGGCGACGGCGTCGTGACCCGCGTCAAGGTGCACGGCCCCGGCGTGGGTCACCGCCCGGAGGGCGGCCTGCGCGTACGCGGGAGCCGTGGGCCGGGCGATACATACGGCTGAGCGCGAGGCGGCGAGCGCCGTCCGGGGCCCGCGCCGACGCGCGACGATCTGAAAACCGGCCCGAGGAGAGCCCGAACCGGCCCAAAATCGCGTCTGCGGCTCCGACCCCCGTTCCGTGTGGGGGGTGCTCGGAAACATGATCGTCAAGCGACAGGGCATCACAGCCCCCGTGAATGCCACCTGATGTCCGCCGGACCGGTAGAATGTAAACGGACTCAAGGACACGTCCGGTTTGCGTCACCCCGGTCCCATGGGCCGATTTCCCCTGGGTGTGCGCATCGGGGCACTCACGACGGTGACGGGCACGGCAGGGGCAGCCAATCCACGGTGTCGCCCGCCGCGTGTCCGCGGCAGGAGGATTTCGCACTTGTCCTACGACGCTAGCTCTATCACCGTTCTCGAAGGGCTGGAAGCGGTCCGCAAGCGCCCCGGCATGTACATCGGTTCCACCGGTGAGCGCGGGCTGCACCACCTCGTCTACGAGATCGTCGACAACGCGGTCGACGAGGCGTTGGCCGGCTACAACGACCTGATCGAGGTCACCCTGCTCGCCGACGGCGGCGTGCGCGTGATGGACCACGGACGTGGCATTCCCGTGGGCATCGTCGCCGCCGAGGGCAGGCCCGCCGTCGAGGTCGTCTTCACCGTGCTGCACGCCGGCGGCAAGTTCGACAGCAAGTCGTACGCCGTCTCGGGCGGCCTGCACGGCGTGGGCGCCTCGGTCGTCAACGCGCTGTCGACGCGCCTGGAGGTCGAGGTCCGCACCGACGGCCACGTGTGGCGGCAGAAGTACGTGACGGCCAAGCCGACGGCCCCGCTGGAGAAGGGCGAGCCGACCGACGAGCACGGCACGACGATCAGCTTCTGGCCCGACCCGGACATCTTCGAGACGACCGCCTGGAACTTCGAGACGCTGGCGCGCCGATTCCAGGAAATGGCCTTCCTCAACAAGGGCCTCATGATCAAGCTGACCGACGAGCGGCCCGACCACATCATCGACGGCGTGTCCAAGGTGGTCACCTACCACTACGAGGGCGGCCTGTCCGACTTCGTCACCCATTTGAACTCGAAGAAGGACCCGATCCACAACTCGGTCATCGACTTCGAGGAGCACGGCGACGGCATCTCGGTCGAGATCGCCATGCAGTGGAACGCCTCCTACAGCGAGTCGGTCTACACCTTCGCCAACACGATCAACACCGCCGAGGGCGGCACTCACGAGGAGGGCTTCCGCGCCGCGCTGACGACCATCGTCAACCGGTACGCGCGCGAGCAGAAGTTCCTCAAGGAGGGCAAGGACGACAACCTCAGCGGCGACGACGTCCGCGAGGGGCTCGCCGCGATCATCTCGGTGAAGCTGGCCGACCCGCAGTTCGAGGGCCAGACCAAGACCAAGCTGGGCAACACCGAGGCGAAGTCGTTCGTCCAGAAGGCCTGCAACGACCACCTGCGCGACTGGTTCGAGCGCAACCCGGGCGAGGCCAAGGAGATCATCAACAAGTCGCTGCAGGCCTCCCGGGCCCGCATCGCGGCCCGCCAGGCGCGCGACCTCACCCGCCGCAAGTCGCTGCTGGAAAGCGGCAGCGGCCTGCCGGGCAAGCTGGCCGACTGCCAGTGGTCGGAGCCGGAGAAGTGCGAGCTGTTCATCGTCGAGGGCGACTCGGCCGGCGGCTCAGCCAAGGGCGGCCGCGACCCCAAGTTCCAGGCGATCCTCCCGCTCCGCGGCAAGATCCTGAACGTCGAGAAGGCCCGGATCGACAAGGTCCTCAAGAACAACGAGGTCCAGGCGCTCATCACGGCCCTCGGCACCGGTGTGCACGACGAGTTCGACATCGCCAAGCTGCGCTACCACAAGCTGATCCTCATGGCGGACGCCGACGTGGACGGCCAGCACATCACCACGCTGCTGCTGACGCTGCTGTTCCGCTTCATGCGGCCGCTGATCGAGGCGGGTCACGTCTACCTGTCCCAGCCGCCGCTCTACAAGATCAAGTGGGACCGCAAGGGCGAGGACGCGTCGTACGCGTACTCCGACCGGGAACGGGACGCGATCATCGAGGACGGCGTCGGCCGCGGCCGGCGCGACCCCCGGCTCCACGACGGCGTGCAGCGGTTCAAGGGTCTGGGCGAGATGAACGCCTCCCAGCTGTGGGACACCACGATGAACCCCGACACCCGGGTGCTGCGCCAGGTCACCCTCGACGACGCCGCCCAGGCCGACGACCTGTTCAGCGTGCTGATGGGCGAGGACGTCGAGGCCCGCAGGAACTTCATCATCACCAACGCCCGCGACGTCCGGTTCCTCGACGTCTGAGCAGCGCGGCCAACCAGAAGGACTTTTCGTGACGGAAGTGAACACGCCGCCTGGGCCCCCCGCCGATCGCATCGAGCCGGTCGACATCCAGGCCGAGATGCAGCGCAGCTACATGGACTACGCGATGTCCGTCATCGTGTCCCGCGCGCTGCCCGACGTCCGCGACGGCCTCAAGCCCGTGCACCGCCGCGTGCTGTACGCGATGTTCGACGGCGGCTACCGGCCCGACCGCGGCTACTTCAAGTGCTCCCGCGTCGTCGGCGACGTCATGGGCTCCTACCACCCCCACGGCGACACGTCGATCTACGACACCGTCGTACGGCTCGCGCAGCCGTGGTCGCTGCGCTACCCGCTCGTCGACGGCCAGGGCAACTTCGGCTCGCCGGGCAACGACCCGGCCGCCGCGATGCGGTACACCGAGTGCCGCCTCGCGCCGATCGCCATGGAGATGCTCCGGGACATCGACAAGGAGACCGTCGACTTCCAGCCCAACTACGACGGGCGGTCGCAGGAGCCGGTCGTCCTCCCGTCGCGGTTCCCGAACCTGCTGGTCAACGGGTCCGCCGGCATCGCGGTCGGCATGGCGACCAACATCCCGCCGCACAACCTCCGGGAGGTCGGCGAGGCCGTCAAGTGGGCGCTCGACAACCCCGAGGCGTCCGACGAGGAGCTGCTCGACGGGGTGCTCGCGCGGGTCAAGGGTCCCGACTTCCCGACCGGCGCGCTGATCGTCGGCCGCCGCGGCATCGAGGACGCCTACCGCACCGGCCGCGGCTCGATCATCATGCGGGCCGTCGTCGAGGTCGAGGAGGACCCCAAGGGACGGCAGTGTCTGGTGGTCACGGCCCTGCCCTACCAGGTGAACCCGGACAACCTGGCGCTCACGATCGCCGAGCTGGTCAGGGACGGCAAGGTCACCGGCATCGCCGACGTCCGCGACGAGACCTCATCGCGTACCGGTCAGCGGCTGGTGATCGTGCTCAAGCGCGACGCCGTCGCGAAGGTCGTGCTGAACAACCTCTACAAGCACACCCAGCTTCAGACCACGTTCGGCGCGAACATGATCGCGCTGGTGGACGGGGTGCCGCGGACGCTCCGGCTCGACCAGTTCGTCCGGCATTACATCACCCACCAGATCGAGGTCGTGGTCCGGCGGACCCGGTTCCTGCTGCGCAAGGCGGAGGAACGGGCCCACATCCTGCGCGGCCTGCTCAAGGCGCTCGACCGGCTCGACGACGTCATCGCCCTGATCAGGCGGTCGCCGTCCGCGGCCGAGGCGCAGGGCGGCCTGATGACGCTGCTGGACATCGACCAGGTCCAGGCGCAGGCCATCCTGGACATGCAGCTGCGCAAGCTGGCCGCGCTGGAGCGGCAGCAGATCCAGGACGAGTACGACGGCCTGATGACGCAGATCGCCGACTACCAGGACATCCTGGCCTCCGAGCCTCGGCAGCGCCGGCTCGTGTCGGACGAGCTCGGCGAGATCGTCGCCAGGTATGGCGACGAACGCAAGACCGAGATCATCGCGTACGAGGGCGACATGTCCATCGAGGACCTGATCGCCGAGGAGGACGTGGTCGTCACGATCACGCGCGGTGGCTACGCCAAGCGGACGAGCACCGACCTCTACCGGGCGCAGCGGCGCGGCGGCAAGGGGGTCAGGGGTGCGCAGCTCCGCCAGGACGACATCGTGGAGCACTTCTTCGTCACCACGACGCACCACTGGCTGCTGGCCTTCACCAACAAGGGCCGGGTCTACCGCTTCAAGGCGTACGAGCTGCCCGACTCGGGCCGGGACGCCCGCGGCCAGCACCTGGCCAACCTGCTCGCCATGCAGCCCGACGAGCACGTGATGGAGATCCTCGACCTGCGGGACTACAACGTGGCGCCCTACCTGGTGCTGGCGACCCGCAGCGGTCTGGTGAAGAAGACGCGGCTTTCCGAATACGATTCGCCGCGATCCGGTGGCCTGATCGCGATCAATCTGCGCGAGGATGACGAGGTGATCGCCGCCCGTCTCGTCTCCGAGGGTGATGACCTGCTGCTCGTGTCCAAGAACGCGCAGTCGATCAGGTTCACCGCCTCGGACGAGGCGCTGCGCCCGATGGGCCGTGCCACCAGCGGTGTGATCGGCATGCGGTTCATCGACGGTGACGAACTTCTCGCGATGAACGTCATGAGCGACGGCGATGACGTGTTGATCGCGACCGAGGGTGGGTATGCGAAGCGGACACCCGCCGACCAGTACCCGGTCCAGGGCCGGGGCGGCAAGGGCGTACTGACGGCCAAGATCGTCAGCGCTCGTGGCAAGCTGGTCGGAGCCGTCATGGTGCGTCCCGAGGACGAGGTCTTCGCGATCACCTCTGCCGGCGGGGTGATCCGTACCAGCGCCGGCGAGATCAAGCAGTCGGGCCGCCAGACCATGGGCGTCCGCTTGATGAACCTGGCCGAGGGTGACAGCGTTGTGGCCCTCGCTCGCAACGCCGAGTCGTTGGAGACCGAGGAGAACGGGGCAGGAGGCGAGGCATGAGCGAGCGAATCGTCATCCGCGAATGCGCACCAGGTGAGGGCGTGGCATGAGCGACACCGGTGGGCCGCGGACACCCGGCGGCAAGCAGAGACCCACGGGCGCCCGCCCGGCGTCGTCTTCGAACGGCGTTACCGCGCGGGCGCACGATGGCGGTAGCGTCGCCAAGGTGGCTTCCGAAGGAGATGACGTGACCGCCGCCGACAAGGCGAAGGCCGACGACACCATGCGCATCCGGACCTCGGCCGCCGACCAGCCATGGAAGCGGCAGACGGCCACGGACGGCGCGTCCGACAACGGCAGGTCCGAGGGCGGCGGAGCGACCGCGCAGTACCCCCGGCCCGCCGGCCTCGGTACGTCCACACCCCCTGTGGACAACGGCCGTCCGTCTGTGGACAACGGTCGTCCCTCGGCGGACGGCGGCTCCGTGCGCGGCCTGAACTTCGGCCCGGCCGGAGACCGAGCCGAGTCCTCCAAGAAGGACAAGGACAAGAAGCTCGGCGTGCGCCCGCCGCGCAAGGCCCATCTGGTCCTGCGCAGGATCGAGCCGTGGTCGGCGATGAAGTTCAGCTTCGTCGTGTCGCTGGTGTGCTTCGTCGTGCTGTTCGTGGCCGTCGCCGTGCTGTACGGCGTGCTGTCGGCGCTCGGCGTCTTCTCCTCGATCACCGACACCGTCAACCAGCTCACCAGCGGTGCCGGTGGCGCCGGGGCCGGCACCATCGACATCGCGAGCTGGTTCGAGCCGGTCCGCATCCTCGGGTACGCGGCCCTGCTGGGCGCGCTGAACGTCGTGCTCATCACCGCGCTGTCCACCCTCGGCGCAGTGATCTACAACATCTCCGCGGACCTCGTGGGCGGTGTCGAAGTCACCTTCAGCGAAGCCGAGTGACCCTGTCGGTACGGCAGGCCGCCCACACGAGCGGCCCGCCGTACGGATGCGCCTCGATGGCACGACCACGGCCCGGACACGGTAAGCTTTTCCTCGTTCGGAACGACGGATTCGCCACCGGAAACGGGATGGGGTAACGTTCGTTGCGCGGTGCGGGGCTATAGCTCAGTCGGTTAGAGCGCTTCCCTGATAAGGAAGAGGTCCCAGGTTCAAGTCCTGGTAGCCCCACCATGAAGTACCAGCTCAGAGGCCAGTTCCCGCGATCAGGGACCTGGCCTCTTGATCGTTTGTTAGCCGTTCGTTAGTGGGCCAGCCCTGACCAGGTGACAGGGATCAGTCCATATCGACAGCATGAAGGTTCGACCTGGACGATCATTCCTGGTTGCTTGAACACGGAAGATCTGCGGCCACTGCCGCCTCAGGTCCAGTTCGGCACCAGTCCGCTGCTTGAGAATCGGCCCGGCGAGCGGGTGAGTCGGGTCGAACCGATGGGCTAGGTCTTGGGCAATCAGATCGGCGCGTCGGGTGGTGGCACTGGCGTGCGCGACGGCGCTGTCGGTATCGGCGTCGAGGTCAGCCGCATCCGCGCATCAGGTGGGCGGCATCGCAAACGGAGGCAACTCGGTGACCTCGACAAGGTAGCGATATCCAGGAGTCGGCGGAGTTCGGCCACCATGTGGCAGCAAGCTACGTGAGACAGCGGAGGCGGAGGGACCTAACGGCTGTCGAGCACGAGCGCCTCCACCTCGTTCCCGCTGGTCCCGACCCACCATGAGATGCGGCGATAGTGGGGACCGCAGGTCAAGATGCCACCAAGCAGGCCTTGTTCGAATGGCGCGGTTTTGTCGGGGTCCGGGAGTAGGCTTCGATCGACGCAAAGAACCCCGGTGCGCGTCGCACGCGGGTGACGAGCGCCCCGGGGTTATTCCCAATTCGCACCTGGACGATACCTCAGTCTCCGAGGGAGCACACGGTCGCCCCCCAGTGGACCGTTCCTCGTTCCTATCCGACGCGCACCGGCCAATCACGTAGCTCAAGGAGGAGTACGTGCAATTGACCGGTGCCCATGTCACCTACTACAGGTCGGTGGAAGACTCCGGAGAGTTCGCCATTGAGCCGGACGTCACCTGTCTGGTGGGCAAGAACGAGTCCGGTAAGACAGCCGTCCTGCAAGCCATCTTCCGCTCCAATCCTGTCGAGGCCGACAAGAGATTCGACGAGATCGTCGACTTCCCCTCGCGGCACACTCGGCTGCGCAAGGGATGGAACGCCGATCAGATGATCCCGGTCGTCAGACTGTCTTTCCGCATGGGCGACGACGAGATCGAGAAGATCGAGGAGGATCTCGGCGAAGGAGCCGTGACTGACCCGCACGTGGTCTACACACGTGGCTACCGCGACGCGAGGGGTCGCATGAGCGTTCAGGTCAACGACAAGGCGGTGCTGGACCACCTGCGCAAGGATCTGGACCTTTCCTCTGCCGCCGCCACGGCCATCGGCGCGGCGACGACTGTCGAAGAGCTGTTCGCTGCAATCACCTCCCTGGACGAGATCCCGTCCGCGCTCCAGCAGGTGGCGGAACGAATCGGAGGATGGCGCAATCACAGTGCACTGTCGCACGTCATCGATAAGCACGTCTTCCCGGCCATGCCGAAGTTCGTCTACTTCGCGGACTACGACACCATGCCCGGAAAGGTGTCCATCCCCGACCTGATGAGACGACGCGCCCAGAACGAACTGAAGCGGGGCGAGCATGCACTCCTCAGCCTGTTGTCCATGGCCGGTGCCAAACTCGAGGACTTCCTCGCCACGGATAACCATGAAAGGTTGACGCGTGAACTAGAGAACGCTAGCAACCTGATCTCAGACGAAGTCTTCGAGTACTGGTCACAGAACAACGAGCTCGAAGTGCAGCTCAAGATCTTGCCTCCCGAGCAGAACGCTCAACCTCCGCTCCACGAGGGGCCAATTCTCGAGGTGCGTGTCCACAATCATCGGCACCGTGCCTCCGTGCCCTTCGATGAGCGGTCTCGCGGCTTCGTCTGGTTCTTCTCGTTCCTGGCCTACTTCAATCAGATCGAGGAGGACGCGGAGCAGGACCTGATCCTGCTCCTCGATGAGCCCGGACTGTCTCTTCATGGTCGCGCTCAGGAGGATCTTCTTCGCCTGATCGATGATCGGCTCGCCCCAAAGCACCAGGTGCTGTACACGACTCACTCCCCGTTCCTCGTCTCGCCCGATCACCTGGACAGGGTTCGCACCGTCATTGACCAGGACAAGGTAGGTACGAAGGTATCTGCGGAGATCTTCAAGGCCGACGAGGACACCATCTTCCCCCTGCTCACCGCCATGGGTATCGACATGACCCAGACCTTGTTCATCGGTGAGCACAACCTCCTCCTTGAAGGTCCGAGCGACCTGATCTATCTCGACGTTCTCACCGATGTCGTGGAGAAGGGCGGACAGCGTGGCCTCGATCCTCGCTGGGTCAAGATTCCGATCGGCGGGGCAGGTAAGCTCTCCACTTTCGTCAGCCTGCTCGGAGCCAACAAGCTCGATGTCGCGGTCCTGGTCGACTCAAGCACCAAGGACGTCAGCGCGGTTAAGCGCCTACGCGAGAACGGACAGCTCGGCGCCAACGGACTGGTCCAGATCAGCGAGGTCACCGGCACCGCTGACGCCGACATCGAAGACCTCTTCGAGACGGACTTCTACCTCGACTTGGTCAACCTGGCCTACGCCAAGGAACTGACCACGCCTATCACCGCGGCCGACCTCAACGCTCACGATCCCCGAATAGTGCGACAGATTGAGAGCTACTTCCAACAGAACAGCCTGGGTAAGTTCAATCACTACCGGCCGGCCGCAGTGCTCGTCCGCGAGCAAGCTACCCTTCTGCCGAAGATCAGTTCCGTCGCCGTCTCCCGGGCAGTGCAGCTGTTTGCCCGCCTGAACGGTCTCCTCCCCTAGAACGTCGAGGCAGCCCGACCTCGATCGGGCCGCCTCTGGCAGTCACCGGCGAGTCAGCATGAGCTGCTTGTGCACTTTGGTCTTGATCTCGTCGTCCGTGCCCTCCAGCAGCGCCGCGAGTGATCTCCCCGTTCATGGTCTTGCCAGCGGCGATGGGCGACGGCGGTGTAGCCGATTCACTCGGACACGAGCCGAAACGTGGGGTTGAGCTGCTCAGCTCGTAGCCGCCGAGATCGGCGAGTGATGCTGGATGTCAGCCGCCAACGCCTCACCCAGCGGACGAACAGCGACGACTGCCGCGCCCTGGGGGGCGACTCAAGACGGGCGCGGTGTGGCGCACTGACGAGGCCTGGGCGAGGGAAGGTCGGCGGACGTGGCGTAGAAGGCGGCGGACACCTCGATGAACGCGACCGTGAACGAGCTGGAGAGTCCGGTGGGCGCGACTCCAGGCCAGAGCGGAATGCGGCCGGCCTCGGCATCTTCACCGGATGTCACCCTCAAGAAGTCTCAGCAGGTCTGGCGTGGAGACGCGGTAGAGGTCGCCGATGCGGATAGTCCGTACCGGGAACTCGTCCTTCTTGGCAAGCTCGTAGGCCTTGGTCCGGCCTATGCCGAGGATCCTCGCGGCGGTCATGAGATCCAGCGTCGGCGGCAGGTCCTGGAGGTCCCGGAGGGTGATGTCCTTCATCCGATACCTCCTGCCGCTGCTGATGCCTCACGGATCCGCGCTACCGCGAGCTTGCAGTAGTCCACGTTCAGTTCGATGCCGATGAACTGCCGGCCGAGTTGCCGAGCGGCAAGGGCTGTCGTTGCCGCTCCGGAAAACGGGTCCAAGACGGTGCCGCCGGGGCGGCAGCCGGCGGCAATGGCGCGGAGCGGGATGTCGATCGGGAACGGGGCGAAGTGGGCGCCGCGGTAGGGCCTGGTTGAGATGGTCCAGACGTCACCCGGGTTGCGGCCGTTCGAGTTGGCCGCGTCAGTGGCACGGTTATTCGGGCGACTGGCGGCACCGTGCAATGTGCTGGCGGACTCCGTCACGCCGACCGGCGGCCAGGGCGTGTGGATGGTGTTGGGCTTCACGCCACCGCGTCGGGATCGGCGAGACAGCGCTCGGTCGCCGGTGTATTGCTCGCGGATGGCGTCGAGGTCGAACCAGTAGAAGCGCTGCTTGACGAGCAGGAAGATCAGCTCGTAGCGGGTGGAGAGCCGGTCCAGGACGGACTGCGGCATCGCGTTGGGCTTGGACCAGACGATCGCGTTGCGCAGGATCCACCCGTCCTGCTGGAGGGCGAAGGCGACCCGCCAGGGCATGCCGAGCAGGTTCTTGGGCGGCACGGCAAGCCGGGAGCGAGGGCGTACGACCGGCTGTCGCTGGTTGTAGTCGAGACCGCGGGCGTAGCCGTCGGAGTTGGCGGCGTAGACGTCGCCGAGGTTAAGCCAGCAGGTGCCGTCGTTAGCCAGCACCCGCCGGGCCTCGGCGAATGTGGCGCGGAGGTTCTCCACATAGTCGTCCGGCGTGGGCTCCTGGCCGTACTGACCGGGGCCGTAGTCCCGAAGCCCGTAGTAGGGCGGGCTGGTCACCAGGCAGTCCACGGAGCGGTCGGGCATCTCGGAGAGCACGTCGCGTGCGTCGCCGAGGTGCAGGGTGGCGTGGTCGTCTCGCCAGTACGGGACCCTCATCGCGCCTCCCACTGCAGGGAGAGCCCTCATGAGAGTCGCCCGCCCGGCCGAGGCCGGCTGGCGAGGGATCTGAAGCCAGGTCGTGCTCATTACTTCCATTTCTGTTCCGGGGCGGAACTCAGATACGCGCTTCGAGTGCAGCAGCGGCCTCCGGCGCCGCTCTGGCGTGAGCCGTCAGCCCTGGTGAGAGGTGCCTGCGTACCTCTGGCGCCGCTCCGGCGGACGCCCGCCGACATACCGCAACGCCAAACGCCAGAGGCGTGCCAGAAGCAGTCGGGGATTGGCGCCGGAGCCGTGCCAGAGGCGACTCCTACAACCGGGTTCGACGAAGCGAAATCCCTCTCGCCGTGGAGAACCTGATGAGCACGAACCCATCCGACACGGCCGGCCAGGACCGGTCACCCCTGGACATCGCCGAGCGCGCCTTTCAGATGCTCGCCTGCGCGCCCAGCAGCCTCGCCGTCGACGGCAGGGAGGTCGGGCACGGTCTGCCCCGCCGGCAAATGTCGCTGATCGAGCTGCGGGATGTGCTGATCCACCCCTCCTGCTCGAACTCCGCCCGCGACGCGGTCTGGCGGTTGCTGGTGACGCGGGCCCGGCAGGACGGGCCGCAGTGGATGGTGAGTGCCGTCGGCGTTGCCGTACCGGCACTGCGCGGCATCAGCGGCAGGATCTGCCGCGGCTACGTTGCCGGCGACCCGGATGACATCGACACCGAGGTCCTGACCGCGTTCATCGAGGCGATCCGTACGGCCGACCTCGACACCCCGAGCGTCTTCCCCAGGATGTGCGCCGCGGCCAGGCGGGCTGGCGAGCGCGCCCGGGAGAACGCGGAGGCCGGAGCGGCCCGGCGATTTCCGCTCCAGGAATCCACACCTCCTGCCGTCCCGTGGGGACACCCGGACCTCGTCCTCCTGGACGCCGTCGCCAAGGGCGTCATCAGCGAGGTCGACGCCGAACTGATCGGCATGACCCGCCTGGAGAAGCGCACCCTGGCCGACGCCGCCCGAGAGCTCGGTCTGACCACCGAAGCCGCCAAGAAGCGCCGCCAGCGCTGTGAACCGATCCTCGTCGACGCCGTCCTGAGCGGCGAAGTCGAGGCAGCCACGTCCCTAACGATCTCCTCCACCCCTTCTAGAGAGGTGGAGGAGGACGTCCCCATGACTTCCGCGCGGAGCCGGAGCTCGGATACGCAACCCGACACCACCACGAGGAAAGGAGGCTGGGGCAGCCTCACCGGCTCCGCGCGGATCCCTCACCTGCCGGCACTGCGGAAACCGCGGCGGCACGTCGTTCGTGTCCTGCTCGTCGTCGGCATAGCGGCGGCAATCATTGCCGTCCTCGTTGCCGCGGCCTTGGCCGACGGCGGCAACGCGACTGCCGTGATCCCAGCCGCGGCTCCGCCGACCCGGCCGGACCAGCTCGACGAGGTCTTCACCAACCTGCGGAACTGGCTCGTCGGGCTGCTGGCCACGCTGGCGACGCTTATGTTCACCATCGGCGGCCTGCGCTACCTGGTCGCCGGTGGGGATCCCGGCGAGGTCCAGAAGGCCAAGGTCGCTTTCAAGGCCGCCGCTCTCGGTTACGCCCTGGCCGTGCTGGCACCGCTGTTCGTCAACGTGCTCAAGCACGTCGTCGGTGGGTGACGGCGATGGCGATGGCGATCGAGATTCTTATCCACACCCTGTGGACTAATCCCTCGCCCACTCCGACGCCGGCGGTCGAACTGCCACCGCTCCCGAGCGGCAACACCGGGATCAGCTTCGGCATCGGCGACTGGATCACCAGCCAGATCAACGCCTGGTTCACCGACCTCGTCGGATCCGCGATCAAGCCGTTGCTGGACGCTCTGGCCGCCACGCTCCTCGCAACGCCGAGCATCGACGGTCAGACACGGATCGAAGACCTGTGGCACGTGACCCTGGTCATCGCGAACGGATCCTTCATCCTGTTCGCCACCGTCGGCGGGATCCTGGCCATGAGCTACGAGACCGTCCAGACCAGGTACGCGATCAAAGAGATCCTGCCCCGGCTCGTCGTGGCCTTCCTGGTTGCCAACGCCAGCTTCCTACTGACCAGCAAAGCCATCGATCTCGGCAACGCGATCGCCCAGGCGCTGCTCGGCCAGGGCTTCGATGCGCGCCGAGCGGCCAACGCGATCCGCCTCCTCGTCCTGCTGCCCGACGCATCGCCGATCTTCTACATCCTGCTCGCCCTGGTGGCCGTGGTGCTGCTTGTGGTGTTGCTCATCACGTTCGTGCTCAGAGTGGCCCTCACCACCCTGCTGGTAGTCGCGGCTCCGCTGGCCCTCGCCTGCCATGCCCTGCCTCAGACGGACGGCCTGGCACGGCTGTGGTGGCGGGTCTTCACCGGGCTGTTGCTCATCCAGATCTGTCAGTCCCTCACGCTCGTCACGGCCGTACGGGTCTTCTTCAACCAGGACGGCCGCGAGGTCATGGGGCTGACCGGCCGGGGCCCGCTCTACAACCTGCTCCTCGCCCTCGTCCTGTTGATCGTCCTGGTACGCATCCCCACCTGGGTCTCACGGGTGATGTTCCTGCCCGGCGGCCGCGGTCTCGGTGTGGTGCGCATCGTCAAGTACGCCCTGGCGTACAAGGTCACCAGTCCGCTTCTCAGCGCCCTGCACCTCAAGAAGGGTTCCAGGGTCGGTGCGGCCAAGCGCGCGGTGAACACGGCAATGGTCAGGCATGCCCTGCCCGCCCTGGCGGCAGGCCCTGCCGGTACGGCTGCCGCGTCCGCTGCCACTGCGGCAACTGCCGCTGCCGCAGCGCGCGGAGGTGCCGGACCGGCAAAGCACGCTCCCGTCGCCGCTCGCCGTCCGGTCAACCCGGCCAGCTGGCAGCCAGCGGTCGCCAAGCACGCCCCCAGTGCCCCGCCGGTCCAAGGGAAGTACCGCCCGACGCCCGCACCCTCGCGCCCGGTTCCGCCGTCCACTCCCGTCTTCGGCTACCCACGCGAAAACTACTACGCCGCCGGGCCCGCCGGGCTCAGCCAGATGTACTGGCTGCGGAGCGCGGGAACCAGCTCGCCGCCTCACCCGCGCCAGACGGTCGTCCCTCCGGCGCCACCCAAACGACCGGTGCAGCCGATCGTGCCGCCGAACGCTCCCATCCCGGGCTCCGTGGACTGGCCCGAAAACCCCGGACGACGTAAGCCGCCACCCCCGCCTCGCCGCCGTACGCGCGGGCAGCGAGGGAGTGATGGACGATGAGCTGGAGCGAAGTCGTCCGCATCCCCGCCGATGTGGAACAGCCCGACCGGATCGTCTGGGGGTTCACCGCTCAGCAGGTGGCGATCCTCGCCGTCACCGGTGCGGCTCTCTACCTCGTCTATACGACGCTTGGTGAGCGACTTCCCCTCGCCGTATTCGCGGCGATCACCTTGCTCGTGGCGGTGCTGGGAATCCTGCTGGGCGTCGCCATGCATGACGGTGTCAGCCTTGATCGGTTCCTCCTCGCCGCTCTCCGATACCACTGGTCCGCGAAGCGCCTGGTCTCGACGCCCGACGTGGTCGCACCTCCGCCCGCCTGGATCGCGGCCAGTCGAGGCCCTGTCCCGGCACCGCTCAAACTGCCGGCACGCGCAGTGGCGGAGGACGGTTTGATCGACCTCGGGCCGGACGGAATCGTTGCGATCGCCGAGGTCTCCACCATCAGCTTCGCCCTGCGGACCCCGGACGAGCAGGACGGCCTGGTCGCCGCCTTCGGACGCTGGCTGAACTCGCTGTCCGAGCGAGTGCAGATCCTGGTCCGCGCCGAGCGCGTCGACCTCGCCACGACGATTGGCGCTCTCGAGGAGCGCATCCCCCTGCTCCCTCACCCGGCGCTGGCTCATGCTGCCCGCGAGCACGCCATGTTCCTGACGGATCTGGCCACCCGTCACGAGCTGTTGCGGCGTCAGGTCCTGCTGGTGATTCGTGAACCCGCCGTGGGCGCCAACGGCGCGACCGCGGCCATGGCTCACGCCTACCGCCGCCTGGCCGAGGCGGCCCGGCTCCTGGGCGCGTGCGGGCTCACCGTACGCCCGCTGGACGCCGCAGCCGTCAGCACACTGCTGGCCTCCTGCTTTGATCCGATGGCCCCGCCCCTGCCCGCGGACTTGCTCGCCCACCCCGACGAAGTGATCAGCAGGGGAGGCCGCCGATGAAGCTTCACCTCCGCCGTACGCCCGCTCCGCCCTCTGGCATCGGCCCAAACTCGATCCAGGTCCGGCCCCGCTGCCTGCATCTGGCTGACGGCTTCTGCGCCACGCTCGTCATCACGGGATTCCCCCGGGAGGTTGCCTCCGGATGGCTGGAGCCGCTGCTGGCATACCCGGGCCGACTCGACGTCTCGGTGCACATCGACCCGCTGCCCTCCCCGGTCGCCGCCGATCGGCTCCGTAAGCAGCTCGCCCGCCTGGAATCAGGGCTCCGCTCCGACCAGGAGCACGGGCGGCTCCTGGATCCCGGGACGGAGGCCGCGGCCGAGGATGCCCAGGAGCTGGCGTCGAGGATCGCGCGCGGCCAGGCCAAGCTCTTCCGCGCCGCCATCTACCTGACCGTCCACGCCGGAAGCGAGCAAGAGCTCGACGACGCCTGCGCCCAGGTACGTGCACTGGCCGCATCGCTGCTCCTGGACGCCCGGGTGGCCACTTTCCGGCAGATGCAGGGCTGGATCAGCAGCCTGCCGTTCGCGTACGACAACGTGGGCACGCGCCGGTCGTTCGACACGCCGGCCCTGGCCGCGGCGTTCCCCTTCACAAGCCCAGACCTCACCGCAGAGCTGGGCCCCACGGCTGTGCTGTACGGCGCCAACACCGCCAGCTCGTCCCTGGTCGCCTGGGACCGCTTCGCGCAGGACAACCACAACTCGGTGATCCTCGCCCGGTCGGGAGCGGGCAAGTCGTACCTCGCCAAGCTGGAGGCCCTGCGCTCCCTCTACACGGGCGTCGAGGTCGCCGTCATCGACCCCGAAGACGAGTACGCCCGGCTGTGCTCCGCCGTCGGCGGCGCGTACATCCACCTCGGCGCACCCAAGGTGCGGCTGAACCCCTTCGACCTGCCGCCCAGGAGCCAGCGCGACAGCGACCCGCTCACCCGGCGCGCGCTGTTCCTGCACACCCTGATCAGCCTCATGCTCGGCGAGCCGCTGGACAAGGCCAGCAAGGCAGCGCTCGACCGCGGCATCATCGCCGCCTACCGCAGAGCCGGGATCACCTTCGAGCCGCGCACCTGGAACCGCCGCCCGCCGCTCATGCGGGATCTGGTAACCGCGCTTACCAATGATGTCGATCCCAAGGCCAAGGACCTGGCCGCGGGGCTCGCGCCGTACGTCACTGGAAGCCACCGTCAGCTTTTCGACGGCCCGACCACCACCCGGCCCGACTCCCACCTGATCGTCTTCTCCCTCCGAGATTTGCCGGAGGAACTGAAGGCGGTCGGGACGCTGCTGACTCTGGACGTCATTTGGCGTCGCGTCTCCGATCCCCACGACCGGCGGCCTCGTCTCGTCGTGGTCGACGAAGCCTGGCTCCTGATGCGGGACCCAGAAGGTGCCCGGTTCCTCCTGCGCATGGCCAAGGCCGCTCGTAAGCACTGGGCCGGGCTCTCGGTGGTCACCCAGGACGCCGGCGACCTCCTCAGCTCGGAGATCGGCCAGGCGATCATCGCCAACTCCACCACTCAGATCCTGCTCAAGCAGGCACCCCAGGCGATCGACAAGGTCGTCGACGCCTTCCAGCTCTCCGAGGGAGAGCGGCAACTCCTGCTGTCCGCCGAACGCGGAACCGGCCTGCTCACCGCCGGTGCCGGTGCTCAGCGCGTGCCCCTGCAGGTGATCGCCAGCCAGCGCGAGCACGACCTGGTGACCTCCTCGCCGCAGGAGCTGTCCCGCATCGACTACGACGAGGAGAACTACCTGTGATCGAGGACCTCATCACCGACCCGTCCGCCCTCCTGAGCACGGCGTACGCCTGGCTGGAGACGCACGTGTGGCACGTGATCGCCTTCCTCGTTGGCCTGGACGTCGGGCAACTCCTGCTCGGACAGGGCCTGGTGCGTCTCCGTCACCGGCCCTGGTCCCGTGGTGCCCGGTGCGTCGAGATCCTTGCGCCGCCGGTCGCTGACATGCCGGGCGCCGAGGCCCTGTGGGGCAACCTCGTCGGCTTGCTCCGCCCGGCCTGGAAGCGTGTCCTGTTCGGGCAGCCGCACCTGGCCTTCGAGTACGTCTTCGGTTCCGGCGGCGTGAACATCCGGCTCTGGGTGCCGGGGGCCATTCCCCAGCACCTGGTGGAGCACGCCATCGAAGCCGCCTGGCCGTCCGCGCGCACCGAAGTACGGGAAGCGACGCCACCCGTGCCCCTCGCCGGCCTGTCATACGGCGGACAGCTGAAGATCGCCCGCACCGAGCGGCTCCCGATCCGGCACGACCACAACACCGACCCGGTCCGGGCGCTCGTCGGTGCGGCTGTCGGCATGCCCGCATGGCAGCACGCCGCTGTGCAGATCCTCGCCCGGCCGGCGACCGGACGCCGCCTCGCCAGCACGATCAAGAGTGGACCGGCCGGGCTGGTGCGGGCCGTTCTCGACCTGCTGACTCCCGGGCCGATGCACCAGCACCTTCACCTTCACCCTCAGCACCTGCGCCAGTACATGAAGGACCGGGCGGCCCATCTGGAGGAGTCCGCAGAGGCTCGCGCCATCAGGGACAAGGCACTCCGGCCGCGTTACGTCGTCGCGGTCCGTTACGCCGTACAAGCCGACCCGCCGACCAGCGGTGACGAGTCGGCGGTGAAAGCGGCGCGGGCAGCCAGACGGAACGCGATCCGAGGACGCGCGCACGCGATCGCTTCGGCCTTTGCCCTCTTCTCCGGGCACAACCGGCTCGAACGGCAACACCTGCCCCTGGCCGCCGCGCAGCTCGCGGGACGGCGACTCGGCAAGGGTTTCCTACTCTCCCTGCCCGAGCTCGCGGCACTTGCCCACCTTCCGCTCGACGTCGCGGTGCCCGGACTCCAGCGGGCCGGCGCCAACAGCGTCCCGGCTTCACCCCAGATCGCGTACGGCGGGGAGCACGCCAAGGTGCTCGGCCTCTCCGATACCGGGCACGGGCGGCCGGTCGCCCTGCGCGTCGCCGACTCCTTCCATCACGTGCACGTCCTCGGTCCGAACGGCACCGGCAAGTCGACGCTGCTCGCCCAGATGATCCTCTCGGACATCGAGGCCGGGCGCGGAACTGCGGTGATCGAGGCGAAAGGCGACCTGATCAGCGATTTGCTGGGCCTGATCCCCGAGTCCGCCGCCGACAAGGTCGTCCTGATCGATCCAGACGACCGGCACGCCCGCCCCTCGCTCAACGTCCTCGGGGGTGCCGAGCTGGATCGAGGCGTGGACAACCTCGTCGGCATCTTCCACAAGATCTACGCCGACTATTGGGGGCCTCGCACCGACGACATCCTGCGCGGCTGCGCTCTGACCCTGGCTTCGTACGGCGGCACCCTGGCCGACGTTCCCACACTGCTCATCGACGCCGAATTCCGTCGCCGTCTCGTGGCCGGCGTGCGTGACCCGCTCCTACTCGGCTTCTGGCAGTGGTACGAGAGCCTGTCCGACTCCGCCCGGGCTCACGTCACCAGCCCGATCATGAACAAGCTGCGGGCCTTTCTGCTCCGGCCGTTCGTCCGCGACGTCCTCGGTTCCGCACAATCGACCTTCGACGTCGGCGACGTGCTGGACGGCGGGATCCTGCTCGTCCGACTGCCCAAGGGAGTGCTCGGCGACGACAGCGCGCGTCTGCTCGGCTCCATGGTGCTGGCGCAGATCTGGCAGGCCGCGTCGCACCGCGCCAAGCTCGGCAAGCAGCGTTCACCGGCCGCGCTCTACGTCGACGAGGCGCACAACTTCCTCACGCTGCCGCACGCACTCAGCGACATGCTCGCAGAGGCCCGGGCGTACCGGCTTTCGCTGGTGATCGCCCACCAGCACCTGGCTCAACTTCCGAGGGAACTCCGCCAGGCCATCTCCTCCGACGCACGCAACAAGATCTATTTCTCGCTGTCCCCGGAGGACGCCCGGGAGGTCGAGCATCACTTCACTCCCTACCTGCGTGCGCACGACCTTGCCAACCTCGGGGCCTATCAAGCCGCCGCCCGCCTGATGTCGCAGTCTTCGGAGGCGCCTCCTTTCACGCTGCGCACCCGGCCGCTGCCCGAACCCTCGCGCGAGGTCGAGCGCGTCATCAGAGCCGCTGCGGCCCAGGCTCACGGGCGCACCCCGACCACACCGCCCACGATCCGCCGGGACGACCCCCGGCTCCACCACTGAAGGAGAAGCAGATGTCCACCACCCGATTCACTCCCACGGTCCTGGCCCAGCTCGCTGCCCGCCTCACGTCCCGGGACCGCGAGTTGTTGCGGATGGTCAGGGACCAGCGCGTCCTGACTTCGACACAGATCGCCCAGATCGCCTTCGACACGGATGACGCCGCCCGGAAGCGCCTGCTCGCCCTGAACCACATGGGCGTGCTCGACCGCTTCCGGCCCAATCTGCCGCCGGGCATGGGCACCGCGCCGTACCACTACGTCCTCGGTCCCGCCGGTGCAGCCGTACTCGCCTCGGAGGACGGCGTGGACCCGAGCACCTCCGGCTACCGCCGAGAGCGCGTGCTGTCGATCGCCTACAGCCAGCGTCTTGCGCACACCGTCGGGACCAACGGCTTCGGGGCCGAACTGCGGGCCTTCGCGCGGCGCTACGAGGACGCTGAACTGCTCGACTGGTGGCCGGAGGACCGCTGCACCTCTCTCTGGGGCGACACCGTCCGGCCCGACGCGTACGGCCGATGGCGCCAGGGGGAGCACACCGTCGATTTCTTCCTCGAATACGACACCGGCAGCGAGCCGCTGGACCGCGTCGTACGCAAGCTCGACGGATATGCAGCCCTGAGCAAGGCCACCCGGGTCATCACTCCCGTCCTCTTCTGGGTGCAGGGCGAGCGGCGTGAGGTGAATCTCCGGCGCAAGCTCGTCCAGCACCCGGCGAACGCCTACGTGCCGATCGCCACTGGAAACCCGTCTGTGCTCGTCGGCCCCGTGGACGACGGCCCCGCAGGAGAGAAGTGGCTGCCCTCGGACGCCGAGGGGCCTCGGCTCCGGCTGGCCGGCCTGGCCCTGCACTGGCCCGGTCTGGGCCGGCGCGAGGCCGCCGCTTCGCCTGAGAACCCGCCCCGGGAGGACGACGAGTGATCGCCGAGACCGGGCTGGGGGCCAAGGCTGTGATCGCTGGAGGGGGCATCGTGTCGGGTATCGCGTTGATCGCCGGGATGGCCGGCGGCGCCAAGGTCGCGGCGACCTCCGGCGATACCGCGGCGCTCTGCTCTCATGTCCAACCGAGCACTATGACGGCAGCGACCGACTTGCTCAGTGAGCAGTGGACGAACGCGCGCATCATCGTGGATACGGCGACCGCTATGGGACTCCCCCGTCGCGCCGCTGTCATCGGGATTGCGACGGCTCTGCATGAGTCCGGCCTGAAGAACGACGTGGTTGGGGACCACGGGACGTCCTTCGGGATCTTCCAGCAGCGCCCCGTCAGTGGGTGGGGGACCAAGGCCCAGGTGACCGACCCTCGCTATGCAGCACGGGCGTTCTTCTCCCGGCTGGTCAAGGTGCCCAACTGGTCATCGCTGCCGCTCACCAAGGTGGCCGCCATCGTCCAAGAGCCTCGAGAGGATCTGCGTGGCGAGTACGCGAAGCACGAACCCCTCGCCGAGAAGATCGTGGACCGGCTGAGGGGACCGCAAAGCGCCAACAGCACGGCTCTGGAGCTGGGCCTCTCGCCGCACGAACTGGAAGACATACGGGCCAGCGTTCAAGCCGCCGCCTCGCTCGGGGCTCCACGCGAGGCAATCGTGGCCGATCTCGCCTCTCGTCTTGAGCAAAACGACCGAGACCGCACGGGAGCAGAGAGGAGGGCTGAGGAGATCGTCAGTGCGGTTCAGCTGGAGCTGTGCGGTCAGCTGGGTGAGCTCCCTGCCGGTATCGACCTCGGAGCCGGCCGAGGGGTGATAGCCGTACAAGCCGCACTCGGCATGCGTGGAGTTCCGTACTCCTGGGGCGGCGGTGGCCCGAACGGGCCGAGCTACGGCATCGGGCGCGGCGCCGGCACCAAGGGGTTCGACTGCTCGGGGCTCGCCGAATACGCCTGGAGTAAGGCTGGCGTCAGCATCGGCGGCCACACCTCGGTCCAGTGGAGCTCCGGCGTCCACGTACCCCGGTCGCAGATCAAGGCCGGTGACCTGCTTTTCTTCGCGACGAATCCACGAGATCCGTCGACCATCCACCACGTGGGGATCGCGTTGGACAGCACCCGGATGGTCCACGCACCGTCCACCGGCAGCACCGTCCGCGTGGACACCTGGGTCGGAAACCCGTACCGAGAACGGGAGTTCGCCGGAGCCGTCCGCCCTCGCTGACTTTCTCACCTATCTCGGCCTGGGCTGACGGCCCCTCACAAGTGCCCACTCGCGGCACCAGCGGTCAGCCCGCATCACTACCACGTCACTGCTGAGCCGCACCCAACACGGCCCGGTGGTGGTCGCCCATTCCCTGAAACACCAGTTCGGAGGTTACTCATGTCCAAATTCATCACGCTCGTGGCCGCCCTGCTCGCCGTTGTCACGCTCGCGTCTCCTGCCACTGCCGACAGCCCCGGCTGGAGCGACGGCGACAACCGGTACGGCTACGTCCAGGTAAGCGCCGACCGCAAGCACATCAAGGTCTGCGACAGCTACGCCGACAAGACGTCCGTCTACGTCGAGTACGCCACCACGTACCTGCTCAAGCACACAGTTAAGGACGACAAGGGCGGAGACTTCGAGTGCGGCGAGGACAGCGTCTTCTTCGGGACGATCACCGTCTTCAAGATCTGCTTCCGGCACAACCACGTCAGCCGCGAGTGCAACAACCCCGTCTGGATAAAGCGGTAGCTCAGGCAGCCTCTGCAGGCCAGCTCTGTTCGCTGAACCCTTAGCCGCAGGTGAGGAAGGAATGGACCGGCGAGGGGGAGCAACTCCAGAGAGCGGCTCCAAATTGGCGACCTCGCCGGTCCGTCAGTTGAAAACTCTCAGAGAGCCCTCACCCGCCATCGTACGCCCGCGATCTATCCGCTATGTCTCGGAAGAACCACTCTCATCGTGACCACTCAGCCGACGGACTCCGCACGTCCTCTGCCTATCGACCTCATCGAGGGGCCAACCGGCTTGCTCTACCTGATCCCGTACGCCCCGCTCACCCTTGACGACTGCGAGGCGCTGTCCGCGATCCTCGCCGCCCGGGTGGCCACGATGCGTCCCTGCACGACCGAGGGTGGGCGAGCATCGAGTTCGGACTGCCGCCAGCCTCAATCTGACGTAAGCTCATGAGCGACCGCTCTCACCGTTTTCTTGGTCGATTGCAGTGAGATAGGTCGGGGCCAGTTCTTCTATAGGGCTGGCCCCTTAATTTCCTTTCTGCGTATTAGAACGCTAAAGAGCGCGATCCAGCTTGGGCTGGTATGCGCGTGGGCGTTGCAGTACGGCAGGGCGATGCCCGGCCTGTCTGAGGGCAGGATGGCGGCCTATACCCTGTGCGAAGGTTCGGGGGCAGGATGAGTGGCGAGGTAGTCCTGTAGTTCCTTATGGCGGAACTGGTAGGAAATCCCTGCGATGCGGAGCAGTCCAGCTTTGTATGCCCAGTTGAGGAAGCGGCCTAGGCGCCATGGCAGCCAGACGGAATTCCACCGGCGGGTGCACAATAGCAACGCCACATATCGCCACCCCGCAGGCTTTGGCGCGAACCCCAACGAGAAACAGACCGCAATCCCATACGCCAGACCGCTTATGATGGTCCCCTGATCAGCTGCGAACCCGCCAGCGAGCCCGGCTGGGAGCCCCAAGCTAATACCTACTAAGAGGCTACTCGCTAAGTCGCCGCGAATGGCATCCTGCGGATTCGCCAAGTCTGCGGTACCAGAAGTTTGCACCCCGAACAGGAATCCGAACATGAGCCCCATAGGGAGACCGAGCACAAGTACGACCCCGAGTACAAGCAAGAGCAGGCCCACGAGCATAGCAAGTGGGGGTAACTCGTCCAGGGCCGATGTCGTATCTACGCCCACGAGCATGCCTGCGAGAGTGCTCGCGATAAAAAGCATTAGCGCTGTCAAGGCCCCAAATATGAGCCCGCTTCGGAGTTGGCGAATACCAGTTGATGTACGGAGGTGAAGTATATGGACCCGGCTGGGTTCCGGCCAAGTTAGACGCCAATTATGGACGATCGACGAAAGAGCCATGAGGACTAACAAGATGTTGGCTAGAAGTGATGCGGGGAAGGGGGGATTGGTCGAAGCTATCATGACCGGTCCGCAGGCTAGCCAGGCGATGCCGAGGACAGCGGTGGTGAGGCGGCGAGGGCGATAGCCGGCCAGAGGCCAAAGCTCGTGCAGAACCAGGTCAGTGCTAGACATGGCCCGTCCTGCCACTGGGGGACGATGAGGATCGGTGTTGGCGTTGAGATAGCGCGCAAATGTCGCTAGCCAACGATGTACCAACTCTGCTGTCACGCCCTTGGGGGGCGGGGCGAACGCGACAGCAGCCGGGATGAGTAGGCCCAGTAGATGGTCCCGCACCTCTTGTGGAACGGTCGCAAGGGTAATCAGTTCGTCGGGGTGCCGTTTGAAGCGGCCCGCCGGATCCGTCGGGTCCCTCTGGTCGTAAACGCTGACTGCCAGGGTGAGCCGCCAGGGCGTCGAAAGGCTCTCCGCCAGCGGCCCCCGGGGGGCGCGTTCGATCGTGGTCAGCACCTTCTCCCAGCGAGCAGGAACTAGGGCTCGGGCTGTTAGGAACTCCCGGGCTCGACGGCGGTCAACCGGTGCGATCTCCACTCGGGCCGCGTCGTGCGCCCATACCCGCAGCTCTTGCAGCGCCTGATACTGAGCGGTCCGGCAGGTAAGTACCACCGCCCCCTTCGCGCGCGCGTATTGGTCCTGATAAGCGTTAACCGCGTGCAGCACACCGCCGGCCCGCGAGTCATATGCGGGTTCCTCACCAGAATCCATTTCATCCAGCCCATCTATAACCGGAATGACTAGGCGGGCCTCGACGAGCATGCGGGCTATGGCTGCAGGGAGTTTATAGGCCTGAATCAGGTGCTGGCGCAGCCATTGTTCGACCGCCTTGGCAGTTTGTAGGCGGGGAGTCAGGGAGGTGGCGGAGATGCGGACCGGCACCACCTGCCCGGAGGTACGCGCAGCAAGCAGACCGAGGATCAGTTCGACGGCAAGTACGGTCTTACCTGCCCCAGGCGCGCCCGTGATCACTAGGCGCTGGGGGGATAGGCGCTCATAGTACTTCACGACCTCCCTCAGTCGGGCTTGACGCTTGGCCCCGACCGTCCCATGCGCCGGGGCGAGTTGTAGTTCCAGGGCGAGGTCAATGATCTGATCGTGGTTGCCGAGCAACTGCTGGCGAGCTGCCCGTTCCCGTGCGGCCACCGCGCTCGCGAGTTGGTCAGCGGCCTCAGCGAGAGCGGGTAGGGGTGAGCGCAGGGCGCGAGCGGCCAAATACAACGCAGGTAGCCCGACACCTGCAGCTATAGCAGCACTAAGCGGGTCCACATCCCCCAGAGGGAGGCCGGGCAGAAACCGCAGCGCGGCGAACAGGATCGCTGTCAGAGCAATGGCTCCCCAGATCCACGCCGCTGTACGGCCGCCTCGTCCGTTCATAGCTCAGATGATGACCGGCCCAGTAACTTTTGGTCGGGCGTCGGAACGCTTCGGAGCCGACCTGTGACTTTTCACCACCGAGCTAATGACCGCCTCGGCGACTCCCCGTGTCCCCAAGCACCTTGGCCGCAAGATCACCCACCACGCTCGAGGGCAATGCAGAGCCGACACAGTGGCTGCGGAAGCGCGGGGCAAATAGGGTGCAAAAAGTTTGACGTTAGCGCTATAGCCCATCAATACTGGTCGATAATCACAATATGGCGAGCCTGGTTAGCCCTGCAGCGAGCCTGTTCGTGGCTAAGCAGCCCTAGAACCTCGTGCACCAATTGTGAATGATACAAGGGTGGCCCCTAGGCCGTGTCTTCAATGTGATCTCCCGGGGTGATGGTGGGGGGCCAGGCGCCGGCGAGCCATCCGATCACGCCCTCGGACGATCCCGCGGCGGACTGACCAGCAAGATTCATCTGGCTGCGACGGTGCAGGCCGGCCGCTGGCGTTCCTGGTGACCGGCGGGAACGTCAACGACTGCACCCTCCTGCAGCAGGTGCTGCAGGCCATTCGCGTTCCCCGCCTCAGCCGCGGCCGGCCCCGCACTCGTCCCGTCCACGTGGTGGCCGGCAAGGGGTACAGCTCCCGCGCCGCCACAGCTCCTGCGGCGGCGCGGGATCAGTCACACAATTCCCGAGCGGGCCGATCGGATAGCCGGCCGTGCCAGGCGGGGCAGCAAGGGCGGTCGCTCGCCTGTCTTCGACGCTCAGGTCTACAAGCGTCGCAACGTGGTCGAACGCTGCTTCAATCAGCTGAAACAGTTCCGTGCCCTGTCCGCCCGCTACGACAAGACCGCCACCTCATACACAGCCGTGGTCACCATCGCAGCACTCCTGCTGTGGCTCTGACTGATCACTATGAAGACAGGCCCTAGGACGTCGGTGACGACGAATCGCTTACCCGCATTCGTTCCTCCAGTACCTGAGGGCGTCGGCGACGTCATCGCGGTTTACGAGACCGTCGAACCGCGTCCAACGGACCCGGATGCCATCCATGTGCGCGAATTCCGCGGGATTGTCGACGAAGTACCTGGCAGCCTCTCTGACATCTGGGGGGATAGAGTAGGGGCCGGCTCCGTCGGCGACGCGCCTCATGTCCTCCATGTCCACCAGGCCGTCTGCCTCGGGGCGGGTGTACGCGCCGGTGTCGAATGCCTGGAAGTTGGCCTGGACAATCGTCGCGTTGCGGGTAGAGGCCGGGCACGACCCCGCCGCACTCGCAGTCCCGGCGCCGAGGGTTAACGTGCCGGCGACGACGGCTCCCATCGTGCCGGCTACCCATATTGCACGCAGGCGTTTTCTGATCATTGAAGTCACCTTCCTTTGGTGATGATGCGGACGGAGACGAAGTCCATGCATGGTGCTGTCCTCCGAATTACCGATGTGCCGCGAGCTGACTTCGCGGTTGACCGTGTTTGCCAGTCGCTGTGAGAAAGGTACGGGTGGAGGGCCCTGTTCCGAATCACTGCGTAGGGGGACATTGCATGTAGCTCACAGGAGGGACAAGCGCGGCACCAAGGGGTCCAGAGATCGGTAGGTTCTGAGCCATTTAAGAGGCCCGGGATTCTACTGACGGGTAGCTACGCTAAGGACAGGGCAGTACGAGAGAAAGGGGCCGTGAGCCATTGAAGCGCTGGTCAGCGGTGCCCGCCCTGGGCGGATGATGGAGAACCGGGACTTCCCGGCCCGGTACGGGTCCTGGCAGAGCATCTACATCCGCTTTCACCGCTGGGCGCTGGACGGCACCTTCACCCGCATACCGCAGGCCCTGCAAGCCGAGGCCGATGCCCGCGGCGGACCGACCAGCAAGATTCATCTGGCCTGCGACGGTGCAGGCCGGCCGCTGGCGTTCCTGGTGACCGGCGGGAACGTCAACGACTGCACCCGCCTGCAGCAGGTGCTGCAGGCCATTCGCGTTCCCCGCCTCAGCCGCGGCCGGCCCCGCACCCGCCCTGACCACGTGGTGGCCGACCTAACCCGATCACTTTGAAGACAGGCGCTAGCCTTCGGACCCCGCATCGCCGCGCTCCGTCTCATTGCGATCTCGGGTGCGATTCTCGGCCTACAGTAGGACCCTCGCCCCAGCTCCGCGGGCATCAGTCCTCATGACTTCCATGGAGGTCTTCCGGCTTCTGAACCAGGTATGCCTGCAGTAGGAGGAAGCCAGGCATGGTGTCGTGTGGGCGGACGCCTACTGTGAACACTTCTGGATCATCGAAGACGGGTTCCCCGCTGGGGCGTCGGGCGTAGGGGACGCGGCCGTAGTCGACGCCGTCGTCCTTGTCGCAACTCATCCAGGTGATGGCTTCCTGCTCGCCTTCGCGCAGGGGATGGTTCGACACAGCGCGCATGGCCACGGTGCTCGGCGGGATGAACACCCACACCTGCGGTACGGCGAGTACCCACCGCGTCGCGCCGATCTCGTGGGCCTTAGCGGCGGCTCGCGTCTCGAAGGCGGCGGCCGTCGCCTCGTCGCGCAGATAGTCATAATCGCTGAGCATGAGCTTGCGGTCCCCGTCCAGGACGACAATGGCGGGGCAGTCGCGGGCGATGATGCTCTTCTCCAGCCGAGAGACAACGTCGTCGAGCAGGGCCGCTGTCTTGTCATTCATCTCGCCCTCCCGAGCAGTCGCCATCTCTGATCCTGCCCGATGAGGTCTCGCTCGGATGCGCAATACCTCGTACGGCCCGCACGAGAGTCGGCGGACCGTACGAGGTGAGCGGTCAGGCGGCGGGGGACAGGACGCGGCGGTCCAGCACTTTCTCCAGCGTCCGGGTCGTCTCGCGGTCGAGGTCGTCGACGCCACCGGTGACCGTTCGAAGCGCATTGCGCTCCGCGCGACAGGCGCCGCGGACGGTCTGCTCGTGGTGCACGTAGGTGTTGACGGCCTGCATCACACCCCAGCCCGAGCCGGCCCAAGGTGAGACCCGGTCGTCGTAGCGCCACATGCGGTCGAGCGCCTGGCGCTTGTTCTCGGCGAGGCTCCGGGACCGGCCACGCTCGTCAGGCACGGGTGCGAACTCGTCCAGGAAGGCAGCCCACTGACGATTGCTCACGCTCGTCTCACACAGCCGCTTCACCTGTTCGGCGAAGTCGTCGGCGACCTGGTAGACGATATTGAGCGCGTCCCGTGCCTCGTTCAAGCGCAGCTTCGAGTGCTTCGAATGCTTGATCTTCACCTGCTGACCGCGCTCGGCGAGGCCGGCCGCCATCGTGTTGTCGCACACCACATTTGTGACGACTCTCTTGAACGTGGTGGCCAGCGAGCCGTCGAATGAGGTCGCCCCGATGAGGTGCGGCCGGAACTCGACGCCCTCAGGAGTGGTGATGTTCTCCGGCACCTCCACCGAGACCCAGGCAAGCGCTCCGCACTTGAGCAGCCCGGCCGAGCCGATGGACAGGTCGTCGTCCAGAAGCCGGGAGATGGTGTTGACCAGCCACTCGACGTACGGGTGTGGCTCGTAGGCGTTGGAGAAGATGCCCATGACGTGACCGGTGTCGCTGCGGACGATGGCTTGCCGTTCGGGGACGGCGGCCAGACCGCCGGTGACGGGGTCTTCCACGTAGATCGGCCGGGATAGGGCGTTCCAGCCGAACAGGCGACGTTTGACATCGTCGACGGGGATCGGCCCTGGGTAGTGGTTGGGCTCCTCGCCCTGCATGCTCGCGCGGTAGTGCCAGGCGGTGCCGCGCTTGTCGGTGTAGCCGATCAGGGTGTTGGCGTTCAGCCACTCCAGCGTCTCCTTGGACATGTTCTTTCTCCGTTCGGTGCGATGAGAAGGGCAGCAGTAGTGAGTCGGTCCGCTGCGGTGGTCAGCTGGCGCGGTGGTGTACGGCGTCGGCGATGCGTTCGGCGAGTTCGCGGTCGGCGGCGTGGATCTGGATCGTGGTAGTGGCGTCGCCGTGGACGGTGAAGGTGCCGGAGGTGGCGCCCAGCCGCCACAAAATGACCGTGGCTCGCTCGTTGTCGGTCAACGTCGCGTCGCCCAGCAGCTCGGCGAGGGTCTCGGCGAGCTGGTCGCGAGTGCCGTCTTGGATGGCTTTGGCGGCAAGGAGTTCGCGGCAGGTCGCCAGGTCGTTCCGGTAGCCGGGCAGGAGGCGCCGCTCGATCCTCTTGGCGATGGACGCGGCACCGCGGGCGGAGGTCACGGTGATCTCGTGTCGCTTCTGGTCAGGCAGGACGCCTCTGCTTCCGTCGGGGTAGACACCGAGCACCCGGATGCGACCCCTCTGGCTCCACAGTGGGTGGACGACGAGCCGGGCGCCGGCCGGGCCTACCAGGTAGGCCGGGTGGCCGGCCCGGATCAGCGGTGTGAAGCCGTCGAGGTGCTCCGCGACTTCGATCACCAAATGCTCGACCTCCCATGCGTTCATGGGCAGGCTCCTTTCAAGACGTTGGATTAGTCCAAGCGGTATTTCGCCCGCGAAAAAGAGCGCAGTAAATCAACCGGCGGGCATGCGGCCGCTACGGTTTCCGGTTGGTTTCGGCTTACATATGAATGCGGATGGCGGCGTGGCCCGAACGTCCGCCACCCACGCTGATCTGCATTGACGGCAGAGGCGCAACGGATATGGCGAGTGCTTTTGTGCTTAGGACAGCGCATGCCGAGCTGGAATCTGGGCGGCTTTACGGCTGCTCTTCGCTGCGCATACGCTCTTGCTCCGCGCGCGAATCGGTAGATGTCCCGGCCGGGCCTGGCGCATTCCTGGCAGCAGCAGGTCGCGCTGGACCGTCGGGAGCGCCACGTTGACCACGTTGTTGTGCAGTTAGGTCATGAACGTTGCGAGTGTCACCGCGACGAACACCCACCATCATCCAGCTCCACGTGGGGGTATCCGCGCTGCTCGTTGACCCTGGTCACCGTGCCCGGGTAGTAGAAGGGCGATTGGTAGGACTCGGTCCACCATGGCCGTACCGGGATGTGGAAGAAGGGGCGGACCAGGACGCGGTCACCGAGCTCCATCGCTGTCTCCCCCCTTCCACAACTCGAGGGCGCCCGCCGCATCGTCGAGCTGCGGGCGGTCGGCGCCGCGCAGGTCGGCCAGTGTCCATGCAACGCGCAGCAGCCGGGGTAGCCCGTCAGCAGTGACAAGCCCGGTGTTGACCGCCGATCGGAGCAGCTCGGCGGCCTCCGGCGCGAGGGGAAAGCGCGTGTGCAGGTCCGGTGCGGGTATCTCGGCGTTGGTCCGCCACGGTGTGTCGGCCAGCCGGTGAGCTGCCCGCACTCTCGCTGCGAGCACCCGCGCGGCCACCGTCGCACTCGGCTCACCCGCCCGCGCCGCGCGATCCCCCCACTCGACAGGCGCGCGTACGGTGACGCGTGCAAGGAGCAGGGCGAGGCGTGCTCGGTAGCGGCGCCTCGCTTCCGGTGTGCAGGCGCACTGCTCCCGCTTTTCGGGGCATGGGCATGGGCGGGCGTCGAGAACCAGGGTGAACCGCGCCGGGTAGCGGACGCTGCGGCCCTGCCCTGCGAGGTGGACCTGTCCGCTGTCCAGTGGCCGGCACAGGCCGTCCAGGACCGGGCGGGCGAACTCCGGCGCGTCGGCCAGATGCAGCACGCCGCGGTGGGCGAGCGAGACCGCACCGGGGCGCTTGCCCGCCACGCTGCCGAAGATGGCCGCAGGAGTCTCCGAATGGTGCGGCGCGGACAGCGGAGGCGTGAGCCCCGGCGCCCTGTCGAATTGTCCGGCCAGCGAGTAGATCTCGGCGACCTGGCGGGCGGCCTCGTCGGTCAGCGGCGGCAGGATGCCCGGAAGGCGTTCGGCGAGCATCGTGGCCGGGCCGTCGCCGGACAGGAACAGGTGGTGCCCGCCCGCCGCGCAGACCTCCAGCGCGCGGCGGGCCGCCTGGTTGCCGGGCACGTCGGCCAGGTCGACGGCGAAGGACGATGACGGCGCAGGCTCCGGCTCCTGGTCGTGATGACCGCGGAATGCCCCGTGGCGGAGCTGGTCGACCAGGTCGGCCAGCCGGGTGACGGGCATCACCACGGCGCCGGGCACCTGCGTCGCCTCCCGCGCGCATTCGGCGGGGACGACGACTCTGCTGATTCCGGCCCGGACAGCGGCAGCCACCATCGGCAGGACGCCTCTGATGGCGCGTATCCCGCCGTCCAGCGCCAGTTCGCCGAGGAACACCCGCCCGGCGATCCGTTCGGGCGGGATGACACCGGTGGCGGCCAGCACCGCTACAGCCAGCGCGAGGTCGGCCGCCGCGTCGTAGACCGGCGGGATCGTCGGTGACACGCTCACCGTGATCCGCGCGTCCGGCCAGGCCGTTCCGCTGTTGAGGACCGCGGCCCGGATCCGCGCACGGGCAGGCCAGACCGACGTCTCCGGCAGGCCGACCAGATACAACTCCGCGTCACCTGGTGCGGCAGCGGCCTCGACGTCGATCACATGAGCGGTGATTCCGGTCAGGGTGAGCGACCGCGTTGAGGCGTAGCCCATGCCTCACCACCCCACCGGCAATATCGGGCGGGTCCCCTCGGGGCACTGGGCGGCCTTGTTGGCGATTTCGTCGGCCATCCCGGCGAAGTCGATGCCACAGACGGTCTCCGGTGGTAGCCCGCAGTCCAGGGCGGTGCGGATCAGGTGTGCCAGGCTGTAGCGGGGATCGACCGACAGCGCCCGGTCCATAGCGACGCGTGCCAGCGGCCCGTCTCCGGTGCGCAGTGCGAGGAACGCCAGCAGCGCGGCCGGAGGGGCAGCGAAATCCAGTTCCACCCTGCGGGTGAGTTGGGTCCACAGCCTGATGTGGGTGTCGTCGTCGTATCGGCCGATCAGGGTCATGGCCGCGTCTCTTACGAAGATCGCACTGAGCCGCACGCCGAGCCAGGCGATCTCCTCGGCGGACAGGTCCTGCCCGGCCTGGGTGCGGTCCAGCGCGGCGGCGACCTGAGCAAGGCCCTCGTGATGCCAGTCGTGATCGTTCTCAGCGGCCAGCAGGCTGCGCGCCTGAGCGCAGGCCTCCAGCGTGGCGGCGCGCACCTGATCCCGGTCCTGCCCGCCCACCGATACGAGCATGGCCGCGAGCGCCGCGCGGGCGGGCCGGGCGACGTACCCGGCGAACACCGCCGCCGCGGCGGCCGGGTTGGTCCCCGGGTCGTACGGGACGCCGTCCGGTGGGCAGCATTCGGGATCGGGGCACGTGTACGACCAGTAGCGGCCACCCTCGACCCGTAGTGCGTCGATCGTGTCGATCCCCGTATCCGACAGTGAGCCGCGTATGGCGTCCATCACGGGTGTGACGTGCCAGCCGGGCCCGTACCCGATGAGGATCGCCCGCTCAGTGCCGTTGCGGGTAAGCAACTCGGCGAAGCGCCGGGCCAGGTCGGGAGTGTCCTCGGAGTTGTCCGGCAGGTCAAAACGCATGCTGAACCGCAACCCTCGGGCAGTGCTGTCAGGGTCGGCGGCTGGTTCGAACGCCATCGCGACGATGCTGCGCTGTGGATGGAACCCCAGCATGTAGGGCACGATCGCGATGAAGTCCGCAGGACGGCTCAGCCGTACCGTGTGATGCAGACCAGAGGTCATGAGCATCCTCCTGAACATGAAGAAGCCCCCGGCGCGATCAGCCGAGGGCGATGGAATGAGAAAGGGCGCAGTCAGCAGCGTCCGATGCGTACGCCACCGCGTGGCCCAAGGAAGATCCGCCGATCGGGGTAGTCGAGCCCGTCGGCGGAGCCGTACAGCGTGATCTCGCAGTCGTCCCCCACGCACGGGGTGAGCACGTCGGCGGCCTCGCGACGGGTGAAGGCGAAGTGCGAGCGCTGCCAGTAGCCGTACCGGTGCCGATCGGCCAGCTTGCGCCGGGCATCGGTCAGGGAAGAGAACTCCTCCAGGTCATCCGGCTGTGGTGGGCCGTAGCCGTTGCCGCCGTGCCAGAGCCCGTACCAACGCGCCATGATCCTGCCCCGCCCTTTCAACCGCGGGATGGGCAGCCGGGCGAGGCGTGGTCGCCGCCGCAGTAGCCGCACCACTCGTCCATGGCGTAGATCGACAGCTCTTCGGCGTGCCGGTCGCGCCACTCCAGCTGAGCCCTGGTGTAGGAGTCGAAATAGTCGGCGTCGACCTCGCCCGGTCGCAGTGTCAGGTAGTGCAGGATCGTCCGGGCCGCGCTGATCAGCTCACCGGGCGTCAGAACCGCGCCGACACCCGAGCAGATGTCGGACGCGGCGAAGATCGTGCGGCGGCGCCGCGACAGCCGATATCGCCAGCGGATCCGGCCCTCATCGGTCCGTCCGGCGGCCTCCACCTCCAACAGGTGATCGGTGTCGATCTGCCACGCGGGCACCAGCCGGGAGCTGATGATCCACCCGGGTGGCAGGGTCAGGGCATGCGTCATCGCCATGGCGACTCCATAGGTTCAGAAAGGTGGAAGGGCGGCCGTCAGTACAGGCGACGGCGGGCCAGATGATGCGGTTGTACGGTCGAGCTGACCGCGTGGATCTCGCAGTCCCGGAAGTCGAGAGCATCGGTGTAGCAGCGTGAGCACCGGATCAACCGCACACGCGCCCCGGAAGTCCGGTTGGTGTGCGTGGCGTCGATCCACAGATGGGTCTTGGCCTGGCAGCCGTAACAGGTGATCACCTCGGCCGCCGTGGGCATCGGCGTGAGCGCCACCGTCACCACGTACTCACGCACGCCGCCGGGATCAGCGGCGGAAACCAGAGTCGCCGTGTCCGGGCGAACCTCACCCAACGCGGCCACGCGCATCACGCGGCCCCCGCCGCATACCGTCAGGTCTCCCACAGCCCAGCCCGGCGGGCCGGCAGACCTCACCTCCATACGATCACCCCCTTTGTACTGTTGCCGGGCATGGCAGTGAGCCGGGAGGGCGGGAACGCTGAGAACGGATGCTTCCCGCGCGTCGCGGCCGGGGTGTGCCCGGTGCTCTCTCGGCGCGAATTGCTCTCACTTAAATACGGTGGCCGGAACGGCCCGACCGTCCGCGCACGGCAACATTTCCGCAGCATTGCCGCGCACGCCGCACCGACAGCCCGACCGTTCCGGCCGTCGCCCGTTCTGCCGTACGACTACGCAAGCGACAGAACGGACGCGTGAGCGAACACCATGCCGAACGCGTGAGACGCGCTCCGGCGGATTTCGCTCTCACTTAAATACGGGTCCTGTGACCTCTCGACCGTCCGCCGTTCCCAAGATTGTTTATCTGAGTCCGACCGGTGGGAGCGTCATATTGCGCCGATAACCAAAGGGCTCCGGAGTGGTCCTCCGGAGCCCTGTAGCGGCTTTCTGGCTAGTTCTCTGTGGGTTCGGTGCCTCCGTACACCATGGCGCTCCTGGCGTCGTCCATGCGGGCCGACAGCTCTCGCCATTCGGCCCGTCCGGCGTCCCGTACCCGGATCACGGCACGACGGGAGCCGTACGCTCCGCCGTGCTGAGCCTGCGCAGTCTTGGCGAGGACGCCAGCACGTCCCAGGTCATCAGCCTGAGCCGCGATGCTGAGAGCCCGACGCAGGACGGGGAAGTCCGTGCCGTCTCCGAACGCCGTGCGGAACATCTCGGCACTGTGCTGAGACACGCAGAACGCCACTGTCGCCCCCGTAACCGTCTCCGCACGCGGTACACCCCGCATGAGTTGAGCCCCCGGCGTCGCGTCGATCTCATCTGCAGGAACGTCGACCCTATAGCCGTTCCGTGCGGCGGCATCGCGGACCGCCCACCTCTGGAGAGTCGTACGGGTGATCGTCAACTCTCCGCCGTCCCGGCGGACGTAGACCCATGCCTGAGTCTCACGAGTAGGACCGCTGTCCGGGGCAGGGGCGCAGGACGCGAGTACGTCACGCAGTCGCTGAGCGAAGAGAAGAACGGCGTCCTGTGTGACGTCGTCCGATACATCGTCGGTTCCGTACGGCGCGTGCCCGCCCTTGACGATGGTTGCGCTTCCGTCCATGCGCTTACGCGAACGCGTTGCATCGACGGTACGGCAGTAGCCGCGCGCGAGCCTTTGAATCTCTGCCCAGTCGTCCGCCGTTACGTGCGCCATGTCCTCAGGGTTGAGGCTGACACCGGGGACGTTTGCGGGAACGCATTTCCCGGGAACTCCGTTCGACATGATCGCTCTCCGATTGGCTCGCGACACACAATCGCGTGTGTCACCGTTTTCTTGGTCAATCCAATTGAACCGCGAAATGGAGATCGAATCAACGAGGTTGAGGCCATTCTTGCCATGTTTTACCAGGTCAAAGATAGTGCATGTCGGGAGGGGAAATGCGAAGAGGATGAGTCTGATTGCCGCACTTGAATAACGACAGCATTCTTTGGGTGGGCTCTCGATGGGGTTATTGATTTGATTTCGAGTAGTCATGTGGGTCCCGGCAACTCCCCGCGAGAACATCTGTGAGTGCCTTAGCAGCTCTTGAGTCGGGGTGTCGTCCGGCCCTGGCGCCAGCGGCTCTACCAGCGGGAATGCATCGCTGGAGGCGCCCGATTAAGCAGGATGGCCAGCCGGGAGGGTATCAGGAGGGGTGATCGGAAGGCTGCTGGCCGCCGAGGGCATGGTGATCCTGTCGACGCCACTGCCCGCTTGCGTGATGATCGGAGACATGAGGATTCTGGTGCTTGGCGGGACGCGCTTCGTAGGCAGAGTGCTTGTCGAAGAGGCCCTCGCCCAAGGGCATCAGGTGACCACATTCAACCGCGGCCAGACGGGGCACGACGTACCTGGCGTTGAGGCTGTTCGTGGGGACAGGGAGAACAGATCCGACCTGCTGTCCTTGGTGCAAGGACGGGAGTGGGACTGGGTGGTCGACACCAGTGGCTACGTTCCTCAGGTTGTCGGAAACGCCGCGCGTCTCCTATCCGACAGGGCGAGCGCGTACGTTTTCCTCTCCACCATCTCCGTATATCCAGGCTGGCCGGCTGAGCCGGTCAACGAGGACAGTGGCGTCTACGATTGTCCACCGGATGCCCCTGGTACCGCCGAAGATGAGGCGAACTGGTCCGCCGCACAGTACGGCGCCTACAAGGTCGGCTGCGAGCGCGCCGTACGGGGGGCGTTCGGAGGGCACGTCACTGTTCTGCGGCCGGGGGTGATCCTGGGTCCGCAAGAGAACGTCGGCCGGCTGACGTGGTGGCTGCGGCGGATAGCCCAAGGCGGCAGGGTGCTGGCACCAGGCGAGTCAGGTAAGCCGATTCAGCCCTTGGACATCCGCGATCTGACCGCTTTCACGCTGAGCTGCCTGGGGCATGGCATGACAGGGACCTTCAACGTCACAGCCCCAAAGGGCCATGCGACCTTCGGCGAGATGCTTGACGCCTGCAAGATAGCCACAAGTTCGGCGGCCGAATTAACCTGGGTGAACGATGCCTTCCTCATCAAGCAGTCCGTAAGGCAATGGACGGAGATCCCCCTGTGGCGGACTCCCCTGGGGACATGGCAAGTGGACTCGGCGGTGGCATTGGCGGCTGGCCTGGTATGCCGATCGATCGCAGCCACTGTCCGCGACACGCACCTCTGGCTCACCGAGACCGGCGGCCCCCTCGCCTACGGCCGCCAAGCTCACCACGGGATGTCGCTTGAGCGAGAACGCGAACTCCTCAAGGCATGGGATTGCCGCAGGTAGTCACTGCATTTATCAGCGTTCGGTGGCCCGCACATCGAGAGTATTGCCCTGACCTGACGGCTTACCGCTGTCGCGGCACCGCCTGGTGACTGCCACAGGTGATTTGCGCCAGCGTTGGGGATGATCGGGCTTGCTGATGAGACAGTCAGACGCCATAGACACCGCTGGCTTGCGCCATCACCTTTTGCGTTCACCATGTCAAGGGGACGGCTTGCGATGTGATGTAGATCGCACGCCTGCACTTCGTGGCTCCCCTCCTCCTTTGGAACGTGCCTGGTCGGGCGTTAAGGACGGTAATGAGGGCTGCCGTCTAGATCACGGCATGTGATCATCCACATGCGAAGTAGATCTTGACCTGTGCCTGCCAGGCACGCATGATCCCGTTTGGTCTCTTTATTTCGGCTTTATAGAGGCGAGCGGCCGTGCCGTGCCGCGCGTTTCGCTTTGCGTGCGGAGGGGTTCGGCGTGCCGATTTCGCGTGCCCGGAAACTGCTGCCCAGCACGGTCCACGGCCGTTTTTCACGGGCGTGGATCGGGGCGGTGGTCGCTCTCGGTGTGTTCGTCGCCGGGATCGGCGTGCCGGATGGGTTGGTCACCCCGGCGAGCGCCGCGACCGAGACGCAGACGCAGCAGGAGCGCAGCGTCGAGGGTCGGCCGGTCGTGGTGCCTACTCCTCATGTGAAGGCCGAGGAGGCGTCCCACCTCGCGAAGAATCCGCCGGCGCCGGTGTGGCCGAAGAGCGGGTCGGCGCGGGTGGACGTGGTGGCGGGCAAGGCTGCGGCCGTACCGGGGTTGCCGGTTGCGGTGGCCGCCGCTGATGCGGCCGGGGCCACGCCGAGTTCATCGCCGAGCGCGTCGCCCTCCCCCGCGCCCTCGCCCACGAGCAAGAAGTCGGCGTCCGCGTCACGGGATGAGAAGTCGCCGAAGGCAGATGCGTCGCAAGAGCCGGTGATGGAATCGCCGGCGTCGGTGACGGTGAAGACGTTCGACAACACCGTGGCGCGCAAGGTCGGTGGTGTCGGCATGGTGCTGCAGCTGACCCGGGCGGACGGCGGTACCAATCCGGCGGCGGCCAAGGTGACCGTGGACTACTCGTCGTTCCGGGGAGCGGGCGGGGGTGGATTCGCCTCCCGGTTGACACTGGTGCGGTTGCCGGCGTGCGTGCTGGCCCAGCCGCTGACGCCCGAGTGCGCCAAGCAGCGGGCGGCGCAGCTGCGGGTGCTGCCGGTGGTCAACGACGTGAAGACAGGCCATCTGACCGCCGAGGTCGAGGTCGCTCCCGCCGCAGACGGCACTACGCCGGGCGCAGGGAACAGCGCCGGCGGCAGCGGCGCACAGGCCACGCCGACCACCGCGACCACTGCTTCGGCGAAGGCCTCGCCTGCATCGCCCGCAGCTGCCACTGGCGGCACCGCTGACGCTTTCGTCTACGCGGTGGCGGCTTCGGCTGCAGCCACGGCGCAGGGATCGATGGCGGGTGATTTCTCCGCGTCACCGTTGAAGCCGTCGGGGACGTGGCAGGCGGGCCAGGCCGGTGGGGCGTTCACCTACAGCTACCCCATCACTGCTCCGCCCGCCCCGTCGGGGGATGCGCCGCAGCTGGCGTTGCAGTACTCCTCGGCGTCGGTGGACTCGCTGACCTCTCAGACGAACAACCAGTCCGGGATTGCGGGGATGGGCTGGGATCTGGAGACCGGGTTCATCGAGCGGTCGTTCGTGTCGTGTTCGGGGTATGCCAAGTCGGGCCGGCTTGGCTATAACACCGCCCAGGTGGGGTGGCCGGACAAGTGCTGGCAGTCGCCGTACTCCTCCGACCCGGGCGCCTCCAAGCTGACGTTGTCGGTGGACGGCCACTCCACCGACATCGTCAAGGACGACACCGGTAAGTGGCGCACGGTCGAGGACTACGGCTGGAAGATCGAGCCGATGTCCTCGCAGTCGTGGTGGCGGATCACCACCCAGGACGGCACGGTCTACCGGTTCGGCTACAACGAAGACTCCTCGCTGACGATGTCATTTATCGGCGACGACGAGGGCGAGCCGTGTCACGAGTATTACCCGGCGCCGGGCAGCGGTGAGTCCACCGTTGAGCAGGTCTGTGATGACACCTGGCGCTGGATGCTGGACCGGGAGGTCGATCCGAACGGCAACGTGATCGACTACTCCTACACCAAGGAAGACGACGCCTACTGCTCGCCGGCGTATGACTGGGATTTGGACTGCGCCCCGGAGTACGACAAGGCCGCCCACGTGCGCGAGGTCGACTACGGCCACAACATCAACGTCACCGGCTCGACCCCGACCGCGCGGATCGTGTTCACCACCACCGGCCGGGCCTCCGGCAACATCACCGACGTGCCGAAATGGTGCGAGGACGGGGACTACGGGTACTGCCTGTTCAACGAGGGGCCGTCCTTCTACACCACCCAGAAGCTGAGCTCGATCACCACCCAGACCCTGATCCCGGGCAGCACCGACTGGCGGAATGCCAGCAGCTGGGAGGACGTCACCCGGTGGAACCTGTCGTATCAGTGGCTGACCGGCGATATCTGGAACGCCGACAAGTACCCCATCTTGTGGCTGGACTCCATCCAGCAGGTCGGGCTCGCCGGCGGCAAGGGGACGCAGATCGCGCTACCGCCGACCACGTTCGATGCAACCTTCCGGGACAACGCCGTCAGCGTCGGGCTGGACCCGGTGCAGTTCCCCCGCATCGGCGCGGTGAACAACGGGCTGGGCGGCCGCAGCGAGGTGGAATACGGCCAGCCCCACCCCTGCCCAAACCCCTGGCAGTACCCGCCGACCGACGGCTGGGACACCCGCGGGCTTGACTGCTACTTCGTCACCACCAACCAGGAGATCATCAACGGGACGTGGAACTACTACGGCGAGGTCTACGCCAAGTGGCTGGTCATGTCGGTCACCGACATCGACCTGGTCGGCGGCTCACCCGAGCAGGTCACCAGCTACTCCTACGGTGGCAACCCCGCCTGGGCGGTCCCGGACAACCCCTTGGCCGTGCGCCAGCCCTTCCGGCGTAACGACTACACCGAATGGCGTGGCTACGGCCAGGTGAACACCACCGTCGGCGACGGGTTGAGCGGTTCCGGGGTCAGTACGACTTCGGCCACGTTCTTCCGCGGCATGTCCGGCCAGAACCTGACCGACTTCGACGGCAACAGCCACCCGGATCGTATTGAGCTGAACGGGCGCACCCTGCAGGAGCAGGCCCGGGATAACAACGGGGAGAACAGCTCCACCCGGTATGAGTACGTGGTGACCGTTACCGGCACCGCCCCGGGTACCCGCAAACCCTCCCGCGTGGACCAGACACGCGAGGTCTCGCGGGAGAAGACAACCACTGGCTGGCGATACACCGAGACCAAGACCACCTACAACTCCGACGGGTTGCCGGTCACGGTCAACGACTTTGGCGACACCGGCACGGCGTCCGACAACACCTGCACCGCGATCACCTACGCCCGCAACACCACCAACTGGTTGATCGACTACGAGGCGTCGAAGGAGGAACACGCAGGTGACGATTGCACCACCGGGGACCTGCTGAGCCGGACGGCCTACCTCTACGACGGGGCGACCGACCCGGCGGCTAACACCCCCACCCGTGGGAACGTGACCGAAACCCGCGCTTACTCCACCCCTACCGTCTACGTCAGGTCTCTGTCGACCTTCGACAACTACGGCCGGCCAATTACGACGACTGAACCGATCAGCAACACGGCTGATCCGGAAGAGATCAAGACGACCACCATCACCTACGACCCCGCCATCGGCTGGCCGAAGGACGGCGTGAAGGTCACCAACCCGCTCGGGCACGAGGTGAAGACCTGGTCCTCCCAATACAACGGGCAGCCGGTCGGCATGAAGGACGCCAACGGCAAAGCCGTCAACATCGACTACGACGTTCTAGGTCGCACGCTGCAGCTGTGGACCCCCGAGGCGCCCAAGCCTGACCCCGACGACAAGGACCACAGCGACAACCCGCCTGCGGCGAAGGTCGCCTACACCGTCACCTCCGGCCAGCCATCCCGGACCATGGTGTCGCGTCTGCAGTCCGGCGCCGGCACCAGCACCGCCACGTACACCTCCACCTCCACCTACATCGACGGCTTCGGCCGCACACGTGAGGTGCAGACCGCCTCCCCTGCGGGCGGCCGGATCGTCCAGGTCACCACCTACGACGGGCGTGGCCTGACCGCAGCGACCTCCGCGCCGGTGTACAACGCAGGTGCACCGGGGTCGGGCCTGCTGAACCCCGCGTGGGACACGGTTCCGCAGTGGTCCAAGCCGGTGTATGACGGGCTGGGCCGGGTGACCGCCCAGGTGGACATGACTGGCTCCAGGGAGTTTCGCCGTACGACCACCAACTACCTGGGTGCGGACAAGTACGAGGTGGTCCCGCCGGTGGGTGGTAAGAAGGTGTACTACACCGACGCCGCCGACCAGGTCACCAAGATCGAGGAATGGCTGACTAGCGGGGGTAGCTCCCAGCAGACCACCATTGCCGGGCCGACTGCGCCGGCCTCGTCGAAGACCTCCGCCGCTGCCGACACTGCAGAGCAGGCGGCGGAGGCTGAGCCCCCGGCGGCCGGCGCGGCCCCCGCCGCGGATACACCGACAGTAGAGCTGCAGGCGGTGCGCAGCCGTGCGGCGGCGGAGGCGAAGCGGTCAGGCAAGGCGGTTGCGGTGGCGGCGCTGACCTCCGCCGTGAGCTCGACCGTGGCCAACCCGGACGGGTCGTTCACGACCTCGATCAGCACGCAGCCGGCCAGGATCAAGCAGGCCGGGAAGTGGGTGGAGATCGACACCACACTGGTGGACAGGGACGGCGCCTTGGTGCCCAAGGTCGGGCCCATGGTGAAGGTGTCCACTGGTGGTGATGGGCCGTTCGCCACGATGGCCGATGAGGCGGGCAACTCGATCGCGCTGAGCTGGCCCACACCGTTGCCCCGCCCCACGGTGAAAGACAACGTCGCGCGATACGCGGACGCCGCCGGTGAGGGCGCCGACCTGGTCGTCACCGTGCTGCCGGGCGGCGTACGGCACGACATCGAGCTGCGGCAGCGCCCGCCCGGGCCGCTGAACTTCAAGGTCGGTGTCAAGACCACAGGCTGGCGCCTGCAGCAGGACGGTCAGGGCCGACTTCGATTGACCGATCAGACGGGCAAGCTTGTCGCACCGGTCGCCGAGCCGGTCATGCTCGCCACGGGCAGCCCCGCTGTGCAGCCCGGCAACGCCGACAAGGCCGCAGCCGCAGCTGCGCGAGCTGGGAAGACCATCGACGACGTCAAAAACGTCAAGCGGGTCGGCCGGATCACCAGCCGCCTGACCGGAAGCGGCGGCGACCTGGTGCTGGAGCTGGCACCGGACGCGGCGTTCCTGGCCGATCCGACAGTGACCTACCCGGTGGTCGTCGACCCTACGCTCACCCTGTCCCCGCAGGCGGACACGTATATCACCAGTTCCGGTGGGGGCTCTTACTACAGCGACACCAGCCTGGCCGTCAGTACCGGGTCGTTCTTTGTCCCCACTGCCCGCTCCTACCTCAAGTTCGACACCTCGGCGCTGGCCGGTGCCCAGATCACCGACGCCACCCTGCGGCTGTACAAGCTGTCCACCGACGTACCAGGTTTCTCCACAGCCAACGGGCCGATAGTCGAGCGGATCACGGGCACCTGGGACCAGACGACCTTGACTTGGGCAAACAAGCCCTCGGTCACCGCGGTCGGGCAAGCGCCGATTCCGGCCTCGTCAATCCACGGTGGTGTCGCCGAGGACCTCACCTGGACGGTCACTCCCATCGTTCAAGCATGGGCCTCCGGTAATCCCAACTACGGTGTGCACCTGCGGGCGGCCAACGAGGCCGGTGACGTCATCTCGCTGCAGTTCCACTCGGCGGAGATGACCGGCACGGGGGCCAAACCGCCACTGCTGACGGTCACCTACACCACCGCCTCCGCCCCCGCGGCTGGCAACCTGTCGATCACCCCGGTGAGCGGGAGCGCGGTGTCGTCGCTGACCCCCACCCTGCACGCCACCGTCTCCGACTCCGCCGGGGGGAACCTGCGGGCTGACTACGAGATCGAGCACGACCCCGCCTACACCGCCGAAGGAACCGGCCAGATCTGGGCCGGCAGCTCCGCCGGCGTCACCTCCGGCAACGACGCACCCGTTGCCATCCCAGCCGGCAAACTGACCGACGGATGGCACATCCGCTGGCGCGCCCGCGCCACCAACACCGGCACCTCCGTCTCTTCGGCCTGGTCGGCCTGGCAGACCGCCACGATCGTGGTGCCGGACCCGGTCGTCGATCAGCTACAGGTCACCCCGTCGCAGGACCTGTCCGGACAGACGCTCACCCCCACGCTGACCCCCGCTCTGGCGGCCCGGGTCACCACCGCCGACGCGACCACGTCGCGGGTGGAGTTCGAGCTGGAGCACGACCCGGCCGACACCACCCATGGCACCGGCAGCATCTGGACCACCGGCGCAGACAACGTCGCCTCCGGCGCCCAAGCCACCGTGACCGTCCCAGACGGGAAGCTCGGTGACGGGTGGAAGGTTCGCTGGCGCGCCCGCGCGGTTGCGGCCGGATCGAACGCCTCAGCGTGGTCGGCATGGCAGTCGCTGACGGTGAAGGTCCCGGCCGCCGCCGTCTCCCAGCTGCAGATCACCCCCGCCCAGACGACTGACGGGCACACGGTGGTGGCGTCGCTGACGCCGCAACTGCTGGCCACCGTCACCGACGCCTACGGCGCCCCGCTGCGGGCGGAGTTCGAGCTGGAGCACGACCCGGCCGACGCGCAGCACGGCACCGGCGGCATCTGGACCGGCGCCGCCGACAACGTCGCCTCCGGCACCCAGGCGACGGTCACCGTCCCCGGCGGGGCACTGTCCAACGGGTGGGGGATCCGCTGGCGCGCCCGCGCGGTCAACACCGGCACCCAGGTGGCATCGGCCTGGTCGGACTGGCAGACCGCCACCGTCAACGCCGGAAACGTCCCCTCCGAGCCGGGGGTGAGCGCGCTGCAGGTCACCCCCTCTCAGGTGATCGACGGCGCCACCGTGGCGACGTCCCTGACCCCGCAGCTACGCGCCCAGGTCACCAACCCCGCCGGTGGCACGATGCGGGCGGAGTTCGAACTCGAACACGACCCCGCCGACACCGAGCACGGCACCGGCCAGATATGGACCACCGCTGTCGACGACGTTCCCGCCGGTACCCAGGCGTCGGTCACCGTCCCCGCCGACAAATTGGGTGAGGGCTGGATGGTGCGCTGGCGCGCCCGCGCCGTCGCCGGTGAGACCGCCTCGGCCTGGTCGGACTGGCAAACCGTCCGCGTCGACCAGCCCGACCCTGTGCTGGGCACCGTGCAGGTCACCCCGTCCGAGGTCGTGGGCGGCAAGACGATCAGCTCGTCGCTGACCCCGCAACTGCTCGCCCAGGTCACCGACCCGACCGGCGGGAAGGTGCGGGCCGAGTTCGAGCTGGAGCACGACCCCGCCGCCCCCGAAGGTCAGGGCAGCGGCAGCATCTGGACCACCGCGGTCGACGACGTGACCTCCGGCACCCAAGCCGCCGTCACCGTCCCCGAGGGCAAGCTCAGCGACGGCTGGCTGGTGCGCTGGCGTGCCCGCGCCGTCACCAGCGGCGGAACCTCCGCCTGGTCGGACTGGCAGCAGCTGACCGTGACCGACGGCTCGCTCATCCCGGTCATCGGAAACCCCCGCACCCGCCCCGCCGACAACGGCACGACAACCACGCTGACTCCCGCCCTGCTGGCCACCGTCAGCTCGGCGCAGGGCGGGCAGCTCGGCGCCGAGTTCGAAGTCGAACACGACCCCGCCGACACCCAGCACGGCACCGGCCAGATCTGGACCACTTCGGTCAGCGGCGTGACCTCCGGCAACGACGCCACCGTCACCATCCCTGCCGGCATTCTCAGCAATGGGTGGAAGGTCCGCTGGCACGCCCGCGCCGTCAAGAACGGCATCGCCTCGAACTGGACGGCCTGGCAATCGGTCACCGTCAGCGTCCCGAACCACTACGACACCACCTATGAGTACGACCGCGACGGCCGGATGACCAAGCAGGTCGACGCCAACGGCAACGTCCGCACCTTCACCTACGACCTGCTCGGCCGCCGTACCGCAGCCCACGACCCCGATGCCGGCGACTCTCAGCAGGCATACGACGCCGCCGGGCGCCTGGCATGGTCGACCGACGGCAAGGGCCAAAAGGTTTCCTACTCCTATGACGCCCTTGGCAGGGCCACTACGCGATGGTTGGGGGAGGCTGGGACCGGTACTAAAACGGCCGAATGGGCCTATGACACCGCTGCTGAGGGTATAGGCAGGCTGACGTCAGCCACGCGCTACACGAACGGGCATGCCTACGTCACCGGGGTGACCGGTTACGACTCGATGGGCCGCCCGACTGGTTCCAGTATCACCATCCCCGCCGTCGAAGGCGCTCTGGCCGGCACATACACGTTCACCGCTGACTACGACACCGCCGGGAACCTTTCGCAGGTAGGCATGCCTGCCAAGGGCGGGCTCCCCGCGGAGAAGCTCACCTTCACCTTCACTGATCTGAACCTCCCCCAGGCTGTCACCTCTGATCTGGACGGCGGTACCACCTACGTAGCCACCACCGCCTACACGCAGACCGCCCGCCTTGCTAGTCGCCGCTATGGGGTCAACGGACAGATCACCCGGACTCTCGCCTGGGACGAGACCACCGGCCGGCTGACCGGTGTTATCACCAAGACCAAGGCCGACACCTCTACTCCGGCCACTGTCCAGGACGATGTCTTCTCTTACAACATCGACGATACGGTCAACAACATCCTCGACAAGGCCGCCGCCACCGGTGGCTCAAGGGGGCAGTTTGAATGCTTCACCTACGACGGCCTGCACCGCCTGACCCAGGCCTGGACCACCACCGCCACCTCCTGCGGAACAGGAACCGCAGCGGCTGACGGGCTCGGTATCGACCCCTACTCCCAGTCCTACGCCTGGGACGGGGTGGGCAACCTCACCTCCCTGACCTCCAACGGCCAGACCGCCAGCTACACTTACTCGCCTCCCGGAGCGACCGCCGTCCGTCCCGATGCCGTCACCTCCATCACCCGGCCCAACGGAACCGACTCCTACGGGTACGACAACGCCGGCCAGATGACCTCCCGCACCATCGACGGCAAACAGTCCACCTTTACGTACGACGAACTCGGCGAATTGACCAAGGCCGTCGTTGACGGCCAGACAACCGACAACGTCTACGATGCCGACGGCCAGCGCCTGATCCGCCGCACCCCCGACGGCAAGACCACCCTCTACCTCGGGTCCATGGAACTCGAGCTGTCCGCTGGCACGGTGACAGGCAAGCGCTACTACACCACCGCCGACGGCTCCCAAATCGCCATCCGCACCCCCGCCACACTCACCTGGCTCCTCAGCGGCAATGCCGGCAGCGAACAACTGGCCATCGACGACACCACCCAAGCCGCCCGCCGCGAACGCTACCTGCCCTTCGGTCAGCGGCGCGGCGACGACGACCTCCCATTCACCGACCGCGGATTCCTCGGCAAAATCGAAGACGACTCCACCGGTCTCAACCTCCTAGAGGCCCGTTTCTACGACCCCGCGATCGCCAAGTTCCTGTCACCCGACCCGCTGCTCAACCTCGCCAACCCCGGACTCACCAACGCCTACGGATACGCCGGCGGAGACCCGGTCAACCTGTCCGACCCCGACGGCTTCGAACCCCGCCCCTGGCAGGCCTCGGACTGGAAGAAGAAATCTCTGAAAGAACGCCGGAGAATCCTCCAGCAGTACTGGGATGGAGAGCGCAGAGCCCAGAGAGAATCTAATAGGCGGCAGGGAGAAAATGCCCTCCGTAACGACAAAAAAGGCCTCGGTGACCGCGCGAGTGAACAGATTCGTTTCCGCAATCAGGTAGGCAACACGCGCCACCATCAAGCCGTTTGGGATGAAGCATGCAGGAAGGACTTCGTGTGTAGCAACCTGAAGGAGATGGATGCCACTACCAAATCTAGGGGAGCCGGCTCGCTGGCGGACGTCGTCGCGACTGGAGGCGGCCCCGGCGTGGGTAGCGGCGGCTTCGCCGGTATGGGCATGGTCAGATCCTTGGGTTCCAACCGCGGAGGGCGCACCGTCCTACCTCCACCTAGGCTTAGGTCTAGGCCATGTAGCTTCGTTCCCGGAACGAAGATTCTCATGGCAGATGGGTCGTTGAAACCCATCGAGGATGTGAAGGCCGGCGATCACCTTGTTGCAACGGATCCACAAACAGGAAAAACGGAATATCATATCGTCCTGGAGCCGCTTGCAAGTGATGGGCCGAAGTCCCTTGTGAAGCTGACCACCGATACCGATGGAAAACGAGGCAACGCCACCGGGACGGTCACCGCCACCGACAATCACCCCTTCTGGGTCCAAGACGTCAAGGCGTGGGTACCCGCGGGAGAGCTCAAACCCGCCTCCTGGCTTCGCACTTCGGCTGGCACTTACGTCAAGGTTGTTTCGCTCCAGCATCGAGTGGTGAGCAGGCAGCGCGTTCACAATCTGAGCGTTGAAGGCATCCACGCGTACTATGTGCTCGCCGGTACAGTGCCCGTACTGGTGCACAATTCGGGATTGTGTACCGAGAAGATCGACGAGGTCTTCCATAACCCCAGCGGAAGATCTTCTCAGGATCAGTTTGAATACCACTGGGACAAGCATGCAAAGGGGCGCGGTGTCACGCGTGAGCAGTACCTCCAGGATGCGCAAGACTGGGCGACGGGAATTGCCCAGCCAGGAGGGAAGAGGGGGCTCAACGCCAGCTTGGAGACGCTGGCGGACGGTACGCGCGGGATAAAATACGTGGACCCCCGGACGGGTAAGGGCGGGATCATCGGCCCCGGCGGCAAGGCCGTAACCTTCTGGTATGGCGCCGACTAATGAGAGGACGAGTCGTTGTCGGACTTCATGGAGAGATACGCCCTCTGGCGATCCTTGCCGTTTCCCCGTCTACGCCGCGGTGAGAATCTGTTGCGCTCGGGAGAGAACCTTGCACTCATCCATGGCGACCTAGCTCTCGCCGACGAACATGTGACCCAGGTGATCCTTTTTGTCGACGAGGGGATATTCAGGCCGAGCCGGGCGGACGTCATGGGGTTGCTTGAAGGGGTCATCTCTCGCCTGGAACGATTCGGCGAAAGCATGGCTGTCGAAGAGCGAGAAGTTGTCGACGCCCATTATCGATATGCAGTTCTGCTGCATCAAATCTATGCTGAATTTCTGCGCATAGGGGCTCCGTAGCCCGTCACCTGACCGGCAGGGAATAACAATGAGCCGCCACACGTGGTGGGCGGCTTTCTGTTGGAGCCTTTGTGCGCGCGACGCGGTTGCAGGTCGTGTCGGCGAACTTCCCGTCTCTCCAAGTCGAAAACTGATCAGCCCACTGGCCCGCCATGTCACGCCCGTCAGCTCGGTCTCCAGATCGCGATGGGCCGCTGCAATCGTTCGAGCTCACCGGCCTGGCCCTCAGCCGACTACGACCCGGGAACCCGGTCACTGCGGGTGCGGGGCAAGGGCGGCAAGGAGCGCCTGGTCTACCTCATCCCCGAGGCCAGGGCGACGGCCTTCTGAACTGATGCGGACAGGAACTTAGGCAAGCCCAATCCTCACAGCTCAAAGCGCTTTTCATGTAAAAAATCAGCTTGCTTAAACTTGCCGCGAAAGCCCGAGGTTAGGTGCTAACACCGAGAAGGCGGGTGTAGGCGCATTCAATCGGAATGGACTTAGTGCTGATGGGAAGTACGTCGAAGCATGGCGGCCCAGATGCTGATGTGGTCGTAGATTTCATGCACGCCGTGCAGGCAGTCCTCGCTACTGCAGACGAGACCTTTGGCGTTGAAGCGCTCGAATCGGGTTTGGAGCACGCGCTTGCGATCGTGCAGAAAAACCCTGAATCGCGAGGTCGATTCGAGAGCGAAGTTATCGCCCTGATCGATTCCCCTAGGGAAGGTGTGGTTGAACTAGTCTCCTTTCTGATGCATGAGCTGCGTTGGGAGGCCATTCGTGAGGCGGTCAGTGAAGGGATCAGCCACCCTCGCGGAGATATCAGCAACATCCGGCTTTATGAAGCCATGCTGGATGCCTTTTCTGACTCCTGGCGTGATCGCGATCTATATAGGAGATTTTTTTGAAGCGAGTAGATGAAAGATCCTATTGTCGAGGGATGGTAGACCGATAGCTATCGCAAGCTGAGAAGCGAATTCGATTAAGCCGATGGAAGCGCTCGGGTGGCCGTCTCCATGGCGAAGTCCTCGACCCTCTCGGCCAAGGCGCTCGCCTCGCGAGACGGGACGGACGCGAGAGAGGCACGAATTTGCCCCATGCGCTTGACCAGGCCCTCCACCCGTCTATCCGGTTGTAGGGCAAAGACAGGGGCCAGCGCGTCGAAGGCTCCGTCGACGGCGCCGCTCAGGAGACGGGCGGCGGCCAGGTCGACGCAGGCGCTTGCTTCGGCGGCGTACCACCGCTGCTCGGCAGGCACCGCTCGGTAGAGGCTGAGCGCTCGTTCGCACTGTGCTTCGGCTTCTTGTGCCATGCCGGCGTTCAAGTAGGCGGATCCGGCGCAGAAGGCTTCGCGGGCCTCGTCGAATCCGAACTCGCCGCCCACGCCTTCGTGCAACTCCCCCTGCGGTCCTCGAGCGTCTCGGGCAGCAAGGATCGCGTTGCGAGTGCCGTCGCTGTCGTCGAGAAGGGCGGACGCTCGGGCGGCGATGCTGAGTAGCCGAACACGCGTTGTACCAGCGGGAGCGATTGCCAGCCCGCGCTCCACCAGCCGAAGCGCCTGGGCGGGGCGGCCAGCCCAGAACTCCACGCATGCCAGCAGCCCATCGGCCCACGCCGACAGTTCGTTGTGGCCGATGACCTCTCCGTAGACGCGGGCGGCCCTGGCCTGCTCCGCCGCCGCGTGCGGGTAGCCGAGGTCGAAGCTCGCGCTGCCCAGCAGTCCGCAGAGCTGCCCAACCGCGAGGTAAAGCTCGTGCTGCTGCTTGGGATTCCGCGTGCGTTCCAGCAGCCGATACGTACGGTTGCGGACCCGGGTCAGCTCTCCGAAGAGTGGCAGCGGCGGCGCGTGCACGTATGCACGGGCCAGGCGGATGATGTCGTCGTTGAGCTGCTCCAGTGCGTTGGGTCCGACGGCTGCGGCCTCAATCTCTGCGGCGTGGTCGCTGGATTCGCTGGCGGCAATCATGATCAGTTCTCGTTCCGTCGCGGGGACCGACGTCTTCACACCCGGCGTGTAGTCGGTGGCGAAGCCGAGCTCCACCGGGCTCGTCCGAAAGAGCCGGCACAGCAGGTCGAGGTAGTCCGCGCCCGGCCGGTGCCCGCTCTCCCAGTCAAGCCAGGATCGCTTGGTCAGGCCACGCGCGCCAAGCCCCTGGTCTTCGCACAACCGGTGCAGGGCTTGGACGGCCTTCTCCGCGCTGTTCCACCCATAGGCCAGCCGGAAGCACTTGAGCGGGTGATGTCCGCAGCACTGACCGATCTCGGCAGCGATCGCGTGCAGTACTGCGATCGGTGGAGGATCGGTCGCCTGAAAAAGCCGGAGCATGCGGATGCGCTGGGCGCACTCGACGTCGTGTCCATGCCTGGCCATCTCGGGCCCCTCCCAAGCAAGGTCGGCTTCAACGGTACGTCACCGCTCATGAGCGCGCAGCTACTCGTACGGGGTCCACCGGCCCAGGCCGGAAACGCGCAGGTCCTCGATCCTTCTGCTGATCTCACGTGCGACGGACGGACGGCTCGACAGGGCAGGCAGCGCCCCGGTCAACATGGTCAGCTCCCTGGCTTGCCGGAGCAGTGAGAAGGACTCCGCGGCCATGACGTCGAACCCGTACGAGCCCAGGAACTCCTCGACAGAGGGATGGCCGAAACGCAGGCCGTTGACCACCGTGGGCACCAAGTCCCATTCGAGCGGCCCATGGCACATCTGGTCGAGATCGCACAGCACGACCTCATCACCGTGCCAGAGCAGGTTGCCCGCCCAAGCGTCGCCGTGGATGAGTCCGTACGGCAGCCGGTAAGGGTTGGAATGCAACTCCCTGTCCAGACGGTCGCACCACTGCAGGAGGAACTCACGATCGCGGTCAGCGAGCATGCCGACAGCCAGCTGCAGATTGGCCCGCGCATCCGATACCGGGTCCCACGGCGGGAGCGGGAAGGGCGGCAGCTCCTTGTGCAGCCGGCGAAGCAGCGGCGCGAGCCGTACGACGGATGGAGCCCGACCGGGTTGCGGAAGGTACTGCCAGAAGGTGGCGACGGCGCCATCCATGACGACGGTCTCGGGGACGTCCACATGGACACGCACCGCAGGAAACCCGATGTCTTCGAGCCAGTGCGCCATGCGGATCGCCCGCCGAGCCTTGGCCGCAGCTTCAACGGTCGCGATGCGGACGACGGCGTTGGCCCGAGGGAGGTAGTAGACGGCATTCGCACAGATACGAATCAGGCTCGCCCCGCGAGAGTCGACTCCGGCAGCGTGGCAGAGCGCGGACACGATGCCGTCCCCCGAGAGCGCGGCCGTCATCGTGCCAGCTCTCTTCTCGACCCGAGAGCATGGAACTCCTCGATGCGCTCGACCAATGCGCGCGCGTACGAACACCCGCGGAAGCGCGGCTCGGCGCTCACCCAGCGGCGTACTCCCTTTAGGCGCTGGGCGAGACCGTCGATGCGCTGATGCTCGGGCAGGGCCAGGACGTTGGTCACGACAGCCGTCGCGGCCTCCAGATCCCCCTTCAGGAGGTGCCCCACCGTGAGGTCCGAGTAGGCGATCGCCTCGTTCCCGTACGCCCGAAGGTGGGATGGCCCTGTTCGATACAGGGAGACCGCCTGGTCCGCGTAGGCGATGGCTGCGTCGGCGTGGCGCAGGTGCATGTAGGCGCCCGCAGCGAGATAAGAGTGCTTGGCCAGGTCGAAGCGGAACTCTCCGCCGACGCCGTCGTGGACCTCGTCGTAGTCGCCCTTGCGATCCCAGGCACCGCCGATCGCGCGGACGGTCTCCGCCTCCACGCCCATCGCCGCGGACGCCAGGGCCTCGATACTGGCGAGGCGTGCGAAGGCCGTACGGCTGGGGGCGTAACGCTGACCATCCTGCGCGAGGCGCACGGCTGTGTCGGAGGAGCCGCCCCAGTACGCGATCATCGCCTGCAGTCCGCGCACCCATGCCCGCAGCGCCTGGTGCTCGATGACGGCGGCGTAGGTCCATGCGGCCTTCGCCTGAGCCATCGCCGCCGCCTGGTCTCCGAGGTCGAGGCTCGCGTTGGCGAGCAGCCCGCACACCTGCCCGGCCAGCAGCATGAGTTGTGCGGCCTGTCCAGGACGGACACGCGCACCGAGGAGCCGGAAGACCTCACCGCGCAGGTGAAGCATCTGGTGGAAGAGCGGTAGCGGATCGGCGTAGACGTACTCGCTCGCGAGTCGGCGGATCTCGTCCTCAAGGTGTTCCAGGGTGATTGCGCTGATATCGCTGAGCTGCGCCTCGCCGGCGTGCGTGAGCGACTCGCGAGCCACCTCCGTGACGAGAGCGCGCTGATTCACCGGTGGTCGCGTCGGCTCGTCCGATGGGCCGTACGAGCGCGCAAACCCGAGCTGTACGGGTCCGGTGAGGAACAGCCGGCAGAGCAGGTCCTGATAGTCGGCGCTCGGCAGATGCTCGCCCTCCCATTCGATCCAGGAACGGACCGTGAGACCTCGAGCACCGAGCCCTTCGCGCGTGCACATCTCGTGGAAGGACTCGACGGCCTTCTCGATGGTCCAGCCCCTGGCCAGTCGGTGTGCTTTCAGGGCTGAGTGGCCGCAGCAGGCACGTATGTCCTGCGCGATCGCGTTGGGGGACCTGTCCGAATCCCCCGTCCGGATCCTCCTGGCGCATTCCAGGTCGTGACCAGGCATATGCCGACGGTAGATCAGAAAGCCCTATCGGAGCGGCTCCTCACGGGTGTGGATTCACCGCACCTCCGGTGTGGATTCGCCGCCCTTCGGCGCGGTCACCTCTCGCTACCCACGGTGATCGGGTGGCGACACCTTTGGAGCACCGCACATTCAGCAGAGGGAGGCGGATTCGGTGACTCTAGTCCGGGAACGGGCGGCCATCATTGCCGCCTGGCCGCTGCGGGAGGACGCCCGGGCCGCGGCTCAGGCGCGTCAACTGATCAGGGGAGCGCTCACCGCACTGGGCGTCCAGGCGGATCTGGTGGACGACGCCGTTCTCATGGTGAGCGAGCTCGTCGGCAACGCCGTGCTGTATGGAGATGCTCCCTTCGAGCTCGTGCTGCGGTCCGAGCAGGACGAGCTCCACGTCGAAGTGCTCGACAACGGCACCATCAACCCGGTCATGCGCGTGGCCGGCCCCGAGGAGGAGCACGGCCGCGGGCTCGCCATCGTCCGCGAGGTGTCGAAAGCCCGCTGCGGCTGCCGACATGGCGTCCCCTTCCCGACGAGGGAGGACGTGTACGGGAAGTCCGTCTGGTTCGCCATTCCCATGCGCTGTCAGGTCCCCGTCCCATGCCTCTCGGGAGATCCGCTATGACAATCACTCCGGAGGAGGCTGCCTCCTGGCTGGAGAAGCTGGGCGCCGAACTGGAGAGCCGCGGCTTCTCCGCCCGACTGCGCGCCGGTGTGGGCCGGACGCCCTGCCTCCATGTGATCAACCTCGCCGCACCTGTGATGAGCGAAACCGTGATGGTCGCCGTCGATGGTGATGACGAGTCGTGCTTCTACTTCCCCTGGCCAGAGCGAATCGCACCGGTAAGCGATCTCGTCACGGCAGCCGATTGGGTCGAGCGTGTGCTCGCCGAGGTCGGTCGATAGACCGGCGTGGCGGCGTGGACTCCGAGCCCCCACGAGGTTCCACGCCGCCCGCCTCCCATTCCTGTCAGCTGTACGAATTCTCGAACTGGCGGTTCGGCGATGAAGAGAAGTCTCCGGGCGGCGGTCATCGGCCTCGGTTCGGCGGGAAGCGCCCACGCAAGGATCCTGCGTTCACTGGAACACGTCACCCTGGTCGCCGTCGCGGACACAGAGCCGACACGACTCGGGGAGTTCGACGGCGTGCACTCCGTACGCAACATCGACGAGTTGCTGCACCTGGAGTTGGATTACTGCGTTGTCGCCACTCCAACCGCTGATCATGAGCGGATCGGACTTGCCCTCGCGACGGCCGGAATCCACGCCCTCATCGAAAGGCCCCTCGCCCCCTCGGCGCCGGCCGCCATACGCCTGGCCCGGGCGTTCGAAGGTGCGGGTCTGGTCGGCGCCGTGGTCCACATCGAACGGTACGACACAACGGTGAAGGAGCTGGGTCTGCGCCTGCGCCGCGGGGACTTCGGCGCCGTCTACCAGGTAGCCGTCCGCAGGCACGAGGGCTGTGCAGAACGCGCCGACGTCGTGACGAGCATGGGGGCCGACATCATCGACCTGGCCATGTGGCTCATCGGCCGCCACGTCACATCCGTCGCAGCCAACGCGAGCCGTGACGGTGCTCCTCGGTACGAGGACCACGCCGTGATCCTGCTGCGGCTCAGCGGCGGCGAGATCGCGAACATCGAGATCAGTAGGAGCTCTCCGCATCGTGAGTGGGTTGTCGTCGTGAGAACCGCCAGCGGCTGCGTCGAGGCCGACGCGCTGACACGCACCCTCACCTACTACGCCGAAGACAAGACCATCAGCTACGAGGTACCGATCAGCGAGCCGCTCCGAAGCCAGCACGAAGCATTCCGGGACGCGCTGCTGGGCCTGCCGAGCGACATCGCGATGTTGCGCGAGGGCGCCGCCGTCGTTGCGGCGACTGAGGCGGTCCTCACTTCGGCACGCATGGGCGCCTGTGTCACACCCGCTGATCACTTTCTCACTCCCGGGTGAACGCAGATCTGCCGATCCGTTCGACGTCTTCAGAGAGGACGAGTTACGTGAGCAGGAAGACACTGCCGCTGCTACCGGCAGACCAGATGATCAATGAGGACGTGGCTACGCTCACGTCGGGAATCCGCAGCTTGGCCGAAGAGGTCGGCTACAAGTACGCGGCTATCGAACGAACCCACCGATTCCGGTTCCTGTTCGACCCGATGCGCCTTCTGGCCCAGGACGCACAGCTACTCGCGTACCTGGACGGCAAGAACGCCTTTCCGACGAGTGTCGAGCTCGACCCGAGCAATGTGTGCAACCACGACTGCTCGTTCTGCATCTACCACTCGATGCACTCGGCAGAGCGTGGCGAGCGTCTCGAAACCGCAGTCCTGTTTCGCGTGATCGACGAGTTGGCCGAGCTGGGCTGCCGATCGATCCTCTTCGTCGGGGGCGGAGAGCCGATGACACATCCCGCCACTGTGGACGCGATCGAGCGGGCCGCTGGACACGGGATGTCGGTCGGCCTGGTCACGAACGGCTCCCGAGTCTTCCCCGAACATGCCGTTCGGCTCAAGCAGGCCGCCACCTACGTCCGGTTCAGCCTCGACGCCGCCGACCCTCGGCTGCACGCCCGGCTGCACCGCAACGACGATCACCACAGGATCATCGCCAACCTGCGCGCGCTGGCAAAGGCCGACGGTCCCTGCACGGTCGGCACCGGGTTCTTCATCAACGAGGTCAACGTCGGCGACATCCTGGCCTGCGGACGGCTGGTGAAGGACTGCGGTGCCGACTACATCCAGTACAAGTCGTACTCCGGAGTCGCCATTGCCCCGGAGCTGCACGAGCGGATGCTTCGGGAGCTGGCCGAAGCCATCGAGCTGGATGACGAGACGTTCGACGTGCACATCGTGGACCGGATCTTCGACAACGCAGTGCACCAGGTTCGTGGCTACAGCCGCTGCCACTGGCAGGCGTTCAAGCCGGTGATCGGAGCGGACGGCTCGGTGTACCTGTGCGCCCAGAAGCGAACGAGCACCGACGGGATCATCGGCAACGTCACCACCGCCTCGCTGTCGGAGATCTGGCATGGAGAGCAGCGCCGCCAGGTCCTGACCGAGCTCGACCTGAAAAGGTGCCCGTTCTGCGTCCACGATCGGCAGAACAAGCTGATCGAGTTCCTCGGCTCCTTCACCGCCCCACACAGGGCCTTCTTCTAGCCACGGAGGTCCTGATGAAGGGATTCGAGCTCATCACGGCAACGGCCAGACCTGCCGACTACTGGTCAGGGGTCAAAGCCCTCTATGCAGCGGCCGAGGCGAAGGCCGTTGACCCGGACGTCTTCGACGGCGGAATCTCCATCCGGCCCGCACCTTGGTCACTGGAGCTGTACCCGACGATGGCCTGCAACGTGTCCTGCGTCCACTGCTACGCCCAGACGCGCAATGAGCAGTACGGCTTCGCCGGCATGAGCACCGAGATGATGGACCGTCTGCATGCCTCGATCGCGCGGATGGGTGTGCGCGGCGTCCAGTACTGCGGCGGCGGAGAGCCCACCCTGTGGCATGGCGGAAAGGTCGCCGACTACATAGCGGGGCTGCCGGAGCAGGCCCGTGCCGGCATGGCTTCGAACCTGATCAAAGGTCATGTCCTCGCCCGTGCCGACGTGCTGGCCAAGATGACGTTCATCGAGGCCGCCGTGTTCGGCTACGACGACGCCAGCTATACGGAGGTCGCAGGTGGTCGCGGCGGACACACCGCAATGACCCGCGCCGTACGAGCGATCCTGGACGGCCGGGACAGGGCCGGCCTCAGCACTCCCGTCGTCAACGCCAAGGTGCTCATCAACAACCGCAACTACACCTGGCTGCCCCGCATCTACGACTGGGCAATTTCGACGGGCTTCGACAACGTCCATCTCCGTCTGGTGGACGACTACGAGGGCATCGGCGGGTTCACCCTCGACGACGCCCAACGCGCGGAGTTCCGCGAGCTGCTGAGCACGTTCGCGAAGGATCAGGGGATCACCGCCTGGCTCGACCAGCTCGGTCTCATCATGGGAGACAAGGGGGCGGCCGGGGACCATCGCTGGTGTTGGACGGTGGCGATCGGGCTGAACTGCTGGGTCCTGGCGAACGGCGAGGTGTACGCGTGCGGACCCCAGTGGGGACGGCCCGATTACCTCATCGGCACCCTTCAGGAGGACGACCTGGAGGACATCTGGGGAGGTGAACGGCACCGTCAGGTCGCCCAGCGGCTCATCGACTCCATGGCTACGAGTCGCTGCTTCGCCACCGGCTGCCGGCACATCAAGCAGACGATGGCCATCGACGCCTGGCGTGCCGGCGCCCTGCCCACGCCGCCGGCCGACGAGTTCGCACCTCGCCACGCGTGGTTCCTATGACGTACGACGTGGTCATCGTCGGAGCCGGCCTGTTCGGCATCGTCACCGCTCAGCACCTGGCCGAACACGGTATGAGCATCGCACTCGTGGAACGCGATACGCGGATCGGCGGCCTGTGCCGTTCGGAACGCCACTCTACGGGGATCGAGTTCTGCCCGTACGGCACCCACGTCATGGCCACCGACGACCTGAGCATCTGGCGGTATCTGTCGCGCTTCGCCGAATGGATGGACTATCGACACACGGTTCACGCCCTGGTCGACGGACATCTGATCCCGATGCCGATCGGGCTCACGGCGATCCGCCACTGTTACGGGCAGGAATTCGACCCCGAAGAGGCGCGTCGGAGCGTGAATCGAGACGCCGCACCATACCGGAATCGCCTGCCGGCGACCGTCGAGGATGTCGCGCTGGCCAGCCTCGGTCCACGGCTGTACGAGATGTTCGTCGCCGCGTACGTGACCAAGCAATGGGGTGTGCATCCGTCCCAGCTCGTTGCCGAGGTCTTCAGCAGCCGCTTCGCGATCCGTTTCGATGACGAGGACGGCTATCGCCGGCGCCGGTTCGAAGGCCTGCCCGCCGACGGCTACGGGGCCATGTTCACCCGCATGGTCAGCTCCCCGCTGATCGACCTGTACATGAGCCATCACGGGCCATGGCCGCGTTCACGGCACGTCTGCGTCTACACCGGACCGCTCGACGCCTACTTCGGCCACCGGTACGGCAAGCTGGCACGCCGACGAGTCGCCCTGGATTGGCGTGAGGCCAACCAGGTTCCCGGCGTTCCGGTGACGACGCACCCCGATGCGGCTACTCCTCACTACCGCACACATCGGCCCGACCTGCTGCCCTGGAACCATGCTCCTGCTGTAGCCCTGGTCGGGACCGAGCGAGCGGGCGACGGGGAGCATGTCGTCGAATTCGTGCTTCGCACCCCTGCCAATACGGCGCTGATACGCCGTTACCGAGAACTGTCCGACGCCACCACCGGCGTGGTGTTCGCCGGCCGAGGCGCGGGCGCCGACTTCTACCTGGACATGGGGCAGACGGTCGCGGCGGCGCTCAGCTGCGCCCACCAGCTCGTCTCGCGCGCCGGCAAGGAGATCGCCTGATGGGCCTCGTCGTCGCGATTCACCAGCCTCACTACCTGCCGTATCCAGGGTTCTTCGACAAGATGCAGCGCGCCGACCTGTTCGTCTACCTCGACCACGTCGCATTCACCCCTGGATGGCAGAACCGCAACTACATCAAGACCAGCACCGGTCGTACGCGGCTGACCGTCCCCGTCGCGCGCCGCTCTCGCGGCGGTCCCATCCGAAGGGCGTCGATCGCGCCAGGAGACGACTGGCAGAGACGACATGAGGCCACAATCCGGCAGGCCTACGCCCGAGCCCTCCATCTGGACATGTGCACGGAGCTGCTCGGCCTGCTGTACCACCACCAGTGGACCAACCTCGGCATGCTGAACCTGGCCTGCGATCTCCATCTGACCCGGATGCTCGGCATCACCACTCCGTGGGTGCTCAGCAGTAGCCTCGGTGAGTTCAGCCAGACGAAAACCGTCCTCCTCGCGGAAATCTGCCGCCGTCTCGGGGCCGCAACCTACCTTGCGGGCGACGGCTGCGCCTCGTACCTCGACCCTGAGGTCCTGGAGGCGGCGGGGATCGAACTGCGCTGGCAGGGCTATCGCCCACCGCGCTATCTCCAGCTCCACGAGGGCTTCCTGGACAACCTGAGCGTCCTCGACCTGCTGATGAACGCCGGTCCGCAGGCTGGGCGGATCCTCACGTCAGGGGAGCCGGCATGACGAAGATCGCGTCCTGGAGGACGCTCGTCCTGCCGGAGGTCCGCGACGCCATCAGCGATGACGTCGCGAGGATCATCGACTCAGGTCTACTTCGTGGTGGCCCGCATACGAGAAGGCTGGAGGAACGTCTCGGCGCCGACTGGAACCGCCACGCCGTGGTCGTCGGGAGCGGCATGGACGCCCTCGAACTCATCCTTGAGGACCTTGACCTCGTGAACCGCCAGGTCCTGGTCCCGGCCAACTGCTTCGTCGCGATCCCGGGTCTTGTCGCCCGGCTCGGCGGTATCCCGGTGCCGGTTCCCATCGATGCCGTACGGCTTGCTCCGCTCATTGACCCGGACACCGTCAGCGGGCGGGCCGTGGTGATCTGGATTCACCACGGTGGCATGGTCGGTGAGCACGCCGATGCCGCCCTCGGCGCGCTTCGTGCGCGAGGGTGCCTGGTGATCGAGGACTGCGCCTATCTCCTTCCCGGCCCGAGGCCCGGCTCCGGACCAGGGGTCTGGGGAGATGTCACGATCATGTCGTTCGCGCCCACGAAACCGATCTGCGGGAGCGGCGGCGGAGCCGTACTGACCCGCGATGAGCGTCTCTCCGAGCGAATCGCCGCCCGTCGTTCGCACAGCGGGCAGGAACACCGATGGGCGGTCGGCGACAGCATCTACCGCTTCCGGGGGATGAGCGAGATCGAAGCGATGATCGCCTATCACCAGTGGGAGCAGCGTGAACTTCTGCGTGCCTGCCTGCAGTGCGTCGCGGAGACCTACCAACAAGCTCTCCCCCCGGCTGTCGTGATGCCGGGCCGTACTCCTCAGGCCACCCAGAGCCGCTACGCCGTCCACCTTCCGAATCCGATGCCTGACCTACGGGAAAGGCTCGCGAGGCATGGGGTTGCCAGCTCGGTCATGTTCGACCGGCCGTGGTTCGACTACCCGACCCTCGCGGTCCACCAGGGCGAAGAGGACTGGGGTGAGGTTCGGGACTTGCTGGTGCGCACGCTGTTCCTCCCCTTCCATCCCTCGCTCAGCACAGCCGACTGCATGACCGTGGCGGACGCCCTTAAGAACTGCCTTCTGGCAGAAGACCTGGAGAGGTGAAAGACCAGCTTATGATCGCCATCCTGCTCGCCGGAGGCAGTGGCACCCGCCTCGGCCGCGACAAGGCGACCCTTCGGTTGGGCGGCGAGACCTTGCTGCAACGACACATGCGCCAGGCTGCCCGCGCGGGGGTTCACCGCTTCCTGGTCATCGCGAATCCGGGGAACGTGCAGCAAATCAAGGCGGACGTCGCTGCCACCGGTTATCGCGACGTCAAGGTTTGCTTGCAGGAGGGCCTCACCGCGGATGGTGCCGCACTCACCGGACTGCGGCGTGTCCGTACGGCCGGCTCCGTGTTCGTGAGCGGGATCACCGACCTGGTCCCCGACGACACTTATGAGCGGCTGGCCGCCTGCCCGTCGCCGATCGCTGTGACAACCGCGGTGCTCCAGAGCACCTTCATCGGCGGCATGCTCACCCTCGGCCCCGATTTCCGCGTCACCAGAATCGTCGAGCGCCCTGCCGGCGGCTGCCCGCCCGGAGCCTGGGCCAACATCTGGGTTCACCGCATCAATGGCGCCCGCCTCGTCCGAGAGCTGACTGCCACGCTCGCGGACTTGGGGTACTACGAGGTCTCCATGAGCGTGTTGTTCGCCCGCGGACACCAGGGCATGGCCGTACCCGTGGAACAGTGGGTGCCGATCAAGACCCCCGAAACGATCCGCCAGGCCGGCGCTCGCTTCGGCCTTGCCGTACCTATGGAGGAGACGACCGCATGACAGCCGCGCGGAAGATCCGGATGCTCGTCACCGGAGGCGGGACCGGCGGACATACCTATCCCGCGCTCACGACCATCACGGCCGTCCGCCAGCACGCCGCCGGGCAGGGCCGCGACGTGGACGTGCTGTGGGTGGGCACGGCGGACGGCCTGGAAGCGCGGATCGCGGCGGAGCACCACATCCCGTTCAAGGCGATCAGCGCGGGCAAGGTCAGACGCTCACCCAACCTCCGAGAGCTCGGTCAGAACGTGATCGACCTGTTCAAGATCCCGGTCGGCGTGCTGCAGGCCGCCGGCATAGCCGCCCGCTACCGGCCGGATGTGGTGTTGTCGACGGGAGGGTATGTCAGCGTGCCTCTCGGCCTCGCCGCTCGCATTCTCGGCCGCCCGCTGGTCATGCACGAGCAGATCACCTCACTCGGCCTGGCGAACCGCATCCTGGCGCGCGTGGCCACGACGGTCGCGCTCACCCACCCCACCTCCATCGACCATCTCCCTCAGCGCGCACGTGCACGGGCTGTGGTCACGGGCAACCCGATCCGCCCCCAGCTCCTGAACGGAAACCCCGCCTGGGCGCACGAGAGGTACGGCCTGGCCCCGGACCTGCCGCTCGTCTACGTGACAGGCGGCGCCCAGGGCAGCCGGCAGATCAACACCCTGATCGAGCAGATACTCCCCTCGCTGCTCACCCATACCCAGGTGCTTCACCAGTGCGGCCGGGACTGGATCAGCCATCTCACCGAGGTCGCCGCCAACCTCCCCGCCGAGATCGGTGAGCGCTATCACCCCACGGCGTACGTCGGTGAGGAACTGCCTGATGTGTATGCCGCCGCGGACGTCGCCGTCTCCCGCAGCGGCGCGGGAACCGTGGCCGAGCTGGTGGCGGTTGGGAAGCCGTCCGTCCTCATCCCCCTGGTCCCCGCTGCCGGAGACGAGCAGCGCAACAATGCCCGCTACCTTGTCCAGGCCGGAGCCGCTCGCGCCCTACTCGAACCCGACCCGACCCCGCAGCAGCTCCTGGCCGAACTTGACGAGCTCCTCCTTGCCCCTGGCCTTCGAGCGCGCATGACCGATGCTGCTAAAGCCCTCGGCCGACCCGACGCCGCCGACGCCCTCGCCAAGGTCATCCTCAACCAAGCAAAGTAACCCTCGCTGCGGGGTGTGCCGGCATTCCGGGGCGGTTGAGCGTGATCCACGAGATCAGCTCGTTTTGGGTGCGGCCGGCTGCGAAGGCGAAGCCGTGGGTGCGTGGAATGTGTGCCCCGACACCAGGTGCGCCCGGCTGTCGTATGGGCAGGCTCGCGCGATCACCGAGACGGGACGGTTTCAGGATGCTTCGAGACTTGACCCAGTGCAGAACTTCTGCGACGAATTGTCAGTCGCATGTCCTACGTTGAGCAACCAACCAACGACAGGGAGATGCTATGGCGATTTCGGAAAGCGAACGCAGGAGCTGGACGACCCCGGGGGCGCAGGATGCCGCCCAACGTACCTATGCCTCCGTCAAGGCCGCTCTTGACCGATCCCCGTCCCTGTCCGTACTGGACTGGGAGGTCTTCCTGCAGGGGTCGTACGCGAACGCGACGAACACACGGGGCGACTCCGATGTGGACATCGTCGTCATGCTGAAGTCGATCTACATCCCGGACGGGACGCAGCTACCTCCCTCCGACAAGATCCGCTTTGAGAACCGGCGGCGGGGCACCACGACGATGACAGCAGCAACCTTCCGCAGCCTTGTGCAACAAGCGCTGAGCGACTATTACGGCTCCGAGCGCGTTCATCCCAGGAACAAGTGCCTGCGGGTGGATAAGCGTGACGGTTACGTCGATGCAGACGTGGTGCCGGCGCTGCAGCATAGGAGATTCCTCTCCTACCCTGCGTACGGCGATCCGCCCTTCATCGAGGGCATCGCGATCAACCCGCTGCAGGGTGGACGGATCATCAACTACCCCAAGAGGCACCGGGACAACGGCCAGGCCAAGAACACCAGGTGCCGGGATAAGTACAAGCCCACGGTGCGGCAGGTCAAGCGCCTTCGGAGGCGAGCGGTTGATCTGGGACTGGTGGACAAGAGGGCGGCCCCGGGATACCTGCTGGAGTGCCTGGTCTACAACGTGCCCAACCACCTCTTCGTAGCCGACGACTCTGTCCGGCTCTCGAACGTGATGATGTGGCTAGCTCAGTACTCGGGCGCTGAGCTGGCCGCTCTGTGCGTAAGCTGCGATGAGGTACATCGCCTGTTCATGAACGACCCCGGCCAGCACAACCAGCACACCACCGAGCGCGTCCTCAAGGCCTTGTGGAGGTTGCTCTAGACCATGCACGCCTATAGCAGCAGCGACAGCCGAGCTCAGGCGCTCGGCACGATCGCCTTCCTTGCGGTCCTGCTGGCCATGGCCGCCAATGCCCTGACCGACGCTCTGGGCATCGGGCCAGCCTGGCTGATCAGCGCCCCCACCGTCGCCGCTGCTTTTGGTCTTCTCTACCGCTTCATCGACACCGTCGCCTGGCGTTGGCCGTTGCTGCATCGGCTCGGCATCATCCAGGTCCCCGTCATGGAGGGGAGGTACGAGGGGTACCTCGTATCGTCCTATAACCAGACGCGGCTTCCTATTCGGATCTGCATCGACCAAACCTGGACGCGCATCGCGATCCGTTTCGACGTACTGGAACCGAGGTCGTCCACGTCCTATTCGATCACCGCGGGTCTCGGCATGGATGGGCATAATCATGCGCGTCTGACGTACACCTACCGTAATCAGACCCGCCCCGGGGTGGCCGAGGCGGACATGAATGATCACGACGGTACGGCCGAGGTCGTCCTGGACGGCACGACCGGCGAGCTTACCGGCCGCTACTTCAACTTCCGAGGTCGACAAGGAACCCTGGCCCTTATCCGATCCATTGGAGAACCCGGTGGTGACCCAGGGACGGTCAGAGTCGAGCGGTGACGGTACTCGCATCGCCGCGAACAAGTTCCTCCGACTGAATAACCCGCTATCGGCGGACGGTCATTCTTACCAGCACGCCCGCGATCACGTCATGGTGGCCACCGTGAGCCGGGCCGACGCCCTGCGGATGCTCAGCCGGAGCTGGAAGCAGCCGACGGAGCCGGAGGGCGGGCGCGGACCTCGGGGTGGGCTCGCGGGCGGGGCGATATCCATGACCGGGAAGGATCCCGTTGTGTATGCAGTAGCCCGGCGGCTCGCCTTGGACTGGGTCATCGCCGAAGGGTAGTCAACACAAGCTCACGGTCTCGCCGCTGCCCAGGGTGACCTTGGCGTTGGTTATCTCCTCACCGTACTTCGCCTTGCGAGCAGGGCTGGGCTTCAGGGCTCCTCGTTACCAGCGAACAGCGAAGCGAGAGTTTTTTCTGTTTTGGGATTGGGCGGAAGCCCGAGGCCAGCTTGGCACTGGCGGAGCAGCTTGGCGGTTCGACGTGCGTCGTCCCTGCGGCCGAGGCCCAGCTGCAGGCGGATGATGCGGAGGTAGGTCTCCTCGGTGTCGGGATCCAGCGCGCGAGCTCTCTCCAGGGCGTAAAGTGCCTGCTCAGGATCGTCATCGCCGCACAGTTCGGCGAGTTGGCTCAGGACGTCGGCCTGCGACCGGGTCAGCGGGTAGCGGTGCTCGTCAAGTCACTCCGTCTCCAGGCCGTGCGCCAGCTCTCCGTTGCACGACTCCGCGGCCTTCAGGAGCGCCGACAGCTTGGCACCAGGATCGGAGGCCGCTTTAAGTTCCCCCAGAGCCGCCTGGTAGTCCCATAGATCGACACTGACCAGTGCTGGGTCAATGCGGTAGGTCGCGCCCTCCTGAGTGGTCGACGCGTTGATGAACGGCGCTCTCTTCCGGTCGCGATTCTCGTAGCCGGTGGCGGTGACCAGCGCGTTTCGAAGGTGCCGAAGCGTGTTGTGCACGTCCTTGCCCGTGTCCTCGGGCCACAGGGCTGTTGTGAGCCGGTCACGAGTGACTCCTGCCGGATGGAGAGCGAGGAACACGAGCGCGTTGAGCTGCAGCCAGCCGAGCTCAAGCGGATTAGACCGACCACGCACGTGGACGGTCGGAGGGCCCAGTACCGAAAGGCGAACCAACTGCGGTCCATCCCAGACTTCAGGTGTTGAGCTCTGCGAAGGCTCTTCCACGACGGCTGTGAGCTCCTCCTCCGGCAGTAGCTCTCGCAGATGCGCTGCGGCTTCGTCCTCGTTGATGTGGAAGAGAGCGGCCCCGGAGATCGCGGCGGCGAGTTGGCCCTCGACCTTGACGACCTGGTGATCCTCACTGACCTCGCATGTCGTGCCGCATGGCCAGTCGCCGAGAAGTAGCGCGGCGACTCCTGTCGTAGAGGAGGTGACCAGGGGAGCGGAGACCCGGTCGAATACTTCGTCGTCGACTTCGGCTATGAGGACGATGGTCGGTAAGACTTCTCCGGGATCCCGCTCGCGCAGTTCCTCGATGTTGGTTGCCTCGCGTTCGAGCAGCATGCGCTTCCGTGTGAAGTACGTCTGCTCGAAGTGCTGGAGCGCGGCATCCACTGTGGGCGTGACCACCAGACCAGGTAGCGAGTCGCTCATCGCAGACAGTTCCTCGGCCGGAATCCCAGAGACGCTCCCCGCCAGTTCACTGCACACCACGACCTCTATGCGGAAGTTGCTCGACTGCCGGACCATGTCGACCAGGAGGTAGCGGACGACGTCCTGAGCACCGTCTCCGGTAAGGCTTAGCCCGGGACCGGTAAACGCGATCTCGACAGGAGAACCGTCGGCACGCCTCCCGATGGGGAGCTTCTGCGGTACGTCGATGGAGTGCGCGGCGCGCAGGAGTTCGATGTATGAGGGAGGCTGCTCGCCGCGCTGGGTGAAGGTGCGCGCGTGCGCGCGGCGGACTTCGGCCACAGCAGGATCCGGCTTCGGCTCAGGCGTGACGACGACGGGATCCGACGCCGGCGGCGGGGTGTGGCGCCGACGCCGACGCACCCGGTTGGCCACGTATGCCGTGCTGATGCCCGCCGCATAGCCCAAGGCCACAAGAGAGCCGGACTCCAGCTCGATGGCACTGCGACCGTCCTGTTCCACAGAGCTGTGAACCGGCGGCGGAGCGAGCGGTGTCAGCTCATGCCCGCCCTCCACGTGGACAGCAGGGAACTCAGGACCGGGCCTCGTCGGCTGGAGGCTCTCCAAGGGGCGGGACGCTTCGCGCTCAGGCTTCCTGACCTGGTACGGGAGCCGAAGCTTCCAGCCAGGATGGATAACCGACGGATCGGTGAACCTGTGCCCGTCCGGCTGGGCGGAGCCGGCGTTGAGCTTCCAAAGCCGTTTCCACTGTCGCGGGCTGCCCAGCTTGTCGCCAGCGATCTCCCACAGGCTGTCGCCCTGCTTCACCCGATAGACGGGATCCTGCGCCGGAGACGGCTCGTCCGAGACGACATCACCACCGAGAGCATGTGACGGTGCCATGGCGACGACAGGAGGTGGAGCAGCCTCCGCCGCCATCGCGGCCGGGGCGGTGGCGACGAGCGAGGCGGAAGCCACGAGATAGGCAGCAAGACGCTGCAGCCCACCCAGACCCGGCAACCGAGGGACGAACCTTGCCCCGGTGAGCCGGGCACCGATCTCGCAGAGCACCGAGAGCGAGAACGCCGCCCACGCTCCCCAGGTGACGAGCTTCAGGACGGCGATGAACAGGGTGCCGTCATCCCGAGCGGTCAGCCTCTCACCAACCTCCTGAACAGTCGGGATGTGATCAGGCAACGGAGAGCCCGCGAGTCGGTAGAACAGAATCGGAAAGCCGACGACGATGCAGGTGAGTGCGATCGTCGCGGCCAGTGCGCGTAGTAGGCGGGACAGCGTCATCAGCGCGGCCTTTCGACGCCGGAGACGAGGTCAGCGGTGGCAGTTGCAGTCATGGACACTGAGGAGAGACCGACCAACGAGAGCAGCCAGGTCCGTTTGGTGACCCTGACGCGCACTCGGATCGAGCCCGGGCCTGTGATCGCCGCGGTGCCGGGGCGGCCCGAAGCTCGGATGTATGCCTGAGCCGCCCGGACGGCAGCGCTGCGATCGATCGTGAACTCTCGGCCCTCGTATACGGCGCGGCGGTCGATCTGTCCTGCTCCGGCCCGGGCCGCTTCCTCGGCGATGCCCACCGCTTCCCAGCCGGCCCGCAGCTTGGCGCCTCCGTCCACGGCCAGGCCGACGAAGAGCATGAGAACCACGATGAAGATGAGCGCGTACGGCGTGATCGACCCGCGTTCTGCCTCGGGAGCGAAGAAGAGGGTCCTCATGCTTCCCTCCCCCGGTACGGATCAAGTGGGCTTGTGAAGGTGGCGCGGCGCGCGACGCTGCCTGGCAGACCGGGAAAGACGACATCATCCAGTGGTACGGAGCACGAAACCGTCGCGGACACGTTCGCGGGACTCCCCACCGGCCGGCTGAACCCCGAGGTGCTCACGCGAACGCTTACCGAGACGCACCGGACACCCTGGCTGCTCAACGACTCGCGGGCGCTGGCCTCGGCTCTTCCGCCGGCCTCGGCGGCGGACCGCGCAATGGACGCCTGGCGAGCGGCGTCGCGCGCTGCCGCCTCTACCGCTGCGCTTGCGACCGTGATCCTCCCACCGGCCACGCCAAGGAGGATGACCAGGAAGATGGCCGTTATGGCGAGCATCGCCTCTACCGTGGCGCTGCCGCGGTCGTTCATGACGCCTGCCCCGGAGTGGTGAAGCGCTCAATGGCTCCCGCGGCCTCCTCCGAGACCTGGATCGACGGCAGGAACGGGACGAGCGAGAGCGCCTCCCCCCGGACCGTGACCCGTACGGTCGTCGCATCTCCGCGGCTGCTGGATCTGATGGAGTGCAGGAACCCGCCGGCTGTCCGTTCGGCGTAACTTCTGGCCACGCTGTCGCTGGCCGTACGGGAACCGCCGTCGGTGCGCGCGGCGCGTACGCCTTGCTGGGCGGCGGCGAGCGCGACCGACTGGGCGAAGAACAGCAGGCAGAGCTGCATGCAGACGAGAATCGTGAGCATGACGGCAGGCAGGGCGATCATCACTTCCGTGGCGATCGATCCCTGATCGGCCCTGCACCTCACAATGCGGGTCACAGGTTGATCGAGTTGGCCTTGGAGATGATTTTCGCGGTGACGATGCCCATGACGGTGAGCGCCACCAGTACGAGCGCAGCAATGATGATCATTGCTTCGGCGGACATCGCCCCCCTGTCGGGATCCCGGCGGACCCGTTCGAGCCGGTCCAGCAGGAGCCTCTTGAGGGCGAGCCAGTAGGCGGCCTCCGGTGGCAGGAGAGGGGACATGCGGCATCTCCTCAGCTCATAATTCGGTAGACGGCGGGAAAGCACACGAGCGCCAGGAACCCGAAGACCGAGATGCCAATGGCGATGGGCATCTCGCTGGTCCGGCTGTTGGCACGGGCGCGGGCCTCGGCCAGCGCAGTGGTGCGCATGGACTGCGCCTTGGCCAGGAGGGTGGACAGCACCTGGGCGCCTTCCGAACCGGCGTCCTCGGCGATGTCGGCGAGCTCGGTCAGCTCCGGAATGCGCACTTCTTCGCCCAGCAGGGCGAGGCCACGCCACGGCTGTTCACCGGCTCGTTTCGCATGCTCCAGGACTTGGGCGATGCGGCGGAACACCCAGCCCGTGCACACCTCGGCCGGCGCTTGGAGGGCCTGGGGTGGCCCGGCGCCGGCGGATCGCTCCAGCGCGACCATGTCGAGGTACGTCGCCAGGGCGGCGCGGAACTCGTGCCGGCGCTCCCGGGCCTGGCTGTGCGCGGCGTAGTCAGGGACCAAGGCGAACAGGGCCCCGCACAGTACGCCTGCGCCGGTCGGCACGGCCCAGGGCAGAGAGATGCCCGCGACCGTGCACAGCATGGTCAGCGGGAGAGGCAACACCAAGCCGAACAGCAGAAAGGCGACGCGCTGGAGAGTGAACCGCTCGACGCTGATGCCGAGAAGCGCCAGGTCCTCGTGTGGAACGGGGAGGCGTGACAGCCGTACGGTAAGTCGGCCGCGAGGGCCGGGACGCCGGGCACCGTCGAGCCTCGCGAGCGCGTCGTTCAATCGGGGAGGCCCGGGAGCTAACTCGGACACGACGATGACCAGGCCCAGGCCGATCATCGCCCCGGCGGTCACGGCCGGAACGTTCATTGCTGCTTCCCGGGGTCCGTGAGAAAGCGGTGGCCGACAGCGGAGCTGCCGAGGCGATGCAGCCACCACAGCGCCACGCCGTACAGGCCTGCCACCATGGCCAGGACGACCTGTCCGACCTGCGTGCCGAAGGGCGCGACGTAGGACCGCTGTGTGATCGCGATAGCCGTGAACGCGACGAGGATGCCGATGATCCAGCGAACTGTCGTACGGTGCTCGGCTCGCGCGGCTTCGACCTCCCGGCGGTCGCTCACGTCCTTCGCGACGAGTTGGGCGAGCTGGTGTAGCAGCGCGCTGGCGCCCTTGCCCCGTCGCCGGGCCACCAGGATGAGGGCGGCTGCGATGCGGTCTCCGACCGGATCGTTCAGCTCGTCGGCGAACAGCCGGAGCGCCTGTTCGGTCGGCATCTGGGCGACGCGGAGGCGACGGGCAAGAGAGGTGACCGGTCCGGTGATGGCGGACGGAACGTTGCGGGCGGCGCTCTGCTCCAACGCCTGTTCGAGGGCTCGGCCGGCCACCAGGAGATCGGCCAGGCGTCGGGTCCACAGCTCCAGTGCTTCGAGCTTTCGGATTTGCTGAGCGGCGGTGCGGCCAGACACCACCTTCGGCAAGGCGAGCACGCCGACCGCCGTGGCGCATGCGGCGACGGGCCATCCGGTCAGGCCGAGAACGGCGACCGCGGCGACGAAGGAAATCGCGACAAGCCGCTGCCGAGCGATCAGCGTCGTCCGAATCGCCAGCCAGCGGGAAGGAGGTCGCGCCGGCTCATCGGGCCCCCGACCGATGAGACTGATGACGATGCAGACCGCTCCGCCCAGGACCGCCGATGTGCCGAGGCCGGCCAGCATGGCGGGCGTGTTCACCGCACCTCCCACATGGCGGCGTACGGGTCGAGGAGCGTCGGATCGAAGCCCACGGCCTTCAGCTGAGGAAGGCACTGAGGCGTGATGTCCGGCATCGCCCGGCCACCTGGCCCCGTGGGGCTGTAGACGCGGTTACGGCTGGGCAGCTCGCTGTCGGCCGGAGGCATCACCTCGAGGACCTCGGAAACGAAGCGCGTGTTGGTCGCGGGATCGATTCTCAGGTGGACGACCAGGTCGATGGTCTCCCCCGTGTTCAGGTGGATGACCTCAGGGGGAGTCTGGGCACCGACCCCGCGCGTCCACAGCATGACGATGCGGTTGAAGATCTCCTCTGTCCCGTCCGCGTGGATGGTGCACATCGAGCCGGGATGGCCGGTGTTCATCGCCTCGAACATCGGGATGATCTCGTCGGCTCGCACCTCGCCGACGATGATCCGCTTGATGTTCTTACGCAGGGAATGCGGGATCAGGTCGTTGAGCGTGACGGCTCCGGCGCCCTCGGAATTGGCTTGCCGCACCTGAAAGGCGATCACGTTCTCGTGGCGGTGACGCAGTTTGTGCAGGAACAGCTCGTAGTCCGACTCCAGCGTGGCGAGCCGCTCCGCCGGGTCGATCGCCGAGGCCAGCGCGCGCAGCATCGTGGTCTTTCCCGCTGCCGTACCGCCGGTGATGACGATGTTCAGCCGGGCCAGCACGGCCGCGCGAAGGAAGCCGTACAGGCTGCGGTTGACGGTGCCGAGCCGGAGCAGGTCGTCGAGAGTGACGTCGACGAGACGGTGGCAGCGGATGCTCGCACACGGCCGGATAGTGACGGCCATGGTGGCGCTGAGCCGTACGCCCACGCCGCCCTCCCCGTCTCCGGGCCGGAGCGCTGTGTTGAGCAGCGGGCTCGCGGCGGAGAACTCGCGTGGGTTGTAGCTCTTGTGGAGCGCCCACATCTGGATCATCTTGATCAGCTCGTCATCGGTGGCGGCGACCGCTGGGCCGCGCTCGCAGGTGCCGTCGCTGTAGGTGATCCAGACCTCGTCGCACCCGTTGATGTCAATGCTCTCGACTCTGCTGTCATTGACGTACGGCGTGAGCACGCCGAGCTCGAACCGTTCGTCCAGGACGGCCTGCACGAGCCGGCGCTGGGTCGCGAAGCTGACGGCGACGCCATCCGACAGCCGTTCGTGGGACCAGCGCTGCACCGCTGACTGGATCACCTGTCGGGCGGCCTCCCGATCCTCGCTGTCCTTGAGGTCGTCGGCGATCGAGGCGGTGATGTCGAGCACGGCTTCCCGGAATGCCTTGTCGTCGAGTTCCTCCACCGGAGTCGCCGTACGGGGAAGTAGACCGGGGTCGGCGGGGTCCGTGCTGGGACGTGGAGGCCAGACATCACCAGGCGGCCAGTTGGTCATCGCGCCACCATCCCTTCAGCTGGCTGCGCTCCGGCGAGGTACTGGCGCATTGCATCTGCAAGGAACGACGCTCCGCGCATCAACGGCGCTCGGCGGAAGGAGCGCTGTGCCCGTTTGCCGTCCGAAAACACTGCGGCTGACCTCGGGTCGTGCGGAATCCCCGCGATGACGGGCAGGCCATACAGTGCGTCGCTGATCTCTTTGGCGGTGTAGTCGCCTTCGCCGACCAGGCACAGAGCAACCGGCACCTTCGCGCCCACATAGCGGCCGAGCGCATCCAGCCTGGGACGGGCGTCCGCGACCTGACGCAGGGTGGGGCGCAACAGCATCAGGGCCAGGTCCGACGCTGCGATCAGTTGCATGGGGGTGTCCGGCCCGCCGATCTGGCCCACATCCAGCACGACGTCCACGACTCCCTCGCCGGCCGAGGTGATCGCCGCCGCGATCGCGTCCCACGCGGTTTCGAGCTGCGCCACGTGGCGCGGGTCTCTTGTTCCGGGGAGCAGCAGCCACTCGCGGGCATCCTGGTCGAGAGACACGACGTACTTCCACAGGACGGCCGGATCGGGATGGTGGGCGATGGCCAGGGCGAACTCCAACAGGCCGCCGGGCAGCCCCTCCATCCGGCCGCCAAGGAATCCCTGCAGGACGCTGCCGCCCTTGGGATCGCACTCCGCGAGTAGGGCCCGGCCACCCCAGGCGTAGGTGACGGCAAGAGCGGCCGTGGTCACGCCTGGGGAGCCGCCCGGGCTCATCAGCGCGTAGGTCGCCATTCACCTGCTCCGAGGGTTGAGGACCAGGGCGACCTGACCACCGGCCGACAGACGGGCGAGCTCGGTGCCTTGCGAGTTGCTCACGATGAGGTCGACGACCATGAGACCGTCGACGTCCGGCCCCTTCACCTGGTCGACCACCGCATCGATGACGGGACGGGCGGTCGGTCTGGAAGCGGGGATGGCCTGGTTCTCCGGGGTGGCGAGGACGAGAATCGCGTCCCCGGGCCGTAGGCCGCGGGCCGGCAGTCGGCTCGGCTTCACCGCGACGGGCACGAGTTGCTGGCCCACGACGGGGACGACCCGGTCGGTGAGCAGCCTGGGCTGCACGAGCATGCCCGCTACGAGATCCGTCACGGCTCGCTTGCCAATTACTCTGGGCAGATCGCGGGCAGGAACCGTCGATACGAGGCTGTCTGCGCCCACCGTAGTCGTGGTGACGTCGTTGGCCGTCAGTTCTTGGCCAGGGGGCACATCGTGTGTCATCACGAGGACTGGCACTCGGTTGCTCAAGCCCGTGATCGTCTGATAGCTGATCACTCCGCCGCCGGCCACCACGAGCACGCCGAGGAGCAGCAGTCCTCGGCGACGTTGGCGCGGCTGCGGCGTAAGCTTCGGCACCTGCACCGGAGGGACGACGCCGTTCTCGGCATGCTGAGGTGGAGCGGGCATGGGCTTGCGGACCATTCAGGAGCTCCTCTTGATCAATGCCTGGCCTTCGGCGATCCGCAGCGGAAAGGTCGTGGACGTCGTCATCGGCGCCAAAGGTCCGCCTGCACCATTGGAGCCGGTCCACGCGGCTGTCCAGACGACGGAGACGGTCACCTTGTAGTGCGCGCCCGGCAGGCCGGCGCTGGAGCGGGTGAAGAGGTACGAGCAGGCGCTTTTCTGATCGTCCGCAGACGGGTCGTACGGGGTGCCGGGCCCCTTGCACGTCACTGTGGCCTGTCCCGCGCCTGGACGGATGACCATGGTCGTCGGCGTGGCTGTAACCTCGGCCCACACCGGCCCAGATGTCGCTCGCTTGCTGATCGAGCGCCACTGGCTTCGCTCTGCCCAGAAGAAGTGCGGCAGACCGACCAGGCCGTCCTTGCCGCGCGGTGGCGCCGTCGCGATCCGTGGGACAGGCGGCTTGACCTGGCCGAGGGCCTGTTGCAGGAGCATCTCCGGCGTCACGGCAGGTGCCGCCGGATCTCCGGGCGTCACACCCTCGAAGACGTTCCGCTGGCCGTCGGGTCCGTGGTCGCACTGCAGGTAGGTGGCACCGTTCGCGCCGCCGATGGTGTGGCAGTTGACTAGCCCGCCGCCACCGCTACCGCCGGTTCTGGGGGACCGGGCTTGGTGTCCGGCTTCATGATTGCTGTACGCGACCCAGCCGCTGCCCCATGGGAAGGCTCCGTGGTCGTCCGCGGGGACACCCGGACCGAAGGCGGTGGCTAAGAGGAGCGAAGTCAGGACGAGGGTGGTGTGCACGCCGCCTCCCTGATGCTCAATCCGACGAGGCGCCACCGCCCGTCGGCAGACTGCTCCAATTCCGCCTTGATGTTCGCCGTCGAGTTGGCCTTGATGGTGCCGGGGATGAGCTGGTGCGTGCGGCGGTCGGCCATGCCGGCCTGGGATGTGTCCTGGCAGTCGATGACCTCGGCACGCTTCCCGCCGACGCGCACCTCCTTGATACGCGGGATGACCTCGCCGTACGGCTCCCGCCCTTGCTCACTCATCTGGCGGACCCCAGCAACAAGGTGATCAAGATATGAGCCGCTGACGTATTGCTTGAGCAGAGTCCGGGCCTCCTCCGGCGAGGATTTGCCGGCGGTGGTGAGCGTGTTCCAGTACTCGCTATAGGCCGCGACGATCACGTCATGCGTCAGTCTTGGAGTTGGTTTCGCCGGAGACAGTGTCGAGGCGGCGGGCACCGGAGCCTGGGGCGGCAAGGAAGACGGCCGCCCTGCTTCACATGCAGTCAGGAGGGCCAGAAAACATATAGCCGTTGCCGATTGAGGGGTAGCTACTGTCCGCAGCCTGGCGCCAAAACTCTTCATCACTCTCCGCTTTCGATATCTAACGGAAAGTAGAGTAAGCAGGTGACAAAGGCAGGGACAAGTGAAGGGCCAGAGCACCTTCAGCTGTGATTCCACCTCCGGAGGCTCCCGCTACTTCCTGGCTATCGAGCCTTAGCTGTCGGGCCTGATCGAACGCAGGCGCTGCGACCCACGGCCGCCCGAAGGGCGACCGCCCCCGTCTCGACGCACGTCGTCATGGTGACGACACCGAAGTTGTGACCCTCGGCCGCCCCGAAGGGCGACCGCCACAGCCGGGCGGTTGCGGAACCAGGAGTCGGTGCCGGTGTCGCGACCCACGGTCGCCCCGAGGGGCGACCGCCACCTGGCGTAGGTGCGGACGTGCTCACTGCCCTGGTCGTTGCGCCCCTCGGCCACCCCCAAGGGCGACCGCCACGCGGCACGGTCGGCCGATCTGGCACCTCCGCCACCCTCGTTGCGACCCACGGCCGCCCGGAGGGCGACCGCCACGGATTGGGGATCAAGCACGCGGTGGGCGTGCTCAAGGCGTTGCGACCCTCGGCGCCCCGGAGGGCGACCCCCACTTGTCCAGACCCACCCGCTCGTACGCCCAGTCGGCGTTGCGATCCACGGCCAGCCCGAGGGCGACCGCGACCTCGTCATCGGCACCGTGGTGGCCGAGGACATGGTTGCGACTCACGGCTCCCCGGAGGGCGACCGCCACGCTTGACGTACCCGGCCCCGTCCTAGCAGAGGTCGTTGCGATCCACGGCCGCCCCGCAGGGTGACCGCCACTGTTGTCCAGGTTGGGGATGCAGCCGTACCCCGTGTTGTTGCGACCCACGGTCGCCCCGGAGGGCGACCGCCACTGGACGGCTACGCCGGCTAGTGCGGTGATCCGATGGGTGTTGCGCCCCACGGCCGCCCGGAGGGCGACCGCCACCGGTCAAGCACGCAGGGTCGCTGGCCGCCTACAACCCGTTGCGATCCACGGCCGCCCCGAAGGGCGACCGCCACCAATGCCCTGGCCAATACCAGCAAACAGTGCTCGCCAGTTGCGACCCACGGCCGTCCCCAAGAGCGACCGCCACACGCCGCGAAGCCGCCCGAGGGCCTGGACGAGATGCCGTTGCGACCCACGGCCGCCCCGAAGGGCGACCGCCACCGCCACCGCCACGCCCTCGACGTCCACCTCGACTCCACAGGTTGCGACCCACGGCCGCCCCGGAGGGCAGACCGCCACCTCCTCCGACGGAGGCGGGCTCCAGCCGTTCGCGCGTTGCGACCCACGGCCGCCCCGGAGGGCGACCGCCACACGAGCGTCCCGAGCGCCCAAGCGCCGGACGAACCGGTTGCGACCCACGGCCGCCCCGGAGGGCGACCGCCACCTGGCCAGGCCAGGCGTGAACCGGCCGTCGTTGTGGTTGCGACCCACGGCCGCCCCGGAGGGCGACCGCCACGCAAGCCCGGTCCGAGTAGCACCGGCTCCGCATCCAGGTTGCGACCCACGGCCGCCCCGGAGGGCGACCGCCACACGCTGTCCGGTGTCGGGTTCGGTCTGTCGTTCGTCGCGTTGCGACCCACGGCTGCCCCGGAGGGCGACCGCCACTCGTGTTCGCCGACCTGCTCGCGGACTACGCCATGCGGTTGCGATCCACGGCCGCCCCGGAGGGCGACCGCCGCAGGCGCTCCCTGCGGCCGAGGCGGCGGCGGCTGAGGCGTTGCGACCCACGGCCGCCCCGGAGGGCGACCGCCACCCCTCATCCGCGACGATCGTCCACGAGCCCTCGGCGTTGCGACCCACGGCCGCCCCGGAGGGCGACCGCCACGGTGCGGTTACGACGATCGTGATGATGAGGGCAATCGTGTTGCGACCCACGGCTGCCCCGGAGGGCGACCGTCACCCATCGTCGTCGTGTTCCAGGCGACCGACAAGAAGTTGCGACCCACGGCCGCCCCGGAGGGCGACCGCCACGCGGTCCGCGACACCCTGCCGAACGCCGCGGTGATCGAGTTGCGACCCACGGCCGCCCCGAGGGCGACCGCCACCCACGCAGTTGGAGATCATCACTCAGCTCATGCAGGTGTTGCGACCCACGGCCGCCCCGGAGGGCGACCGCCACCCCGCCGGGACCTGATCGTGGGCAGGGTCTACAACGCCGTTGCGACCCACGGCCGCCCCGGAGGGCGACCGCCACGGGGGGCCGCTCGGCCTGCTCGGCGGCCTGCTCAAGGGGTTGCGACCCACGGCCGCCCCGGAGGGCGACCGCCACCATCGATCTAGTGAAGGAGCTACGGCTACTCGCAAGCGTTGCGACCCACGGCCGCCCCGGAGGGCGATCGCCACAGCGGATGGCCGAGCAGTCCGCGACGATCGAACGCGCGTTGCGATCCACGGCCGCCCCGGGGGGGCGACCGCCACAGGTCGACCCACCGCGAATAGAGCTCGGCGTCCCAGTTGCGACCCTCGGCCGCCCCGGAGGGCGACCGCCACGAGGCTGGGGATCGACTTCACCACAGCCTCAATGCTGTTGCGACCCTCGGCCGCGCCGGAGAGCGACCGCCACCTTGAGCCTGGTCATGGATGTTGAGGTCCCCGCTGTCGCGACCCACGGCCGCTCCGAGGGGCGACCGCCACTCCACAGGCGCGCGGTGCGGGCGGCGTGAATGGTGATGTTGCGACCCACAGCCGCCCCGGAGGACGACCGCCACTGTTGTTCCCTGGGTTGAGCCTGGTGCAGGGGACGTTACGATCCACGGCCGCCCCGAGGGCGACCGCCACCGTCGTCTCGCTCATCACTTGCCGCCCCACTTGTCGTTGCGACCCACGGCCGCCCCGGAGGGCGACCGCCACTTCCACAGACCGAAGTGGAAGCCCACGGCGGTCAGGTTGCGACCCACGGCCGCCCGAAGGGCGACCGCCACGCCAAGCCGGGGTGACCGCCCCCTTGGGGGACGTGATGTTGCGACCCACGGCCGCCTCGCAGGGCGACCGCCACCGGCGCACGCCTCGCGCCGGCTCGCAGCTGGCAGGGTTGCGACCCACGGCCGCCCGGAGGGCGACCGCAACATCGCCTTGGAGTCCGGCTCGCTGTGCTCCGTCAGGTTGCGATCCACGGCTGCCCGGGAGGGCCACCGCCACTGCGGCAGTACTACTTCAGCGCCCCCGACGCCGGGGAGTTGCGACCCTCGGCCGCCCCCGAGGGCGACCGCCCTACGGCACGGCTGTAACCCGGTGGCGCGGTGGATGGCGTTGCGGCCCACGGTCGCCCCGAAGGGCGACCGTCACTCGGCCTGGTCGCCAAGGGCCTGGGCGGCATCGTCAAGTTGCGACCCACGGCCGCCCCGGAGGGCGACCGCCACGGCATCACGAGCTTGGCGTCGTCGGGGTCGTTGCAGCCGTTACGACCCACGGCCGCCCCAGAGGGCGACCGCCACCCGCCGTACGCGTCGAGCTGGAGGTAGATGCCCCGCGCGTTGCGACCACGGCCACCCCGGAGGGCGACCGCCACTTCCACTCCCGGCTCTGAAGCTCCAAGAGCTTCTTGTTGCGACCCACGGCCAGCCCGGCGGGCGATCGCCGCCGGCGTCCGGGTGTCCGACGAGTGGACGAGCAGGTGGTTGCGATCCACGGCCGCCCGGGAGGGCGACCGCCACACCTCGACCCCCGCACTTTCGACGGCAGGTACGACGTTGCGACCCACGGCCGCCCGGGAGGGCGACCGCCACTGGGAGGTCATACCACCACCAGGACGCGGCTACTGGTTGCGACCCACAGTCGCCCCGGGGGGCGACCGCCACACCGCATCCGAGCTGGTGTCGACGCACGCGCCGAGATCGTTGCGATCCACGGCCGCCCCGGAGGGCGACCGCCACTAGCCGGCGCGGATGATCGAGCGCTCCCACGGGTCGTTGCGACCCACGGCCACCCCGGAGGGCGACCGCCACCATGGCGATGGCCACCATCGCGGACCTGTCGGACAAGTTGCGACCCACGGCCACCCCGGGGGGCGACCGCCACCCCCGCGACGGCATTTACGGCACGGCGGGTGAGTTGCGACCCACGGCCACCCCGGAAGGCGACCGCCACCTGGTCTCATGTCGGCCTGCTCGGCGCGCCACGGGTTGCGGCCCACGGCCACCCCGGAGGGCGACCGCCACCATCAGATCGGCCGCGGTGAGCACCTCGTCCGGGTGTTGCGACCCACAGTCACCCCGAAGGGAGACCGCCACCGCCGCGGTGGCACCCTTGGCGATCTCCACGGAGGTGTTGCGACCCCCAGTCGCCCTGGAGGGCGACCGCCACGCGTTCCTCTTGATCGCCGGGGACCGGTCGACCGCTGAGTTGCAACCCACAGTCGCCCGGGAGGGCGACCGCCACCCGGGCGTCAGCGGGTAGGCCCGCACCCCACCCTGGTAGTTGCAACCCACAGTCACCCCGAAGGGAGACCGCCACTGCGGACCGTGATGCCCATCGCCTCCGCCGGAATGGTGTTGCGACCCACGGCCGCCCCGGAGGGCGACCGCCACCAGATGCCACGACACGACGGCGTTGTCGATGATGATCGGGTTGCGACCCACGGCCGCCCCGGAGGGCGACCGCCACTCAGACAGGCGGACGAGGACGTCGTCGCCGAGGGTGTTGCGACCCACGGCCGCCTCGGAGGGCGACCGCCACGGCTCGCCGGGCACCGGCCCCTCACGCAACTCGCACGGTTGCGACCCACGGCCGTCCCGGGGGGCGACCGTCACTTGATCCCTGTGCTCTGGCCGGCGGTTCGGCCAGGGGTTGCGACCCACGGCCGCCCCGGAGGGCGACCGCCACTGAGGTCGAGGAAGGCGTGCGCGTCCTCGGGGTCGGCGTTGCGACCCACGGCCGCCTGCCACCCTCGGCGTGTTCGTCACCCGCGAGGAGATGCGCCGGTTGCGACTCACGGCCGCCCCGGAGTGCGACCGCCACGCCGATGAGGCGGACCTTGTCCCGCTGGGACTTCGCGACGTTGCGACCCACGGCCGCCCCAGGAGGGCGACCGCCACCAGCGCGTCGAGCGCGGTGTTCTTGGCAGTGTCGTTGCTGCGATCCACAGCCGCCTTGAAGAGCGACTGCCAGAGGTGCCGGCGTCGCTGCCGTTCAGGCCAGCTTTGGAGTTGCGACCTCACGGTCGCTCCGAGAGCGACCGCCACCGCAGCTTCAGGAACTGCTCGCCGCCGGCCTTCACGTTGCGATCCAGAGGGCGACCGCCACCCGACTCAAGGAGCCTCTGTCAGGACGTCCCTGGCCGTTGCGATTCACGGCCGCCCCGGAGGGCGACCGCCACCGCCTCCCAGCACAGGGTGGCGCTGCTGTTAAGGCTGTTGCGACCCACGGCCGCCCCGGAAGGCGACCGCCACCAGCCAGGCCGACACGTCTGTCCAGACACCTGCCGTGTTGCGACCCACGGCTGCCCCGGAGGGCGACCGCCACCGAGCCGGCGGTAACCCTCACTGGATCAGCATTGAGTTGCGACCCTCGGCTGCTCCGGAGGGCGACCGCTCCCCGGACGTCGACGCCCTGCTCCAGTTGCACAGTGGCGGAGTTGCGATCCACGGCTGCCCCGGAGGACGACCGCCACGCCGTGCTGGCCCGGCAGGAGCAGGCCCGCATAGAGATGTGCGACCCGCAGTCGCCACGAAGGCGACCGCCACGGGGACCACGTTGACAAGCGCGTCCCAGCCCTCGGTGTTGCGATCCACGGCCGCCCTCGGAGGGACCGCCACCGATCGTAGAGATCGGGCACTACATCAAGGTCCACAAGTTGCGATCCACGGTCCCCCCGGAGGGCGACCGCCACAAGCCCGACCCGCTGCTGTCCGTCCGGATCGACGAGGCGTTGCGATCCACGGCTGCCGCGGAAGGCGGCCGCTACCCTGCGCGCGGGCTATGTTCCACTCGGCGCGGAACTCGTTGCGATCCACGGCCACCTCGAGGGCGACCGCCACGCCGCCTCGACGAGTGGACCGAGCAGCAGTACCGCGACGTTGCGATCCTCGGCCGTCTCGGAGGGCGACTGCTACCTTTGCTACCTTCCAGGCGCGCTGCAGCCGGGCCGGGCTGGTGTTGTTGCGACCCACGGCCGCCCAGGAGGACGACCGCCACAGCTGTGAAGCGTCCGGCAGGTTGTTGTACCGCATGTTGCGACCCACGGCCGCCCCGGAGGGCGACCGCCACTGCTGACGCCGGCACCGAGCGTGCCAGAGATGGCATGGTTGCGATCCTCGGCCGTCCTGGAGGGCGACCGCCACTGGGGCGAGTACTGGATTACCGGCGCAATGATCCAGCAGTTGCGATCCACGGCCGCCCCCGAGGGCCACCCGTGGGGCTGGCCGGCATACCCGAGCTGCCCCAGATGTTGCGACCCTCGGTGCTTCGGAGGGCGACCGCCACCTGTTGTGCTGCTCGCGCGTCGCGTCGTTCTCGACACCGTTGCGATCCACGGCCGCCTCAGAGGGCGACCGTCACCTCGATACGGAGCGTCAGTTCCTCCGTCGTGACGGCGTTGCGACCCACGGCCGCCCCGGAGGGCAACCGCCACATCAGAGCGGATACCGCCCTCGCGCGTGCCCTTGTGGTTGCGATCCACGGCCGCCCCGGAGGGCGACCGCCACTGGGGGTAGCCGGGGAGCCGGCCGAACTCGTGGTTGTTGCGACCCTCGGCCGCCCCAGAGGGCGACCGTCACCATACGCGGCCGACCGCCACTCGAACATCGCGTGCGGGTTGCGACCCTCGGCCGCCCCGGAGGGCGACCGCCACTGTGAGCTGCGTGAAACACTCGCAGGCCAACACGCAGTTGCGACCCATGGCCGCCCGGAGGGCGACCGCCAGCGACAGGGCCCGGACCAGCTGCGCCCAGTCCTCCAGGTTGCGATCCACGGCCGCCCCGGAGGGCGACCGCCACCTGCACCGGATCTTCCATGCGGGGCTCACATCGGGGTTGCGACCCACGGCCGCCCGGGAGGGCGACCGCCGCCACGGCACCCGAAAGCGCTACAAGCATGGCCCCAACGAGTTGCGATCCTCGATCGCCCCGAGGGCGACCGCCACTCGGGATGATCAACGTCACCCAGCGCCCGGTGGACAAGTTGCAGTCATGGCCACCCCCGAGGGCGAGCGCTACAGGCGCTGACCGAGCTGGAGCTGATCAAGACCTACAAGTTGCGATCCACGGCCCCCGGAGGGCGACCGCCACCGGAGAAACCCCGGCCCGAGCCCTTGCTCCGGGCGATGTTGCGATCCACGGCCGCCCAGGAGGGCGACCGCCACCTCGCCTTGGAGTCCGGCTCACCGTCTTCCGTCAGGTTGCGACCCACGGCCGCCCCGGAGGGCGACCGCCACGCAGATGGGCGCTACCCGCACCGTGCTCGAACAGCTGTTGCGATTCACGGCCGCCCCGGAGGGCGACCGCCACTCGAATGACCGAGCAGCACGTCATACAGCCACTCGTTGCGACCCACGGTCGCCCCGAAGGGCGACCGCCACCGTGGCGAGGACATCGTCAACGTCCGCGGTGGTGTTGTTGCGACCCATGGTCGCCCCAGAGGGCGACCGCCACCAGCTCGACCGGGACGGTGTAGATGACGCCACGCTTGTTGCGACCCTCGGCAGCCCCGGAGGGTGAGTGTGCAGGAACTGCGAGTTCCGCCGGCACTGCTGGTTGCGACCCACAGTCGCCCTCAAGAGCGACCGCCACACGCCCAAAAGCAGCTCGAACTCGTGATGCTGCAGCAATTGCGACCCACGGTCGCCCCAGAGGGCGACCGCCACCGGTACGAGGTCGGCTGTGCTTAGGTCGCGCCCCACGTTGAGATCCACGGTCGCGGGAGGTGACCGCCACCCCCGACCGTGATGGAGGCATCGGCCGCCACGCCGACAGCGACTACCAGCAGCATTACCTGGACGTGTTGCGACCTACGGTCGCCCCGAAGGGCGACCGCCACTGCGCCAAGGTCAGGCCTATGGCACGGGCCATCTTGATCTCAAGATTCTCGCTTCCGTACCAATTCACGTCTTGCGGATTCACTTAGCAAGTGACAAATCTGGTGATACGTCACAGATTGACTTTGGTTGCGTCGTACGGATGCTACTGCAGGGCCCTGTCACATTGGCTAACACAGCCTCAGGCTCGATCAGCACGGCCGTTTTGTCGGTGGCCCCTTGTATGGTCCACGCCATGGAATCAGGCGAGCTCTCCAAGGGTGAGCAAGGCGCCGACGAGTGTCCGTTATGGGCGCATAGCCGTGGCAACGGGTCTGGTCGCAGGCATCTGCTTGAGGACCATCTCCGATCAGTGGGCTGGTGGGCTGCGAAGTTCGCTGAGCCGTTCGGTGCTGATCAGATCGCCTATTGGCTGGGATTGACGCACGATTTCGGTAAGGCCAGCGAGATTTGGCAGCGGCGACTGCTGGAGGTGGAGGGCGCCGACGAGCCGGTGGGTGTTGATCATCGCGCCGCGGGAACCCGGTTTTTGGTGGAGCATCTGGGGTTCGATGTGTTCGCGATGCCGGTGTATGGACATCATGGCGGATTGGACCATCCGAGCGTGATGGCGAACTTCCTGGCCTCTCCTCCATTGGAGGTTGCCCATGAGGAGCAGGCGCTCCAGCGTCTGAGGGCGCGTCTTCCTGAGCTGGCTACGCCGTCGGTTCCTGTGTGGCCGGCGTGTGCTTCCGACCCGCTGGGCGGGGAGCTGTTGACCAGGATGCTGTTCAGCGCGTTGGTTGACGCCGATCACCTGGATACTCAGGTTCACTTCGGTAAGCGACGTGAGCACGTCGCTGCTCAGGTGGATCCGGCTCATTTGCTGGACCGGTTCGAGGCCGGGCGGAAGGACAAGCTGCGTGAGCAGTTGCGCACGCGTGGTGCTAGTCCGGTTGATCCGCTGCGTGGCGAGGTGTACGAGGCGTGCGTAGCTGCGGCCTCGCTTGGGCCCGGTTTCTTCAAGCTCGCAGCGCCTACCGGACTTGGCAAGACGATCTCGAGCGCGGGTTTTGCGCTGCATCACGCTTCGGTGCAGGGCTTGCGCCGGGTAGTGGTCGCGGTGCCGTTCATCTCGATCACGGAGCAGAACGCCGAGGTGTATCGAGAGCTCCTGGGCTCAACTCCGAGTGATCCGCTGGTGTTGGAGCACCACAGCAGTGTCGCCTTGGAGGGACCGGGTAGCCGGTGGCAGCGGCTGGCGGCTGAAAACTGGGATGCGCCGTTCATCGTGACCACGACAGTGCAACTGCTGCAGTCGCTGCATGATCGACGGCCGTGGGCGATGCGCAAGCTGCACCGGCTCGCCCGCTCGGTCGTCGTGCTAGATGAGATTCAGGCGCTTCCGGTGCACCTTCTGATTCCGATCTTGGCGATGCTGCGGCAGCTTGTGGAGCATTTCGGAGTCACGGTAGTGCTGGCCTCGGCCACTCAACCCGAGTTTTGGGACCTGGCGCCGTTGCGTCAGGTACGAGCGGTGGACATTCTGCCGGATCCGGCCGGTCTGCAGCGGCGGCTGCGCCGAATCCGGCCCATGCGTTACCGGTGGGAGGTCAGCCCGCGCCCGTCGCTGGAACAGGTGGCCACCAAGGTGGCTGCTGAGCCCGCTAGGCAGGTACTCGTTGTGGTCAACACCGTCGATCACGCCCGCATCGTGTATGACGCCCTGAATGCAAGGCGGCCCGGGATGGTGCGGCACCTGTCCACCCGAATGTGTCCCGCGCACCGGCGCGATGTGCTCGCTGACGTGGACGCGACCCTGAAGCGAAAGCCGGTCGAGCCGCTGAATCTGGTTTCCACCCAGCTGATCGAGGCGGGCGTCGATCTCGACTTCCCGGTGGTCTACCGGGCGATGTCCCCAGCGGAGTCGATCCTGCAGGCCGCCGGCCGTGCCAACCGCGAAGGACAACGGCCCGAGAGCGGCCTCGTGGTGATCTTCGATCCGGCCGAGCAGGCCATGCCTGCCAGTTACGGGCTTCCGGTCGCCGAGACCCGTCGGCGTTTCGGTCCCATGAAGCAGCCAGAACCTGACGACCTGGGCACACTGGCGGATTACTTCCGCGGCTACTACGCCACTTTGCCGGAGAACGCTATGGGTTCCCAGCTGTTGGCTGCTCGCGCTTCCTGGGACTTCCCAACGGTGACGAAAGATTTCCGGATGATCGATGAGGACAGCGTCCCGGTTGTGGTGCGCTACCACAACCCTCAGATCACCGAGCGGCCGGATCCGATCGACGGCTGGCTGCAACAGTTGCGGCGCGACCCAGCCCGCGGACACATATGGCTGCGCCGCCTTCAGCCCTACACCATCTCGTTGCCGAAGAGCCAGCTAGCGAAGCCGCAGGTGGCAGCCCTGCTGCGCCCGGTCATCGGCGACCTGTATGAGTGGGCCGGCGTCTACGACCTGAACATCGGCATCGTCATTCCCGCCAAGGAGGAGAACCCGCGTGAGCAGAAGCGACCGTGAGTCCTATCCCGCCCTCGTCATGGAGGTCCGCGGAGACTTTGCCTGCTTCACCCGTCCGGAGCTGAAGGCCGAACGGGTCAGCTACCCGGTCATGACGCCCAGCGCCGCGCGCGGCGTGCTCGAAGCGATTTTCTGGAAGCCGGAATTCCGCTACCGGATCGAGCAGATCGACGTGCTCAACGACATCAAGTGGTTCAGCATCCGGCGCAATGAGGTCACGGAGGCGGCCAGCCTCAGCACCGTGCTGAAAGAGGGCTCCCGATACCACTTCCGCACCACGGACAAGCGCGACCAGCGCAACACCGTAGCCTTACGCGACGTCGCCTACCGCATTCACGCCCAGATAGCACTGAAGCCCCACGTCACCGTGTCTGTGGCGAAGTACCGCGACCAATTCCGCCGCCGCATCGAGCGTGGCGCCTGCTTCACCCACCCCTACCTGGGAACGCGGGAGTTCTCATGCACCGATTTCGGCCCACCCGACTACAGCAGGCAACCCATCAGGCGCAGTGAAGACCTGGGCGTGATGCTGCTGGACATCGACTACGACGCACCCACCCCCCGCTCGCTGTGGTTTACCGCCCAACTGCATCAAGGAGTTCTGCAAGTACCACGTGAAGGCATCCATGACCCGACCCGGGACGCCGCGATCGGTACCGCGGAACGAAGGAGGGTTTGATGCTGCTCACCCGCCTACAGCAGTACGCCGCCGCTCACCCTGAGCACATCCCACCGCTTTTCCACATTCACAGCAGCGTGCACTGGCTGATTGACCTGGACAGTCACGGCCGCCCCGCTACAGGAGCCGCCGAACTCGCCCCCATACGCGATCCCAGTGATCCCAGCGGGCGGCGAGGGCTGCCGATGGTGGTGCCCAGTCTGGGCCGGACCTCCGCCGTAGTACCGATTCTGGCCTGCGACAAAATCGAATATGCGCTGGGCTGGCCTGACCCCAAAGACGCCAATGACGAACGTAAACGCGCTCGGGCGCGGCGCTACCACCAGGCCTTCGTCGACCTGGTCTGCGCCTGGGCCGAGCACGACCCTCACGAGCCGGCCGCGCAAGCACTGCGCGCCTTCCTCACCTCATCGGCCGTCAGCCAGATCCAGCCGCCCGAACACTTCACTTCCGGGCAGCTCGTAATGTTCCGCATCGACGGCCAGCCCGCACACAGCACCGCGAGCGCCCGCGCTTACTGGAGCCTGGTCGCCTCACAGCGCAAGTCCTCCGGCATCCACGACCGCTGCCTGGTTTGCGGCACTATACAGCCCCTACTTGAACGAGCCCCACGCCCTGTACGGCCCGGTCTTATCCCTGCCGTGGGCCACGACCCGTTCAGCAAGGCTGAACGCAAACGCGGCAACGCCGCCCCCCTGGTCTGTATCAACCAGCCAGCGCAAGGGTTCAACCTAGTCACCGGCCTGCAGCACACCCCCTTATGCGACACCTGCGTCGAGAGCTACACGGGCACGCTGGAACACCTGCTGCAACACCGCGACCATCGGCGAACCATCGGCGACACCGCGATCATCTGGTGGATCGTGCCAACCGACCGCGCCAGCAACCCTGCTGTGCCGCAGAGCGGCGCACCCATCCGGCTGCTCTTTCAGCCCGATCCCATAAAGATCGCCACTATGCTGGACGCTCCCCGGGCCGGTGCCCCCATCGTTGCAGGAATCGCTCACACCGAACGCTTCTGCGCGACCACGCTGTCCACCAACTCCGGCCGCATCATGGTCCGCGACTGGGTCGATGTCCCCCTGCCAGAGGCGGAACAGCACATCGTGTCCTGGTTCGCCGACATGCTCGTCACCGATTCCTGGACCGGCCAGCGGCGCTTCCCCTCGCTGTTTCGGCTCGCCCTGGCGCTCGGGCGCTGGTACCCCGGGAAGAACGGCGCCCGAAGCACCTACGCGCCCTTTGGCGCTAAGGGCTCCCAACGCCCCGTCTGGGTCCAACGCGAACTCCTGCATTCCGCGCTCAACGGCACCCGGCTGTCCTCCGCCATCCTGGCCCACCTACTACTGCGCGTCCGCACCGACGGCGGCTTCGACCTCACACGCCAAGCCCTGCTCCGGCTCTGTCTGACCCGCTGCCATCCCAACCAAGCCCGGAGGCTCCCTATGGCCCTCGACCCAGGCGACAACACCCCCGCCTACCTCGCCGGACGCATGTTCGCCGTCCTGGAATCTCTGCAATACGCCGCCACCCGTGCCGGCGGCGGGCAACTCAACACCACCCTCGGCGACCGTTACTTCAGCCGCGCCGTCACCAGTCCCGCCTCCGCGTTGATCCCCGCCCTGCGCGGTTCCCGCGCACACCTGAAAAAGCTGCAAACCCGTGATCGCAAGGCCTACGCCGACTTCTTCGCGCGCAACCTGAACGACCTCATCGGCCGGCTCCGTCCCTTCCCAACCTCCTTGACCCTTTACGACCAGGGACTGTTCCTCAACGGCTACGCCGACCAACGCAACCACGACATCGCCCGCGCTCGTGAACGTCGTCTGGCCGCCGACGACCTCATCCCCGACAGCCCTGCCGACGAGCCCGGCCCCGAGGCCGACCTCGACGCCAACCCCGACCACTCCACCACCCTGGAGGACTGACCATGAGCGACCAGATCCCCGCCCACCTCGACCCCACCCGCCGCCACGACATCGTCATGCTCTTCGACGTCCACGATGGCAACCCCAACGGCGATCCGGATGCCGGCAACCAACCACGCCTCGATGCCGAGACCTACCAGGGCTTGGTCACCGACGTCGCCCTCAAACGAAAGATTCGCGACACCATCCCACTGATCCACCCCGATGACCCTCGCTACAAAATCTTCGTAGAGGCCGACGTCGCTCTCAACAGCCAGATCGAACGCGCCTTCGCCGGTGCTGGCGTCAAGCCCAGCAAAAAAGCCACCCCTCAAGAACGCGATGCCGTGCAGAAGTGGATGTGCGAGAACTTCTTCGACATCCGCCTCTTCGGCGCCGTCCTTTCCACCGGCGATGCTCAAGCCGGGCATGTCCGCGGGCCCCTCCAGTTCGCCTTCGCGCGCAGCATCAACCGGGTTTTCCCAGTCGACCACGCCATCACCCGCATCACTCAAACCCGCCAAGCCGACATCGACAAAGGTGAGAGAACCGAGATGGGTTCAAAGTGGACGATCCACTACGGGCTGTATCGCGTCCACGCTTACTACAGCGCCGGCCGCGGCATGAAGACCGGCGTTACCAGTCAGGACCTCGAAACCCTCTGGCAAGCACTGACCAACATGTTCGATCACGACCGCAGTGCCACCCGTGGCGAGATGGCCGCGCAACGCCTCTACATCTTCAGCCACGAAAACGCCTTCGGCTCCGCCCGAGCCGCAACTCTCTTCGAGAGTGTCGACATCACACCTCTTAACGAGGATGTTCCCCGATCCGTAGCTGACTACAAGATCGAAGTGGACGACGCAGACCTACCAGCCGGGATTACCCTCACATCTCTCATCTAGGGTCCCGTACGGTAAGCGCAACTCTTCGGCTTCAACCTGGGCGAGCTGGCCCTGTGCGATTTATCGCTTGCCGTGATCCATCGATAGCAAGCTCGTAACCTGGAGTCCTTACGCGACCCACGGTGGCTTCCTAGGGTATTTGGAGAAAGAAAGGCATGATGCGCTCTCAGATGGTGTGGCGGTCGCCCTTGGAGGCGACCGAGGATCGCAACTCCACCGAGTGCGTCGCGGTCGTGGAGCGCTCCCTCGCGTGGCGGTCGCCCTCCGAGGCGACCGAGGATCGCAACACCGCAGGTCAGGGCTGGCACTCATGGCAAATCCGGGGTGGCGGTCGCCTTCCAAGGCGACCGAGGATCGCAACATCCATCGCCTCTGAGGAGCACAGTTGATGACGCGTTCGTGGCGGTCGCCCTTCGAGGCGACCGAGGATCGCAGCGAGATCAAGGCCATGATGGAGGGCAACTACGTCAGCGTGCCATTCAAGCCGGACGACTTGACGAGGCGGGCCCAGCGAGGACTGCGATGAAATTGCCGGGCAAGATCAATGGATCGCGGCAGCGTGCCGTCTGGACGACGGTTTCGGAGTGCCCACTGCCAAGCTTCTTGCTGGAGGGTGCGCCCGCGTGGCCTACCGCTGGCTTGAAGCGCGTCGTCGTCCGATACGGGTTCTGTTATGGCCGTGGGTTCCTCAGGAGAGAGTCGGCGGGCGACGCTTTGCCGTACCAGTCGGAAGGCCATCTCCAGGCCGCCAATCATCGCGAAGGCCGGCCATGCTGCCACAGCCCGACCGATGATCGAAGGCTCAGCGACGGCGACGTTGGCGGCGACGCTGGCGAGGCTGCCGACTACGAGAAGTGTCCAAGGCAGGACTCCGCCGCGCCTTCCGCGCCTCGAATCAGCAAGCAGAGCCATCGAAGTGCAGAGCACCATCCCGTCGACGCTCAGCGGCAGTAGCGCAGCGGTCCAGGGCGACTCGCCGTGCCGAAGCGCAAGTAGATGTAGATGCCGGTACGAGATCGAGCCGGCGATGAAGGCGAGCGCGATGACGCTGGTGATCGTCGTGCTCAGGATGACTCTTTCGATTCGTCGTTGGTCGGCGCCGTTCATAGGCTCGGCCACTGGTCCTCGTTCCTCCAACAGGGTGATCAGAGGCTCGCCTTCGCGCTCAGCAGTGGAGCGAGCCGTACCAATGTCAGGACGACCTGCGCGCGTTGCGGTTTCGGATCTTCGTGAACGCGTCGAGCGCCGTCTCGTCGGCGTCGTCCAGCGTGTGTAGATACTTCTCAGTGGTCGCGATCGAGGCGTGCCCAAGTCGCTCTTTCACCACTTGGAGGTCGGCGCCACCCGAGAGCAACCACGATGCGTGTGCGTGACGAAGGTCGTGGATACGGACCCGCACCGTGAGGTCGGCCGCGGCGAGGGCGGGCTTCCAGATTTGGTTGCGGAAGGCCTCGGCAGGGACGTGGCCATCGGTGTCTCGGATACGGCGCCCGCGAGGGCTGTCCTTGCCTTCGGTCTGGCGGCGCTGTGCTCGGTAGAGGGCGATGACGGCACGGCAGTGCTCGCAGCGGCACTTGCCAGAGTTGTAGCCCATCAGCGTCCCGTGCTGATACTGCCGACCTGCCGCATTCGGGGGAGTGAGGCCCAGCTGCTCAGGATCGGGAACCACACGTAGCTTCGTGCGAGGAGCGGACTCCTGCCGCCACATGAAGAGCAGGTCGTTCGGTCCCAGCTCTCGCTCCTCGATGTGCAGGCTCAACTTGTCGACGAGTTGCCTCGTGAGCTTGAGACGCCGGAACTCCTTGTCCTTGGGGTACTCCTTCACAAGGAAACGGCCGCCGGTCGGGTGGAACTGAGGATTGACCTCGACGACTGCCCGGTTGACGGTCAGGATCCGTGAGCCGGTATCGAGATCCTTGACTCGTAGTTCGGTCAGCTCACCCCAGCGGAGGCCGGTCTCGATGTCGGTCTCGACCAGCAGCTTCGTATCCGCGTCTGGGAGGGCCCGATAGAGCGTCTCGAACTGCTCCGGAGAGATGATCGTCCGTGGCTTGGCCACCACCGGTGGCGACTTGACCCCCTTGCAGGGGTGGATGAAGGTCACCTGGTCATTCAGCGCGGTCGTGAAGATCGCACTCAGGACGATCTTTGTCTTCTGGATCGTCACGGGCGACGCGCCCTTCTTCTTCATCGCGACGATCCAGGCCCGGACATGCTCCGGCATGATGTCGATCATTCGCATGGCGCCGAACTCGGGCAGAAGATGCTTCCTGATCGCGTAGGTGTAGGTCTGCCGGGTCGTGGCTTCCATCTCGTGGTTGGGCAGCCAGGTGCCTTCGACGTAGCTCTTGAAGGTCTGCCGTCCGCGCTTGGGATCGCCAATCCGGCCCTTGGCCACCTCTGCCTCGGCCATCTGCCAGGCCCTGTCGGCGTCCTTCTTATTGGAGAAGGTGCCCGCCGAGAGGATGTTGCCTTTCAGATCTTGGTAGCAGGCCGTGTATCGCGGCTTGCCGTTGCGATCGAGTCGCTTGAACGAGTAGCCCACTCAACCCCGCCTTCATGATCCTTCGTTAGTGACTCGTTAGTGGAGCTCGCGTCAATGGGTGACACTCCGCGGGATCTCCCGACACGAAATCATGGCTTCTACCTGGGATTATAAGCCGAGAGTCACTAGAAGACCACGAAGGGTTGAACGCCGAGGCAAGGCTGATAAGGAAGAGGTCCCAGGTTCAAGTCCTGGTAGCCCCACCACGAAGTACCATCTCAGAGGCCAGTTCCCATGATTCAGGAAGCTGGCCTCTTGATCGTTTGACCGTCATCTGACCGTCGCCGACCAGCGCCAGCCCGCGCTGGCTCGCGTTGCGGATCCCGAGGATCAGTCCGACCGCCGACGCGGTCAGGCCGAGGCCGTGCGTGAGGTGCCCCGCGAGGTACGGCATCAGCAGGGTGAAGCCGAACTTGATGGAGAACTGGCTGGTCAGCAGGAGCCGGACGAGACTACTGTCACTTATAGTGACGGGCACGCTACCCATTGCTTGGTTAGCGTGTCCCGCTTACCTTCGCTGGGCCACTATGGGCGGATGAGGTCGTTGCGCAGCCGTCTGCTCACCACGATCACGGGGGTGGCCGTGCTGGCCGTCTCCCTGTTCGCGGTGCCGCTGGCCATGGCCGTCGCCCGGCTCTATCACGACGGAGCGATCGAGTCACTGGAAATGGAGGCGACGTGGGTGGCCTCCACCTTCTCCAGCGCCGCCCCGGTTTCGCTCCCCACCGATCTTCCCCGCGATATGACCGTCGGCGTCTACACGACGGACGGTCGGCGGCTCCTCGGCTCGGGCCCTGCCCGGTCGCCGCTCAGAGAGGGCGTCGAGGGTGGCGTCCTTATCGCCACCGCGCCCATCCCGTCCGACGAGACGCCGAGGGTGGTGAGGGTCGCTACGATACGGTGGCCGGCAAGACGCACATCGCGTGGCTCGTCATGGCCGGGCTGGCCGTACTCGTGATCGGGTTGGCCGCCGCGTTCGCGCGGCGTCAGTCGGCGAGGCTCGCCGCGCCGCTGGAGGACCTGACCCGCTCCGCGCAGGCCCTCGGCGACGGCGACTTCACCATCCGGGCGCCGCGATCCAATGTGCGGGAGGCCGACCAGGCCGGGCTCGCGCTCCAAGCCACCGCCCGCCGGCTCGGTGAGGTGCTCGATCGTGAGCGCGCCTTCAGCGCCAACGTCTCCCACCAGCTCCGCACCCAGCTCACCGGGATGATGCTCGGGTTGGAGGCGGCACTGGCCCGGCCGGACGCCGCCCTCGCCGACGCCGCCCTCGCCGACGCCGTCCACACCGCGCTCGGGCGAGGCGAGCGGCTGCAGACCGTGATCGACGACCTCGTACGGCTCACCCGGGACAACCGGACCGGGTCGGCGCCGCTCGACGTCCCCGCCGTGCTCGATGAAGTCAGGGAGTGCTGGCAGGGCCCGCTCGCCGCCCATGGGCGCCGGCTGACGGTCAGCGTGCCGGATGACCTGCCCCCCGTCGCCGCCTCCGCCGCGGCGGTGCGGCAGATCCTGCGCGTGCTGCTCGACAACGCCCTCGTCCACGGTGAGGGTGAGGTCACCGTCGAGGCGGCGGACCTCGCCGACGGCATCGCGATCGAGGTCGCCGACCGCGGGCCGGGAGTTCCCGAGGATGTGGACGTGTTCGCTCGGCGCGCGGCCGACGGGCACGGCATCGGCCTGGCGCTGGGCCGATCCCTGGCCGAGGCCGAGGCGGGCCGCCTGGTCCTGCGCAGGACCAGTCCACCGGTCTTCAGCCTTCTGCTGTCTCCGGCAGCTCGTAACGATAGCCCCGTCCCCGCACCGTAACGATCCGCTGCGGATCCTCGCCGTGATCGCTCAGCTTGCGGCGGAGCGCGAACACGTGCACGTCGAGCGTCTTGGTCGGCCCGAACCAGTTGACGTCCCACACCTCGTCCATCAACTCCTCGCGGGAGACGACCTCACCGGCACGGGATGCCAGCGCCGCCAGCAGGTCGAACTCCTTGGGCCGCAGCGCCACCTCGTCGCCCGCGACGTACGCCCTGCGAGCCGGCAGGTCGAGACTGAGCCGCCCCACCTTCACGGTCCGATCGTCGCCCCGGGGCGCCGCCTGGCGACGCAAATGGGCACGTAGCCTGGCCAGCAGCTCGGTCAACCGGAACGGCTTGGTCAGATAGTCGTCCGCCCCCGCGTCAAGCGCCACGACCACCTCGAACTCCTCGGTGCGCGCCGTCAGCACCACGATCACCGCCTGCGGCGCAGCCGCCCGCAACCGGCGGCACACGGTGACACCGTCATCATCCGGCAGCCCCAGGTCCAGCAGCACCAGATCGGGCATGACCGCCCCGCCCAGATCGAGCGCCCTCGCCCCCGTGGTCGCGAGGTCGGTCCGGTAGCCCGCGACGGTCAGCGCCGACTCCAGCTCCGGCCCGATCACCGGATCGTCCTCCACCACAAGCACCCGCGCCATGCCCCCAGCCTTACACCATGTCAGGCGCCGATGAGCTCCAGCAGCAGGTGCAGGTCGTGGGTCGCTTCGGCGATGGAGCAGCCGGCGGCGACGAGGACCGCGCCTGCGGCGATGGTGATGACGGGACGGTGGTGCAGGGGCGGTGCGAGCAGGGCGGCGACTCGGCGGGGCACGGGGCCTGCGTCCCGCGGCAACGCGCCATGGCCGAAGATGCCCAAGGCGTAGCCCGGAGGACGCTTCCCGGCGGTGCGGGGGGCGGCCAGGGCGGCCTTGCCGAGGGTGCGGGCGACCCGGGCGCGGTCACCGGTCGCGGCGGCGGCGCGTTCGTCGGCCCAGCGTTCGACGGTGTAGGTGACAGCGGTGGCGAGCGGGCGCAGAAGCGGGTTGACGGCGGCGCCGAGCCCGGCGAGGGCGACGAAGAGGTAGTGATGCGCCTCGAGATGGGCCCGCTCGTGGGCGAGCAGGATGCCGTGTTCGCCGTCGTCCAGCAGGTGCAGCATGCCGGTGGACACCACGATGCGTCCAGGCAGCCCGGGCACCGCGAAAGCGTCGGGGGTCTCGTCCTCGATGACGACCAGGCCGTCGTGGGCGGGCAGGCAGGCGGCCTGCTGGGCCGCGGCGGCCAGTGAGCGGGCGCGGGTCCACAGCATGCGGCCGGCGGCGAGTACGGCGCCGCCGAGCAGAAGGCCGGCGACCACGGCGACCGACAACTGGGTGGGATCGTCCCGCTGGGCGGTGTGGACGGACCAGTGGCCGAGGTCGGCCAGCAGGGGGATGCGGATCAGTCCGGTGATGGCGAGCAGGCCCAGCGAAAGGGTGCTCGCCGCGCCCAGCACCAGCGCCGAGACGGTGAGCAGCCAGGTGGCCACACGGGGTTCGCACCGTTCCGACAGGACTCGCGCGCCGAGTGGAGCGAGCAGCGACAGCAGCAGCGGAAGGTAGACGGCGATGCGCATCCGAATCCTCTACTGGTCCTGGTGCGGGTCGGGCCCGAGCAGCCGGCGCAGGAGGTCGGCGTCGGAGGGGGACAGGCCGTCGGCGAAGCGGGTGAGCACGGCCTGACGGTCGGGCCGTTCCTCAAGGACGCTGCGCATGCGGCGGGCGGCGAACCCGTCTTCGTCCGTGACAGGGGCGTAGGCGTAGGCCCGGCCGCGCGAGTGCCGGACGAGCAGCTGCTTTGCGTACAACCGGGTGAGGATGGTCACCACGGTGCTGTAGGTCAGCTCGCTGCCGAGACGCTCGGCGACCTCTCCAGGGGTCAGCGCTGTGTCCGCTCGCAGCAGCACGTCGAGGATCTCGGCCTCCCGCTCGCCGTTGGCGCGTTTGGGGCCTCGCCCTTGTGGAGTGGCGCTCATGGGTTGTCGTTCCCCTTGCCCATCTTCTACAGTCGTGTAGAACTTCTACGGCGGTGTAAAAGTTGCTGTGTTCCGAGTGTGCCACGCGCCCTGAGCCGACCGACAGGGGCAGGCCAGGAAAGGACCGCTGGATGTCCCAGGCGTTCAATCCGCTGGATGCCACCTCGCTGCTGACGGCATTCGGCGCCGTCGGGGCAGCCACGCTTTTCCGCTTCTCCGACGGCGTCTGGCTCGCGGCGCCGCTGCTGGCCGCCTGCGGTGCCGTGCCCGCCTGGCGGCGGCGGGCCCCCGCTCTCGCCATCGCCGGCGGGCTCGCCGCGGGCGGCGCCCAGTGGATCGCCGAGGCGTACGCACGGTGGGGCGGCATCGGCGCCCGCCTGCACGCCTCCAGCGCCACCGAAGGCGGCATGGGCCTGCACTGGGCCGGTCACGATGCGAAGCCGGTGGTGATTTCGAGGCCGCGGGCTGCCACCACTTGAGCACTGCCGTCGGCCAGGCGGTAACACAGACCCACGACGGCGGCCTGGCCGGCGCCGACCCGTTCGGCGAGCACCCGAGAGCGGTCCAGCAGCAGGTCAGCCGTGGTCTTCACGTGCTCGGCCAGGATCTCGTCGGCCTCCACGCGACCCGCGGCCCGCGCCGCGAGCACACTGGGGGTCACCCGCTCGACGACGTCCCGGACGTACCCGGCCGGCACCATCCCGTCATCCAGCGCGGCGCACGCGGCGCCCACCGCGCCGCACGAGTCATGGCCGAGGACCACCACCAGCGGGCAGTCCAGCACATCCACCCCGTACTCGATGCTGCCCAGCACCTCCGTACCCATCACATGGCCCGCGGTGCGCACCACGAACAGGTCACCCAGGCCGCGATCAAAGATGATCTCAGCGGCCAACCGGGAGTCAGAGCATCCGAACAGGACGGCGAACGGGCGCTGGCCCGGTGCGGTCTCGGTGCGGCGTGTCGCGTCCTGGTTCGGGTGCTCCGGGGCGCCGGCGACGAAGCGCTGGTTACCGGCGAGCAACAGCTCGAAGGCTTCCTTGGGAGTCGGAGACGTGATCTCGGCCATTGCCGCAGCCTAGGCCAAGCCCCTGGCTGTCGAGCTGCATGGTCCTCCCAGCGCCTGCTGAGGGTTCGTCGTCACTCCAGGTGCCGGGCAAATCTCGGCTTCGACCCCGATCCTCAGCACACGACGAAGCCGACTGGCCCGGTACGGCCAGCCCTGGGCACACCTCGGCACCGCCCCTTCCGTTTGAGGTTGACGGAAAGGGCATCTACTGCGCGGCGGTCCCGACAGGTGGATGTTGACGGCTTGGGGTGGAAGCAGGTGGCCTTTCTGGCGTGCCTGACGCACACCACCGGATGCGGGCCCATGATGACCTGGTCGAGATGTTGTGTAAGCGGATTGCCTCCCGCGTCAAACGGGCCAAGACAGAGTTGGAGGAGATCCGCGCCCCTCCTTCGGCCCACCCATGGAGAAACTCCGCCAGCACCGGTCGATGGGTGTTACTTCTCGGCCGTGCCGGGTTTCTCGCTGATGGATTCCTGATAGATGTCCGCGTAGGTGCGCGAGTCCTTGGTCAGGTCGTCACAGAAGGCAGCGACATCGTTGCCGATGAGTTCCAGGACTCCCCTGTTGGCCGCGACGCCCTCCTCGAAGAAATCGATGATTCCTGAGAGCAGAGGCCCGTCAAGCACGTCGATCGGTCCAACCTTGAAGATGTACCTCTGAATCTCCTTGTAGACGATCTGATAGTCCGGAGGGAGCGCCTTGACCCGCGCCATGTGCGCCCGCCACTGCTTCTTGCCCTCGATGATGTCTCGGATGCCCACGTCAGCCTCCTAGTCGGCCCAATTTCTTCGCGACGTTCCTGTTCAACTGCTCGCGCCAACGGTCGCGATAGGTTCGAGCCCCTTCTCCGCCGGCCAACGCCGCGCAGAAGCCCGCGATATCGTCACCCAGCACCTCGTGAACGCTCTGCCCATCGGACGCTGTCTCTTCGAGCAGCGTCAGAGCATTGTCGAGAATCGGCATCAGCTTTCGGCCTGTGAAGTCCGAGTAGGAGCAGATGTGGCCCTTGATCTCTTCCCACGCCGCCCGGTAGTCGGCCGGCAATGCCTCGGCACGGGTTTCGAACGCTTTCCATTCCCTGGTGAGATCGCTCCCTGTTATGGTCTCCCAGAAGTTCATCTCCCGCCCTCCTTGAGTTTGTCGATTCGTGACGTGATGTACTCCCATTTCGCCCAGAATCTCGCGAGTTCTTCGTGCCCCGCATCGTTGAGCGCATAGAACTTGCGCGGCGGGCCCACTCCGGACGGTCGTTTCGTCACCTGGACGAGCCCGTTCTTCTCCAGTCGCAGCAGGATGGTGTACACCGTCCCCTCGACGACGTCGGCGAAGCCCAGTTCGTTCAGCCGACGCGTGATGGCGTACCCGTAGGTCTCCTCGCTGCCGATGATTTCAAGCACGCAGCCCTCAAGCGTGCCCTTCAGCATCTCTGTCAGGTCGTCCATCGTGGGTCCTCTTCGGCTCTCCTGGTACCTTGTAGTACCGAGTACCACTATAAAGTACCACAGAGTAGTGAATCAATGCCTCCCGTGCCTGGTCTGCCTCCTAACTGAAGGGCGCGCAGCACGCCCACCGCACCGCCGAGCAGTCCTATAGCGAGGAGGATCCCCAGCCTGACCCGATCGTCCGGGGAGAAGGTCAAGGTTCCGGCGTCGTTCACCAGGAACCCTGTGAGGAACATCCACGCCATGGTGGCCGTGGCCGACGCACTGATCAGGCTCCGGCCTCGTGTCGCGTAAACGGCTACTGTGATCGCCACAGTCACTACCCGATCAGGGATATCGGAAAAGGCCAAGGCGGCTGCGGCGCAGGACAGTACGGCCGAGACGAATCCGCCCACCAAGAGAAATTCAAGCGGGGCGGGTGAATGACGCGAGACCTCATGCCTCCATGAAAGTGCATTCGAAGTCTTTTGTGTCGCTATGTATACGATATTCATGCGCTCTCGATATGCCTTCTGATGTGACATTGACGCGTCTTCGCCTCCTGGGAGGGTGCCGAGGACGAATGCGCCGGACTTCCCGTGGCGTCGCTCACGCTCGTCAACCGGGGCTGCCTGGTTCAGGGCGTGAACCGGTAGCCCATTCCCGGCTCAGTGATCAGATGTACGGGGTGAGATGGGTCGGGTTCGAGCTTCTTGCGGAGTTGCGCCATGTACTGACGCAGATAGTTCGTCTCCTTGACATGGCTGCGCCCCCACACTTCGGTGAGCAGGTGCCGTTGGCTGATGAGCTTGCCGGGGTTGCGGACCAGGATTTCCAGCAGGTGCCACTCGGTCGGAGTAAGTCGCAGTCCCCCCGAGATTGTTTTGCTCGTCAGGTCCACCACGTGGTCGCCGACTTTGACGGACGCGAGTTCGTGCGCCTGTATGGACGCTCTGCGCGTGACCGCTCGCACGCGGGCGAGGAGTTCGTCGATGCCGAAGGGCTTGGTGACGTAGTCGTCGGCGCCGGCGTCCAGGGCGGCGACCTTGTCGGTGGTGGCCGTTCGTCCGGACAGGACCAGGATCGGCATCGAGGACCAGCCACGCAGGCCGTGAATGACGTCCACGCCGTCCATGTCGGGGAGACCGAGGTCGAGCAGAACCACGTCGGGGTGCCAGTCGGCGGCGGCGCGCAGGGCGGAGGAGCCGTCAGCGGCGACTTCGACCTCGTAGCGACGGGCGGCCAGATTGATGCGCAGTGCTCTGAGGATCTGTGGCTCGTCGTCGACGACAAGAATCCGGGTCATGTCGTTCCCCGCTGTACGATGCCGGCTCGCGAGGAGATCGGCAGGGTAAGGACCATGGTGAGGCCGCCGCCCGGGGTCTCCTCGGGCGTGAGGCTGCCTCCCATGGCTTCCGCCAGGCCGCGGGAGAGCGCGAGGCCGAGGCCGATGCCGGTGTGGTTGTCCCGGTCGCCGAGGCGCTGGAAGGGCATGAAGACGCGGTCGTACGCCTCGGATGGGATGCCGGGACCACGATCGATGACGCGGATCTCCACATTGTCGCCGTGCCAGCTCGCGGTGACCAGAACCTTCCTGGCGTCCGGGCTGTAGCGGACGGCGTTGGTCATCAGGTTGACCAGAATGCGTTCGACCAGTGCGGGATCGGCGACGATCTCGGGAAGCTCGAGCGCGATGTCCCCTTCCACCTGGTCGCTCAGCGGCCCGAGGTCGTCGATCGATCGGGGCACGATCTCCTCCAGCGCCACCGGCTGAAGCGACAGTCCGAGCACTCCGGCCTGAAGCCGGCTCATGTCGAGCAGGTTCGCGACGAGCCGGTCGAGCTTGTAGAGCGACTCGTCCGCCGTGGCGAGCAACTCCTCGCGATCGTCGGGTGACCAGTCGACGTCGGTGGCGCGCAGGCTCTCCACGGCCGCACGTGCCGATGCGAGGGGGGTGCGCAGGTCGTGGCTGACGGCGGCCAGCAGCGCGGTGCGCATCTTGTCCGCCTCCGCGAGCGGTTTGGCCTTCTCGGCCTCCTCCCGCAGACGCTCCTGCCTGAGGGCCACTGCGGCCTCGGCGGCGAAGGCCTGGAGCACTCGGCGGTCCGCGGCGTCGAGAAGCCGCCCGCGCAAGGCCAGGACGAGGTCGTCGTCGACGGCCACATCCGTGTCCGCGACACCCGGACAGGTGCAGGGGGCGCCCCCGGCGGTGGCGACGATGCGCCAAGCCTCGGGCTCTGACTGCGCGTCGGGACACGTCGTCGCCTCGGGGCGGCGTTCGAGCAGCGTGACCGAGGTGAGCGCGAAGGTCTCCCGCAGCCTGGCGAGCAGCGAAGGCAGCGCGTGCTCGCCACGCAGCACGTGCCCTGCCAGGGTGGACAGCACCTCGGCGTCGGCCTGGGCCCGTGCGGCCTCTCGCGTCCGCCGGGCGGCCAGGTCGACGACGGTGCTCACCATGATCGCGACCAGTACGTAGATCGTCAGGGCGAGCAGGTTCTCCGGGTCGGCGATGGTGAACCGGTTGACGGGCGGGGTGAAGAAGTAGTTCAGCAGGAGGGAGCCGCCCACCGCGGCGGTCACCGCGGGCCACCTGCCGCCGATCAGGGCGACGCCCACTACGGCCAGCAGGAACAGCAGGATCTCGCTGGGCAGCGACAGGTCGTGGCGGAACGGCAGCAGCGCCAGCGTCAGGAGGGGAAGCCCGAGGATCGCCGTGGCCCAGCCCGCGATCCGCCTGTTGCGGGTGAGCGCGGCACGCGGCCGCAACGGATGCCTGCCCTTGCTGACCTGCTCATGCGTGATCATGTGGACGTCGATCGACCCCGAGCGAGCCGTCGTCTCGACCCCCACCCCGCGGGAGAAGAGCTGGGCGAACCGTCCCCGCCGGGAGGCGCCGAGCACGAGCTGGGTGGCGTTGACGCCGCGGGCGAAGTCGAGCAGCGCGCGGGGGATGTCGTCGCCGACGACCTGGTGGTAGGTCCCGCCGATGCTCTCCACGAGGGCGCGCTGGCGCGCCAGCAGCGCCGGGTCGCCGCCGGCCAGCCCGTCGGCCCGGGTGACGTGCACGGCCAGCAGGTCGGCGCCCTTGCTCCTGGCGGCGATGCGGGCGGCGCGCCTGATGAGGGTGTCGCCCTCCGGCCCTCCGGTCAGCGCTACGACGACGCGTTCCCGAGCCTCCCAGGTGCCCGCGATGCCGTGCTCCGCGCGGTAGCGGTCGAGCTGCTCGTCCACCTTGTCCGCCACCCACAGCAGGGCCAGCTCGCGCAGGGCCGTCAGGTTGCCGACCCGGAAGTAGTTCGACAGGGCGGCGTCCACCTTCTCGGGTGGGTAGACGTTGCCGTGGGCCATCCGGCGGCGCAGCGCCTCGGGGGACATGTCGACCAGCTCGACCTGGTGGGCCCGGCGTACGACCTCGTCCGGCACGGTCTCCCGCTGCGGCACGCCCGTGATCTCCTGGACGACGTCGTTGACCGACTCCAGGTGCTGGATGTTCACCGTCGAGACGACGTCGATCCCGGCGTCGAGGAGCTCGTCGATGTCCTGCCAGCGCTTGACGTTGCGCGAGCCCGGCACGTTAGTGTGCGCCAGCTCGTCGACCAGAACGATCTTTGGCGCGCGGGCGACGACCGCCTCGACGTCCAGCTCGGTGAAGGTCGCACCCCTATAGACGACACGCCGTCGTGGGAGGACCTCCATGCCCTCCAGGAGTTCGGCGGTGCGGGGGCGGTCGTGCGTCTCGACGAGACCCACGACCAAATCCTTGTTCCGTTCCGTGGCCCTGCGACCTTCACTGAGCATCGCGTAGGTCTTGCCGACTCCGGGGGCCGCCCCCAGATACACCCGCAGCCGCCCGCGCGCCATCTACCTCATCCCTTCAGCCTGTCCAGATCCAGGTTGAGCTCCAGCACGTTCACGCCGGGCTCGCCCATGAAGCCGAGCGCCCTGCCGGTGGTGTGCCGCCCGATGAGGGCCCGCACCGTGTCCAGGCCGAGGTCGCGCTCCCTGGCTACCCGGGGGGCCTGCAGTTCGGCGTACGCGACGGAGATGTGCGGGTCGAGGCCGCTGCCGCTCGCGGTGACGGCGTCCGGCGGGACGACCGCTCGGGCGTTTCCGCGCACTGGCACGGTGCGGCCTGCCGAGTAGTCCTGTCCGGGCTTGCCGCACTCGACCCTCACCCCTTGATAGACCGGGATGAACGGCGTGGCGGGACAGGCCTGGTTGACGCTGACCACCCGGGTGGGCGTGCCAACGGTGGGGAAGACCTTCAGCACCGCGCCGACCCCGTCACCGGTGCAGTACGGCCGGGCGCCGCTGACGCCCTCCAGCTCGCCGACCACCTTGGAACGGGCGCACACCTGGGTGAGAAGGCTCTGCTTGCCGGTGTCGGGGTTCCCCTCGTCGTCCTCCGCGCCCGGCACCGGGAGGGTGTCGAGGACATCCTCCGGGCCGAGGTTACTCGCGGCGGTGGAGGTCGGGTCGTACCCGTCGCCCGCCGCTGAAGGCCGGCTCTGGAAGTACTTCCTGATCGGGTTGCCGTCCTTGCCGGTGAAGCTCTGGCCGATGAGGGCGCTGCCCACGTCCTTGCCGTCCTTCTGTACGTCCTTCTGCACCAGGGAGCCGTTGGCGTTGCCGTTGAACACGGCCTGCGCGACGCCCGTGACCAGCAGTGGGTAGATCGCGCCGGTCACCAGGGTGAGCACGAGAAGTGCGCGTAGCGCCGCGAGGTGCTGGCGGATCCAGCTTGGCAGGCGTTCCATTTATGACATCCCCGGAAGGAACATGATGAGCAGGTCGATGAGCTTGATGCCGATGAACGGGACGACGATCCCGCCGAGGCCGTAGATGTAGAGGTTGCGGCTGAGCAGTCTGGACGCGCTGGAGGGCCGGTAACGCACCCCGCGCAGGGCGAGCGGGATCAACGCCACGATCACCAGGGCGTTGAAGATCACTGCGGACAGGATGGCCGACTGGGGGCTGTGCAGCCGCATGACGTTCAACGTGTCCAGGCCCGGATAGACGGCCGCGAACATGGCCGGGATGATCGCGAAATACTTCGCGATGTCGTTGGCGATCGAGAACGTGGTCAGCGCACCCCGGGTGATCAGCAACTGCTTGCCGATCTCGACGATCTCGATGAGCTTGGTGGGGTTGGAGTCGAGGTCGACCATGTTGCCGGCCTCCTTGGCGGCGGAGGTGCCGGTGTTCATGGCGACCCCGACGTCGGCCTGGGCGAGCGCCGGGGCGTCGTTGGTGCCGTCGCCGGTCATGGCGACCAGCCGCCCGCCCTCCTGCTCCTTGCGGATCAGCGCGAGCTTGTCCTCGGGGGTCGCCTCGGCCAGGAAGTCGTCCACGCCCGCCTCGTCGGCGATGGCCTTGGCGGTGAGCGGGTTGTCCCCGGTGATCATCACGGTGCGGATGCCCATGCGGCGCATCTCGTCGAACCGCTCGCGCATGCCCGCTTTGACGACGTCCTTGAGGTGGATGACACCGAGGACACGGGCCGTGCCGCCGTCGGCGACCTCGCCCACCACCAACGGGGTGCCGCCGGAGGCGGAGATGCCGTCGACCAGCTGACCGACGTGCGCGGTGGGATGGCCGCCGTTGTCGCGCACCCACTTCATCACGGCGGTCGCGGCGCCCTTGCGGACCCGGCGCCCGTCGACGTCGACGCCGGACATGCGGGTCTGCGCGGTGAACGGAACCCAGTCGGCGTGCGTCAGCTCGCCCGGCCGCCGCTCGCGAAGGTCGTATGCGTTCTTGGCATAGACCACGATCGAACGGCCCTCGGGGGTCTCGTCCGCCAAGCTGGACAGCTGCGCCGCCCGCGCCAGCTCCATCGCGGGTACTCCGGGCACCGGGAGGAACTCGGCGGCCTGCCGGTTGCCCAGAGTGATCGTGCCGGTCTTGTCGAGCAGTAGGGTGCTGACGTCGCCGGCGGCCTCCACCGCACGGCCAGACATGGCCAGCACGTTGCGCTGCACCAGGCGGTCCATGCCCGCGATGCCGATGGCCGACAGCAACGCCCCGATCGTGGTTGGGATGAGGCAGACCAGCAGCGAGATCAGCACGATGCCGGTGACGCCGTGCCCGTTCAGGGCCAGGGAGTCGGGGATGCCGGGGTTCTGCGCCTTGGAGTAGATCGCCAGCGGTTGCATGGTGACGGTGGCGATCAGGAAAATGATCGTCAGCGCGGCCAGCAGGATGTTGAGGGCGATCTCGTTGGGGGTCTTCTGCCGATTGGCGCCTTCGACCAGGGCGATCATCCGGTCGATGAAGCTCTCTCCGGGCTTCTGGGTGATCCGTACGATGATCCGGTCGGATAGGACCTTGGTGCCGCCCGTGACGGCCGAGCGGTCGCCGCCGGACTCGCGGATCACGGGGGCGGACTCGCCGGTAATGGCCGACTCGTCCACACTGGCGATGCCCTCCACCACGTCGCCGTCGCCCGGGATGATCTCCCCGGCCTCGACGACGACGACGTCGCCCTGCCGGAGTTCGGGGGCGCCCACGGTGTCCCAGTGGACCGCCCCCTGTCCGGACTGCCAGTCCTTGAGACGGCGCGCCGTGGTGTCGCGCTTGGCCGCCCGCAACGTGGCGGCCTGGGCCTTGCCCCGGCCCTCGGCCACCGCCTCTGCCAGGTTGGCAAACACGACGGTCAGCCACAGCCACACCACGATGGCCCAGGCGAAGAACGAGGGATCGACGACCGCGAGCACGGTGGTGAACGCCGCGCCGACCTCGACGATGAACATCACCGGGTTGCGCCACAGCGTGACGGGGTTCAGCTTCCGCAGCGCGTCGGGCAGGGAGGTGAGGAGTTGCTTCGGGTCGAGCAGGCCGCCGCCCACCTTGCCGCCCCTCCCGGGGGCGGGTACGTGGCCCGGAGCTTCCGGCGCTGAAAGCACTGTCATCACTGGATTCCTTCTGCGAGCGGGCCGAGCGCCAGAGCGGGGAGGAAGGTCAGCGCCACCACGATGATCGTCACGCCCACGACCATGCCGACGAACTGCGGGCGGTGGGTGGGGAGCGTGCCCGCCGAGGCCGGTACGGGGGCCTGCCTGGCCAGCGAGCCGGCGAGGCCGAGCACGAAGACGATCGGCAGGAACCGGCCGAAGGCCATGCACAGCCCGAGCGCGGTGTCGTACCACGGGGTGTTCACGGTGATGCCGGCGAACGCCGACCCGTTGTTGTTGGAGGCGCTGGTGAACGCGTAGAGCACTTCGGACAGGCCGTGCGGCCCGGAGTTGAGCATGCTCGCCCGCTGCTCGGGCGAGGCCATGGCCAGGGCGGTGCCCACGAGCACGAGCGCGGGCGTGGTCAGGAAGTAGAGCGAGGCCAGCTTGATCTCGCGTGAGCCGATCTTCTTGCCCAGGTATTCCGGCGTACGGCCCACCATCAGACCGGCCACGAAGACGGTGATCACCGCGAGCACGAGCATGCCGTACAGGCCCGCGCCCACTCCGCCGGGCGCCACCTCGCCCAGCATCATGTTGAACATCGTCATCATGCCGCCGAGCGCGGTGTAGGAGTCGTGGAAGGAGTCCACGGCGCCGGTCGAGGTCAGCGTCGTGGCCGCGGCGAAGGTCCCCGAGTTCGGCACGCCGAACCTGACCTCCTTGCCTTCCATCGCGGCGCCGACCGCCTGCGGAACGGTGCCGTGGTGCGCGACCTCCAGCCCGGTGACCAGCGCGACGCTGGCGAAGGCCAGCACACCCATGATCGCGACGATCGCATAGCCCTGCCTCCGGTCGCCGACCATGCGGCCGAACGTGCGCGGCAGCGCGAACGGCAGCATGAGGATCAGGAAGATCTCCAGCCAGTTCGTCCAGGAGGCCGCGTTCTCGAAGGGATGGGCGGAGTTGGCGTTGTAGAAGCCGCCGCCGTTGTTGCCAAGCTCCTTGATGACCTCCTGACTGGCCACCGGCCCGCCGGTGATGCTCTGCGTGCCCCCGGCCAGCGTGGCGACCTCGTGGACGCCCGAGAAATTCTGGATCACGCCACCGGCCACCAGGAGGAACGCCCCGACGAACGCGATCGGCAGCAGGATGCGGATCGTGCCGCGGACCAGGTCCACCCAGAAGTTGCCAAGATTGTCCGTCTGGTTGCGGGCGAAGCCGCGCACCAGGGCGATCGCCACGGACATGCCGACCGCGGCCGACACGAAGTTCTGCACCGCCAGACCGGCCATCTGCACCAGGTGGCCCATCGTGGACTCACCCGAGTACGCCTGCCAGTTGGTGTTGGTGACGAAACTGACCGCGGTGTTCCAGGCCACATGGTCCGTCACCCCGGGAAAGCCGAGGCTCAGCAGCAGTTTGTCCTGCAGGCGCTGGAAAGCGTAGAGGAACAGGATCGAGACGGCCGAGAAGGCGAGCACGCTGCGGGCGTAGACGTTCCACCGCTGCTCGGTGTCCGGCCGGACACCGATGAGACGGTAGATCATTCGCTCGAAGGCCAGGTGCCGCGTGCCGCTGTAGACGCGGTACATGTAGTCGCCGAGCGGCCGGTGTGTCAGCACCAGGGCGACGACGAGGGATCCGATGAACACGATCCCGGCCGTGGTCGGCGACATCAGAAACGCTCCGGGAACAGCAGGGCCGCGATCATGAAGATCACCAGGCCGACGGCCACGACCAGACCCACGGCGTTGACAGCGCTCACAGGCGCTCCACCGCCTTCACCACGAGCCCGCAGATCGCGAATATCCCGACCGTTAGGGCGACGAAGATGACGTCAGCCATCTCACTTCCTCAAATCCGGATGCTTGCCTGGCCGCCGGACAGACGGCCACTAACGCCAGCAAAGCGCCAGGTTTAAGAAGGCTTGATGTTCTTGATGCCTTTCATACGCCGAACGCCGGAACATTTACGCCGTCTCTACGTGGCCGGGGCATGCCCTCGGCCTGGTGAGGCGGTCTCTACGCGTTCGATCCTCAACCGATGGACGGTGAACAGGGATTTCAGGGAATCACTTCCATTGAGCTGAGTGAGACGGAGAGGGCTGGTGTCTGCGGGCGCTGGCGATGCCAGAGGGGTGGATCGTTCCGCAAGCGGCGCTGCGCTCCAGCGTCGTGAGCGGGACCGGCTCACCGTGCCGCAGGGGGTGGCGGCGCTGTCGCTGGACGCGTTGTCGTCCGTCGCGTACGGGCCCGAAGCGATCGTGATTGTGCTCGCGGCGGCCGGCAGCCGAGGACTTGGATTCACCCTGCCGGTCACGGTGGCCATCGTGGTATTGCTGGCCGCGCTGACGGCCTCCTACCGGCAGGTGATCGCCGCCTTCCCCGACGGTGGCGGCGCCTACGCCGTTGCTGGGCGGCATCTGGGGCGGCGGGTCAGCCTGGTCGCCGCCGCCTCACTGATCATCGACTACGTGCTCAACGTCGCGGTGGCGGTCTCCGCCGGCGTCGCCGCCTTCACCTCGGCCTTCCCCGCCCTGCACAGCGAGCGGGTACCGCTGTGCGTGCTCGTGTTGGTGCTGATCACTGCCGTCAACCTGTACGGCGTTGCGGAGTCGGCGAAGGTGATGATCGCTCCGACGGTGGTGTTCGTCGCGGCGATCGCCGCCGTCGTCCTGGCCGGGTTGCTACGCGACCAACCCGCCACCGAGCCCGCCCACCCGACCGGCTCGGCCACCGCCACCGTCGGGGCGGTGCTGCTGCTGCGCGCTTTCGCCAACGGCTGCTCGGCCTTGACAGGGGTGGAGGCCATCGCCAACGCCGTTCCCACCTTCCGCACCCCCCGCATTCAGCGGGCCCAGCGCACCGAGGTCACCCTGGGCGTCCTGCTGGGGGCGATGCTGATCGGCCTGTCACTGCTGATCGACAAGTTCCGCGTCGCCCCGAGTCCCACCAAGACCGTCTTGGCGCAACTGGCCAACGCCGCACTCGGCCACAATGCCGCCTTCTACGTCGTGCAGTTCGCCACCATGGTGCTGCTGGCCTTGGCGGCCAACACCTCCTTCGGAGGCCTGCCCGTCCTGGCCTCGCGCCTGGCCCAGGACCACCATCTGCCGCACCTGTTCGCCCTGCGTGCCGACCGGCAGGTCTACCGCTACGGCGTCACAGTGCTCGCCGTCCTGGCGCTGATCCTGCTGCTGGTAGCGAGGGGAAACACTCAGGTGCTGGTGCCGATCTTCGCTATCGGGGTGTTCATCGGCTTCACCCTCTCCCAGATCGGCATGGTCCGGCACTGGCGCCTGGACCGCGGTCCCGGCTGGCCAGGGCATGCCGCCCTGAACGGGCTGGGAGCGCTGCTGACCGCCGTGGCGCTGGTCGTGGCGCTGGTGGCCAAATGGCACGAGGGCGGCTGGCTGGTGTTCGTGGCCGTCGCCGTCTTGGTGCTGGTGTTCGAGGCGGTGTACCGCACCTACCGGCGCATCGGCGCCGCCCTGCATCTGGGACAGGTGCCCGCCCACCCCGTACCCCGCCACTGTCTGGTCATCGTCCCGGTCGGCGCGGTCAACCTCCTCACCCAAGAAGCCCTCAGCGCCGCGCTGTCCTTGGGTGATGAGGTCCGTGCGCTCACCGTCGTGCACCCTGAAGATTCCGAGGCCGGGTCCGCCGACACGGTGCGCAGGGCGTGGAACGCCTGGCGGCCCGATGTCCCCCTCGTCGTCCTGCACAGTCACACCCGCTCGCTGACCAGGCCGATCGTCGACTACCTACGCGCCGTTGCCGCCGAAAACCGCCACGACCGGATTGTCGTTCTCATCCCGGAGATGCACCTGCCCAAGCCCTGGCAGCGGCTGCTGCAGAACCAACGCGGCGCCGTCTTGGACCGGGCGATCCGCCGCAACACCGATGCCGTCATCTGCCGTCTGCGCCTGCCGATCCCTCTTCACCACACCCTCTGAGCCGGCCGTCATGCCTCCGCTTCGCTTGCGGCGGTGTCCAACGCCGACCCCGCCTGATCGGCCAAGGTGACCGCGACCAGACGCGCCTGCAACGGCGGGATCGTCCCCGGGGTGGGGTCGAGCATGAACCGGCCGTAGAAGCGGCCGTTGCCGAACGTGCACAGCTCGACTTCCGTATCGGGCAGGCCCAGGTGGTCGGCGTCCCAGCGTTTGCGACCCCAGGTCACGCTGCCGTCTTGCTCCAGCCTGGGCGGGTGGCCGATCAACGTGCCGTACTCGAAACGGCAGCCGCGCAGGTGCAGCACCTCGGTGAGCTGGGCGGTGACGTGATCGACCACCGTTCCCGGCGCCTTGGCGCTCTGTGCCAGCTTGGCGGTGTCGTGGATGCGGGCCAGGTAGTCGGCGTCGGTGATGACCACCACCTGCAGTCGCCGGGCGCGGGCGGCCAACTGTGAGACCGCCAGGCCCACGACGAGTAGCAACAGCGCGATCTGAAGATCGGCAGGCCTGGTGATGGTGAAGCGCTGGTAGGGCTGGGTGAAGAAGAAGTTGAACCACACCGCGGCCCATATCGCCGCCAGCGCGCCGGCCAGGCGGTTGCCCAGGGCAGCGACGGCTACCACGATCACGACTAGGACGAGCGCGACGCTGGTATTGGGCACGCTGTCGCGAAACGGCACCAGCACTCCCGTGATGGCCAGCGGCGCCACCAGCGCCGTCAGAAACGCGACGCGATCTGCGTCGAGATGCCTCACGCAGCCACCCATCGCTGCAGCACCTCCCGCCCTTCTGCGTTGACGCAGGTTGTTCACGCAGGTCAACGTCCTACACCTACCCGTCCTGCGTGGTGGTCCACGCATCGGCCCCCGCTCGGTGCATTGGCCAGCCGGTGAAAAGGGCCGCGATGTCGCCCGAAGACGCGACCCGGATCGCGGCGATCCATCAACATCGCGTCAGCTTTCCGCGGCGTGGCGTCGGGATTCCGTAGCGATGGTGTTCCCGCTGGTCGCGTGGAATCTAACGTCGCCTTCGTAGAGCCCTCTGGAAGGCATGACATGCTCGAAGATCCGTTATATGTGCCGGTTCGCCGCAGTTCGTTCTCCCTGGCGCTACGCGTGTTCCGGACGGCCGCGGGCAAGCAGACGGCCGTGGCCTTCACCTCACCGCTCCGGCTGACGAAGGTGCTGGGCAGCGACCAGGGCTGGATCCGCCTGAGTGAGCCCGCGCTGCGGAGCATGATCAAGGATCTCGGCGTAATCGGCATCATGATCGACCCCGCCGGCACGATGAGCCGGCCGATCTCCAGGACAGCGTGATGTGCATTCTCCAACAGAACCTCACCGACCAAGATGACCGATTCGTAGAGCCGCTGACGGCCGGGAACCCGCTGTCCCGTGGAGAGGAAAACCCCTGCGGTCTCCGGCGCGACCCCTGTCGGCAGGACCTGCGGTACAGCGAGGAGCGAGCCGCCGAAACGGCACCGGGGCGACGCGCGTCAAGCCCTCGTAGGGATGGCGACGGAAGGCGTCAAGGCCGCGTATGGATCGGCCGGAACGGCTCCGGCAGCGGCGGATGATTGGGGCGTTTCCCCTAGTAGGAGGACTGATGTCCGCAACGCTCACCTCTACCGCGGCCTCCGCGGCGAAGGAGCCCCCTGATAGCGGCGATAAGCACCGGCTGTCAGTGATCGGCGGTCTTGCCGCTCTTTCCCTGGACGCGATGGCCTCGGTGGCGTACGGCCCCGAGGCGATCGTCATCGTCCTGGCGCTCGCCGGCGGCGCAGGGCTGGGGTTCACCATCCCGGTCACCCTGACCATCGCCGGGCTGCTGGCCGTGCTGACCTTCTCCTACCGCCAGGTCATCGCCGCCTTTCCCGAGGGCGGCGGCGCGTACGGCGTGGCGAAGACCTATCTCGGCCGCTGGGCGGCGCTGGTCGCCGGGGCGAGCCTGATCGTCGACTACGTGCTCAACGTGGCCGTCTCGGTGGCCGCGGGGGTCGCGGCGCTCACCTCCGCGTTCCCCGAGCTCCTGCCGTTCACGGTCTGGCTGTGTCTCGGCGTGCTCGCCCTCATCACCGCGATCAACCTGCGCGGCATCGCACACAGCGCGCGGGCGTTCATCACTCCCACGGTGGTGTACGTCGGCGCCATCCTGCTGGTGATCGTGGCCGGCCTGCTCCGCGGCGAACCCACAACGGTTACCGAGCACGCCGCGCAGGCACACAACCTGCAAACGGCCGGTGTTCTGCTGCTGCTCAGGGCGTTCGCCAACGGATGCGCTTCGCTCACCGGCGTGGAGGCCATCGCCAACGCGGTGCCGTCCTTCCGGAAGCCGGGCGTACGGAGAGCGCAGCGGGCCGAGGTGGTCCTCGGCGGCCTGCTGGCGATCATGCTGATCGGCATCGCCGCATTGATCGAGAAGTTCTCCGTCGCCCCGGTGAAGGGCGTGACCGTGCTCGCCCAGGTCACTCGGGCCTCCCTGGGCGACGGCCCGCTGTTCTACCTGGTGCAGATCTCCACGATGATCCTGCTCGCGCTGGCCGCCAACACCTCCTTCGGCGGTCTTCCCGTGCTCGCCCAGTTGCTGGCGAAGGACAACAATCTTCCGCACCTGTTCGCGCTCCGCGCCGACCGGCAGGTTCACCGGTACGGCATCGCCTTCCTGGCGATCACCTCGGCCGCGCTGTTGATCCTCGCTCGCGGGGATATGAACCTGCCGGTACCGCTGTTCGCCATCGGGGTGTTCGTCGGTTTCACGCTCTCGCAGTTCGGTATGGTCCTGCACTGGATCGCGGAACGACCGAGGGGCTGGAAGGGCAAGGCGGCACTCAACGGGTTGGGCGCGGTGCTGACCTTCGCCGCCGCGATCGTGGTCACCGTCTCGAAGTTCAGCGAGGGCGGCTGGCTCATCGTGGTGGCGCTGCCGCTCCTGGTGCTGGCGATGCAGTGGGTCAACCGGAGTTACGGACGCATCGGCCGACGACTGGAGCTGGGCAGGACTCCCGACCCTCCCCGCCCGCGCCGCTCCCTCGTCGTGGTGCCGGTGCACGTGGTCAGCCGCCTGACCCGCGACGCCCTCTCGGCCGCGGGCTCCCTGGGCGACCGGGTGGTCGCCGTCAATGTCACCCACCCCGGGGACGAGCGGGACGCGCAGCGCTTCATCGAGGACTGGCAGCGCTGGGATCCCGGCGTGGAGCTTGTGCAGGTGTCCGGCGCTCACCGACGCCTCGACGAGCCCCTGGTGGAATACCTCAGGAACGTCCCCGAGCCACACGTCTTCGTCCTGATCGCCGAAGTCGAACCCGAGCACGCGTGGCAGCGGCTGTTGCAGAACCAGCGCGGCGCCGTCCTCGCCCGGGCATTGCGCCGCCGAACCGACACGGTTGTCTGCCGCATGCGCTTCCGGGTGGGTTCGTCGACGGCCGACCCGGTCGTCGCCACGCCATGAGGCGAGTACGCCGCGCGGCGGTGACCGGCACTGCTAGCCGACGTGGACGTGGGGTCTGCGCTCGAGGTCAGGCTCCGCCTTGCGCAGCACCTCGCGGGTGAGCGGGGGCACGTCGCCGCCGCCGAACACCAGGTAGCGCAGCATGGCGAGCACCGGGTTCCCTTCGGCCCAGTGGAAGTAGATGTGCGGCACCGCACCGGTGCGATCGCGGAGGTGGAGCAGGAGCGCGGCCAGCGAGTTCGGCACAGCGGAGCTCTCGATCCGCAGGATCCTGTGCCCGTAGCGCTCCTCGCCCCGGACGTGTAGCTCCGTCTCGAACTCCGAGGCATCCGGCACGGTGACCTCGACGAACATCACCGGCTCGTCACTGCGCAGCCGGTGGTTGATCCACTGCTCGCGGAGCTTGTCGTTGTACTCGTCCTGGTCACGTTGATGGGGCTCGTTGGCGATCAGGTGGATCAGGCCGCCGGCCCCGTTCACCCACTGCTCGGCCAACGGGTCCAGGTCGACCTCGGTCACCCGTAGTTCCGTGGAACGGGTGGCCCGGGAGATCACCGAGGTGATGATGATCGCGGCGATGAAGAAGGAGGCGATCTTCACGCCGTCCGGCCGCTCGACCACGTTGTCCACCAGCGTGTAGGCGAGGACCGCCGCGATCAGCCCGAAGCCGATCGAGGCGGCTGTCTGGCCCTTCCTGAACGCCGACAGCGTCACCGCGACCGCCGCCGACAGCATCAGCACCAGCACCCCTGTGGCGTACGCGCCGCCCTGGGCGTCCACATCGGCGCCGAAGATGATCGTGATGGCGAACGCAATCGCAGAGAAGACAAGCACCAGGGGCCGCACCGCACCGGTCCATTCGGGCGCCATGCCGTACCGGGGAAGATAGCGCGGCACCAGATTGATCAGGCCCGCCATCGCCGAGGCGCCCGCGAACCACAGGATCGCGATCGTGGAGACGTCGTACACGCTGCCGAACCACTCGCCGAGGAACTTATGCGCCAGATAGGCCAGCGCACGGCCGCTCGCCTTGCCGCCCTCCCCGAACTCCTCGTGCGGAATCAGCATGGTCGTGACGAAGCTGGAGAAGATCAGGAAGACGCTCATGACGAGCGCGGCCACGGTGAGCAGCCGCTTGGTGCCCTTGATCCGCTGTCGTACGTCGCCCCTGACGACCGGCATCACGGCCACGCCCGTCTCGAAGCCCGACATTCCCAGCGCGAGCTTCGGCATGACCAGCAGCGACAGGCCGATCATGGCCAGTGGACCGCTGTAGCCGACGTCCAGCGTGTGCGTCCAGTCCACGACCACCTGGGGCGCCTGGAGCACGTGGACGATCGAGGTGACCACGACGACGGCGTTGAGCGCGAGGTAGACGAGGACGAGGATCACCGCGATGCCGATCGCCTCGGTGAAGCCCATCAGGAACACCCCACCGAGCAGGGCCAGCAGGAACAGTGTGACGGGCACCCGCTGCCCCTCGAGCCAGTGCGGCGCGAACGGGTTCTCCAGGATGTGCGCGGTGGCGTCGGCGGCCGACAGCGTCATGGTGATGACGAAATCGGTGGCCGCGAACCCGAGCAGGGCCAGGACGAACAGCTTGCCCCACCACTGCGGCGCCAGCCTCTCCAGCATCGCGATCGAGCCCTGGCCGTACGGGCTCTCGGCGGCCACCCGACGGTAGACCGGCAGCGCGCCCAGCAGCGTGAGAGCGACCAGGAAGACCGTGGCGAGCGGAGACAGGAACCCGGCCGCGAGCGCCGCGATCCCCGGCTGGTAGCCGAGCGTGGAGAAATAGTCCACACCCGTCAGGCACATCACCCGCCACCACGGGTGCTTCGCGTGCGGCCCGTGCTCGATCTCCTTGCGATCGGTCTGGAGACCCTCGAGCAACCAGGCGCGCACCGGACCCGTCGGCGTGGCGACAGAACGCCCCAACCTGGCCACCTCCGGCATCAAGGACGCGTAAAGCAACGCATGCACACTAATGGCGGAATCACCGCCATCAGAGGAGACAGGGCGTCAAGAAGACGTCAAGAGCGGAAGTTGTTCGATCACAAAACGTGACGACGGGCGCTCCTGGTCACGAGAGGTCGAGGGCGGGCTCACGCATCGAGGGCAGTGGAACGTCCGCCCTCCTTGGGCAACCGGCCGACTGCACGTCCGCTCCTCACGGAAGCAGCCGAGGTCCGCTCAAGACGCGTTCCTGCACGCGGCCCGCGATTTGGCTGCACTTTGTACGTGGGGGCGGGAAGCGAGTCGACGTCGACGGGAGACAGCCATGAGGGTGTGGCGATGTCAACCGGGCGTCAGATTCGACAGACCCGCCGTAGGAATCGCGTCAGGATGGCCCGCTCATAGGCCGGGCCGTGCTTAGCGTGTCGTGTGTCCCATTTCCGGGTTGTTTGCCCGTTCAGTGCGGCAGAGCCGTTCAGGAGGCGGTGTGCGGTGAGCTCTCTCGACGACGTCGACAGGTCGCTGCTCCAGGCGCTGGCGCGGGATGGTCGCGCTCCGGTGCGGGCCCTCGCCCGAGACCTCGCGCTCGGCGACAGCACGGTCTCCGTCCGGTTGCGCAGGCTGCGCGACAGCGGCGCGCTGGCCGCCGTCCGTGTCGAGGTGGACCCGGCGGCGTTCGGCCGCCCGATCCAGGCCGTCGTACGCGTCCGGCTGCGCCACGATGTGAGATGCGGAGCCTACGAGCAGAGGTTGCGTGAGATGCCTGCGGTGTTGAGCGCGCTGGTCCTGCTCGGCGACGCCGACATCGAGGTGCGGGTGGCCTGCCGGAGCATGGACGATCTCGAACTTGTGGTGGCGACGCTCCGCGACGCGGGCGCCGACACCACCTGCACCCAGATCGTGACCCGTACGGTCCCCGGACTCGGCCAGGCGCTCCTGGCGGAGAGAAGAACGAAATGAGCCTGCTGATCACACCTCCGCGTACGACGGAGACGGCCGAGGGCCCCTGGCCGGCAACCGCGTGCTTCGACGCCGACGGGCATGCGGAGGTCGGCGGCGTCGACCTGATGGAGGTGGCCGCGCGCTTCGGCACCCCTGCGTACGTCATGGACGAGGCGGACGTGCGCCTGCGCTGCCGCGCCTACCGTGCCGCGCTGCCCCGGGCCGAGGTCGCGTACGCCGCCAAGGCGTTCTGGTGCCGGGCCATGGCCGCCTGTGATCGGCCGGGCGACGCACGAGGGCGAGCGGGACTTTACGGTGGTCGGCCACCACTGCGAGAGCGGGGACACGCTGGCCGAGGCTGTCGCGCTCCCCGCCGACATCCGCCCCGGGGACGTGCTCGCCGTCGCCGCTACCGGCGCCTACAACCACTCGATGGCCTCGACGTACAACATGACCGGGCGCCCGCCGGTCGTCGCCGTGAGCCGGGGCAAGGCCCGCCTCGTCGTCCGTCGCGAGGGCCTCGACGACCTGCTGCGCCGCGACGTCGGCCTCTGAGAACCCATGGGGAAGATCGTGCACGTCTCATCGACGGGACGCGTCCTGACGGCGGCGCTGCTGACCATCGTCGCCTGCGCGACCAGCGCGATCGTCAGCGCGCTCCTGATCCACGACGCGGACGCCTACACCGACGGCCATCGACGGGTGACCGGCCACGTCGTACGGGTGCTCCGGACCCCCGCCGCCGCGGCCCGGTCCGCTGCTCTGCCCGCCACGGTGGCGGAGGTCGTCTGGACCGGCCGGGACGGCCGTTCCCACACGGGCAGAACGGTGACGACCTCCGAGCACCAGGCGGGGGACCGGCTGGCCCTGTGGGTCGACGCCGGGGAAGAACCGGCCCCCGGCCCCTCGCCGACCGCCGTGGTCGTCGTGGTCGCTCTGCTGGCGGGACCGGCCGCGGCCGGCGGCCTCTGGACCGCAGGCCACCTCGTGCGGTCGGGGCGCCGCGCGTGGACCGCGCGGCGTGCCGTGGCCGGGTGGGAAGGTGAATGGCGGACCATCACGGCCAGAGGGCGCTGAGAGCGGCGACGGTCACAGCCATCCCCGTCTCTTGAACACCATGTAGAGAACTGCCGACGCCAGCATCATGAGGGTCAGAGCGAACGGGTAGCCGGGTGAAATTCATGCCGTATACCGTGCCGACCAGAGTGGGGGCGAAGAAGATGGCCGCCCAGGCGGATATTTTCTTGATCTCCTCGTTCTGCGTATAGCTGGCCTCCGTCAGACGCTTGACCTCTTCGTTCTGCGCCTGGCCGATTAGCGCGGCCTTGATGGTGAGGGTGGTCTGGTAGAACTCGATCACGCCTTGGAGGTACTCCCGTTCGCCGTCGGCGACCCTGCGTATCCGCTCGAACCGGTCCCCGATCTCCGCCATCAGATGTCGCCCTTCGGGCGACATGCGGGCGAGGCCGGCCATCTCTCCGTAGATCGCGCCGCTGAGCGCACCCATCGTGCGCACGGTGAGCAGGCCGTGGCGGGTGCGGAACAGCTCGTCGAGGAATTCTTCGGGGTCGCCCACCTGCCCGCCCGTGACCCGCTGCTCCAGTCGCCACACGTCGCCGGTGACCGCCTCGACGTAGTCCTCCTGGTTGCGGATGAGGGCGGCGACGATCGCGTGGGACAGTTCGAACGCTGAGGCGGGACGCAGCCGTCCCGCCTCGATGCGGGCCAGCACCGCCTGTGTCTCCCGCAGGGCGATCCCGGGCTGGACCGCCGGGTTCACCGGCCCGTGGACGGTTACCAGATAGTTCCGGCCGATGAACTGGTCGAGCTCGATGTAGTGCACGTGGCCGCGCTTCCCCCGCTCGGGCGCATGCAGAACGACGAACACATGATCCCGGTAGGCGTGCATCTTCGGCACACGGTTGCGTTCGACACAGTCTTTGATCGCCATGGGGTGGAAGCCGAACACCTCCGTCAGCACACCTACGGCATCGGTGTCACAGCGGGGGATGTCCACCCACACCAGGCCGTCCTGTCGCCCAAGCAGTGTCGGCAGCTCTTCGACGGGACGCTCCTCGATCCCCTCATGATTGATCAGGTGAACGTCCATGTGGTTCCCCCGAGCGATCTCGCCGTGGCCGGCGTGGCCGGACAGACGTGAACGTGGGCAGTCGGCGGCGTACGGCGAGTAGGCGGAACGAACACGGCCGATGCTGTACGCACCATTCTCACCTTTCGGTGTCATATCTTCGGGCTTCTATACCCCTTCTTGACGGCCCACGACGATATTCCTGCGTGGTCCTGACACCTGCCTCGAAGATTCTCAAGAAGTCGTAGCAATTGGCGCCGCGCCCGTCAGAGTCGCGTCAAGATTCCTGTCTCCTTCGGCGGCCACGACCCATAGTGGGAGAAGCCGAAGCAAGGAGAAGACATGGGCATTTCCACGGAGCATCCGCCGGATACCAGGCGGTTCCTCGGTCGCGGTATGGAACAGTTCCACCATCCGCGTCCGGTGTGCAGTGGGAACCGCCTGACGCCGCAGCGCCTGCGGCTGGTGGGTGACCTGACGGGCCGGGTCCTAGAGATCGGTGCGGGGGACGGCAAGAAGATTGTCTGCTTCCCCTCCACTGTCGATGAGCTTGTCATAGTCGAGAGCGATCCCTTCCTGAGGGCGGCCGCGCGGCTCGCCGCCCAGAAGGTCGCGATTCCCGTGGAGGTAGTCGAGGGCGAGATCACCCGCCTACCCGTGCCCGATGCGTCCTTCGACGCGGTCGTCGCCTCCCTGGTCCTGTGCTGCTCCCCCTCGGTGGCTCGAACCCTGAGCGAGGTGAGACGGATCCTCCGCCCCGGAGGCGAACTGCGTTTTTACGAGCATCAGCGTTCCGGCAACCACATGATCTCGCTCTGCCAGAGCCTGCTCTCCCCACTCTGGTCCCGGGTTTTCGGCGGCTGCCGCCCGGCGAGCGACGCCCTTGCCGCCATCCGGCAGGCGGGTTTCGTCATCGAGACCGTGGAACCGGTGGTGTTTCGCGGCGTCGGTCACGTCCTGGGCACGGCCAAAGTGCCGGTGACGGACATGCCGGGGGGAACCAGATCGCTGCCGCCGGCGCGCCGGATGCCGGAGCCGAAAGCTCACGTCCACGAGGCGTCGAGGACCGCATGAGCGAGTTCGTGGGGGTTGTGCTGCTGACACTCGGCGTCGCGGTGATGCTCGCGTCACGACGAGTCGCGATCGGTCCGGTGCGGATAGGCCACTTTGCCGGCTTGGCCTCCATAGCCGGGCTGGCGGACGACCGGTGCTGGCGGGTCACCCACGAGCAGGTTGAGGCGTGGATGCTCGCGGCGGGACTGGTCCCGGTCATCGCCGGCCTGGCGGCGTTCGGGATCGAGCCGTCCCCGGCGTTGGTCGCGGTCGCGCTGGCCGCGCCGGTGCACACGATCTCGTTGCTGACGGTGGCAGCCGCCGTGGGACGTTCCTCCCTGCGAAGAAAAGCCGGTAATCAAGCTCACCGATAACCGGTTGGGCCGAGACAGAGGCCGGATCTCTATGACTGGAACCGTACCGGTTAGTGACCGCCTACCACGGAGCCCAGTACACCGGGGCGGAGCCCCGTCAGGGACAGCTCGGGATTTGTGCTGCAAAATGTTTAACGGGAATTTCAGGACCCTTCGTTACCCGCGAACAGCGTGGCAAGAGCTCTCTCTGTTCTTGGATTGGGCGGAAGTCCGAGACCGGCTTGGCGCTGGCGGAGCAGCTTGGCGGTCCGCCGCGCGTCGTCCCTGCGGCCGAGGCTCAGCTGCAGGCGGATGATGCGGAGGTAGGTCTCCTCGGTGTCGGGATCCAGCGTGCGAGATTTCTCCAGGGCATTCAGTGCCTGCTCGGGATCGTCATCCCCGCACAGTTCGGCGAGTTGGCTCAGGACGTCGGCCTGCGATCGGGTCAGCGGGTAGCGGTGCTCGTCGAGCCACTCCGTCTGATGTGCCTCGGGTTCTGTGGAGTTGGCTTGGTTGGCCGTCATGCCAGCTGGGTGTTTGCGTAGAGCATCTCGTATTCGACCGGGGTGCGCATCCCCAGGGCGCTGTGACGTCGTTGGCGGTTGTG